>NZ_NRTA01000003.1 GCF_002286735.1 Leptolyngbya sp. BC1307
CTTTGTCCCCGTCATTCGACAGTTTATTCTAGAAAACGTAACAGAAGCTACTTTCGCTTGACCATAGTTTCGTTTTGCTGTCAATGCGTAACTCCTATGAGTTTAAAGCGTCGGCAGTTTTTGCTGTTTTTGGGTGCGGCCGCTGGGTCTACCGCGATTGGATCTTTGGGCGGCTCTTTAAATTCGCAAGCACAGGGAAAGATCGCCTCTAGTCGTGTGGCAGAGGGCACTGCGATCGCCGCCACCCCGCCCGCTCCCTTTTCACCGGTAAAGGGGCCTATGCCCTATGGCGCAGTCAAGATCAGCGCTGAGCGGCAGCCGATGGCATATGCCGACTATGCCATTCAAGATGACCTGGTACTGCCTGAAGGCTTTACCTACAATGTGATTGCCGCTTGGGGAGATCCCGTTGGCGACTCTCGATTTGGCTATAACAACGACTATCTTTCCTTTATCCCGACCGGAGCAGACGAGGGCTACCTCACAGTCAATTTTGAGTACATCAGTGCGGAAACTTGGGAGCAGACCTACCCGGCGGTGATTGGCCAATCTCTACCGTTTGAAGAAGTGCTGGCGGCATTAGCGGCGACAGGCGATGAGGTCGATGCGTTTACTCTGGCCGATGGCACGCTGCTCAAGACTCAGATCGAGGAAATTTCTAAAGCGGCGCTGCTTGACCAGGGAATGGGCGTGATCTTTGTGCGGCGGCAGGCCGACAGTAGCTGGATGCGAGTGGCGGCTGAGAGCGATCGCCGTATCTCTGGCATCTCTGGACTAGAAGACGACCGCTATCTCCAGACCACTGGCCCCGCTGCTGCGGTCTTTACCAAAACTGAAGTCAACGGCTACACCGATGGCTTAGGCGACCAGATTATTGGGACTTTTGGTAACTGCGCTGGCGGAACTACGCCTTGGGGTACCGTTCTCAGTGCTGAAGAGAATATTCAAAGCCAGGTGCCCGAAGCAGTTTACGGCGATGGCTCCGCTTTTTCGCCCAGTGAAAAGGTCTTTGATAAGGGCTATGACGGTCAGGGCAATGTCTTAGGGCTAGCGGGCAATAAGTATGGCTGGATTGTAGAAGTTGACCCGAGCAACGCAGATGACTACGGCACCAAGCACACCTGGCTGGGGCGCTACCGCCATGAAGCAGTCGGTACTCGGGTAGAAACGGGTAAACAGCTGGCCTTTTACTCGGGATGCGATCGCCGGGGCGGACATCTCTATAAATTCATCAGCGCAGGCACCGTCAGCGACCCCACCGACAAAGCCAATTCCCAACTGCTTACCGACGGCATGCTCTATGCCGCCAAATTCAACGCCGACAGCACTGGTAGCTGGATTCCATTGACTCTAGAGACACCGGTCAATCCGATTTTGCCCAGCAGTGTCGTTGGGGAGATGGTTCCCCTGCCTAAACGCCCCGAAGGCGGCTTTGAAGAAATCGAAGACGACGCGGTTGTCAATGCCTTTAAAGGCAACTTTGCGACCTTAGGCGACCTGTACGAAGGTAGCGATCTAGAAAAGCAGGGGGCAATTTTGATTGACGCTCACTTTGCTGCCAACGCCGCTGGTGCGACCGCCACCGCTCGGCCTGAAGATACAGACGTGGCTAAAGATGGAACACTTTTTATCGCCTTTACCTCAGGCACAGCAGGGGGTGATGGCGGACCCGACAAAGCCATTTTCACTGGCCCTAAAGGCGAGCCAGACTATGAGGCGGGTTGGATCATGAAGCTCATTGAAGCCAACAATGATCCGGCGGCCCTGACGTTTAATTGGGAAATGTTTGCCACAGGCGGCGAACCCGCAGAGGGCGGCATCGGCTTTGCGAATCCAGACAATCTGGAGTTTGACAGCCAGGGCGACCTTTGGGTGGTCACTGACATGTCAACGAGCACACATAACAACGCCGTTCCTCAGCGTCAGGATGAAGCAGGTAAAGCACTGAGCGATAAGGATTTGCTCGGGCTATACGGCAACAACTCTCTCTGGCAAATTGCTTTAGACGGGGAAACTGCTGGAGAAGCCAAAATGTTTGCCTACGGTCCGATGGAGTGTGAACTCACTGGCCCGTTCTTCACAGCCGACGGCACGACTCTGTTTTTGGCAGCTCAGCACCCTGGCGAGCGCAACGGCACTCGACAAGCGATGGCCGTTGAAACTCGTGAATTTGCCTTAAAGACGACGGCGGGAGAGGTCTTTATGCAGTCGCGTGAAGTACCTATCGGCTCGAACTGGCCAGACCGGAGCGAAAGTGCAGCCCCTAAGCCCGCCGTAGTGGCTATTCGCCGAGTAGAACCCGGCGCCGTGATCTAGCGCAGCGGAAGTCAGAAGCGCTGTTTTGAGAAACGAAAGCGGGGCGATTACATCCTCCCCGCTCACTCAATCTACCGCGCTATGATGGTGAGCGCCGCTTTCATAGGTGCTGCTGTGACGCTATCTGCCACCCTCTGGCATGCCAATCAGGACTTAGCCGAAGCCGCTTTGAGCCATCCTTTTGTTCAGGGCATTGGCGACGGGTCATTGGCAAAGGAAAAGTTTGCCTACTACGTCGGGCAAGACGCCTTCTTTTTGGAGGCGTTTGCGCGGGCCTATAGTATTGCCGCTGCTAAAGCGCCCGACTGGCAGAGTTTTCAGGTTTTTCACAGCCTGGCAGCCGGCGTTTTGCAAGAGCTGCACCTGCACCAGAGCTATGCCCAGTCCTGGAATGTTGATATTACAACGGTAGAACCCGGCACAGCGACTCGTCAGTACACCGATTTTTTATTAGCAACAGCCTGGAGCCAGCCAGTGGGCATTACCGCTGTGGCGATGGCTCCCTGTATGCGGCTCTACGCCTACCTGGGTCAGGCGCTGGCTAAAAACGGCATGCCCTCACATATTTATAAAGACTGGATTGCGACCTATAGCAGCAATGAGTTTGAACCACTAGCTCAGCAGCTAGAAGATTTGGTCGATCAGCACTCACCCGAGACAGCGCTGACCCACTCGACTTATCGCTATGCTATGACTTGTGAGCGCGATTTCTTTCAGGCAGCGTGGCAGCGCTAGCAAACTATACTGATGGATTGGCAAACTCGTAGCTTTCCTTCACCGTCCACATTTGGCCGCTGTGAATAAGTAGCGTCAGCTGACCAACTGTGAAGTCAAAATGGATTTCCTGATGCTGAAACACCGACCAGGCTTGACGAAACATATTGGGCTTGAGATCGCGAAAGGCAACGGTCAGGTGAGGGATAAAGGAGCGGTTGCGATCGCGCTCACTCACTAGCCCGACCCGATCTTCTAAATAGGCGAGCAGATCAGGCTGAATGGTCATCAGGCGATCGCTCTTCACCACGTTGATATAGATCACATGCGGCTTAAACGCGCCAAAGCCCTCTAGCGTTATCGGCACGGGCGGCTGACTGGCCGCAAAATCGCTCAGCGTACTCGCTAGCTCAGGCAGCTCGGCAACGGGCCATTCAAACGGGGCCAGCAGCGTAATGTGGGGCGGTGAGCGAAAGGCGGCTTTGCTAGCATAGCGATCGCGCATCACAGCTTTCACTTGATTCGCTCGCACCCGCACCTCTTCGGGAGGCAGCAGAGCAATAAAAAATCGCTTCCGGCTTGAAGAAATCAAATCCGATTTTTCATTAAGTCCCACAGATTTGCTGTTGCCCATAGAATAATCTGATAAAAGCCCAGAGTAGTGGCATGAGCATGGCCGCGTCGGGCTATAGACGCATTGGATGATTAGCGATGGCCTGGTTTGTCAAAATTGAGCGTGGCATCGTTAACAAGCTCCGGTTTGATCGGTTTGTAGCTGCCCATGTTGACTACGTTAACAGCTTGATCGCAAATGGACATCGGGCTCGCAGCGGATATTGGGCAGAGCGGGGGGGCGGCATGCTGATTTTTGAAGCCGACTCCTTAGCTGCCGCCAAAACCATCATTGAGGCCGATCCCTTAGTGGCCAATCACTGCGTAAACTATGAGCTACATGAGTGGTGCATCGTCGCCGAGTCTACGTCCTCGCCTGCTCCCCTGCCTGCTCCCGATTGAGTACCATAGGGGATATGGCCTCACTGCTGTGTAGCCTTGTCTAAATTTCCAAAGTAGCACTGCTGCTTTCTTCTCGCCCCTTAAAGACCGATTTTCTATGGCCAAACAGAGTCCAAATAGCGGCGGCGGCATCAAAATTGCTGCCGATAATCGACAGGCCCGCTACCAATACGAAATTTTAGAAACCTACGAAGCGGGTGTCGCCCTGACCGGCACTGAGGTCAAGTCGATTCGCGCTGGCAAAGTCAACCTGCGAGACGGGTTTGCCAATGTCAAGCGCGGCGAAGCATGGCTGCACAATGTGCATATCTCGCCGCACAGCATGACCAGCCTGGCCTACAACCACGAACCTCGCCGCGTGCGCAAACTGCTGCTGCACAAGCAGGAAATTCGCAAGCTAATCGGTCAAACTGAGCAGCAGGGCCTGACGCTAGTTCCCCTCAAAATGTACTTCAAAGACGGTCGGGTGAAAGTGAGCATCGCCCTGGGTCGGGGTAAAA
Source organism: Leptolyngbya sp. BC1307 (assembly GCF_002286735.1). Taxonomy (GTDB): domain Bacteria; phylum Cyanobacteriota; class Cyanobacteriia; order Phormidesmidales; family Phormidesmidaceae; genus Phormidesmis. The sequence goes on from NZ_NRTA01000003.1 coordinate 4,545, forward strand.
AGCTGCACGATAAGCGCGAAAGCCTGAAGAAAAAGCAGGATAACCGAGAGATGGCCAGAGTCGCGAAGGGTAATTACTGATCGGTGTCCGGTGTCGTCAGGTCGCCTATTATTCGATCTGAGCTAATTATTGAGTTGCCCGGTCTAACGCTGCCACCACCTGTTCATAAATCGCTTCAGCTTCGCGGTGCGTATTGCCGATGCAGGTGAGGCCAAGCTTGCCGTGCTCGCTCAGACAGCCCATCAAATGAAACACAACGCCAACCCCATCAATGGCGCTAAAGTGCAGCTGCTCACCCATAATGATGTCCATCAGATCGTTAGGCAGTAGCCCTCGATAGGCATCTTTTTGCAAATTGTCAGAAGCCCGGTAGTACTTTGCCTGACCATTTTTGGTGTAAAACTTGCCGTCTTCGCAGCTGTAGGCTCCATTGGTCATCAGCTTTAAGGCCATGAAGGGATGCGTTGTGCCGCCCTTGCGCAGATTGATTTCGATGGCGTGTAGCTGCCAGGGCTCAGCCTGTTGCGGCTGATTTACCGCTATAAAATCGACGCTGTAGCGCTCTAGTGCGCCTTTTGCCGCCAGGTTTTCGCCGACCTTACGGCCCATCTCCTGAAGCGCCAGCCGGTAGGCATCGTCAGCCGGGAAAGTACAGCCTAAGAAAATTTGGCCATCGGGGCCGCCCAGTACCTGATCGTGGGTCGAGAGAATTTCGACCTCGCCCTGAGGGGTGACCCGCCCCTGCACGCTGGGAGAGTACTTTTGCTCTCCTTCGATGAAGGCTTCGGCGATCGCCCCCAATTCCTCAATTTTCAGCTCAAAAGATTCCCAGGTTTCGGTATCACACTGGTAGCGCAGTTGGGGCATCGCTGCTCTGATGGCCGCCGCCCGCTCCGAATGGTCGGCCTTGCCAGGCGCAACATCAGCTAAGGGCGCTAGCAATAGTAGCGCATTACCCTCTCCAGAAAACCCTTCATTCAGCTTAATGACGATCCGCTGCAGCTCGGGTTGCCGCTCCCACAGCGCCGCTGTGACTTCTGCTAACTCTGTTGCACTGTGAGTCAGCTCACTGCCATCGGGAAGGGGCAACCCGCACTCTGCAAAAATTTGCCGACTGCCGCTCTTCGTACCCCAGTGCAGCAGATCGGGATCAACTGCCAACAGCGGCAAGTTCAGCGTTAGCGCCAGTTCTTTCTCTAGCTCAGTAGAGTTGTAGCAGGTCATGTAGGCTTCACCGGGCTTAATTCTGTCCCGAATGCGCTGAATCAACCGGGGGCGAGCCAAGATCTTTTCTGAGAGCGGTCGCAACGAAGAGTCGTAGGTTGAAAAAAGGTCGAGGCGATCGCGCGCATGAGAGCTAGGGATACCCGGCAGCAGCTCTAAATAGTAGTCCACAATGCTGGGGTGCAGCGGCTGAGAGGTCACATAGATAATGCGCGTCTCAGGGTTGCGCAGCCGAATCAGTGAAAACAGCAACCGCTCTTCGTAGTGATGCACGCCTTTAATTTTCATCAGTTCAGACTGAGCCAGGCTGAGAGAAGGCACTACTAAAATCTGCCGGGGCCGCCGGTCAAACGCATCTATTGACTGCCAGCGATTTGCGAGCTGAGCCTGCAACTGGTGAAATCTTTCAGCCGCGGCTTCAGGCTCTGGCCCAGTGCCCTGAGTCTGACTCACCGGAAAAATTGCTTCGGCAGTGACCATAGGGCCTCCTCTGTATCTGTGCGATCGCGCTAACTTCTAAAGCTTAATACGCGCAGCGGCTGAATCTTTCTCTCTAACGGCTAAATCCACGACCCCAGGCAGAGCCTCGCAACAAAACATAAAAAAAGTCGGCGCGATCCAATTCAACCACGCCGACCTATTCACTTAGGAGAGTTCAATACCTTAGGAATACTTTCACACGGATACTTTGGAATAATATTTAGCAGAGTTCTGTAGAGAGTGTTTCTGATAGTGACGACAGTTCATCTTGCTCACCCGGCTGAGGTTGCAGATAAACGATCATTTGCTCTACCCCGCGCTGAATGCGGCGAGTCACCGTCATCGGGCTGACGCCAATCCGCTCGGCCACTTCCTTACGAGAAAGCCCCTTGAAAAATACAAACTCAATTGCTGAGCGAGTTTTCTCCTCTAGCTGATTCATCGCCCGCTGGATCTGCTGACGATCTTCTTCTAGCCCTTGCAGCAGCTGATAGTGCGCGTCCGGCAAGGTATCACCCAAGGTAATGCTCGAATCAATCTGGTGACATACCGTAGCATCCAGGCTCAGCGGCATCCGGTTTTTATTCGCAAGCTTTACCTGCCGCCATTCCTGCACAGACACTTCTAGCGCTGCTGCCATCTCAATATCAGAAGGCTGACGACCGTACTCACGAATTAGTTCAGATTGCCGCTTTTGACCTTCCTTTTGCAAGTCTTGCCAGCGACGGGGAATCTTAACGGTAGTGCCGCGATCGCGCAAAAAATGCAGCATTTCGCCGCGAATGTAAGGCACTGCAAAAGAGCTAAAAGCACACCCCTGACTCGGGTCAAAACGCTCAATCGAACGGATCAGCCCAATGTAACCAATCTGCTCAAGATCTTCATACGGCTCAGCGCACTGATGGCTGACCCGATGCGCAATTTTACGAACTAAGCCAGCGTTCAGCCGCACCAGTTCATTACGCAGCCGAACCGAACGATCTTGCTTATACTGCATGAGCAATTCCATGCCACGAGAACGAAGCTGTGCCGATTTTGAAGAAACCATAGTAACTGCAGGATTTTCTGCGTCGAAGCGGTGCGTGAATTAAACTCATTCTCGGGAAGAGGCCCTTAGCTCACCATCGTTGAAACACGGTAGTCACTCAGGGCACCCCACCGATACTTAGGCGGATCCACGCATAGAGACACAAATCAAACACGCACCACACCGCCGGCAAAGTGTCTCGCAGAGCCGTTTCCTGCTGCGCCGTTCAGTAGATATCCGGAATATGTTTGCCGCTCGGCTAATTTATTTCCCCCACTCAGACCCGGCCTGACATGCCTGAATCGGCCTACTTTCATACGGGGTTTCTACGTAAATTAACCGCACGCTTTTAGCACCGCTCCATCCCAGAAATCGCAGTAGATCAGAAATCGCAGTAGATTTTTCCCGAAGCGCAAAACGATTCTCAAAACCGTGAGGTTGAACCAATACGACCCGAGCAATCTGATTGAGTCGATTTGACTAGGTCACCAGCCAATGTCGAAAAGTAGGCGAGAGAACCGTAATCGTCAGATGGCAATGAATTCAGTAAACTTTATAAACAGAAACTCTATTCTTTGAGAGCGCTTATCTATATGAGCAACACCAGTAATTTTCGTAAGGCGATCAGCGACGCTAAAGGTCAGGCGCTAGTTGGCCCCAATGTGATCGCCAATGCGCTGCCTTTTGTTGGCGGTGGTCTCATCCTCACCGCAGCAGGCACCTTTGGCGGATTAAATGTGCTGGGGGCCAACCCTAGCCTGTTTATGACCACCTTTTTCGTTGCCTTAGTAGCCGAGATTGCCCTATTTTTCGTGGCCCGTGGCATTGCGCTTAAGGGCAACAATGGCGTAGCGCTGCCGTTACTAGCTACCTACAGCTTGCTGTCGGGCTACACGCTGAGCGGTTTGGTCTCGGTGGCTTTGCAAAGCAGCGGTGTCGGTATTCAGGGAGTTGGGTTTGCGGCCCTCGCCTGCGGTATCACCTTTATCGCCGCGCGTCCGATTGGGTCTAATCTGTCTGAAGAAGACGGTATGGCGCTGACTAAAACCGTCCAGCTAGGGATCTTAGCCCTGCTGGTTGTGATTGTTGGTCAGTTTGCGCTGAGCTTCTTCGGAGTGTACGCGCCTAATTTTCTTGAGATTGCAATTTCGGCCATTGGTGTGATTTTGTTTGTCGGCGCGGCGGTGGTAGATTTCTTTGTGCTGCCTCGCACCTATCGCGACGACCAGGCGATACCGGCAGCGCTGTCGATGTATCTGACCTATATCAACCTGTTTGTCTTTATTCTCCGACTGTTGATTGCCATTAACGGCAGAGATTAACGGCAGCAACTAATCGGCAAAGCCCCCTCCCCCTAACCGTATGTTTGATACCACCACACTCAAACGAGAGCTAGAATCGATCTCTGAGCGCCTGGGCAAAGCTCAGGACTACCTTTGACGTACCGGCTCTCAATGCCAAGATCAGCGATCTAGAGCAGCTGGCAGCACAGCCTGATTTTTGGGATGACCAAGAAAGCGCTCAGCAGCACCTGCAAGATCTGAACGATTACAAGTCGAGCCTGGCACAAGTGCAAGGTTGGGCCAGCAGCTTTGAAGATGCTGAGGCGATCTTAGAACTGCTGGAAGCAGAGGCCGACGAAAGTCTGCTGACAGAATCTAAAAAAACTGTCAGCAGACTCAACCGTGAGCTAGACCAGTGGGAGCTGCAGCAGCTACTCTCGGGCACTTACGACAAATCAGGCGCGGTACTGACGATCAACGCAGGGGCAGGGGGCACCGATGCTCAAGACTGGGCGGAAATGCTACTGCGAATGTATACCCGCTGGAGTGAGCAAAATGGCTATCGCTTTGAGCTGGTAGAAAAGTCTGAAGGTGATGAGGCCGGGCTGAAGTCAGCGACCTTAGAAATTGAAGGGCGCTATGCCTATGGCTATCTCAAAGGGGAGAAGGGCACTCACCGACTAGTGAGAATTTCTCCCTTTAATGCCAATGGCAAACGGCAAACTAGCTTTGCTGGCGTTGAGGTGATGCCCATTCTCAATAACGATATTGAGCTGGATATTCCTGACAAAGATCTAGAGGTGAAAACCTCACGGTCGGGCGGTGCGGGCGGCCAAAATGTGAACAAGGTGGAGACGGCGGTACGGATCACTCACCTGCCAACTGGCCTTTCGGTGCGGTGTACTCAGGAGCGATCGCAGCTTCAAAACAAAGAAAAAGCCCTGGCCCTGCTCAAAGCTAAGCTGCTAGTGATTGCCCAAGAACAGCGCACGCAGGCCATTGCCGACATTCGCGGCGACATCGTAGAAGCCGCTTGGGGCAACCAAATCCGCAACTACGTCTTTCACCCGTACCAGATGGTCAAAGACCTGCGCACCAGCGTAGAAACCACCGCTGTCTCTGATGTGATGGATGGCGATTTGGAGGCGTTCACGCAAGCGTATCTCTTGCAGGAAAATCAGCTGCTGGAAGAAAGCACTGTGTAGACTGTAGGTATCTGATAAGTATTTCCGCTAAACATTGCCAAACATTATGAGCACTGACAAATCAGTGGCCACTGCGCCCAAACCCTCACCGCTTGATGAGCCACCGCCAAGCTTTATTAAGCTAGCCATGCGCAATATGGTCAAAAAAGGGGGCACGTCGCTCTATCACTTTTTCCTCTCATCGGTCGCGCTAATCGGATTGTTTGTTGGCTTGGCCTACCTGACCCGATAAGGCAGGTATAAAGCAGGTATTGAGAAAAGCAGTATGTCTATCAACTTATTATCGACGGTTCAAGTAGAGGCTTTTGTCGATGGCTGCGCAGTTGAGCAGGTAGCGGGAGGAGCGATCGCTCACTATCAAACCTGGCTACAGACCTGGATTAGCGACCTCGACCCGCAGCTCTCTCCGCTCAACGCCTACGAGGTCAGTCTGCGGCTCACTGACGATGCCGAGATTCAGCAGCTCAATACCGACTACCGGCAGCAGGCGAAGCCAACCGACGTGCTCTCTTTTGCCGCGCTAGAAGCCCACGTGCCCGGCGCAGAAAGCCTATATGAGCAGCAGCCGCTGTACTTGGGCGACATTATTATCTCAGTAGAAACGGCGGCTCGCCAAGCGCTAGAAAGCGACCATTCCCTGATTAAAGAGTTAGCCTGGCTGACAGCTCACGGGCTGCTGCACCTATTGGGCTGGGACCATCCGGATGAGGTCAGCCTGACCCAAATGTTAGACAGGCAAACTCATCTGCTAAGCCTGATAGAACTAGCCTGATTAAAACCTGACGAGTTGGGCTAAGCAGCGTAGCATAAGAGAAGCTAATAGGACATGCTTACCTATGTTTTCTCGCGATAGTCAGTTTTCCGGTGATAGCGAATCTGCCGATACCCAACTCGTGCACGATTCTGAGCTAGCGCGCCACAGTGAGAAAACTGCTGAAGTGGCCGCCTCTCTAGCTGAGCGATCGCAATCCTGGCAAATCGCCCCTAACCTTTTCACCAGCTTCAAGTATGCTTGGGCGGGCATTGCCTACGCTTTTCAAACCCAGCGGAACTTCAGAGTACATACGAGCATCGGCGTTCTCGCTATTATCCTGTGCTGGGCGCTTCAGGTTAGCCACGTCGAAGTCGCCGTTATCTGCCTGACCATTGGCGCGGTGCTGGTGATGGAAATTCTCAACACCGCCCTTGAATCACTCGTCGATCTCACCGTTGGCCAGACCTATCACAAACTGGCAAAAGTAGCCAAAGACTGCGCTGCTGGAGCCGTCCTCATGGCTGCTATCGTGGCACTGCTAATTGCGGTACTGATTTTTGCGCCCCCACTCTGGGATAATTTACAAACCTACCTAGCCTGAGTCATTTGGGGCAGGTCAGGTAAAACCCTCACTGACTCTTCAGCCGCTGGCAGGCTACCTATGATTTTAGTCATTGATAACTACGACAGCTTTACCTACAACCTGGTGCAGTATCTGGGTGAATTGGGCCAAACCCTGAGCGTCGCCCGCGAGATTGAAGTGTTTCGCAACGACCAGATCACTTTGGAAGAGATTAAAGCCAAAAAGCCTAGCGGCATCGTGATTTCTCCGGGGCCAGGCACTCCCGATAGCGCAGGCGTATCACTGAAAATCATTGAGCAGCTAGGCCCGCAGATTCCTATCCTCGGTGTTTGCTTAGGTCATCAAAGCATTGGGCAAGTCTATGGCGGTAAAGTAGTCAGCGCTCCAGAGCTAATGCATGGCAAAACGTCTCCGGTGCGCCATAACAATACGGGCGTTTTTGCCGGACTAGCCGATCCTCTCACCGCCACCCGCTACCACAGCTTGATCATTGATCGAGATACCTGCCCTGACGTTTTAGAAATCACTGCCTGGGTAGACAATGGCACCATCATGGGCGTTCGTCATCGCGACTACCCTCATATTCAGGGCGTGCAGTTCCATCCTGAGAGCGTGCTCACCGAGAGCGGGAAAGATCTGCTGAGAAATTTTCTAAAAGACCTCAACTAACTGCCCTCGGAACTATCCGCCTTAACGAACTGGCCTACTGATTATGTGCTGAAGGGCACGCGATGCGGCAGGATATATAACACTTGTGGAAAATTTGATAAGGAAATCATGAAACGGCGACACCTGTTGAAATACGCCAGCGCGACGTTTGTCAGCACTCTGGGATTGGGGCTCGTCTCTAGCTATCAGTCTTACCAGGCTCAAAGCAATAGTCAAAGTGGCTCGCTGGCGATTACGGCGCTTGGCCACACTGCTTTTTTGTTTGCAGGCGGCGGTCAGCGCATTTTGGTTAATCCGTTTAAGGCGGTTGGCTGCACAGCTGGCTACAAAGAGCCTGCGGTCGATGCGGGGCTAGTTTTGCTCAGCAGCCGGCTATTTGACGAAGGCTTTTTAACAGATCGCTATGCCAGTACGCAGGTGATTGACGAACCGGGCGACTACACCGTCAATGGCCTGGCGGTGCAGGGAATCAGTATGCCGCACGACCGCCTGAACGGGCGGCGCTTTGGCTCCAACGTGGCCTGGGCTTGGACTCAGGCTGGTGTCAAGGTGGTGCATCTCGGCGGCGCAGCGGCTCCGATTTCTATCGAAGATAAAATTTTGCTTGGACGCCCGGATGTTTTGCTGGTGCCGGTAGGTGGTGGGCCTAAAGCTTACACACCAGCAGAAGCCGTAGAAGCGGTGCGATCGCTCAATCCTAAAATTGTGATTCCGACTCACTATCGCACTCAAGCGGCTAATGCGGAGACTTGCGACATTGTCGGCGTGAGTGAATTCATCGCACTGATGTCAGGCACGCCGGTTACGCAAGGCGACAATTCGCTCACCGTCAGCGCTAGCGGCCTGCCTAGCAGCGGTATGCGCATCGAAGTTTTAAGCTATGCTTTTTAGGTTGCAATTTTTAACCGTCTAAAAGTCTATGCAGAGTGAGTATCGTCAGCGTCGGCAGGCTGTGCTGAAGGCCATTGGTCAGGGCACTGCCATATTTTGTAGTGCGCCGATGGCGGTCATGCACAATGACGTGGACCATCTATTCCGGCAAGATAGCGACTTTTTCTACCTGACGGGTTTTAATGAGCCTGGCGCTGTAGCGGTACTGACCTCTAGTCATGATGAGCATAAGTTTGTGCTGTTTGTGCAGCCCAAGGATAAGGAAAAGGAAACCTGGAGCGGCTATCGTACGGGGGTAGAAGCGGCTAAGGAGCGCTACGGAGCCGACGAGGTTTATCCGATTGATGAGCTGGATGAAAAGCTGACGCCGTATGTGATGAAGGCGTCCCGGCTGTACTATCATTTTGGCCGCGATCGCGCCTTCAATGACCGGGTCATCAGCCTGTGGCAGCATCTACTCAGGAAGATGACGAAAAAGGGCGAAGGGCCGGTCGCCATAGAAGACGCTAAGCTGCTGATGCAGCAGTTTCGTCGGGTAAAAAGTCCGGCTGAACTAGAGAAAATAAGGCAGGCGATCGCCATCACTACAGAAGCTCATAATACCGCCCGAGACATGGTCAGACCGGGTCTCTACGAATACGAAATTCAGGCGGTCATCGAGAATATCTTTCGCAGGGAAGGCGCTCTAGGGCCAGCCTATCCGTCGATTGTCGCGGGCGGTAAAAATGCCTGCATTCTGCACTACGTAGAGAACAACCAGCCGCTGCAAGATGGCGATCTGCTGCTGATTGACGCTGGCTGCGCCTATGACTATTACAACGCCGATATTACCCGCACGTTTCCGGTCGGCGATCGCTGCTCCGAAGAACAGCGCATCCTTTACGATCTCGTACTTCAGGCCCAGCTAGCCGCCATCGAACAGGTACAGCCTGGCCTGCCTTTCAATGCTTTTCATGACGCCGCTACGAAGGTGATTACTGCCGGGCTAGTCGAGCTAGGTCTGCTCAAAGGGGACGTAGACAAACTCATCGAAGAAAAAAAACACAAAGCTTTCTTTATGCACGGGACGGGTCACTTTTTGGGCCTAGATGTCCACGACGCCGGCATCTTGCGTAACCTCGATAAAACCTGGCAGCCCTTTGCCCCTGGCAACGTCGTCACCGTAGAACCAGGCATCTATATTTCGCCTAACTATGAGCCAGAAGAGGGCCAGCCGGTGATTGAGGATCGCTGGCACGGCATTGGCATTCGGATAGAAGACGACTTGCTTGTCACCGAAACCGGCCATGAAGTGCTAACGTCGGGAGTTCCCAAATCTCTGGACGTATCTACTAAAGCATTAGCGGCCAGTCATTAATCAAAAGACTTGAAGATCGTATCAAATTTTCTGATGAAACTCATTCTGTTGTGAACAACACAGTAGGATGCAAAAAGTTTATCAGTCGGTATAGCTTTAGTCGCCCTGCTAAAAGCCAGTCAGCGAGCCATTCGGTATTAAGGAAGCAAATAGTGAGATTAAATCGTCTACTGCCCGGACTCTCTTTGGTGGGAGCCCTTCTCTTAGCGCTGCCCGCCGAAGCGGCCAGGCTACAGTTCTGGCGGTTTGATACTGAAGCGAACCAGCTGACTTTCACCACAGATGACCGCATTCAGCCCACTGCCCAGCTGCTCTATAATCCGACTCGTCTCGTTATAGACTTGCCGGGGACTGCGCTGATCACACCCGAAACCCAGACTTTTGAAGGGGCTATTAAGGAGATACGGACTAGCGAACTGGATACCGGCACGACTCGCCTCGTCGTTGAGTACAATTCAGGCTATACAGTCGATCCTAGCCAGTTACAGGTTCGCGGCGAAAGCGCGCGGCAGTGGCTTGTGCAGTTGCCTGATGCGCTCTCAGCCAATAGCGACAGCAGCCCGGTCGCCGACACAGCTGAAAGCAGCGTTACCGGTCAGCTAGCTACAGGGAGCGACACCCGAATTCAGAGGATTTTAGCAACCGCAGACGGGTTCTTTATCAGCACAGATGGTGCAGCGCCTCAGCTAGAAGTTAGCCGCTCTGAAGAAAATGGGCAGCGCTATATTACCCTGACGTTTGCACAGGCAAGGGCGGCTTTGAGTCTGCGATTGCGCCTCCCAGTCAATCGCTACAGCGTTACGAACTGGCAAATAGGCCCGGTCTCAGACGATCCAACCAGCGCTCAGGTCACGCTGGCATTGGGGGAAACAAGTCCAGATTGGGAGATCTCCGCCACCCCAGAGGGCGTAGTGATTTTGCCCAAAGATGTCTCGATCAGCAGCATTCCTGACGAGAGGGAAGAAACGGCTGAACCAGCCCCTACAGTCGCCCCCACAGTCACAAGGACACCGCCCACGCCCGTATCGCAGCCCGTACCACAGCCAGCCACCCCACGTCAGCTAGCGCCTGATGAACTGCCAACCTTGCCAAACGGTCGGTTTACTGTCGTGATTGACCCCGGACATGGAGGACGCGACCCCGGCGCTGTTGGCATTGGGGGTCTGCAAGAAAAAGTCGTGGTCAACGACATTGCTCCGCAGGTGGCCGCTATTTTGCGTGAGCAAGGCGCTAATGTCGTCATGACCCGAGACAGCGACTACGAGCTTGATCTGGCCCCTCGCGTACAGATTGCTGAACGGGCTAACGCGACGGTTTTCGTCAGCATTCACGCTAATGCCATCAGCCTGAGCCGCCCTGAGGTCAACGGTTTAGAGACGTTTTACGCATCCGATGCGGGCCAGCGATTTGCCAATACCGTTCACGCTACGGTGCTGAATACGATGGGGATGCGCGATCGCGGGGTGCGCAGCGCGCGCTTTTACGTGATTCGCCAAACCTCAATGCCCGCTATCTTGGTCGAGACAGGCTTTGTGACGGGCGCAGAAGATTCGCCTAATCTGGCAGATCCGGAGTGGCGATCGCGGATGGCTAGAGCGATCGCCCACGGCATTTTGCTACATCTGCAAAACGGTGTATAGAATTGCCTGTCGAGCAAAGCCCACATCTACTTCGTTTCGGGATGCTTAACCGCTTCGCAGGAAACACCCAAGTTGCCTAGATAGCGAATCATCTGATGCAGTCGGCCAAAATCTCGCTGGTTAAAATGCAGTGCCAGCCGAGGCAAATCAGCGGTCTCATCGTCGCGTTCGAGATCAAAGGCACCGACCTCGCGAATTTTGCCCTGCTTGAGAATATCTGCAAACTCTTCATTCAGCCGGTCGATGCCGCCGGGAGAGAGCGGTGCTTTAAGTCGCATCACCAGCTGATCGCCGACATATCGACTGGAGTGATACACCCGGTAAAAGCTTTCAATCGACTCTAGGGCATCGTCGATGCTGTCAGTGAGATGGTAGAGACTCGTATCATCCCGGCTAATCAACCCTTGATCTAGCAGCCGGTTGCGCACATAGTGATCCCAGCTTTTCCAATAGTCGCCGCCGGGTCGGTCGATCAGGACCACTGGCAGCGGCCCGGCTTTTCCGGTCTGCATCAGCGTCAGGCACTCAAAGCCTTCGTCTTGGGTGCCAAACCCACCGGGGAACAGAGCGAGCGCATCGCTTTCTTTCAGAAAAAACAGCTTGCGGGTAAAGAAATACTTAAAGTCCACCAGCTTGGCGTCTCCCGCCATCACCGGATTGGCTCCCTGCTCAAAGGGCAGCCGAATATTCAGGCCAAAGGAGTGATCGCGCCCGGCTCCCTCATTGCCGGCTTGCATAATGCCAGGGCCAGCGCCAGTCATCACCATGAAGCCTTGCTTCACCACCCGCCGAGCAAATTCAGCCGCCATCTGATATTCCGGCTGGTGAGCGGGCGTTCGGGCCGAGCCAAAGATCGTGATCTTACGAATGTGACGGTGGGGAAAGAACGACTTAAACCCTTCCTCCATATCTAGCAGCGAATGACTCAAAATCTTCCAATCGAGTCGTTCCGCTTCCTGCTCAGCCATCCGCACCAGCGTCTCAAAAATCTCCTCAATCAGTTCCCCGTGCTCTGTATGGTGCAGACGGTCTAGCACGCGGAGAACATTCGCGCGCAGCTGAGTACTAGAGCGATCGCTTGAGCTGCGATCTGAATTTTGAGAAGTGGAAACATCCATAGTGCGTGTCAGTAAAAATCGTCAGTTCCTGAAAGTGGCTACATTTTAAGCTGGAACCCCCCCCAACTCTCAGTAGCTTACGAAAGAGGCAGCGTACCAGCCATCGCGTTCAAGCCGTGATATCAATGCGCCCCACCTAGGCAGATGCAGACAAAGCAAAGGCCCTAGCCGTTGCCAGAGCCTTCTTCTCAGAATATCTGTTCGAACCTGGCCAGGTGCCCTTGCTAAAATATTTTCCCTAATCAGGCTGAGCAAAAACCGCTTCGATTACAAAGACCCGCTGCTTAGCAGTGGTTCTTTGTGTTGTGTAGCCAGCAGTGTTTTGTAGCCAGCAGTGTTTTGTAGCCAGCAGTGTTGTGTAGCCGGCAGTGTTTTGTAGCCGGCAGCGTTTTGTAGACAGCGGTGATCTATAGATACTTCTCTAGCGTGTTGGCCAACGTTGTCTTAGGCACAGCCCCGACCACCATGTCTACTCGCTGACCGCCCTTAAAAATCATCAGCGTCGGAATACTGCGGATGCCGTACTGACTAGCTACGCTGGGGTTTTCGTCAGTGTTGACCTTCACTACCTTAACCTGACCATCGTACTGCTCAGAAATTTCGTCTACGACGGGAGCAACCATGCGACAAGGACCGCACCAGGGTGCCCAAAAATCTACCAAGACTGGTGTCTCACTCTCTAGAACTTCTTGCTTAAAGGTCGAATCGGTAACCTGTGCGGCTGACATTCTTTAAAATCCTTGTCTCTCATGTACTGAGATCTTACCATAGCTAAAACCCATCGCTAAAACCTACCCCTGCGGCGAACCCGGCAATTTGTTTGATTGAGGAGGTGAGCGATCGCCACAAAGCAGGCCGTCACCTACTAAGACCGCCCAATTTAAAGACACTGCCTTTTAAATAAGGAACCGCCCAAACCCGAAGATTTGGACGGAGTGTGGTGTGAGGAGTGAACGGAAACTTGCGTCTCCGCTTACACCTAATTGTAAGAGACTCTTAGTAATTTGCCACCGCTTTCCAATGATATCGGAGAAAAGTCTTAGAAATTAGCGACGATTACCGATGGTTTCTTCATCCTTAAGTAATATTTGCGCGTAACTACTCGCGTAAATTTACTTACCCATTCCTAACTGCTGAGCCTTTTGATAAACCTTACCTTCTGTTAGCAGCGAGGGAGCGATGACGATGTCTACCTGCTGCATCTCTTTAATGTCTTTTGCGCCTAGTGTGCCCATACTGGTTTGCAGCGCCCCTAGCAGATTGTGAGTACCATCGTCTAGCTGAGCCGGGCCGCGTAAGATTTGCTCTAGCGTGCCGGTTGTCCCCACCTGAATTCGCGTACCGCGAGGCAGCACTGGGCTCGGCGTTGCCATACCCCAGTGAAACCCTCGCCCCGGAGCTTCTTTAGCTCGCGCAAAGGGAGATCCGATCATCACCCCGTCTGCGCCTGAGGCAATACATTTACAAATGTCGCCCCCCGTAATTAAGCCACCATCTGCAATCACAGGCACATACTGACCTGACTCCCGCTGATAGTCATCTCTGGCGGCGGCGCAGTCTGCTACCGCTGTCGCCTGCGGAATGCCAACGCCCAAGACGCCCCGAGAAGTGCAGGCCGCGCCTGGCCCAATACCCACTAGCACACCCGCTGCGCCTGCCTGCATGAGCTGCAGCGTGACTTCGTAGGTGACGCAGTTGCCCAGCAAGACGGGCATGGGCATCTCCTGACAAAACTTCGCTAGATCCAGCGGAGAAACTGACTGAGGAGAGAGGTGATCGGTTGAAACGACCGTTGCCTGAACAAACACCATATCTGCGCCTGCCGCCGCGACGATTTGGCCAAACTTGGCAGCGCCAGCGGGCGTCAAGCTAACGGCAGCGATTCCGCCTTGATCTTTGATTTCGCCGATTCGCTTTTGAATCAGCTCGGGCTGCACTGGCTGGGCATAGAGTTCCTGCATGAGCGGAACGAACTCCGTCTTGCCGACCGCTGCGATTCGATCTAAAACCGGCTCGGGATCTGCGTAGCGGGTCTGAATGCCTTCTAAGTTAAGGACGCCGAGCGCGCCTAAGCGAGAGAGTTCGACGGCCATCGTGACATCGACGACGCCATCCATAGCGCTAGCAATAATCGGGATTTCACGGGTGATTTGGCCAATTTGCCACTGGGTGTCTGCCAGCTGAGGGTCGAGTGTTCTAGCGCCAGGCACCAGGGCAATTTCATCAATTCCGTATGCGCGCCGCGCTGTTTTACCACGACCAATTTGAATATCCACGTCCGTACTTGTCCCAAGGAAGCATCTAGCTAGCGTAGCAAAGAAAGAAATCGATTGCGTGCCGGGTTTGATTCACGGGTATTGAACAATACGGACTAAGCGATAGACAGAAGGCATTTACCCCCAGGCCGCCTCAGCCGCTGCTAGATCGGCTCATGCGATCGCAGCAAATCTCTCGATATCTCTCGACATTTATAGAGTTCAGCAAAACCAGTAAGATGCTTAGATACTCTCAATGGATTTTTCACGCTTAGCTGACTGCCTAACTGATCGCGCCAGCTAGCGCATCACTGACTAGCGCTCAGGCTTTAACGTCCCAAACTAACTCCTTTTTGTGTCCTTTAGCGATCGCCCTCCTTGTGAACATCTCGTCTCTTAAGTTTTTCAAAAATCTCAGGGCGACTAATCGTCAGTTTGCTGTGATTGGGTTAGGCCGGTTTGGTCGGGCTGTCTGCTTGACCTTACATGGCATGGGCTACGAGGTGATGGGCATAGACTCTAATGAGAGCCGGGTCGCCCAGGTCTTGACCGATCAGATTGCAGCTCACGCAGTCCAGCTCGATTCCACGCAGCCCTCAGCGCTGATAGAAGCGGGCATTCCTGACTTTGATACGGTGATTGTGGCCATTGGCAACTATGTGCAAGAAAGCATCATCACAACCCTCAATGTCAAAGAAGCGGGTGTCGCGAATGTCGTTGCCAAAGCCTCTTCCGAAATTCACGGCAAGCTGCTGGTTCGGGTGGGCGCAGACCATGTGGTTTTCCCGGAGCATGAGATGGGCTGCGAATTGGCGCGATCGCTCACCCGGCCTGGCATTTTAGACCGCTTTGAACTTGATCCCGACCACAGCATTGTAGAAGTGCTAGTGCCGCAGTCTTTTGAAGGTAAGACCGTGATGGAAGTCGATTTGCGTAATCACTATGGCCTGACGCTAATGGCCTTAAGCCGGGAAAATGCCAAAGCCGATGACAACGATAAGTTCATTATTAACCCCAGCCCAATTACCCGCTTCAAGAGCGGCAATCTGATGGTGGTCATTGGCGATAACAAGGGCATTGACCGGCTACCGGTATGATGCGAGCAATCGGCTTGATGAGCGGGACTTCGGTCGATGGCATTGACGCAGCGCTAGTCGAGGTCTCAGGGCAGGGATATGCGGTCACAGTCCGGCTAGTTAAGGGAATCACGCATCCCTATTCGGCTGAAGTGCGATCGCGCATTCTGGCCCTCTGTGCCGATCAGCCGACGACCCTGGCAAATCTGGCCGATTTAGACGATGAGATCGCCCGTCAGTTTGTCCAGGCGATTGACGCCCTAGATGTCGATCTCACCGATATTGACCTGATCGGCTCTCATGGCCAAACGCTGCACCACCGCCCCCCCCAACCTGATCAACTCGGCCATACCCTACAGCTCGGTCGCGGTGATCTGATCGCCCATCTAACCGGCTGCCCTACCATCAGCAATTTTCGCGCCGCCGATGTCGCTCTGGGCGGACAGGGCGCGCCGCTGGTGCCGATCGTCGATGCCTGTTTGCTCAGCCAGCCTGACTGCGATCTGGCCGTTCAAAACATTGGTGGGATTGGCAACCTCACCTACCTACCGCCCTGGCAGCGAGATCGGCAATCCTTCGACATGCCCAAGGGCATCAGAGGTTGGGACACTGGGCCGGGCAATGCCCTGATTGACTGGGCTGTCTTCAAGCTTTCTCAAGGCCGCCATACCTACGATAAAAACGGCGATTGGGCAGCACAAGGCCAGCCCTCTAAAGCACTCATAGCAGATTGGCTAGAGCATCCTTTTTTTCACACCCCGCCGCCAAAATCTACCGGGCGAGAGCTGTTTGGGGCCGCCTACGCCGAGCGGTGCTGGCAGACTGCCCAGGCGCAAAATCTCAGCCCCGCAGACCTATTAGCTACCCTGACAGACTTTACTGCCGCCACGATTGAACTGAACTGTCGTCGGTTTTTACCACATTTGCCCGCAAAAATTTTGGTCGGTGGCGGCGGCAGTCGCAACGGCTATTTACTAGACAGGCTACAGCAGCGGCTACCGGCAACTCAGGTCGGATCTACCGACCAGCACCAGGTCGACCCAGACTTTAAAGAGGCGATCGCCTTTGCCATCCTGGCTTACTGGCGCTGGCATCAGGTGCCTGGCAACTTGCCCAGCGTGACCGGCGCTACTCGGCCTTGCCTGCTCGGTGAACTCTGGTCGCCCTAGTGGGCATTCTAAAAGTGCTGGCATGAGGAAATCGCGCTGTGGGCCACAGCTTTTTACTTGAGCCCGGTCGATGGACATTGCAAGGCAACTGGCTCACTCGGGATGCTTTGCCGACTGTCGTCAAGGGAAAAATTCTGGTGGCGTGGAAACCCAGTAGCTGCTTTATGGTGGCAACCAAACTTTCTTTTCCCGATAGCGACCAGGATGAGATTGTGATGCAGTCTAAGGGACGGATGACCAGTCAGGATCGTCAGTACACGTTTGTCTTGCAGCACAGCCTTTTAGGTCAGGTAGAAGGCGAGGGCTGGATTGCCCCAGAGTCGATTGTGCAGCGCTACTGGGGGCTAAGCGACAAACAGCGCCGAACTGGGTTTGAGACGCTGCGCCAACTCAGCGCTGAACGCTATCACTTTTCGGGCGGTGTCATGGCCGGACACTATCTGACCAGCACCATAGAAGCAGAGATCACTCGTCAATAGCGCCCCACAGCACCTAGAGAATGTCGGATCCTAACGCTGGTCGTAAAATTTCTAATCGGTACGAATTGATTGAAGCCATTGGGCAGGGCTCTATGGGCAGAGTCTATTTGGCCAGTGATTCGCTGCTGGGCGGGGTGCCCGTGGCCGTCAAGTTTTTGTCCCAAACGCTGCTGAATGAAGACATGCGCAAGCGCTTCTTGCGAGAGGCTATGACTTGCGCTCAGCTCGGCCAAAAGAGTATGCATGTCGTTCGCGTGACCGACTATGGGGTGAATGAAGACGATATTCCTTTTTATGTGATGGAGTATCTCAAAGGGGAAAGCATTGGGCGCATTATCCGCACAGAACCTTTGCCGGTGCCCAGGTTTTTAGAGCTCTTGCGCCAGATTCTCTTGGGGCTGAAGACTGCGCACACGGGCATTCTCGTCAAGGGAGAGATCGTCCCGATTATTCATCGAGATATCAAGCCCAGCAACGTCTTAGTGACATCTGACCCCTCAATGGGGGAACTGGTCAAAATTTTAGACTTTGGCATTGCTAAGCTCTTGCAGGCAGATAGCGAACAGACCAGTACCTTTATGGGCACGCTCGCCTACGCCTCCCCTGAGCAGATGGAAGGCCGCGAGTTAGACGGTCGCACCGATATCTACAGCCTGGGCGTGATGATGTATCAAATGCTCTCAGGCATGCTACCAGTGAGGCCGACTAACAATACGTTTGGCAGCTGGTACAAAGTTCACCGACTGGCCCAGCCCAAGCCATTTGCCAGGCTGGAAATAGGTCTCCAGGTGCCCCGAGCGCTAGAAGATATTATTATGGCTTGCCTGGCTAAACAGCGGCAGGACAGACCGAAGACGATTGATCGCATTATTGAGGCGATCGCCCCCATAGATGACTGCTTTGGGTCAGGGTCTCAGGTCTCTCAGCGGACTGGTACTGGGCTCTCTAGCGGGCTCTCCCATCTACCTCTACCGGTTGCCAGCAGCGAGCAGGAACAGCCGTCAGTCGCCCAGCCACCTTCAGCAGAAAGCTTCTACCTGCAGCAGAGCTGGCCGCCGGAGATGCCCCTTGCCCAAATCGTCTTCCCTCGGCTGCTCAGTCGGTGCGAAGAAAAAATTCCCACCCTGTGGGCGATGATGCCCCTTGCCGAAATTGACAAGCGCATTCGCAATACCCGCTACAACAATTTTATGTGCACCATGACCCCTCATCCGATGGTGCTTTGGCTGACAGCGCTTTACCACAAGGTAGAAGGCCCTCGCTGGCTGCCTTGCTATCTCGATCTCAAGATAGAAGCTTCGCAGCGCCTGCTCTGGACGTTGGCTGACGCGCAGATCTACCGGATTTTATTCTTCACGAGAGAAGCGCCTCATCAATGCCGATACGTACGGCTGCTCAACGTGGCTGCCGGTCAGCGTAAGCTTTTCAAAGAATGGACTACGACAGCGCGCAATTTCCCTTCTATTGGCAGCCCCCAGGAAAGTAAAGCGTTGCTCAAACGCGAATTAGAAGAAAACCTCAAGCCCAGAATTTTGATGAACCTCGAAGCCATGCATTCGGATGCTAAACCCGGCCTAGACACATTTCTAGACTTTTAAATCTAAATCTAACCTCATTTCTGACGGGGGAAATGGACAATTGGGTGCCAGGACGTTCTCAGCAGCGCGTCAGTAAAGCTAGGCGTGGTCAGGTCTAAGAGGCTACCGCTTTTGCCAGAGTAGGCTGCGATTGCGCTGATATCATGCACTTCCGCAGATTTGAGGATCTCATCTAGCGGGCTACCGGTTCTCACCTCTATTCGCACCTCTGTTTTGATTTCGGTACCAAAGCCGTCTAGCTCGGCCTTTACCTTGCTTAGCTCGGCTTGAGCAGCTTCTACCGTATTGCTTTTAGAAAGCCGCCCACCGCTGTCTATGACCCAGCACAGCAGACAGGTTTCTAGCGAACAGTTGGGGTCGGCTTGAATTCTAGTTTTGATCTCACTGACTAGCTCTTTGGCACTATCGCTGCCATCGTAAGGCACCAGCAAATAGTTAAAGAGATGCTGACAGCGCTGAGCAAGCTCAGCCTCACGATAGGTCGAAACGAGCTGGGGCCGCAATATCAGCATCGGCACATCGACTTTATCGACAATGCCCATGGTCGTACTGCCAAACAGCCGTTCGTTTAAAGCAGAGCGGGTCGGCATCCCCGAAAACACGATGTCAGCCTGATGCTTTTTAACGGCCCTGACAATATTCTCAGAGGGTCGGCCAGAAGCAATCTCAATCTCGACTGTCGTGCCTTCAGGCACTGATGACTCTGCTACCAATAGGCGCTGATGGGCTTCCCTGACCTTTTCTTCATCTACGCAAGGAATCTCACGAGAAGTCATCAGGGGTACATTGTGAAAAAACACAATGTGCTCTATTCCGCCTTCAGCCAAATCAGGTACAAAGTTGGCAAAGCGCTGAAGACTATCTGAGAAATCAGTACAAATGAGCGCACGCTTAAACATAAGATCGCACCAATAAAACGCCTTGGGTGGGGAATATTTCTCAACAGTATCACCCCCGCATAGCATACGTCTTAAGCGCAGGATGAAAGAACCCTCTAGAGGTCAAAAAATGGCCAGATAACTGGCCGATTCAGGACAATCAGGAGATAGACAGCGCAACTACGGTGATATTGTCTCTGCCTCCTCGTTTTTTAGCCGCATCGATCAGGGTGATCGCGGCATCTTTGCAGGTCATAGCAGATTGCAGATAGGTGACAATCATATCGTCGGCGAGTTCTTCGGTGAGTCCGTCGCTGCAGAGCAAAAGCCGGTCGCCTGGCTGAACCTTTAGCTGCTGAGTATTGACCTGGCGAAGATCGGCCCGGCCAACGCACTGAATGAGCACATGCCGCCAAGGGTGATGCAGCAGTTGCTCAGTGGTGAGGTCACCTGCCTGCTGAGCCTGCGCTACCCAGGTATGATCTCGGGTGATCTGAAGCAACTCATCTTGACACAGCTGATAAAGCCGCGAGTCACCGACATGAGCGCACCAAAACTGACGGTCTCTCAACATGGCAACGACAACCGTTGTCCCCATATCAGCCCGCTCAGGATGTTGACGCTGATCGCGTAGAATGGCTTCATTGGCTGCAAGAACAGCGCGTTCCAGCAGCGCTGGCGAAGAAATATCGCTATCTCGATAGGCCGCCACGCAATTGCTAATAGCTTCTATCGTCAGCCGACTGGCCTCTTGCCCGCCAGCGTGACCGCCCATACCATCGGCTACGATAAATAGATCGCCTGTCGGCGACAGATAGTAGCTGTCTTGATTGGTCGCCCGATGGAGTCCAACGTCGCTCAGGCCAGCAAAGTCTAAACCAGTCAGGGAAGGGCTCATAGATTTAATTAACAGGTGAGGCCAGTGCCTCTGCGGTAGTTACTGGCACTAGGGCATTCTGTCGGCTTTGGCTACCTTCATCAGCAGACGGATGAGCGTAATGCCCATGATCGCTGCAAGCACGCTCATGAACACAGCTGGCACTAAAAAGTCAGAGATTAGCAGCAGCGTGGCTGAGAGCGTAAAAGTGCCCACTAGCAGTGTGTAGCCCGTTGCCAGAAGCAAATTGCTGCCGCGACGGAGAATGCGATCGCTCTCGATAGAGCGCACCCGCACCCGCACATCCCCTCGATCTAGCCGATCGAGGGTAGCTTCAATCCGCCGGGGCAAACTCAGCGCAGAGCTGCCTACCTGCGCGGCCTGTCGGCTAATTTCACCCAAAATACTGCTGGACTCACCGGGACCACCATTTGTCATAAGCTCGCTCGCATAGGGTTTAGCTGCTTCCATAAAACTAAAGTCCGGATCGAGCCCTTTGCCTACACCCTCTAGGGTAGAAAAGGCCCGCATCACAAAGGTAAAAGTCGCCGGAAACCGAAAGGGCTGATCGTAGGCTACCGCGTAGAGATCGTCGCTGATGGCGGTCACCGACTGCTCTTCAAACGGCTTGTCCATCATATTGTCCAGAATATACTGGATCGACCGGCGCACTGGCCCCATATCATCAATTTCGGCTAGTGCGCCCAAAGCGACCAGCGCCGTCATTACCTGACCGGCATCTCGCTGGGCAATTCCCACAAACGTATCCATCAGCCGGACGCGCGTCACTGGCTGAATTTGGCCCATCATGCCAAAGTCATAAAAGATCAGCGACCCGTCTAAATTCACCGCAATATTGCCAGGGTGAGGATCGGCGTGGAAAAACCCATCGGTTAGCAGCTGACGCAGATAGGATTCAGCCCCTAGCCGCGCTAGTCGCTTACGATCCAACCCGGCTGACTCCAAGGCTTCGTAGTGACTGATCTTGATCCCTGGCATGTACTCCATTGTCAGCACCCGAGGCGAGGTATACCGCCAGTAGATGCGAGGCACTTTCACCCAGTCAACGCCACGGAAATTGCGCCTGAATTTGTCCCCGTTGCGACCTTCATGCAGAAAGTCAATCTCTAACCACAGCAAGCGACAGCACTCTTCGTAAATGCCCATCCAGTCTCGGCCTTTGCCCCAGTCCGGATGGTTTTGAAAGTATTGAGCGATGCCCTTAAGAATAGAGAGATCAATCGAGAACAGCTTAGAAAGCCCTGGCCGCTGCACCTTGACAACAACCTCTTCACCCGAGTGAAGCTGGGCGCAGTGAACTTGCCCTAGGCTGGCGGCGGCAATCGGCACGACATCAAAGCTCTGATAGAGTTTGTCAAGCGGGTGGCCAAAATCGCTTTCGATGATTGCCTTCACCTGCGGGTAGCCAAAGGCAGGCACCCGATCTTGCAGCTTAGAAAGCTCCGCTACATATTCGATCGGGAACAGATCGGCGCGGGTGGAAAAAAGCTGACCGATCTTGATAAAAGTTGGCCCCAGGCTCAGGCAGGTTTCTCTGAGCCAAACAGCAATTTCCTGACGCCGCTGCTTTTGCTTTTCGGGCGTGATCGAACCGCCATAGCTCCAAGCCTTACCGTATAGCCAACGCTTGGCTAGCAGCTTAAGTACAAACGACCAAATATCGATAAATCGCTGCGGTCTGGAATAGCTACCGCTATTCCAGCGGTAGTCACCATCACGGTAGGTGCTACCGCTGTAGATTGAGGGTGCTGGAGCTGAAGACGCTGGAGCGGCCAGCGGTCGGTCGGTCAGGGTCGCTGGCTGCTCTGATGGTAGCTGAGGCGGCACAGGTGAGGCGTGATCTGGGCCACTAGCTGTAGCCGCCTGAACAGAAGCGTCATCCAACGGTGAAGATCTGACGGGCTCAGCATCGGTATCCCGCTCGTGATGTCTGTCTGTCGCCTGCGCACCCAATAGACTTTTACCCTGGATGTGACCGTTGCGATCGCCGTTTTGCCTCGCCTCATGACTGTCACCAGGCGGCACCGGAGACATCAGGGACTCTGACGAAGGGGGGGATTCACTTTCTCTAGAGACAGCAGACACTCAGGCTTCCCGTTTTAAAACAGTTTGAAAAAATTTTTGCGCGAACTTGAACTGGAGGGTTCGTCAGCCATCGTCAGCTTTATCACCACGAGCCTACATTTTACGCTCATAGAATCAAAAACTGACAGGCCAAGCGACCCCACCGCTCGCTAGGCATCTTGGCGGTACTGCTGAATGGCAGCTCTCGCTTGGGCAACTTCAGCCCTCAAATTATCGATAGTGGCCTGCAAGTCTTCAGCAGCAGTTGGAGCTCCGGCGGGCATGCCAGTCGTGTAGTCAGCGCCAGCAGCAGCCTTCTCTTGCTCGGCTCTGACCATCACCTCTTCTGTAAACTGACGCAGGTTTTCACGCTGCTCAGCATCGAACTTACCCAGCTGACTGAGGCCGTCGCTTACCAAATGCTCGGCTCTTTCACCCACAGCGGCGGCCAACGCCCGACCGACAAAAAAAGCTTGTAGCATTGGATTACTCATAAAAGTTTACGTACTCACACTTCTGTAATTATAAACATCCCTCAGAGAATGTTCAGAAAGTTATATGAAATAGCAAGCCCGAGGGCTGATCCTGAGAAGTTTAGCAGTGGTTTAGCAGTGGTGTAGTCAAACGGCAGATGAACGGCTAATACTGACCGTTGTCTTCGTAGTATGCGCGATCGCCCGTACCGGGTTCTTCTACCCAAGGATAGTCCTCTTCGTAATTTTCTCCGCTGTAGCTGCTCTCAGGGTCAGCCGCATCAAGAGAGGGATCGTAATCAGCGCCAGCGGGATCGAGATCAGCCTCTGCGGGGGATTTTACAATTCCCAGATCAGGGCCTCGCTTTAGCGTCTCCCATGGATCGGCGGGCTGAGAGCTGTTTTGTCTATCTGCGAAGCTGTCAAATGTGGCGGTGTCAATCGATTCTAGATCGGCACCAGATGTCGAACTAGGCTGGTCGCTCGCTCCGTCTGCGAGCGGCGCTAATCGTTCGAAGGCAGGAAGTGGCAGCGCTTCTGGTGAGCGATCGCTATCTTCTGTCGCGGGCGCTTGAGCATCGGCAGTGTCTGAAGTGGATTCTGAAGTGGATCCAGACGGCGGCCAGCTAGAGAGCGTAGGAAAAGTCTGCAAAGGGCTGAGAAAACTGGCATTAGGCGAATGAGATAGCGAGAACCGAACAATCGCGCCGCCCCCCAGCCCAATTAGGCCCGCTAGCCCTGCTGTGATCAGCAATGACTCAGAGAGCGTGAGCTTCTGAGCTTTTGAGGCAGATGATGGCGACTTGCTGGCACCAGACTTGAAGGGCGATATAGACATAAGTTTAAGAAGTCATGTCAAGAGGTCATGGGGGCAGCGGGCCTGCATCACCCTAAAGGATAGTGGTCTAAAACGTAGCATTCGGCAGCCCTGGCAGTCGTCAGCTCACCGTCTAGCATGGCGGCATGCGCAGCCGTCAAGATATCGCGAAATTGAGGCCCTGGTTTGTAGCCCAATCGCTTTAGCGTACCACCGTTAATCAGCGGCGGTACTGCTGAGAGCCGAACGATGTACTGCCAGATTTGCGGGCCGAGGGTGATGGGGTGGCGATCG
This sequence comes from Leptolyngbya sp. BC1307, assembly GCF_002286735.1. Lineage (GTDB taxonomy): Bacteria > Cyanobacteriota > Cyanobacteriia > Phormidesmidales > Phormidesmidaceae > Phormidesmis. Next base: position 28,777 of record NZ_NRTA01000003.1, read on the forward strand.
CTCATCATCATCAGTTCTGGCCGCTCGTAGGGCTGCAGCAGTTGGTAGAGCTGGCTGGATCGATGCGCCTGCGGTAGTTGCTGGGCTAAGTCAGTTTCCCACTGGTGCAAATTTTTTAGCCGGTGCAGGCTGGGGCCACCTAAATCCAGGTTGGCGGCGGTGCGATCGCGTAGCGGCGGTGCGAGCTGAGCAATGATTAGCTCTAGCAGCATCAGCCAGCGGGGCGCTGTCACCTCAAACTTATCTAGCCACCGATCCATCCGGCGCAGCTGTCGCCAAAGGATGGGGGTCATCGCTAAACTGCTGTGCAAACAGACCAGCGCCCCCAGCGAGTCGATTTTTGTGAGGGCAGCTTCCCACTGCGAGGCGCTAAGTATGTACTTCAGCTCTGCTTTTAGGCGAGTTTGCAGAGCGGGCACTCTATCGCCAGCGGCCTGTAGCCGCGCATAGACGCCGCTATCAATAGCGTAATCAATAAACTGTTCAGTTTGATGATCAAGCGTGAAGCCAAGCCTTACCGCAAATCGCACCGCCCGAAAGATGCGCGTGGGATCTTCTACAAAGCTATTGGCATGAAGCACCCGCACATGGCGCTGTTGCAAATCTAGCCAACCCCCAAAAAAGTCGAGCAGTTGACCTGGCTGCGACCCATTTAAGCGCAGGGCCATGGCGTTGATGGTGAAATCGCGGCGATAGAGATCCTGACGAATCGTGCTGGCTTCGACCTCGGGGTTAGCCGCAGGATAGGGATAAAATTCGGTGCGCGCGGTAGCAATATCAATTTCGACGGATGGCCCCATTGACGGTTCAGGCGACGGCCAGATCAGTGACGCCGTTTGAAACTGCCCGTGGACTTGCACGGCGATTTGAGGGTAGCGCGATCGCATCGCTTCGGCCAACATCACCCCAGCCCCCGATTCAGCACCATCGACTACCAGATCAATATCTGTCAGGGGATAGGGCTCTCCAGATAGGCTCAGCAGCAAATCGCGCACCGCACCGCCGACTAGATAGAGCGCCCAGCCTCTTTGGTCAGCGGCTTCGGCAATCAGCATTAAGGCGGGCCAAATCTCTGATAGACGACTTTGAAGCTGCTGATACAGGGTCTCAGCGGCAGGCGGCAATCGCCCCCCGTTTGATGGGCTAAGCTGCGGCCTACCCTGCGTTTGATGCAGCTGCCGCAATAAATCAGTGCGGGTGACGATGCCGACTAGTTTTTCTCCTTCAAGCACCGGCAGGCGACCAATATCGTAGGTAATCATCAGGTCTTGAATCTCGGTGATCGAGGTTTCTGGAGCGATGCTTTTGACCTGTACACTCATGCAGCCTTTTACTGGCCCGTGCCCTAGCCCGTGACGCAGCGCCGTGTCAATGTCACGGCGGGAGATAATGCCGACCAGTGAGCCTTCGCCGGTCACGACACAGAGCCCCACATGGCCGTAGCGCAGCAAAATCCGCCGGGCTTCATCGACCGAGGTCGTCGGTAAAATGGTGCGCACAGGCGATGACATCAGTGAGTGAGCCGTGATCGGATGGGGAATTTGCGATCGCACTGCTGCCAGCGCCCGTTCAAAGCTTGCCTGAAGATCTTCTACATGCTCGCCCTTAAGCATAGTCGCCGCCGCCTGCGCATGACCGCCGCCGCCTGAGGCCGCGAAGATTGGACGCAAATCAACAGCGCTATCGGGCAGAAGAGGATTTGTGCGCGATCGCCCAATCATCACCGCCTTAATCATCTGGTGAGCCCGGTACTGGGCATAAAACAGCAGCGTATCTAGACCCAGCAGCGACACCAACCGTCCGGCTAACCCCGACAGCCCCGGCACGAACCCCTCTGTCTCTAGCTTCACCCACCCCAACTGATGCCCCCGCACCAGCTCAATTTCGACGGCTTCTAGTGCCGCCGTGAGCAGCTTTTGCAACTGAGGTGACAGCCCGGGGTCTTTATTCTCGGCAATCACCTGCTGATTGGCCCCTTGAGCCATGAGCCAGGCCAAAGCAGCCGCATCGCGGGCAGTGGACTGCTCAAAGGTAAGCGATCCGGTATCGCTGTGAATGCCCAGGGCCATTACCGTTGCTTCAAAAGGCGTGGGAGAAACCTGATGGCGTTGCAGCAGCTCTGTCACCAGAGTAGTGGCTGCGCCGACCGCTTCTATATGGGCCTCGGCGGTTGGCAAATCGCTCTGCTGATCGCGATCTGGGCCATCTGTAGATGGATCTGCCGGGGCGTGGTGGTCATAGATGTAAATCGGCAGGTTGGTTTGCTCAGCCTGCTGTAGCCAGTCGCTGACCGGGGCAAAGCGATCGCGATCATGGGCATCGACCAGGGTAAGCGATCGCACCTGGTCAAACGACACCGCCCGCCGCTCAATCAGCGCATATTCGTCTCGCCACAGCGCTAAAAACGCCTGCACCGTAGGGTCAGCGCCCCCTGTTAGGACAATGCGGCTGCCCGGGCGCAGGCAGCTGATCCCAACCGCCGCGCCCAGCGTATCAAAATCAGCCATCGTATGACACAAAACTAAATCCATAGCAGCATTTTTAAAGATAAAACTCCTTTGGCAAGGGGCCTGATTTTTGATAGTTTACCTATATAGGAATCATCAGCTATTGTCCCTTAGTGATGCTGGCTTCAGACCAGTCCCCGACGGATCTAGTGCTCAATAGCGGTTGACCTCACTCCGATTAAATAGTGTTTTGAGAGTACGAAGATCATGTCTATTATTTTTCAGCTAGCTCTGTTTGTTTTAGTGCTGTGGTCTTTTGTCATGATCATAGGCGTACCGGTAGCCTATGCTTCGCCTAGCAACTGGGACCAGTCCAAACGGTTGATCTTCCTGGGCTCTATTGTATGGGGTGCGTTAGTTGTCCTGGTGGGTGGTCTAAACTATCTGGTGGTTTAGCCAATTAGTTTGGCCGTCAGTTCGGCAGGTTTGATAAGATCGAGCCCTCCGTTTGTTTTTCACTATCTATTGAATCGCTATGGCAGTTTTTGAAGGCAATTTCACTCAGACCAGCGCCATGAAGTTTGCCTTCGTGATTGGCCGGTTTAATGATTTGGTCACGACCAAGCTATTGACCGGTGCCCAAGATTGTCTCAAGCGTCACGGCATAGAGGTCGATCCTGAGGGCACCCAAGTAGACTACGCCTGGGTGCCCGGCAGCTTTGAAGTCTCCATGGTGGCCAGACAGCTCGCCCTGAGCGGTCGCTATAGCGCCATTATCTGTTTGGGGGCGGTGATTCGCGGTCAGACGCCTCATTTTGACTATGTTGCCGCCGAAGTTGCTAAAGGCATTGCGGCTACCAGCTTTCAAACTGGTGTGCCGGTCGTCTTTGGCGTCCTCACCACCGATTCTATGCAGCAGGCGCTAGAGCGAGCCGGCATTAAGAGCAACCTGGGCTGGAACTACGCCATGAGTGCGCTGGAGATGGCCAGTCTGATGCCTCAACTGCGCAGCGGTGAACCGACATCTTCTACAAATGGGATTGCCGGTAGCCAGTCGCCAGCGCTGCCAGTGTCGGCAGAGACAGCTAGCTAGCAAATGAGCTAAAAAGGAGTTGACAAACGCTCCCCGATTTGGGAATCTAGTATAAGTCTGCAATCACATGCGGGTGTAGCTCAGTGGTAGAGCGCAACCTTGCCAAGGTTGATGTCGAGAGTTCGAATCTCTTCACCCGCTTATTAAATAAATAGCTGTTCTTGTAGGTGATACATCTCCAAAAGCGGTCTTTTTACGAGTAGCAGATTAAGATAGGACTAGGGCTACCCATCTGTAATCTTGAACGCTGATGTCTCTGACATGAGCGTTTAGTTTTTTAAAACTATTCCCTTTAAACTATAGATATTTAGAGAAGGCGCAGTATGTATCGTTGGGGAGCCTGACGAACCGACTGAATTGCGCTACCTTTTCCTATACATAGCCCGTCGTTCATCTGGTAGGACTGCCAGTGCAACCCAAAGAGAACCAGACTTTAGATCTCAATAAAACTTATCCTTGCCCCTCTTGTCGCCAGGGCTCTCTAGTTCCAATTACGTTGACGGAAGCTTGGGGCTGCGACCACTGCGAGCAAATCTTTGAGCTGCGAGAGGATCCGAACACGATTGGCAAGCTATCGACGCCCTATCATCGTCAGCGCACTTGGCGGTGGAACGGCAAGCATTGGGTGATAGGTAGCAAGCTGGCAAAGCCTACCACCGTTGATTTTATGGTGGCGATCGCCTTTCTTGTTTGCCTGTTTTGGCTGGGGCTAATGCTGCCAGCGCTAACCGGCCTTTCGGTGCCAATTGGGATTGCGGCTTTAATCCTGCTAGCTTTGGTAGTAATGTTTTGGGTGGTGTTGCGACGCTAGCTCATGGCTTTATCTTCGTTCGATCTCACAACGGCGCTGGCGGCAGTTCGGCAGGCAGCCGATCAGCTAGATGGCGATAAATGCTCTCAGGCATTAGCGGCGATGGGTAAGGCCATTGCCCGAGACCAGGACGATATCTTAGAGGCCAACACACTAGATTTAGAAATCAGCCGCGATATGGCTGTGCCTGACCTGGTAGTAGACTGGCTCAAGCTCACGCCAGAACGGGTGCAGACTGCTGCTAGCATCTTTCAGCGGCTGGCGGCGATGGGTACAGACCTGCCTACCAAAAATGGTTTTGGTAACGCTAGCGGCTGCGAACAAACCCGGCCTTTGGGCATTGTGGGTTTTATCTACGAAGCGTTTCCCGACTTGGGCGCGATCGCCACAGCGCTGTGTATTCGCACGGGCAATGCCATCGTTCTTAAGGGCAGCAGCGAAGCTAGCCGCACCAACCAGGCCATTGCCAGCATTTTACAGAGCACGCTAAAAGAAGTCGGCTTGAGCGCACCGCTGATCTTACCGATTGAGCCGACCGCCGTGTCGCGACTGGATCTGGCCCAGTGCGCTGATATTGATGTGATTATCGCTCACGGGCGACCCAGTCTGGTAGCGCAGACTGTCCAGCAGGCGAGCATTCCGGTGATTCCCTCACGCATGGGGAACTGCTACCTGTACTGGTCAGCTAGCGGTGACCTTGACCAGGTTTATCAAATGATTGTAGAGAGCCACACCGGCACACCCGATGCGGTCAATCGGATTGAGAAAGTGCTGCTGCACGAGTCGCACAGCGAAAACGCCATTACCCGGCTGTGGAACCAGCTCCAGGAAAAGGGGTTTGAAGTGAGGGCGGACGGGGCGATCGCCCGCAACTACAGTTTGGAAGCCGCCAGTTCTTCAGACTGGAATACCGCCTATCTCAGGCGCACGGTTGCCTTTCGTCAGGTGGCAGACGGCGCGGCGGCCATCCAGTGGATCAACGCCCATAGCAGCGGCCATGCTGACAGCATCGTCACCGCCGACTACGCAGACAGCCGTCAGTTCACAGCCGGCTGTCGCAGCGCCTCGCTGTATATCAATGCCTCACCTCAGTTTGTACGGAACCCAAAGCAGCCGGGTGAAATTGCGTTAGGTATGTCGAACTATAAGGGGACTACCGGTGGGCTAATCGGTCTGGACACGTTGCGATCGCACCAGCGCATTTCCCACGGGTGCTAGCGGCCCATTCTACGAGTATTACAAACGCCAAAAAGCCCCGCCACAAGAAGGGCAGGGCCATTGACATAATCGCTATTTGAAGGCCGAACTAGGGTTTTGCCAGCTTTACCTTATCGGCCAAACCGACAGCCTGTAGCGTCCGGATAATCATCCAGGTGACATCAATCTCCCACCACCGCAAGCCGTGGCGAGCAGAGTACTGATAGGTGTGATGGTTGTTATGCCAGCCTTCGCCAAAGGTACAGAGCGCTACCCACCAGCAGTTAGTCGAGCGATCGCCCGACTCATAAGTGCGGTAGCCAAACTTGTGAGTGGCACTGTTGACAAACCAGGTGAAGTGATAAACCACCACCAGGCGGGCAAAAATGCCCCACACCACAAATGACCAGCCGCCCAGCGCATAGAGCAGCGCGCCCAAGGCAATCTGCAGCACCAAAAAGTACTTATCGACTAAAAGATAGACCGGATCGCTGTTGATATCTTGAGTGAACCGGCGAATCTTATCTGTCTTAGAGGGCACCTCATGTAGTAGCCAGCCCATATGACTCCACCAAAAGCCTCGGCCTGAATTATGGTGGTCTTCTTCCTGGTCAGAAAAGGCGTGATGATGGCGATGCAAGCCAACCCACTCAATCGCACCGCTCTGACAGGAGAGGGAGCCGCATAGCAGAAAAAAGTACTCCAGCCACCGAGGTACCCGAAAGCTGCGGTGGGAGATCAGCCTGTGCCATCCCAGGGTAATCCCTAAGCAGCCTGTAATCCAGTAAAGTAGGAAGGCTACACCCACCGCGCTCCAGCTAAAGTTTGCCGGTACCAGCGCGAACAATGCCCCAATGTGAATGGCCACCATAAAGAGGATGTTTGTCCAGTTGAGGGAGCGGTCAATTGATTTTGCAATAGTCATAATTTAAAGTCTCAGCGCAAAACGTCAGGGCTTATTCAGGTCTATTTACTCAGGTCTATATAGAGATCTTAGCGGTCACTGACACCTTCTAAACTGTATAGATAGGTCAATTTGACGGCAACTGATCGCACTCTCTAGCCACCTGTTGGCATAAAACATATGGACAATTCAAGCAGGCAAACATTCCTTTGGGAAGACCTAAAGATATCGCCAGCGCAGCGAGAACTGTCATCACTTCAGTTTTTTTACCAGATTGACAGCCAGGTCAAAAAAAAATTAGCAAAGGTTTTAGCAGCGTTCAAAGATCAGCGAGTAGGCGCTCATCATTTTGCCAGTGTGTCAGGCTATGGCCACGATGATTTGGGTAGAGAGACATTAGATAAAGTGTTTGCTCAAATCGTGGAGGCTGAAGCGGCTGCGGTTAGAGTGCAGTTCGTCTCAGGCACCCATGCTATTGCCTGCGCACTGTTTGGCGTGCTCAGACCTGGAGATGAAATGCTATCAGCCTGCGGGCCGCCCTACGATACGCTTGAAGAGGTCATTGGCACGCGCGGGCAGGGTCAAGGATCGCTTCAGGAATTTGGTATTCGCTATCGAGAGCTACCGCTTACGCAGGAGGGTCAGGTAGATTTTGACGGGCTTTGCTCTTCAGTGAATGAAAAGACCCGGCTGGTTCTTATCCAACGCTCTTGCGGCTATAGCTGGCGGTCTAGCCTTAGTATTCATAATATTAACAAAATTATACATTTAGTTAGGCAGCAAAATCCGAACACAATTTGTTTCGTTGATAATTGCTATGGCGAATTTACCGAGGATAGAGAGCCTACAGCGGTCGGCGCTGATCTGATGGCCGGTTCGCTGATTAAAAATCCGGGGGGTACGATTGCCACGACCGGCGGCTATGTCGCTGGCCGAGCTGATCTGGTAGAGGCGGCGACCTGTCGGCTCACGGCACCGGGCATTGGCAGCAGCGGTGGCGCGACCTTAGACCAGGGACGGCTGATGTTTCAGGGCTTATTTTTAGCGCCGCAAATGGTAGGGGAAGCGATGAAGGGTAACTACCTGATCGCTCAGACCTTCGAGCGCTTAGGCTATGCGGTCAATCCACCGGCCTCCGCTCAGCAGCGCGAGGTAATTCAAGCTGTCCGGTTAGGGACGCCTGAGAAGCTCATAGCCTTCTGCCAGGCGGTGCAGCAGCATTCACCTGTAGAGTCTTACGTGAGTCCGGTGCCTGCACCCATGCCAGGTTACGACGCCCAGCTGGTGATGGCGGGCGGCTCATTTATCGATGGCAGTACGTCGGAGCTATCAGCCGATGGCCCGCTGCGTGAACCGTATGTGGTGTATTGCCAGGGAGGGACGCACTGGACGCATGTGGCGATCGCGCTCGAAGCCGCCGCCGCCGCTGTGGGCCCAGCCGCAGAGACAACGCTAGACAAAAAGCTTTCAGTACAAGGCTTTTGAATTGGTACCATGGCTGTTAGCCAAGGAATCGCAACCGCTCGATTGCGCTCATGGGCTTCCCCCGACGTTATGGTTTGCTCACTTATGATCACAGTCGCCCTGCCCAAAGGCTCACTTCTCAAAGAGAGCATTCGCCTATTCCAATCTGCTGGCCTCGACTTTAGCGGCTTTCTAGACAGCAGCCACCGGCAGCTACAGCTGACCGACAGCGACAGTCAGGCGAGAGGTTTATTGGTACGCGCGCAGGATGTCCCTGTCTATGTGGAATACGGTCAGGCGCAGATTGGCATTGTGGGGTACGACGTACTGCGAGAAAAGCAGCCTCAGGTAGCTCACCTGGCAGATTTGGGGTTTGGGGGTTGTCATCTCTCTGTTGCTGTTGCCGCCAACAGCGGCTACCAGTCAGCGGTAGACCTGCCGCCCCACTGCCGGGTGGCTTCTAAATTTGTCAACAGTGCCCGGCAGTATTTTCAATCTTTAGATCTGCCGGTAGAGATTGTGCCACTCTCTGGGTCGGTAGAATTAGGGCCAATTACCGGTATGTCAGAAGCCATTGTCGATCTGGTTTCGACCGGGCGCACGCTCAAGGAAAACAATTTGATTGAGTTAGAAATGCTTTATCACAGTACGGCTCGGCTAATTGCTCACCCACTCAGCTATCGGGTAGATGATCGCCTGAGTGAAGTGATTGACCAGTTGCGGACGGCCAGTCAATCAGCAGTGACGGCTTGATACAGCCTGGCTATCTATATCTGGCTATCTACTATCTGTTTGTGCGATCGCCCGTTCGTTAGGCCCATTCGTTAGGATACCTACTTTAGAGAGTGCGTCATGGCATCAGCTTCTTCAAGTCCACAGCGGGACGCCAAGCTAGACGAGAGACGAGGCGTTAAGAACGACTGGCGGCTGTTTTTACGGCTGCTGCCCTACATCCAGCGCAATCGCTCGCAGCTGGTGGTACCCCTATTGCTGCTGGTGCCGCTATCGCTGGCTCAAGCCATCCAGCCTGTGCTGATCGGTCAGGCGATTTCGCTGATCAGACAGGAAAGTGGTGTTTGGGAAATTTTAGCCGCGATGAGTCTGCGGACAGGGCTGAACTGGATTATTGGGGGGCTGCTGCTGGCGATCGCCATTCGCCTGGCCCTCGATGGCTGGCAAAGCTACCAAATCCAAAAAGTCGGCCAAGATATCACCGCCGACATTCGCAGCGATCTGTTCGTCCATGTGACCAATCTATCCATGGGCTTTTTCGACCGGACGCCAGTTGGCCGGTTAATCACTCGCCTGACCAGCGATGTCAACGCGCTAGGAGATGTGTTTGCCACCGGTGCCATTGGCATTATCAGCGATCTGTTTTTGATTTTGGTGCTGATGGGGACGATGCTCTCGCAGGAGTGGCGGCTAGGGCTGATGTTAATTGCCATGCTGCTGCCGGTGACAGCTTTGATCATATATTTTCAGCAGCAGTATCGTAAGGCCAACTACAAAGCGAGAGAGGAGCTGTCGGCACTCAACTCTGACCTGCAAGAAAACATCAGCGGTATCGATGTGGTGCAGCTCTTTCGCCGTGAACGGTTCAATTCTGAGCTGTTTCGGATCATCAATGAGCGCTATGTGAGTGCCCTTGACAAAACAATTTTCTATGACTCGGCAGTCTCAGCGACCCTAGAGTGGATTGCGCTGGTGGCGATCGCTGGCGTCTTAGCGCTGGGCGGATCTTTAGTCACAGGGGGCCTTCTAGAAATCGGTACGCTAACGGCATTTATTTTATTTGCCCAAAAGCTATTCGACCCGCTGCGTCAGTTTGCCGATAAATTCACCGCCATTCAGGCCGGGCTAACTGCCGTGGAGCGGCTAAATGACCTGATGAGCGAACCGATTGCCATCCGCGATGCCAAAAATCCGGTGTCGCTGCCGTCTAAGACATTGGCTGATAATGAGACGGTCGTACCTGGCGAGATTCGATTCAACAACGTATCTTTTGGCTACAAAGCAGATGACTATGTGCTGAAGGATCTCGACTTTACGATTCGCCCAGGGGAGAAAGTTGCCTTAGTTGGCCCCACCGGGGCGGGAAAAAGCTCGATTATTCGGCTGCTCTGCCGCCTGTATGAGGTGAGCGCAGGGCAAATTTTGCTCGACAACGTGGATATTCGAGAGATTGCGCAGCAGGATTTGCGCGATCGCATGGCTGTTATCCTGCAAGACGGCTTTTTGTTCTCAGGCGACGTAGAGAAAAACATCACACTCGGCGAAGACTACAGCTTTGAGCAGGTGCGCCGGGCCGCTGAGCAAACCAACGTCGCGCAGTTTATTGAACAGCTCCCTCAGGGCTACAATACCGCTCTACGAGAGCGCGGCACCAACCTGTCGGGCGGACAAAAGCAACTGCTTGCCTTTGCCCGCGCCGCCATTCGCAACCCTGGCATTCTGGTACTGGACGAAGCCACCGCCAATCTGGACGTGGGCACCGAAGCGATGATTCAGCAGGCGCTCGACAAACTACTCGAAAATCGTACCGCCATCATTATTGCTCACCGCCTTTCGACCATTCGCAACGTGGATCGGATCATGGTGCTGAAGCAGGGTCAGCTCGTGGAGCAGGGTAGTCACGACGAACTGCTCGAAACTAACGGGCTCTACGCCAGTCTGTACAAGCTACAGATGTTAGGTCAGTAGATGTTTTGCGGTCACATGCTTTGATTTAATAGGCATATCACCTAAGTAAGGAGCGCCGCCGTGACCGGGACTAAGCACATTGAGTTTTATGGGCCGCAGGTATTGGAGCAGTTAATTGAGGGGCGATCGCTCACCCCCGCCCAGGCCGAAGCCCTAATGGACGGCTGGCTCACCGAATCTATTACCCCAGCCCTCTCAGGTGCCATCCTCGCTGCAATTCAGGCCAAAGGCGTCACTGGCGACGAACTCGCAGGCATGGCCCGAGTCCTGCAAGGCCAATCGCTCGGTGGTATGAGCGCGGATCTCAGCTTGCCTTCTCCCCGTATTGATACCTGCGGCACCGGGGGCGACGGCTCCTCTACCTTCAATATTTCTACTGCTGTCACCTTTGTTGCCGCTGCCGCTGGCATCCCGGTCGCCAAGCACGGCAACCGCTCAGCCTCCAGCAAAGTAGGCTCAGCCGACGTACTCGAAGCACTAGGCGTAGATCTCAACGCGCCGCCCGACAAGGTCAAAGCCGCCCTCAAAGAAGTCGGCGTTACCTTTCTGTTTGCTCGGGGCTGGCATCCGGCCATGAAAGCCGTCGCGCCCATACGCGGCGAGCTAAAAGTTCGCACCGTTTTCAACCTGCTAGGGCCACTGGTCAATCCGCTCAGACCCACCGGACAAGTAATCGGCGTTTACGACCCCTCAGTGCTGATGCCCATGGCCGAAGCGCTCAGCCAGCTAGGAATACAGCAGGCAATGGTGTTACACGGGCGAGAAAAGCTCGATGAAGTCGGCTTAGGCAAAGAAACCGATGTGGCTGTCGTAGAAAATGGCTCAGTCACCTCGGAAGTGCTAGACCCGGCAGCGTTTGGGCTAGATCGCGCTCCCTTAGAAGCTTTGAAAGGAGGTGAGCTAGAGGAAAATACAGCAATCTTCCGCGATGTGCTTCAGGGCAAAGGCACACAGGCACAGCGAGATGTCGTGGCGCTGAATGCAGCGCTGGCGCTCAAAGTCGGCGGCATGGCAACCGGCGACACCTTTGAAGCAGCTTGCGCGGACGGCTTACAAAAAGCTCAGGAAATTATTCAAAGCGGCGCTGCCTGGAAGAAGCTGGAGCAGCTAGTTGCTTTCTTAAAGAACTAATAAATCGCTAGCTACACTAGAAGAAATCAACGGTGGGAATATGGGTTATGGTCACGACCTCTTATAAAGCTATTGGACAAGCTGCACTTTCAGTTCCAGACTCTCTAGAAGCCTGGTTAGACAACCCCCTCGAAGGAACGGAATGGGCAAACGATCATCTGATTGAGAAAAGCGGCATAACGGTGAAGCACAGCAGGGCTCAGCGACTATTAAGTACGCTGTGGGCTAATTATCAAACCAACCAAGCGCTGGGAGGAGAGGTCTATACCGAACTGCCTTGCCAAACCAATCAACAGGGGCGAAAACCGGATATCGCTTACCTAACACCCGAGCTACTGGAACAGTACGGCAATGTCAAGGTGGTACCCCAAAGCGCTCCGTTAATTGCAGAGATTGTTTCACCCACCGATTTAGCAGAAGAAATGATTGCAAAAGCCTACGAATATCTTGCTTCAGGCGGACAGGAAGTCTGGCTGGTGTATCCAGAAGTTCGCTGGATAATAGTGGTGACAGCAGAGAGCAAGCAGATCTTTGGGCCAAGTGAAATTGCTGAAACGCGGCTGGTATTGCCAGGGTTCAGTGTGACCGTTGATGAACTTCTGAATGGCTAAGCCGCTGACAAAATGTAAGTCACTGGATAGTCTGGGTGAGCCGGATTCGGAATCAGCTTTTGCTGGCGGCAGTCTACGAGCAAATCCAGCTTTTCTAAAACGACTTGACCAATCAAGATGCCATTGCCGACAACCAGAGCATCTTCAGTCGTTCGATGCCCTTCACACTCGATCAAAATAGCTTCAGTGACGCCCACAGTTTCCCTGCAGCCATCGGCGAATTCAACGCCTTGCTAATCTAAAATTCGTAAGCCTAACTTTTGAGCGATCTGCTCGGAAATGACTAAGTGTACAGAACCCGTATCCACCAGCGCCCTCTCTTCATGCTGTCGCAGGTGCTTTGGCGCTAATACCCCTCGGCTGACCATTGCTTCATCTGCGGCATTGGTGAGCTTTATCGTCGAATAAACTGCGCCCGCTGAATTATCGGAAAATAACGTCTTCATATCAACAATTCTCCGGTTACAGCGCAACTAGCTCAGGTATCTGTCGCTTCCATTTTAGGTGATTGATTACCCGCTTCGGCTGGCTGGCTGACCAAAAGCGCGAGGACAGCACCGACAGCCATGAATCCACCGCCAAGCACAACGACTGAAAGGCGATCGCCCCCCAAAAACGCTCCCATAAACCACCCCAATAGCAGCGACACCACAATCTCAGGAATCACCACAAAGCAGTTAAAAATGCCCATATATAGACAGTTTTGCTCTGGCGGCAGCACTTTTACCAGCATGGCATAGGGCAGCGACAGCATACTGGCAAAGGCAATCCCTAGCCCTACCATCGGCAGCAGCAGCCAGTACTGGTCGTGAACATAGTGAAGCGATGCCAGGCTAAGCGCCCCGCAGAGCAAACAGAGGCCGTGAGTCACCGGTGAGGAGAGGCGGCGCACAAACATCGGCAGCGCAAAAGAGAAGCCACAGCAGACCAGGTTGTACAGCGCCATGCAGAGTCCGGCCCATTCGATCCCGGCGGCGTAGAGTGTCGTGTCTTGCTCGATGGCGTGGAAAACGTTGTGAGCGATCGCGGGCGGAAAGTACAAAAACACGCAAAACATGCCCAGCCAGCTAAAGCACTGCACCCAGGCCAACTGACGCATCAGCGGCGGCATGGTCCGCATCGCCTGCCAGATATCGGCGACCAGATTGCCTTCTTCCAGCGTTTCGACTTCATCCGGCGGAAAAAACGGCTTAGAGGCGCTTATCACCGTCCACAGAACTGCCCCCAAAAAAGCCGCCGCACCAATATAAAAGGAAATTTTCACCGACTGGGGGATCACCTCGCCTAGCTGAGGCGGCACAAACCGGGCCACTAGCCAGGGCAGCGCCGAGGCAAGCACCGCGCCTGAGCCAGTAGCCACTCCCTGCATAGAAAATGCCCGCGTGCGCTGATGCTTGGGCACCAGGTCAGAAACAAAAGAGCGAAAAGGCGTCATGCTGATATTGGCAGAGGCATCGAGCAGCCATAGCGCCCCTGCGGCAATCCATAGAGAAGGCGCGTTCGGCATCACCAGCAGGGCAACAGAGCTAAACAGGGCACCAACAAGAAAATACGGGCGGCGGCGACCGAGGGAGGAGCGGGTGCGATCGCTCAGATACCCCACCACCGGCTGAATAATCAGCCCCGACATCGGCGCAGCCAGCCACAAAACCGGAATCTGCTCCGCATTAGCCCCTAGCGATTCAAAAATGGCGCTAGTATTAGCCATTTGCAGGCCCCAGCCCACCTGAATGCCGAAAAAGCCAAAGCTAATATTCCACAGCTGCCAGAACCTAAGATTTACTTTTATTGGGGCGATCGCAGTCGCATTTTCACCCTGTTCTACCTCTTCTGTACTATCCCCTGAAACGTCGGAGAGCACGTCAATCTGCCCGTCTGCCATCGATGAACCACATATCTACCAAGTACTACCATCACCCTAACTCACCTACAGTCAGCCCTACCAACCGGTATTTGGAGCGCAAAAACTAGAGTTGCCCCCACGAACACCAGCCTCCGGCTAGCCATGAACTAGCAGGTAACGCTAGAAATCGGCGATGAGATCATGATGCCAAAAAATGTAAACAGAATAACTCAGTGCCCCTGACCGCCTAAGTCCCTATAGCAACTAAAAAGGGTGACCCGAACGCAGTGCGTTCAGGTCACCCTTCTAATCAGATTTAAGCGACACCAAGATGCTTCACTAGATAAGAGAGCAAAAATGCGCAAACCCTGATGTGTAAATCATTCAAAATTACCTTGCACCAGTTTTTAAGAGCTTCGTGAGGCAAGGCTTTCGCTCTTCTCAACATAAGCTTACTTACCCAAGCAAAGTAATTCAGGAATGCTTACCTAATCGATAGCGTCTTTCACGCCATCTTTGACGTTTTCCCCTGCCTTTCTAGCAGAAGCTTCTGCTTGCTTAGCCTTGCCTTTAGCTTGAGCTTCCTTATTGTCGGTAGCTTTACCAGCAGCTTCCTGGACTTTACCTTCGGCATCTTTAGCAGCGTTTTTAATCTTGTCGTCGAGACCCATAACAAGTATTCTCCAAAGCTATTTGTCTTAATTTATAAATAGTATATGACAAAAAAACCACAATCAGCTCTATCCAATGGCGTCTCTTGGCAAATCGAAAGATAGATCTACTGCTTAGCCACCTCGTTGAGAGCTGCTCGAATCACTCCATCACTGGCCCCGTAACGTTTCAGACTGTCAACATATTCACGTTCCTTACGAGTCGCTTTGCGCGCCGAAATAATGCGAATGCTGACTTTAAATATCTCCAGCGATCGCTCCCTACGTCTTAGGCTGAATGAGGCTCAGGGCTTGGTCTAAGATTTCGGCTGCTGGTTCTAAGCGATCGCCTCCAAACCAGCGTTGCCAGAATCGCTGCCAGCGCGAATCGGCAGCAGGGTTAGCGTATTGAACCGCGATTTGAGTGAGGGCTTCGGCTTTGTCATCGGGTGCTTCGATGGGTTGAACCAGCGCTAGTGCGCGCTCAAATTCTCCCTGCTTGGCAAATTCGGTAGCAACACACTCACGTAGCCAATCCTCAACCGGGTTTTGGTCAATTAGGGTGACTGCTTTCTCTAGCCGTCCGGCTTTGCAGTAGGTGCGTCCTACTTCTGGCAGGAACTCTATCATGTTAGGCTGCTGGGCGACTTGCTCGGCTTGGACATACTGCTCGGTTTCCAGGTAGGCGCGCAGCATATCAGCCCGCGCAAACTGCGGATTGCCGATTGACTTGACCAGGCTATCGGCTTCCCCGGGCAGCCCAGCTCTGGCATAGGCAGTAGCGATCGCTCCGTATGCCACCTGTCGCTGAGAGACATTGTCTATGGATTTGGCTAAAACAAGGGCCTGGTCAAACTCACCTACCTCAGCGTATCCCCTCACAAGCGCAGCTTGCGCCAATGGCAGCATTTGAGAATCTGACAGCTGAGCCGAGCTGGTTCGGGCCTGCGCTGAAACTTCTATAGCTTGGCGGCTGTCCAGTCGGTGATAAATCTGCGCAGCCTCAATCCGGCTATAGTTTGCTTCCAGCGGGTACTGTGGTGAGGATTGAATGCTGGGTACAATGGAATCAAGCAACGACAGGGCTTGCTGAGACTTTCCTAGCTCTGCTAGCGGTGCGCTCGACAGCTGACTCGGCGGCTCGGGTCAAGAACTTTTCGCCCTGAGCTTGATCACCAGCAGCTTGGTAAGCTACGCCGATTTTTAACCAGGCAATCGACTCAAAACAGTCTTCGCCCGCATAGGTTTCGGCCTGCCCAAGCAGCGTGATCGCTTTTTCGGGCTGCTGGGCTTGAGCGTACCCAAAGGCGATGTCTGCTAGCTGTTTAGCTAGGGTAAGATCGGTTGACTGTGCCTGTGCAGTGTTGCTTGCGCAGAGTAGAGCGACAGCAGCTAAACCACCGCTGAGCTGAGCTTTCCAAGAGATATTTAGCACGACTTGCCACAGAGTCAGAAATATTGGCTACTGTCTATCTTTACAAGTTAAGATTGACCGCTTCGACCAGTTTAGACAATTAATTCTTCTGCTCAATACAGCCTGTGTGACAATTCCTTAAATTCTCTCAACTGAATCGCCGTTGAAGATGCCGCTCTGACCAGCCGCGCATTTTGCCAGGATTTAGCAGACCGTGAGGGTCTACCTTTTCTTTGAACTTAAGCTGTTTTTCATCGATGGTTTTGCGTCCGCCGTCTTCCAGGATATAGGTGTGTGGGTTGGCGATAAATGCACCGTTCTCTTCGTGGTAGCGGATGATTTCATTCAGGCGTTCGGCGGTGGAGTAGCGCACTAGCTGAAGTGCGGCAGGCAAAATATTTCCCTGCACCCGGATGTACTCCAAGTGCATGACCACCTCGTCGCCGAAGTGCTCATACATATGTTGCAGTAGCTGCAAGTCGGGGTCGTAAGGAAAAACTGTTTGTAAATAAGTCCAGCGCTCATCCACATTGCGAGCGTGAAGCGTCGTGTGGTTCCAGGTAAATTCGCCGAGGGCTGCGCCTTTACTCGCCGCCTGCGCGTCTTTTTGATAGGTAAGGGTGCCCTCGTATTCTTTGATGAGCTCGCCTAATGCCAACAGGTCGGCTTCGGAGACAATTAGCAGCGCCGCTGCTTTTCCCTCGGGCAAGGCGTCTTTGAGCGCGGCAAAGTAGCTAGGAATAGGCCAGGCGTGAATGCTGATCAGCTTTTTGATAATGCCATCGGCGTCGCCCAGTGCCTGACCAAAGTGAGCGGCCCTCATAAAGTCATCGAAAACGACAATCACGTCTGCCCAGGGATAGACTGGCCCTAAGGGAATTTCTAGCTCGGTAATAATGCCGTTGGTGCCGTAGGCGTGGCTGACCTGCTGCACGTCGCCGCCGCGCAGTTCGAGCACGCGAGGGGTGTCTTCTAAGGTGACCACGCGGACGGATTGAAGATTGCCGCGATCGCGCAACTGCCCATACATCACCGAGCCAATGCCGCCACTGCCCCCACCGATAAATCCACCAATCGTCGCCGTCCGATAGGTGGAGGGAAACATCCGAATCTCCCACCCCTGCAGACGAGTCACCCGGTCAATCGCCGCCAGCTTAGCCCCCGCTTCCACGCAAGCTTGCCCTGGCTTCACCCACTTCACCGCATTCATTGCGCTCAGGTCTACAATCACGCCGCCCGCCAACGGAATCGCCTGCCCATAGTTACCCGTCCCAGCGCCGCGCACCGTTAGCGGTACTTTGCTATCGACACAAACTTTGGCTACCTTTAAAACCTCGGCTTCAGTTTTAGGCCGCACGACCAGATTGCCGACTTTATCTTTGAGCTGCTCCGCTAAAATCGGGCTGAAGTGATAGTAGTCTTTAGAAAGCTTAGCGACCTGGCTAGGGTCTAGTATGGTCTCGATAGTGCCAAAGCGGTCAGCAAACGCCTGCCAGTCTGTTGATTGAGACGCTAACTGAATCCCCGATTGGGCTGTCGTTTGCGCCGAGGCTTGATCCGAAGGTTTCATCACGTTTTTTTAGCTAACCTAGCAGTGATACCAATCCCATATTAAACCGCCTACGATGGCAGTACGGTTACTCACAAGCGGTCTGACCGCTCAAATAGACAAGGGAGATGGCGATGAATCAGCGTAGAGGCTTTTTTGCAAAGCTGTTTGACTTTTCTTTCTCGACGTTTGTCGCGCCTCAAGTAGTGGGTGTTCTCTACATTTTGGGGCTAATTGGCGCTGTTCTGTTTGCGCTAATCGCAGTTGTGAATGGGTTTCAATTTAGCCCTATCGAAGGCGTTATCACGCTGATCGCATCGCTTGTAGGGCTCCTCGTTTACTCAATTGTGTTGAGAGTCTCTTTAGAGAGCTTTATTGCCATTATTCGCACTGCGGAAAATACCCGAGTACTGGCAGAGAATGTACTGAATAATCCGGCTGATTCTTCTCGACCAGAATAACTGAGGTATTTTTACGGTGAGAGAAGCTCTGGCATATTGCCAATTATGGAGAGGTAAGTGCATCGCCACGCCCTTTGAGTCAACCTGTCGCCCTGTAAAGAATATGTTTGCTAATCCTGTCTCTACATTTCCGCTGTTGCAATACCTGACTCAGCCTATCGGGCAGCCTGAGCATCGGCTAGTTGTGAATCCTCTAAAGTTTTGGCACCAGCAAAAAATTCACCACATCGAGCGCTGCTGGGTGAAGTCTTATATGCCCGAAGAGCGAACGCATTAAGCTGCCGTCTGACACAATCGGATCTCTGCTTCACCTCATGCAGCCTATTCTATTAGGAGCAAACTGAGTTCTTCCTTTGTCTCACTCCAGTCGGCGATCGCACTTCCTAACCAGAGCCAGTTATCACCTAGAGAATTGGCTCTAAATTCGTCAGGGGCTTCATTTAAAACCTGAACAAAAGCGGCCAGGGCTTGTTCTGTCAGCAAGTTCCGCTGAACCGGGTCGGCTTCGATTTTTGAGAGGGAGAGCGCCGCCATGGCCACGCCAGCATAGGCATTTAGCACATATTCGCTAGCGGGTTGATCAGAAAAATAGATATTCTCCGCTGCGGGCTGACGCTCAGCTAAGACAATGGCTCGCTGCCAGCTTTCTAGCGCCAGATCGTCATCGCCCATCGCATATTGGGCAAATCCCAGTGCCATAGAGATTTCCATCCAGTCAGGCTCGCCCGCTAGCGCCGTTACCCAAGAGCGCATGGCATCGTTAACTGAAAAGTCATTACTGCCCTGCTTAACTAATCCCCACTGCGCCCGGCCTTTAAAGAAGGAGACAATGACATCTGTCTGCTGGCTGCGATTAGCGGTATTCAAGGCATTAATTGCCGCCGTAAATTTTCCTTGATCAATCAATTTTTGAGTCGCTATTGTCGCGGCATCAAGATCTTTTTGATTGAGGGCGATCTCCAATTGAGCGGGTAGCTCTAGCTCGCTTACGGAAGTGGGCAGCAGATCTGGGGTGAGGCGATCGCGCTGTAACCAACCGGCTGTAACCACCCCTAGCCAACCGACCAAAGCCACCCCCGCAATGCCCGAAACTATCAACAGTTGCTTCTGAGAAAATTTTCTAGGCTGAGGCGTACGACGGCGGGGCAGGCGCTTACCTACTCGCTCAGCGGGAACGGCTTCAGTCGTCGGATCGGCGATCTCGGGCGGCACAGGAACGGCAGTCTGCTGCTCTCCATAAAACCCGCTGGGGGTCTCAACGGCTTCCGGTACGTGCAGCTCGTCATCTATATCAGCGGTAGACGTATCAGCGGTAGACAGCGGCATCGATAGCTGTTTTAGCAAAGCGTTAGTTGCGTCGGCATCGGCACTGCTCCTCACTGGGTAGCTCACCTTTTGATTGTCCGAGCTAGCTTCTGGGCTAACATCAGCCCTTACCGCCGAACTGTCGTTTGGCAGTAAGGGTTGAGGCGCTGATGCTGCTGTCTCTGAACCGGCTAACGCTGCATCGGTCGCCTGGCTAGTGCGACGGTCTGCCGCATCAGTATCGGCTAGCTCCGACTCGAAAAAGAGGTCGCCAAAGAGATCGTTGTCTAGTGCCTGGGCGTTTTCGGTGCTGTTTGTTGTTCTCACCAGATAGCCGTCAAAAGAAGGCTGCATATAGAGCGTTGGCAGCGCCCAGTAAAACTCATGTGAACCGTAAGCTGAGATCAACCCTTGCCGGGTGCGGTTCAAGCTGAGGTCAATTGACTGGCCCTTTCTCAGGTTGCGATAGAGCAGTTGGGTAAACGTAATCGCCACATGGTCAGGAATGCGCTCGGTCATGGCGATCACAGCCGGCAAGCCCCGGTTTACCAGTGCCTGAGCCAGGTTGCGCTCCTGCCAGCCCGGCTCACTGCTGGAGCTGTAGCCGCCCCGACAGGAGTTAAAGACCGCTAGCTTAATCCCGTTATTGACCAGTAGGCCAGCGAGGTCTTCACCGCTGAGCGGCTCAGTTAAGCCCGTTTGGCGACTCACTAGATAGAGATCGCCGCCAGCATTGCCCAGATTGCTATGGCCTGCGTAGTGGAGTACCTGATAGTTACCCCGATCTAGCTCCTGGGTGAGTTCAGCGCGTCCGGGTTGCTCAAGGATGGTCAGTTGCACGTCTAGCAGCGTCTCGCCAGTGTCTGCATGCTTAACCAGTAGATCGGGATGCAGCTCAGACTGTAGATGATAGACCTCTTGCTTCAGTTCCAAGCGCTCCTGGTCATCAGGCGCGGCAATTACCATTAATATGCGTAAGCTCTGCCCTGGCTCACTCGCTCTTGTAAGGGGCAGTGAGTGAGCCTGCCGCCGATCTAAAATGTAGCGGGAGAAAATTACGTCAGTGCCCGTTGCCAGCGGTCTCGTGCCCGCATGCAGAGTTTCCCAGGGCAACTGCTGCAGGCGGCTGTCTTTCATGCCAATTCTGAGCCGCAGCAGATCTTGACGGTTTTGGGCAACTCCTTGAGCGGTGACCCAGCTATCGTGCAGTTGCCCCTGAAAGAGTTCGTCGTGTAGGGTTTGCCCTAAGTGAATCAGGGTAGCCGCTTCGGCATCTGTTAGAGCGCTGTGCTGGCTGGGCTGACGGCCTGTCCGAGTTGTCAGAGCGTGACGCTGTTGCCCCTTTAGCAGCCCCAGCAGCGGATCGTGCATCAAAGCTTTGGTCTGCTCTAGCCACTCACTGACAGACCAGCGCACTTTTTCTTCAGCCAGTGGGACGCCCTTGGCGACATTTTCTGTACGCACCAAATACTGATCGCCACCCACAGCAGTGATGGATATTTCAAATTCCTGAATCACGGCAGCTCTTATCCCCTGGTAGATAGGTCGCGATAGCCTCGTCTGGCAGAGGCACAACGGCGATCGCCTCAGCGTTAGTCGCCTACACAGCCCACCTCACTACTTTAAACGCTCTGCTAAGGCGCTGTAATTGGTGAGGCTGGGCAGTATTTAATACCTCAAGGCCGCTATCCCTATCCCTAGAGTAGGGAGCAAGTTCTATTTTCAGGACGATGTTAGGACAGTTGTGAGCGCGCCCACTCATTCGGAATGAGTCTGTTTCAATGCTGTCTCAATACTGAAGCAAAGATGAAGCCTCTGCGACTCAGGACATATTTGTTCAGCGACTTGAACCACTGGCTCTCAATCTGATTTAAGCTTGTGTAAATAATTGCAGATTTTTTATACTTGCTCCGTTACAGACGCTTTTCATTTCTTTAAGTACTTTCCTTTAAGAGCTTTTATCGGATGACTTCTTTACAGATTGAAGCCACCCAGCCAGCCGTTTCGATGATGGCGATCGCCCCGCTTTCCTCAACTGAGTCGCCGTTAGTAGAGCTGCCGTTAGTAGACCAGCCGTTAGCAGTCGGACGGCTGCCAAAATCTGACGTTCGCAAGAGCCTGAGAGCCTCTACTTTAGATGGCACCTTTTCCTCTGCTTTTGAAAATGTTGTCAGAGGGGTGCTAATTAGCAACTTTTTGCTGGGACTAGGGGCAGGCGCTTTTGAAGTGGGACTGCTCGCTTCTATCCCCATGCTGGCTCACCTGCTGCAGCCGTTGGGAGCCTATTTTTCAGAGAAAACGACTAGCCGCCACCTTTACTGTCTGTGGATTTATGGCACGTCGCGCTTGCTGTGGCTGCTGCCAGCGATGGGCATTTTTTGCTTCAGCAGTGGCTTTCTTGATGCCCACGGACTGACGCTGCTGACCATGGGCGTGCTGACCATCAGCAATATTCTCGACGCGATTGGCTGCGCATCTTGGATGAGTTGGATGGCGGTGCTGGTGCCTGCTAAGCTGCGAGGTCGCTATTTTAGCCTGCGGCGATCGCTCTCTAGTCTGGCAGCGCTGCTGACCATTCCGGTGGGCGGCTGGCTGGTTTCTAGCTGGATGGGCGGCGAAGTGGAAGGCTATGGCATTGTCTTGATTGTGGCTGTACTGATGGGGTTAGTGAGTCTGGGCTTTCAGTTTCGGATGAGCGACGCCAATCCGAAGATGGTCACTAGCCAGAAGGTAGCCAGGTCTGTTCGAGGCTCCGATCACAAACTTTCTGCTGAAGGCGATCAGTCACCACCCGGTATCTGGGGCGATCGCAATTTTCTCACCCTGCTCTTATTCCTGGGCCTTTGGACTTTTGGCGTCAACTTGAGCGCACCTTTTTTCAACTTCTACCTGCTCGATACGCTGCGGCTAGATGTAAAATGGGTGACGCTCTACAGCAGCCTGAACTACGGCGCATTCTTCCTGATGATTATGCTGTGGGGTCGGCTAGCAGATCGGATTGGTAACCGTCCGGTTTTGATGATTAACTGTCTGTTGGTCGCAGCCATTCCGCTGCTGTGGCTCTATACCGACAGCGGCGCGGTCTCCTTGCTGCTGGGACTGCCGCTATTACACATACTGCAGGGTGGTACTTTTGCCGCCATTGATCTCTGCTTAGGTAATATTCAGTTAGAGCTAGCGCCAGTAACCCGGCAGTCGGTTTATTTTGCGATCGCAGCGGCGATTATGGGCGTTGCTGGCGCACTGGGGGCAACGGTCGGCAGCTTTTTAGCTGAGCTGCCTGCCTTTGGATTGCTGGGTGTCTTTGCGCTTTCGGCGCTCGTTCGGCTGGCCAGTATTACACCCCTGGTCTTTGTCACAGAAGCCCGCGCTCAACCTATCCGTCAGCTTATCAACCTGCGCGGGTACTGGGCTCCGCGACAGTGGCGGCTCTCTAGAGTCAAAGCCTGACGCTAAAATCTAGGTATGGTTGCCACTCCTACTCATGTGACTGATGCGAATACCGCCGACCTGGCTGAAGACAGAGCGCTTCAGCTCCAGCAGATAGCGGATAGTCTGCGTCCGGGGCAACGGTCTCTGGCGCAATGGCGATCTGGCCCACTGGCGGTTTCGGCGGTGCCCGGCTCTGGTAAATCTACTGGGATGGCGGCGGGCGCAGCGATCGCCATTGCCCACCATCAGCTGCACGCCCGCAAACAGCTCGTTTTAGTGACCTTTACGCGCTCGGCGGCGGCTAATCTTAAAGCTAAAGTGCGTCAGCATTTGCGATCGCTCTCGCTACCACTCAATAGCTTTGTCGTCCACACCCTGCACGGCCTAGCGCTCAATATTGCCACCCGACATCCCGAAGTTTCCGGCATTAACCTGTCTCCCTTGGATTCAGAAGGCACAACGCTAGTCTCCCCGACCCAAAACCATCGGCTGATTCGCATGGCGGTGGAACGCTGGATTGCCGATAATCCCATCGACTATCAGCGGCTAATTGAGGGGCAAAGCTTTGACGGCGAAGAGGCTGAACGACTGCGCCGTCAGTCGGTGCTGCGGACAGAAGTGCTACCCGCGCTGGCCGATACCGTCATCCACGAAGCTAAAAGCTCGGGGCTGTTGCCCGATGAGCTAGCTGAGATTGCTCAAACAATGGTGATCGGGGTGCCCGAAGGGGCTGCTGATTACGCGGTAGTGGCGATCGCCGCTGGCCTCTACGCCCACTATCAGGCATTGCTGGCTGACCAAGGGCTCATTGACTACGACGACATGATCTTAGCCGCGCTCAAAACCTTACAGGAGCCAACCCTGCGTCAGCTCTGGCAGAGCCGAGTATTTGCCATCTTTGAAGACGAGGCGCAGGACTCTTCGCCGCTACAAACCCGCTTATTGGAAGTGCTCGCCGCTGACCCCGACAATCCTCAGCAGCCGCTAAACCTGGTACGAGTGGGCGATCCGAACCAGGCCATCAATTCCACGTTTACTCCGGCTGACCCAGTATTTTTCAATCAGTTTTGCGATCGAGCTCAAGAAATCGGACGGCTGGCCAGCATTGAGCAGGCAGGCCGGAGCTGCGATCGCATCATGGCGGCAGCTAACTTCACCCTGCACTGGGTCAATCAAAACGCGGCGGTCCAAGCCTTTCGCACTCAAGATATCCTGCCGGTTGGCGCTGACGATCCGCAGCCAAACGCTAACCCGGAGCCCATTGGGAGCGGTGTAGAATTGGTTCGTCCTAAAAGCACGCTTGAAACCGTCAAACAGCTTGCTCAAAGAGTGGTAGACGCTTTTGAAGCGGATAAAAATCTCAGCGCAGCGATATTGGTGAGAGAAGCGCGGCAGGGTAAATTCATTCGAGAAATCTTAGAAGATGCTGACCGGCTCGGATTCGATTTTGAGGCAACTGGGATTGAGATTTATGATGTGGGCGCGCGCGATCGCAAAACCCACATCCCCAGAGAAATGCTCGATCTGCTGCAGTTCATCGAGCGCCCTCACTCACCCGACAATATCAAAGCCGCGCTGCGCGTACTGGTCTCCCGTCAGCTCATTCCCACCCAAGACCTCAACCCGCTTGCCACTCATCCCGAGCAGTTTCTCTATCCCGGCCCGCTCGACACTCCGCCTCAAACTCAGCCAGCTCAGCAGGCCCGCCGCTACTGCGCCTCTTTGCTCCGAGCCAGGCTAGAACTGCCCGCCTACCATCTCATCCCCTTTTTGGGCCTCACCCTCCGCTACGACCAGAGCGAACTGGCCACTGCCGATAAGCTCGCCGCCCGCATTGCCCAGCAAACTCTAGAAGACAGTACTCTGACTGCGATGCTGATCGCACTTCAAGAACTGCTGAGCAGCGAACGATTCAGCGCCGTCGAAGCCGAAGATACCGAATCTCAGTACGCTCGCCCCGGTCGGCTCACGATCATGACCATGCACAAAGCCAAAGGGCTTGACTGGGATATGGTCTATCTGCCCTTTTTGCATAAACGCAGCATTCCTGGCGAAGTCTGGGTGCCGCAGCAAATGCAGTTTCTCGGTGATTTTGCCCTAGATGAAGTCGCCCGCGCTCAGCTTCGCGCCCACACGCACGCCACCTACGCCCACAGCTACAAACCTGCACCTATCCCCGACATCGAGACTGCCTGGCAGCAGGCCAGCAACCTCAAAAAAGCTGAAGAGTACCGCCTACTCTACGTCGCCATGACCCGCGCCAAAAAACTGCTGTGGATGTCTGCCGCTCGTCAGGCTCCCTTTGCCTGGAGTAACCCTGACAACCTGCAAGACGCCGAAGCCAGCCCTGTTTTTACGGCACTAGCTCGCGATCTGTAAGGGTAGGAAACAATTCTGTTTGCTTTCGCTTTCGCTGGCCACTCTTTCGATTGCGCTTTTTGATCGGGTTTCTGATGCCCCAGTATCTTGAGGCGGATGACATAGTGAGTGAGAGCAAGGCGCGATCGCCCAAAGCGACTATCTTTGTGGGGCAGATGGGTTTTGTGGGCAGTACTTTGATGAGTTCTTGGGCGATCGCAAATGCCAGCGGCGGCGGCACCGAATTTCCGACCTGCCTGGCACCATGCCACTTGGTCTCATGGAAGCGAAACCAGTCTGGAAACCCATGCAGACGTGCCATCTCGCGAACAGTCACACAGCGGGCATACCGATAGTGAATAGGTCTAGGACTGGTGAACGCGCCTCGCGCAGAATCAGTGCCTGCCCGCAGTGTATTAGAGACGCCATCGGCAGATAGTCTAAAAAATCTTGAAATTGGCTCTACTGTGCCCGGTTCAGTTTGTTCAAATCGCCTGCGAGAAGTTGTTGTATGTTGGCTGCGACGACTACTCGTCAATAGATTCTGGTTCCATCGACGCGGGTAGCCATATTTCCAACTCTCTTTTGTGCTGCACCGCATCAAGGATGAATAGTGTTTGGACAACCCTAAACAGCCAGTGCGAACTTCGTCGCCGAACATGAGCTGTTCAAATTGCTCCGCATCGGGCAAGTCGCCCAGAGCCTCGGCGCAGGTAACCTGATACTTCAAGGGGATAGGGTATCTAGGCAAAGGACTACCGGCTTTAGCGCCCACCAAAAATAACCGTTCCCGGCTTTGCGGCACGCCATAGTCTTTTGCGTTCAACACCTGCCACGGTTGCAAGACAACGTAGCCTGAATCACTGAGTACTTGAATAATTTCATTTAAGAACTGGCCATGCTTGCCAACGGTCAGTCCCTTTACATTTTCAAACAAAAAATATGAAGGCTGAAGCTCGCGAACCAGTCGAATATACTCTCGCACTAAAGAGTTTCGCGGGTCATCAAGTGCCCGCTGACCCATTAAAGAAAACCCCTGACAGGGCGCACCGCCAATGACGACATCAATCCTCGCGCTGGTCAGGCCAGCGGCTGCACAGATATCTTTGCCGCTGACTTCAGAGACCGATCTAGGAATGACCGCGCAGTCTGGAAAGTTGAATTGATGAGCGCAAGCATGAACAGGATCAACTTCGACGGCAGCGGCAACATCAAAACCGGCCTGCTCAAACCCCAAGCTGAGCCCACCTGCCCCGGCAAAGAGGTCAACCGCTATAGGTCGCCTGTAGGTCATAGTCTTGACAGCATGTAATTAGTCTTCCTGAGCTTGATTGAGAATCTCTTCAAAGCAGGCTTCGCCTACAGTAGAAGCCGGGCAGTCTGGGTCGCCAAACAAGTGTTCAGCAATCAGTCTGACTTCTTCAACTGGTTTATTAAAGCTGATTCTTTTGCGCTGGGCGATGGGCGGCGGCGAGGGTAGATTGGGAATGTACCTTTGCTCTACGTCTAGCTTTCTAGCGGTGGGCGCAACCGCTTTCCAAATGTTTTTGCTACCGCCAGAGACAGGCTCGCTAGTATCCACGGTTTTGACCTGGTCGAACATGGCAGCAGGCGTTGCTGCTTTGGCCTTTTTAGACCTTTGCTTTTCCTCTTTGGGCATTTGCTTCCATTTGCTGGTGTAGGTGGTAAATACCTTCAGGCCCTCTCTCATACGCTCTTTGACATGCAGATACAGATCAGAAGAAGCGTCAATGCCGCGTTTGGTTGTGGTAATCGGTAGCTTTCTGGCGTCTGTACTTTTGAAGTGAACAATGCCTGAAATAGAGATGTACTGCGGATGGTATCGGGGCACACCCGCTTCGCCCCAGCCGGTTAGCAGCGTCTTGTCGTTAGCGACGACGACCCGGTCATTACAGACACTCGTCCATCCGGCGGTATCTCTTTTTCGGCGCTTGCCTTCGGCGTTTTCAATTTCTTCGTAGCTGGGCAGCGCCCGATGAAACCCCACCGCCAGCTGAACCTCGACGTTTTCTTCGTAAGCTTCGTAGAGGTAGGGTGCGACGGCTTCTTTGTCGGTATTTTTCAGCTTTGAGAGGCCCTCCCATTGAAGGACTAGCGGTCTAGGCTTGACCGGTTTATCATTTACAGTGATTTGAAAGCCTTTGCCAATGATGTAGCTGTACAGCGCTTCTATCTCACCGGCAAGCATGTTTTGAAAAGTCTGGGTTGAGAGCTGCTTGGCCGCTTCGTCTCGCAGCGCCTGCACCTCTAAAGAAGTGCCGTTTCTACCGAGCGGGCTGTCTATTATCTCTAGCGGCAAATCCCAGGTTTCATCGCTTAGCAGCCAGTCTGGTTTAATGATGACCCTGAAGGATTCAGCTTCTGTTTGAGAAAAAACTTGAGCAGAGCGCCCCAGCTTAAAGAAGGCTCTCTTCATGCCAATGCCGTAGGTGCCGATGGTCAAGATATCGTCATCGTCGGTGATTTCTTTGGGCTTGCCCATTCTAAAGGCATAGCGCTGCGCGACATCGAGCGGGATGCCGCCGCAGTTGTCTTCTATTTTGAAAGACGTTTCGGAAACTTCTATTTTGGCCCAAAAGCCTTCGTAGGGCGTCTCTGAGGGCGCTTGGCCCCTAATTGTACGCTGAATGCCGTCTATGCAGTTATCGAGCAGGTCGAGAATGGCGTCCTTTAAATCGATATCTCGCGTCAGCATGTCTACGAAAAAATTCTTGGTCGGCGACGCATTAATCGAATCCATGCTCTCTCTACCGTTGAGGGTCTGCAATAGCTTTGCTGTAAACTTTATCGCAGCGCTCGGTTTCTACACCACTCATTGGCTGATAGCCGCTCTTTTCGTAGAGTTTCACGGCTTCGCGTAAGACGGTAGCGGTTTCTACCCAAACTTCTAAAAAGCCTTGAATAGCGGCGGCCTGCTCTAGCTGGGCTAGCAAAAACCGGCCCAAACCCTGCCCTCGCGCTGCTGGCAGCAGGTACATTTTGCGAATTTCGACGGCGTTTTGCCCGCGTTCGATGGGGTAGTAGCCACCAGTGCCAACGATCTGACCTGAGTGCTCTACGACCCAAAACTCGCCGCCGGTTTCTAGATAGTATTTTTCGACTTCTACGGCGTCTTGATCGCTACAGCCGCCGCAGTTGATTTCCCAGCCCAGGCCATATTCAGCTAGTACGGTTTTGATGACGTTGGCAGCAGTAGCGCGATCGCTCCTCACCCAATCTCGAATCAAAAAGTCCTTAAACTGTACCCGCATCAGCTATGCACCTCAGCTATGAATTCGGGGCTCAGGATGCAGCGTGCTCAACAGCTCACTCTCCACTTCTGCAAGCTCTACCAGGCGGTGATTGACCTGTTCAATATCAAAATAAGTCGTTGCTAATATCCAATAGCTGCCGTAATGCCGTGCTTCAGAAGCCATCAGAGAGCGGTAGAACTTGGCTAGCTCCAAGTCAGGGCAGTGCTCGCCCAATAGCCCAAGACGCTCATGGCTACGGGCTTCTATTAATGCCGATATCAGCAGCAAGTCCAACATGCGCTCAGGCTCATTTCGGCGCACGCACTTTTTTAGACCTGCGCCATAGGGCGGTGGCGGTACGGGCTGCAGGGGAATGCCGCGATTTTCCAACCACTGGTTGACCTGCTCGTAGTGGCTGAGTTCTTCTTGAGCGATCGCAACCAATTCCTTCACCAGCTTAGTGCTCGAAGGATAGCGCGACATCATCTGAATAGCCGTGCCCGCCGCCTTGCGCTCACATTGGGCGTGATCGAGCAGAATGGTGTCGATATTGGCCATCGCCTGTGCCACCCAAGCCTGAGAAGTCGGCGTCTTTAAAAACTTAATCGTTGGCTTAGCAGGGCTAGCGGAGACCAAAAGACTAAAATCCCGTCGAGACAAAAAGCTATTGTAAGGTCTAACCTGATCGACCGGCTAGCTCTGCTGCTGCAGGTGTTTCACCAAGCCCTCTAGACCCAGGCGATAGCTGTCTGCGCCGAATCCGCTGATTTGCCCAATAGCAACAGCCGCAATATAAGAGTGATGACGGAAAGCTTCTCGCTGGTGAATGTTGCTCAGGTGGACTTCGACCGTAGGGATTGCGACGGCAGCGATCGCATCTCGAATAGCCACACTGGTATGAGTGTAAGCCCCCGGATTAATCAAAATGCCCTGGTGGCGATCCAAAGCACTTTGAATCTCGTCCACCAGGCCACCTTCGTGATTTGACTGAAAAAAAGTCAGCTTCACCCCCAGCAAGTTCGCTATCTGGGTAAGTGAATCGTTAATATCTTGCAACGTTTGAGAACCGTAGACCGCTGGCTCTCGTCTGCCCAACAGGTTAAGATTCGGCCCGTGCAGGACTAGAATGCTCAGCAAAGCCATAGGTGTTACAGACTGCGCGCTTAGAGAACGAACCACACCAAGAAGCTTGTGCGAGCCATCTGCAAGCACGCTATCTATAGGCATTCATTCGTACAGGCTAGCCCAAAAGGCCGCTGACTAGAGCGCCACTGTCTACCGGTCAGCTAGTCAGATAAGTTAGCGACGACGCTGATTGCGGTCATCCACTGGGATAGGAATAGGCTCATGCTCAGGCTGCGTTTGGGGACCCAACAAGGCATCTACGACCTTGTCAATCCACTCTCTGAGCTTTTCGAGCGCCTTATCGATGTAATCCATGAGCTAGATTGCTCCCTCTCATCTGCTTTAGACAACTTACACTGGCGAGGCTGGTGATTTTGCACCACCACAACCAGGTAAAAATAATTTCGCGCTGTCAGAGCCGCTATGAAGCTCGAATGAAAGCCGCTTAAACTATGTATTCATGATAACCAATCGAGCGGAATGATCAAGGTGACCCTTGGGAGATTTTATATAACCTCCCTTATTTCTTTAGAAGTAGGTTTGCAGATACGGCTGAGAGTTAGTCACTATCTGACCCTGCTGGCTGACCCTGCTGGGCACTCTCGGCAGAAATTAGCTTGAGGCCAATGCCAACCGCAGCAGATTGACCGCGGTCAGGGCACTCTGCTGGCGAATCGAGTCGCGGCTGCGATCTGCCCCAAACAAACACTTTTCGCTGCGGGTGCCAGCGGCTGAAGACAGGCCAATGTACACCAGGCCCACTGGCTTTTCGGCGCTGCCGCCACCCGGCCCCGCAATGCCAGTGATGCTTACCCCCCAGTCTGTACCCAGGCGAGTGCGCACTCCAGCCGCCATGGCGATCGCCACTTCTGGGCTAACAGCCCCGCAGCGGGTCAGAACGTTAGCGTCAACGCCCAGCAGACTTTGCTTAACCCGATTGTCATAAGAAATGACACCGCCCCAAAAATAGCTAGAGCTGCCGGATACGGCTGTCATCATCTGACCCAAACCGCCGCCCGTACAAGATTCGGCTACGCTCATAGTGTGCCCTCGCCCAGCTAGTAAATAGCCGACTATGCTGGCTAAACTGTCATCCTCCTGGCCATAGCAGTCACTGCCGCCAATCTGCCGTAGCTTCGCAGCGACTGGCGCAATTAGCTCAGTTGCCGCAGCGACCGACTCAGCTTTAGCCGAAATCCGCAGCTTCACCTCGCCGCCACCGGCATAGGGCGCTACCGTTGGATTAGCTAAGTCTAGAAACGGTCGCACCTTTTCTGCCAGAGCAGATTCGCCAATTCCCCAAAACTTGAGCGTTTGGCTGTGGATAACGCCGTCTGCCCAGCTGTTGGCTTTCAGGTAAGGTACCGCCGTTGCCTGCCACATGGCCTGCATCTCTTGAGGCACCCCCGGAAAGGTCATGACCGTCAGCCCGGCTCTCGGCTGCCAGATCACACCCGGCGCAGTACCAATCGGATTGGGTAAGATGGCTGCGCCCTCAGGTAGCTGGGCTTGCCTGCGAGTAGCGGCGGTGAGCGGGCGGCCTCGCCGGGCAAATTTTTCTTCTAAATCAGCGATCGCTGCGGGTCGCTCTATCAGAGGAGCGTCAAAAAAATCGGCGAGGGTAGCCATCGTCAGATCGTCAGGAGTGGGGCCTAGCCCGCCAGTGAAGATCAGCAGCCGGGCCCGTTCGCAGGCGATCGCCACCGCGCGCTGAATTCGTAGCGGATTGTCACCTACCACCGTCTGATAGTGATGAGCAATGCCCAGATAGGCCAGCTGCTGAGCTAAATAGCGGGCATTGCCATTGACAATATCGCCGAGCAACAGCTCGGTGCCAATGCAGATGATTTCAGCACTCTGGGTCATGGCCTGCTTACTCACATGCGGCGGTGAAAGTGGCATTATAGCGTTGGTTAGGCAGGTTTTTCGGTGGGTAGCCAGTCAGCGATGAGACGTTTGAGCGATCGCGCAAAGCTCTGGGGGCTGCTGCTGAGCGGACTAATCTTTCGGGGCACAATCGCCTATTTTTTGCCGCCTGGGTTTGACGAAGCCTACTACTTTCTCTACACTCGCCATCTAGATTGGAGCTATTTTGACCATCCGCTGGCAGTAGCCTTTACCACTGGTGTGGGCGTTTGGCTGACGGGTATGGTCTCACCGTTCACGCTGCGCATCGGGGCATTGGCGCTATTTACAGGCAGTCTGTGGCTGCTGCATGAGACGGGCCGCTGGCTGTTTGGGCCGAGAGCCGGATGGCTGAGTACGGCTGTGGCGTCCTTATCACCGCTCTTTGTACTGACCTTTGGAACGCTGACTGCGCCAGACAACGCCCTGATTGTTTGCTGGAGCCTGGCACTGTATCTCTGCGCTCAAGAGTTCTTCCCGCCTGACGATGGGCCCTATCGGCCTACCGCTAAGCTGACGGCGATCGCCCTCGTCATCGGCCTGGCTTGTCTGAGTAAGTATCACGGCTTTTTGCTGGGTCTGAGCCTGGTGTGCTTTTGCCTGAGTAGCCATCGCCATCGCTGCGCTTTGCGTTCTCGGTGGATGGGGATGGGTCTACTACTGTTTGGCCTTTGTCTGGTGCCCATCTTGTCCTGGAACAGTCGCCACGAGTGGATTTCGTTTCAGTTTCAGCTCGCTGGTCGCTTTGCTGGGCAGGCTAATAGCTATTCGCTGACTGATGGCTTAGGCGTCTTCTTAGCGGAGATCGGCTTTTTATTCCCGACGCTGGGACTGCCGCTTTGGTGGGTGAGTATTAAAGTGCTATTAAAGCGACTTTCGCAGGCTGTATCGCCTCGGGTGGCTCTGGTGCTCTGGTGCGGTTTGCCTGTAGCTGTAGGCTTTACGCTGCTGGGCGGACTGACCCGCGTCTATCCGGCCTGGCCAGCACCGGGGCTATGGAGTCTGACGCTGTTGCTGGGGCACACGGCTGCTAGCTGGCCCAAAGCTCAGGTACGGCGTTGGCTGCTAGGAACCGGGTTGGCAGTCGGGATAGTGCTGCTATTTGCGCTGACGCATATTACGCTGGGCACGCTGCAAACGCCTGGCAAGTACGCTTTGTTTGGCGGTTTTGTCACACCCGAGCAAGATCCTTCGACGGCTTTAATTGACACCAAGCAGCTACGCCAGCAGTTCATGCAGTCAGATGAACTGCTGGCGGCAATTTCTACCACTGACTTTATCTTTACGCAGGCGTTTTGGCTGAGCGGATATGTGGCGATCGCCCTTCCCCCATCAACCGACTTACCGGTGACCAGCTTTACCCAAGATCCACGCGGCCACGCTTTTTGGTTTGATTCTCAAGATTGGCTAGGCAAAGATGCGCTGTTCGTTAGCATTGCTGACTTTTCTCAGGTGGCGGCTGTGGCGGCGATTACGCCCTACTTTCAAGCGGTCACGCCCCTGATGCAGCTCACCACCCAGCGCGGCGGTACAAAGACAGAAACCTTCTACCTGTACAGAGCCCATCGGCTGATTCGGCCCTATCTGTACCCTTATTAAATTTATCTGACTGGCTTTATCTGGCTAGCTTTATCTGGCTAGCTTTATTTGGCGTGGCGCATTGCCCGCCACCCGGTGTAGCTCAGCAGTACGGTAGAGGCAAAGGCAAAAGGAATGCCTGCCCGCAGCCCCGAAAAGGCCATAGCTAAGCTCCCTACCCATAGGGCCAGCGCGTAAATAAACAGAACGGTAAAGCGATGTGAAAACCCAGCATTGAGCAGCCGGTGATGCAAATGGCGCTTATCAGCTACAAAAGGCGATAGTCCCCGGCGCAGCCGCAGCAAAATCACCGTTGACATATCTAAAATGGGCACTGCCAGCGTCAGTGAGGGCAGCAGCACCGCTACCGTCGTCACCCCTTTCACTAAGCCAATTACGCCAACACCGGCCAGGGTGAAGCCAATAAAGTAGGCCCCGCCATCGCCCATGAAAATCTGCGCCGGGTTAAAGTTGTAGCGCAAAAAGGCCAGTGAGCCGCCAGCTAGGGCTGCGGCAATCAGCGCGGCGGCTGGCTGTCCCATATACAGGCTAACGACGGCCAGCACCACCGCTGCAATGCCCGACACCCCAGCGGCTAATCCATCTAATCCATCAATCCAGTTGATGGCATTGGCCATACCCACTAGCCAGAATATGGTCACAATTAGGCTCAGCCAGTCTGGCAGTTGCGTAATGCCGTTACCCACTAGGGGAATGGTCAAAAAATGAATATCGACACCAACATACCAGGCGATCGCCGCCACCGCAGACTGCATAACCAGCCGACTGATTGCCGAGAGTCCGAACAGATCGTCAATGAGGCCAATCAGAAAAAAGGCTAGGCCGCCCAGCGTCACGCCCCAGATAGAATAGTCAGCGACTCGATCTAGGGGCTCGCCATCGACGCTGGTGAACCCGCCTGAGGCCCACACCATTAGCAACGCCGCTAAAACACCCACAAAAATTGAAACACCGCCCAGTCTTACCATGGGTTGAGTATGGACTTTTCGGTTGCCAGGCAAATCGACTCTGCCGCTAGCGAGCCCGGCCTTTTTAACCAATGGAGTCAGTAGCAGAACTATGATTGCTGATACGGCAAAAGCGAGCAGATGATAGAACGGGAACGCCATCAGAAGCAGGTCATGTAGGGTGGGCAATGCTGTCACCCCTTCTCTACCACTTGCTACAAGCTCAACAAGTACAGAGCTGGACCTTCTTGAGGATTTTGACCCGGCGACGCGCTTTACGATCGGGTGAGCCAAAAAGCTAACTGCTGGCAGTGACCAACCAGGAATATACCGCAGTCGTTCAGGAGAAGGGGTTTTAGGTCTACTCGGCGACAGTATACCCCTTTACCATTTACCTGAAGCAAGAAAATTATCAACGGTTTCTCATATAGAGAGAGTCCGCTAGATACAGTCCGCTAGATACAGTCCACTACACCAGCGCAGGCTCAGCTACCTGTAAGTGAGGGTAAAGCGGAAAGCGATCGCACAGCGCCCCTACCCGTCGCCGACAGTCACTCGCGACCGCGCTATCGTCCGGGCTAAGTAAGCAGTCAGCCAAAATATTCGCAATCTCGACGAACTCGGATTCACCCATGCCCCGCGTCGTCATGGCTGGCGTCCCCAAACGCAGCCCGCTGGTGACAAACGGCGACTCTGGATCAAAGGGCACTGTATTTTTATTCGCCGTGATATTGACCTGGCTGACCAGGGCATCGGCACGCTTACCGGTCATGCCAATCGAGCGTAAGTCCATCAGCACCAGGTGATTGTCAGTGCCGTCAGAGACAACTTTAATCCCACGCTTTTGCAGCTGAGCAGCTAATGCCTGGGCGTTTTTGATCACCTGCTGGCAGTAGCTCTGAAAGTCAGGGCTGAGCGCCTCGCCGAAAGCGACTGCCTTGCCCGCGATCACATGCTCTAAAGGCCCGCCCTGACTGCCGGGGAATACCGCCTTATCAAACTTTTTGCCCAGCGCTTCGTCATTGGTGAGAATTAGCCCACCACGCGGCCCTCGCAAGGTTTTATGAGTGGTGGTGGTGACGACATGGCAGTGAGGCAGCGGATTGGGATGGCAGCCGGTAGCCACTAGCCCAGCAATATGGGCAATGTCGGCCATCAGGTATGCGCCCACTTCATCGGCGATCGCTCTGAACCGATCAAAGTGAATTGTCCGAGGGTAAGCCGAATAGCCACAGATAATCATCTTCGGCTGGTGCTCTAAGGCAATTTTACGAATCTCGTCAAAGTCGAGTTGCTCAGTTTCGCGGCTAACGCCGTACTGCACCACGTTAAACCACTTGCCTGAAAAGTTGACGGAGGAGCCGTGGGTGAGGTGACCGCCGTGGGATAAATCCATCCCCAGAATGGTGTCGCCAGGTTTGAGCAGGGCCAGAAATACTGCAAAGTTGGCCTGAGCGCCTGAGTGCGGCTGCACATTGGCATGAGCCGCGCCAAAGAGCTGCTTAACCCGGTCTATCGCTAGCTGCTCAGCGCGATCAATAAACTCGCAGCCGCCGTAATAGCGCTTACCCGGCAGCCCTTCGGCGTACTTATTAGTCAGCACAGACCCTTGCGCTGCCATCACTGCCGGAGAGGTAAAGTTTTCACTGGCAATTAGCTCCAGGTGGGTCTGCTGGCGGTTTAGCTCCTGGTCAATAATAGCGGCGATCGCCGGGTCGCCCTGCTGCAAAAAGTCAACGTTAGCCTTTGTCATCTGCTTACCCTCTCGATATAACTAAACCCTTGCCCGGCAATGCACGCAAAAAATACGCCAGACGCCCATACCCCTCAGCAGCTTATCAAACAGTCAGCTTGTAGGCCCTTAAAAGCCGCTGGAAACCTACAAAGCCATCAAAAAACCGATCCAAACTTGCGATGAACCTTTTGAGTCATGGCTTTTACGAGGTCTTCACATGAGGGTTTTATGATAGCCTGCCGCCTACCTGGACTGACGGGCCAACCACTATCAATTCCATGTTTTTCCTTCATAGAAGGCAATCAGCAAGCTGGATAGATGGCTGGTTTTTCTCAGCTATGGCCTGTGAAGCGATTAGAGAAACTCAGAATATCTGCCAAAATGTAACGCTTTGAAACATATAATGAGGAAATTACGCATTGTTGAGCGCGTGTATCGACGCCCTCATGCCTGGCCGCTGTAAATAGCTGCTGTTGCCTGTCAAAGTCCGGCGCTCAGGGGCCGTTCTTAGAGGCAGCTCTCTCGTCGTACGGTCCCAGATTAACCTCACCTGACAACCCTTGCTCGAAGAAACTTACTCAAAAAAACTTGCCCAACCGGCCTTAACCCTGAAGAGGCTGCATGCCCCCGTCTTTAGTCTTGGCGTTAAGCCTAAATGAAGGGGCTAGGAAGACTCGGCTGCGAGCAACGGTATAGAACTAGCCCAGCGGCACTGTTGGCGTATAAAGTAATGAAAGCGATGCGCTTGGTATTTACCGCTTTGGCCCAGTCGCCAACTTTAGCAAGCCCGCTTAGGAAAGCGTTTCTGAGTGGGCGGGCTTACGGCTGTCAGTTCACAGCGCTTGGCTTGCTAGCACAGTCCTCGATTACAAAATCTTTGTTTTTTTGGGCCAGCGGTTCGGTCGAAGGCAATCCTCGGCCAGAGGCGGCTTGCGATATCAGACTCTACTCCCAACAGCTTTGGCTAGATTGGGCTTTGGCTAGATTGGCCACCTGCTACTGTTCATTTTTTTCCAGTTTGAGGCGTTGATGCTGCAACTGACCCATCCTTCAACTACTGCCATTCCTAAGTGTGTCACGCTTCAGGAGTCTTACGAGCAGTGCCGTCAAATCACCGCAGAGTGTTCTAAAACGTTTTACATGGGAACGCTGCTCATGCCTGAGGCTAAGCGCCGGGCAATCTGGGCTATTTACGTTTGGTGCAGGCGTACTGACGAACTGGTCGATGGACCCCAGGCAAAGTTCACTACCGAAAGCACCTTAGATCACTGGGAGTCTCAGCTAGAGATGCTGTTTTCGGGCCATCCAAAAGATGACCTCGATGTGGCCATGGTCGATACGCTAGAGCGATTCGATCTAGATATTCAGCCTTTTAGAGACATGATTGCGGGTCAGCGAATGGATCTGCACCGATCGCGCTATGAGACCTTTGATGAGCTGAAGCTCTACTGCTACCGGGTGGCGGGCACGGTGGGTCTGATGTCTACTACGGTGATGGGAATGGATACCGCCATTAACGCTGCGCCCTGGCGACGGCTAAACCCAGTGGCACCCCCCATCAAAGAGGCGGTTTCGCTCGGCATTGCCAATCAGCTCACTAATATTTTGCGAGATGTAGGGGAAGATGCCAGACGCGATCGCATCTATCTACCCCTAGAAGATCTGGCCCTGTTTGACTATACCGAAGAAGATCTGTTCAACGGGGTGATTGATGATCGCTGGCGGGCGCTGATGCGGTTTCAAATCCAGCGATCGCTTAAATATTATCAAGAAGCCGAGAGCGGCATCGGTAGGCTGCACCCCAATGCACGCTGGCCCGTCTGGTCAGCCTTGATGCTTTACCGCAAAATCTTAAACGTAATTGTTGAAAACGACTACGACGTCTTTAATCGCAGGGCCTTTGTTCCTAAAACTCGTAAGCTGCTATGCCTACCGCAAGCGCTGGTCCGAGCGAGAGTCTCTTAGCGCTTCAAGAGGCAACCCCTTATAAACAAATGGCCAGAAAAATGGATAAAAAAAGCCCAAACAAAAAAGGCAGACTGATTTGACAGACTGCCCTGATGGGTACGCAATAGGGAATGACTTAAAAATCGATGGCCAAAAATCTAGGAAGGGGTAGTCTGTGCAGCTAACATTTCCTTTAGCTTTGCCAAATCCTGCGCCCAGCGAGGATCGGGTTCTGCAGAAGCCGTTTGAGTTTCAGAGACGACAGTATTAGTATTAGAATTGCCACGACGAGCGGCCTTTTTGCTACCGCTGCTGCGACGGCTACCGCCTTCACCTGACTCCTCATCGCCTTCCTTATTGGTGCGGGGCATGGCTTTTTCAACCTTTAGCGTAGCGTCTTGAAGCGAATAGCCGTTATATTTTTCGACGAGAGCATCTGCAATTTCGTCAGTTTTAGCGGTGACAAAACCAAAGCCTCGACATTTTCCAGTCTTGCGATCTGAAATCAGCTTCACAGAGACCAAATTGTCGGTTTCTTCAGCAAAGATAGCTTCAAATGCTTCGTGCTCCAAGTCTCTAGGCAAATTGCCAAAATATAGACGAACTGACATGGGGGTGACCTCTAGTTTCTAAATTTAACAACAAGCCTCAGGAGCGCTCAGAAGTAATCCGCTGATGATGCTTTACCCGTGGAAGTATGAAAAACTTTCTATCGCAACGTCTCTTGAAAGACCAGTTCGGTCTTTGACAACCCATACCAGCTTGCCTAGACCTCTCCTGTCCGCCCTACTCAACCGGTTAACAAGACTTCTGCGCAGCCTCACTCTCAACAACGATAGCCTTATAGCTCCATACTCAGCCTATCATTTGAGAGGAAGGATTCATTTCTTACTTGACCTTCACTAAAGTATCACGATGTCTGTAGCCAGACCAGACGATCAAGCCAGCTAAGAGAAGCGCTGAACCCTCGAAATGCTCCCTGCACTGGGCTTTTTGTGAGGCCGCTACAGCGTTAGTAGTTTAGAGAGAAAATCGGCCAAAATAAAAACCAGCCGATCAAACCGGCTGGCTCATTATGCTGTGTTGAGAGTAGGAGAACCCGCGCCTGAAGATTAAGCTGGCTGACTATGAAAACATCGCTGCCCGGCTTACTTTCTAGACTTAACAAGTTCCTACGCGAAACATAACATTATTTTATATATTTCGCAACATTTCTTTATGCTTCCGCCAGGCTGACGACCTTCCTGGGCATTAGCTGCTGCTTTGGATTAACAGGCAGAGTCCCAGTCCGCAGGCGGCGATCGCTAGCAGCAATGAGTGAATCGGATGAGCCGCTTGAATTAAGCTACCGTTCGAGCTGTTGTTGTCTAATCGAATTTTGTCAATATCTAACCAGGGCTGATTTCCCCGGCGAAACCAACCGAGTACTTGAACGGACTGTCCGAACCAAGCAGCGGGTTTGCGGCCTAACCCAATGACATTGCCCAGCGGGCCAAGCGCTGTGAAGAAGTGGAGCTTGAGCAAGCCAGATGACGTTTTTAGCAGCAGATCCTGGCCTAGCCAGTTGGCCAGTTCAGGTCTGCCGGTGACTGTTCCGGAGAGTCTGGCCGGCAGGCTATTCGACGGCAATAGGTCAGGGTCATTTACCCAGTCAGGCAACGCTTGGGTAGGCGGCATCGCATAAGACAGATCGGGAAAGAAACGATTGATGCGCAGCGCTGTACCTACCCCTAAGCCTAGCAGCAGGCAGCATTGAAATAGCCCGATGTCTTGGTTCATCCAGGCTAGCACTTGCCAATCGAGCAGCTGAGCAAGGGCACCGACCAGCCATAGCCCCAGCCCGGTAGCTACCCCTATTGCCAGGCCAAAAAAAGGCGTTCCCTGGCTGATGAGCTGAGACCAGTCTGAGGCTGAGAGCCCTTTACGGCGCGGGGGTACCTCTATCTGCATTTCTAAATCTAGCTGCCAGTGTTTGGCATAGGCCATAACCAGCCGCAGGCGATCGCCCAGTGGCGGCTGAGCAGCTCGTACACTCATCCAATCTCGTAACGGATTGAGACTATCCCAGGCGTATAGCTGGCCCAACGGTAAGCTGCCGTAAAGCTGCTGGCGAGACAGATCGGCAGAGACGGGTAATAGCAAGGCTAGGCTCTCTATTAAGGGAAGTGTGTAGCCCTGCTGTTCAACGCTGGCCGCTAGAGCGAAAGACAGCTTGGCCAGAGCCCGGGCAAGACCGTTGGGGTTACCGGTGATTTCTGCTGCATCGCGATCGCCGTAGTAGGTTCGTACTCGGCTCGGCCAGAGCCCCGGCAGTCGCATCAGCCAAAAAATGCTGTAGCTCAAGTTAGCTAGGGTGCCCGCTGCGATTTTGATCGGTTTAGGCTTACCGGCCCCCCACAGCGCTAGCTGCCAGTAAGCCTGATGAAATAGCTGAAGAATTAGGCTCTGAGCTGAGAGCAGCGGCCAGTACCAGACCTTCCAGTGAGAAATTTCATAGGCGACCAGCGCTGCAATCTCATCGGCGGCTAGCTGAGAGAGCAACCCCTGAGAGACCACCAGCCTGGCCTGGCGCGGATGCCAGCCGTAAGAAAAGATCAGCGGCACCTCAGTAGGTAACTGCCACAGCGTAGGCAGTTGCCAGCGGCGCTGCTGACACTGTCTACTCAGAAGGGTCACCGCCTCTGCCGAATAGGTACGCAACTGCTGGCTAGAAAGGGGTTGCCTATCGGCTGTTGCCTGTAGCCAAATATCCCACAGCCAGGGAGAGGCGATCGCAATGCCAACCAGACTGCCTAGAAGCACCCAGGCAGAGTTCAGAAAAGTCGCCGGTATTTGACTGACGCCAAACGGCAAAATGCTGTCTAGAAAGTTTAGATAGCCATTGGTTAGCGCGATCGCACCGTAAATTAAAGAGCGCAGGAAAAAATAAAAGGCAATTGCGCCGCCGATCTGCGCCGTTCGTAGCTGGCCGCGCTTGAGTTTTCCGAGCGAGCGCCCCTGGGCCAGGCGACCTGCGTAAACCCGTTGGTAGCCCGCCTCTGAGTCCGCTGCTTGAGAGGGTTTGCTCTCGTCTTGTAAAGCTGTGACTGCCCTATCCTCATCGGTTGGGGCCGCTGCAATCTCACCATTGAGATAGGCATAGTGAAACATAGAGACTTGAGCATCTGAGCGCTCATCGGCCTGATCAGCCTGACTGTCGGATTGACCGACTGGCAACGGTTTGGCTAAATCAAGCTCAGGCTGACGAGCTTGGGAGGGGGGTGCGATCGCCTCATCGGGCGCAATTGGCTGAAAGCCGCTGAGATTTTGGATCGGTTGAGTAATCTGGCGCTCAATTTTGGTGAGAATAGCGGCTGCCCACTGCTGCGCGGCTAATTTTGGGCTCTGGCTGATTTCTTGACAGAGCGATCGCGCCCTCTGCCAGTCTTTTTGGGCCATGTAAGTGCGCACCAAACCCATCTTGGCCTTCATCCGATAAGCCTGATTGGTCGTACGGCTCAGCTGTGACAGGGACGCTGTCGCCTGCTCGTAAGCCCCCTGCTGATAGGCAGTCATCCCCGTTTTGAGCAATTGTTCTAACTCTGCTACAGCTGTCATGGGCCTCTTAATCGGTAGCGTCTGATCAGGTGCCCACTGGCGGGCACAGTTCAGAGTACGCAGATCCCGATGAAAGATAACCTCTCAACGCAGCCAGTAGCATTCACCGCTTTTCACTGCTTTCTTGTCAAAAGCTTGAACCTGGTCGGTTATTCCTGGTCCAGTAAGGTTTCGACCAGCCCGTAGAGACTTTCTTCACTTTCACTGGCCATTTGCCGATCTTTGAGATCGATCAGTCCCTGCGCCAGCTGAGCGGCGCGCTTTTTGTAAACGGTGTTGGCAGCGAGCAGATCGGTGAAGACCTCTTGCTCAACTTCTGTACGACTGGCTTCTTCAGAAATCGGTGAGGCGTAACCTGCTTCATCCACGTCATAACGCAGTAGAAAAATCAGCGCGTTGCATTGTTCTTGTAGCTGCTTTTGGAGCGATCGCGTATCTAGCTCTAGTCGGTCAAAGCCGACGGTGCCGGTGATCCGTAGCTCGACGATAGGCTGCTGTTCTGGGACGACTTCTTTGGATTTGATAGCTTTGGTGAGGAGGGCGATCGCACCTGTCTCCACGGCCTCTATCGGATCTTGGCCGCGCATTTTTAGCTGTAGTCGATGAATGGGCCGCTGATGGTAGTCGGTCTTTAGCTCAGCGCGAACGCCCGTACTATCAATCTCAACTAGATACGCGCCGCGCTCAAACTGGCTTTCTTCTACGTTGTTCGCTTCTAGCGAGCCGGGGTTAAAAATCCAGTTATCTTCTGAGTAATTTTTGTGAATGTGACCCAGCGCTAAGTAGTCAATTCCTGCTTTTTTGAGCGGCAGCACTTCGCCGTAGCGCAACGCCCCCGAGTAGCGAGCAATCTGCCCTTCTAACCCATGATGAAAGAGCAAAATAGACGGCCCAGGGGCAGGTGGCAAATCGCCCAGCGCCTTTGCGATTTGCTCAATCGCCCGAGGCGCAGCCGCACCATACCAGTTAGAGCCTAATACGCGTACGCCGCAGGCGAGGTCAATATATCCGCCCTTCTGAGTCTCTTCGTCCCAATGGGCATAAAATGGCTCACCGTCGCTGACGTTCCCCGGCTCCAGAAGTTTGAGCAGTCCCCAGTCTGACAGGTATCGCAGCCAGCTCGACTTAGTACCGTAGGGTGCGTTGTCGTGATTGCCCTCGATTGCCAGCACGGGAATATTCGCTTCCTGGAGAATTCGCAGACAAATTTGCGCCTGGTTGAGAATAGCGGGCTTAATATTGCGATGCTCGAACAGATCGCCGCCAATAATGACAAAATCTACTGCCTCACCCACAGCGTATTTGGCAAACACGTCTTGCAGGGCGTAGAAAAAGTCCAGCGTGCGCTGCTTGCTGTCGTAGCGGTCAAAACCGAGGTGAATATCGGAGATATGCAGAAATTTTGGCATGTCTCAATGTTAAAAAAGTGGCGAAGCAGCTCTTGTAGGATAGCCATCCTGGCTGTCCTCACCCCAGAGCGTTCATTCCAGAGCGTTCATTGTAGAACAGGCGAGCTGTAGCGTCTACGAGTACCCACCCATTTCACAGGTCATCACCACAGAAGCTGTTCGGCAGCTAGGGGGCACCATCGCCGACACGCTATTTACTGAGAAGAGGGGGGCCCTAAAACAGGTCTTTATCAGTCACTGCGCCCTGACTGCTCGAAGATACCAATTTGGCGTATTTTGCAAGTACCCCACGCTCATAGCGAGGCTTGGGCGGGCTCCACTGAGTTTTACGCTGGGCGAGTTCTGCGTCTGATACGTTCACTTGTAGCAGGAGCTTGTCGGCATCAATGGTGATAGTATCGCCTTCTTTGACGAGGGCGATCGCTCCCCCTACCGCCGCTTCCGGCGCAACATGGCCCACCACCATGCCATACGTCCCCCCGGAGAACCGCCCGTCGG
This sequence comes from Leptolyngbya sp. BC1307, assembly GCF_002286735.1. Classification (GTDB taxonomy): domain Bacteria; phylum Cyanobacteriota; class Cyanobacteriia; order Phormidesmidales; family Phormidesmidaceae; genus Phormidesmis. The sequence goes on from NZ_NRTA01000003.1 coordinate 72,163, forward strand.
TAATCAGCCCGACCGAGTCCCCTAGCCCAGCCCCGATGATCGCCGAAGTGGGTGCGAGCATTTCGCGCATACCCGGCCCGCCTTTTGGCCCTTCGTAGCGCACGACAATCACGTCGCCCGTCTTGATTTTGTTCGCCAAAATCGCGTCCAGACAGTCTTCTTCCGATTCAAATACGCGGGCGGGGCCGGTGATGCTGCGGTTCTTAATGCCCGTGAGCTTAGAGACGCCGCCTTCAGGTGCGAGGTTGCCTTTGAGAATGCCGAGATGCCCTTGCGGATACATCGGTTTGTCAAACGGGCGAATGACATCCTGGTCGGCAGACGGCTGATCGGGTACGTCGGCCAGGACCTCGGCGATGGTTTGGCCGCTGATAGTAAGGGCCTCGCCGTGGAGCAGCCCTTCGTTCAGGAGCATTTTCATCACCTGCGGAATGCCGCCTGCTTGGTGTAAGTTGGTGGCAACGTAGCGGCCCGAGGGCTTCAGGTCACAGAAGACAGGGACTTTGTTGCGAATGGTCTCAAAGTCATCAATGGTCAGATCGACGCCGATGGTGTGGGCGATCGCCAATAAATGCAGCACCGAATTCGTCGAGCCACCAACGGCCATAATTACTGCGATCGCGTTCTCAAACGCTTGGCGCGTGAGAATATCTTTGGGCAAAATCTGCTGACGAATGGCTTCTACCAGCGTGGAGGCAGACTTTTCTGTACTGACTGCCTTTTCCTCATCCTCAGCCGCCATGGTGGAAGATCTGGGCAAGCTTAGCCCCATAGCCTCAATCGCCGAAGACATCGTATTCGCTGTAAACATGCCGCCGCAAGAACCGACTCCCGGACAAGCGTGACGCTCGACTGCATCAAGCCTTTCCTTGTCAATTTTGCCGGCGCTGTACTGGCCGACGGCTTCAAAAGCACTGACCACTGTGAGATCTTCGCCGTCTAAATGTCCCGGCTTAATGGTGCCGCCATAGACGAAGACAGCGGGGATATTCATGCGGGCGATCGCCATCACCGCTCCCGGCATATTTTTATCGCAGCCGCCAATTGCCAGCACGCCGTCCATGCTCTGTCCGGTGCAGGCCGTCTCAATCGAATCGGCAATCACTTCGCGTGAGACCAGGGAATATTTCATGCCCTCAGTGCCCATCGAAATGCCGTCGCTGATGGTGATCGTGCCAAACATCTGCGGCATGGCCCCGGATTCGCGTAGGGCCGCTTCTCCGCGAAGTGCCAGCGTATTAATGCCCATGTTGCAGGGCGTAATGGTGCTGTAGCCGTTGGCTAGCCCGACGATCGGCTTATTGAAATCGCCATCTTGAAACCCTACCGCCCTCAGCATCGCTCGGTTGGGAGCCCGCTGCACACCCTGGGTGACTACCTGACTGTTGCGATTCTCTGGCATGCGGGGCTTCTCCTGAGTTGAGTGCTTCCAAGGCTTAGCTTCTGACTTCCAAGGCTTAGTTTCTGAGCTTATCATTGCGCCATAGTTTTCGCCTGTAACAATGTCGCCAATCTACCGGCCTACCGTCAGCTACCGACCAATCATGACTGGCAGAGACAAGCGCAGCACAGTGACCACCTGGCTAACCTGCAAGTGAACGGCGATCGCCTTTTGCCACTGCTGACGACTCTCCAACGCGTTGAGATAGCCCAGAGCAGCCAGTCTGCTGACCAGGGAAGGTGAAAGCGTATCGGCTGTCAGTCGAGCCATGATCTTCAGCCAGCTTTGCACGCTGGCGGGCAGCGCCTCTGCCAATCGCAGCGGCAGTGTCGGCGTCGAAAAAGACTGCACGTAGGCCGCACTTAAGAAAGGACGATATTGCTCAGCCTCAGGCGATCGCTGCAAAGCAAAGCTTAGAGAAACCCCTTTTAGTAGCTGTCGTAGATTGGCCGTCTCATCGCCCCGTAGCTCAGCAATAAAGGGCAGCTCAGTCAGCGCCTGATTGATATTACTCGGATCGCCTACGCTCAGGTGAGTACCGCCAATTACAGCCAGCAGATATTTAGGACCAGAGAGCTGCTCAAACGGTACCAGCTGCTGATTGAGCGGGGGGGTAACGCTATCTTGAGTGCCGGTCAAAATCAGGGTGGGCACCGTGACTGCCGACAGACCCGCTTCGCCAAACAGCTTGCCCACCAGCGGATTCATCGCCATCACCTGCTTGATCCGGTCGTCGCTGAGGTCGGCTACCTGCTCTGGCAAATCCACCGCCGCGCACTGCAACCAGTCTGCCGGAGAAACGCCCAGCGGCTGAATATCCTGACAAAAGCTTTGGAGCGATCGCACATCTAAAGTCGCCCCGGCTAAAGCCAGCCCGGTGTAACCACCCAGAGAATGGCCGATGAGCGTGACATCTTCAGTATTAAAAACGCCGCCATAGAAAAAGCTGCGCTGATCGAGCTGCGCTAGCTGGTCTAGCACAAAGCTGACATCCCGAGGCCGGTCCAAAAACTCTGTTGCAGGCAGCAGCCGACTCGGCGACTCAGCAAGCTCTGGATCAACTGGCAGGTTAAGCAGCGCCTGCACATTGCTGCCCGGATGCTCCACTGACACCACTGTGAGACCGTGAGAAGCCAGGTGCTGAGCAAGATAGTCTAAAAAATAGCGATCTGCGCCGAAGCCGTGAGAGAGCACGACCAGCGGCCCTCGCGGATTTCTGGTCCAGTGCACCTCCACCGGAATCACCCGCTGGCGATCTACGTCACGAAAAGACAGCGTGCGCTGAAGGACGCGGTTGTTTTGGCCTTGAGCAGTCGGGTCAAGATCACTCGGCGGTAGGGTAGAGAGTGAGGTCGGCTCTACCTTTAGCTCCTGCTCCAGTACGCCGCTAAGAGACCGGCTCTCCAGGTTAGACAAGTTGAGCTGAGAGGCCAGAGCGATCGCCGCGCTCAAGTCTATTTCTAACGTCTCTTGCGGCACCGCTCGCAAAATGTCCAAAAGGCTAAGGCCATCTGCCTGACTAGCCGCTAGCCGAATCGCGGCCTGCAGCTGAGGAATCGTTAAATTGGGGGCAATTCGCGCCAGCGCGTTGGTAAAAATCTCGCCGTTCGCTGAAGCCAGTACGTCTTCGATCATGCGATCGCTCATCTGCGGGTCGAGTTCTAACCGCTGCTGCAGGGCAAGCTGCACCTGCGGCGACAAAAACCGCTGATACAGCCGCAAACTCGGCGACACCTCACCAGTTTGGGCAAATGTTTCCAAATCGCGCAGGGCGATCACCTGACGCAGCGGCCCCACCTTAATCACTAAGCGCTCAGCCGCCCAGCCGGGAGACGCCACTAGCGCTGCCAGCCCGATGCTGAGGCCAGCCGCTCTCAAGCCAGCCCAGCTCAAAGGCCCAGCCCTGAAAGACCACACACGGCGAGTACCGCACAACACACCGAACGCTTCGCTTAAAGGCATAAACACAACTAGCAAAAATCATCAGCAGAGCAGCTTCCTGTAGGTGATCACCGCAGATGCCGTATCGGTGATGAGACCCCGTATGACGATAGGGGGGCACGCCGGGCACTTACAAAGCACGCACAAAAAAGACTTGATGATAATATCTTACCCACTCCTTCACAGGTATCGGAGTAGCGCTCGCGTTTTTCTACCCTGCTGCTGAGTTATTTGCAGGCAAAAGGTGTCACAAGAATGAGAGGTGGTCACAGGTTCTATCTAGGGTCTATCTGTTAGATTTCTCAATATTTTGCGCCTGAGTCACATCTGTCAGAGGCTATAGAGGAGACCCTTTAAGCTTTACTAGCTATTTTTGGCAGCGTCAAAATGACGCCAACCGGGGCAAGCTAACAAGCGATCGCGCCTGCCTGCAGCGCGAGATGAAGCCAATCGTTTAAAATCAAAACCTGTGAAATTAAAGCTTAATGTCAGCAGGCTTTGACAGCCCGCAACCTTCTCACACCTTCGCTATAGCATCCAAACTCCGGAGTATTTTATGACTGATGACGAAAGAAAGCAGCTAGACGAGTTCTTGACGCCTCGCAGCAAATACCAGGGGGAATTTTCGCCCCAGAATCTAGCCTTCAACGCCAATTTGCAGGAGTTTGCGCAGCGGGTATCGCTCATCTGCGGGCTTGAGACCGGCGGAAAAATTAGCAGCGCTCAAGCCTATGACGATATTAAAAAGCTTTGGAAAGAGGTCAAAGCATCCAAGAAAAACCTACTGAATAAAGACCAGGAGAGCTAGCCGAGGGGCTACTCACTGTCGCTCGGCTCGTGAGTAAAGTAAGCAGTGACAATTTTGGCAATTCGCTCAGCAGCATGACCGTCACCAAAGGGATTGACGGCCTTAGCCATGGCGGCATAGGCGTCTGCATCAGCCAACAGTTCTGAAGCGGCCGCAACGACGGTAGCCGGATGAGTACCCACTAATTTGGCGGTGCCAGCGGCGATCGCCTCGGGTCTTTCAGTGGTCTCTCTCAGCACCAGCACCGGCTTACCCAGGCCAGGCGCTTCTTCTTGCAGTCCGCCCGAATCAGTCAGCAGCAGGGTGCAGCGCTTCATTGCCCCCACCAGCTGAGCATAGTCGAGTGGCTCTACTAGAAACGCTCGGGGATGGCCGTCTAGAGCGGCCTTGAGCGGATCGCGCACGGTAGGATTGCGGTGCAAAGGCAGCAGCAGCGCGGTATCCGGAAAGCGGTCGAGAATCTCCAGAAAGCTATCGGCAATGTCTTTGAGCGGAGTGCCCCAGTTTTCCCGGCGATGCACGGTTGAGAGAATGACGCGCTGCTTTTCCCAGTCGAGCCCTGGCACCTCACAGACCGGAGATTTTCCGGCCACAGTCAGCAGCGCGTCAATCACGGTATTGCCCGTTTGGTGAATGCCAGTAGAAACGCCAGAAGCCTTGAGATTATTTACTGAGGTGGCAGTCGGGGCAAAATGCAGGGTGGCGATCTGCGAAACCAGCCTGCGGTTGGCCTCTTCTGGAAAAGGGTTCAAAAGATTATCAGTGCGCAGGCCCGCTTCGACATGGCCAACCGGAATTTTTTGATAAAAGGCAGCTAGGGCAGCGGCAAAAGCAGTCGTCGTATCGCCCTGAGAAATCACCATAGCCGGCTGCATTTGGGTGAAGAGACGCTCTAGCCCTTTTAAGCTACGACAAGTGATGTCGCTGAGGGTTTGCTGAGGCTGCATGATATCTAGATTGTGATCGGCCTGCAGGTCAAACAGGGACATGACCTGTGCCACCATCTCCCGGTGCTGACCGGTAAGTACGACCTGTGTATCAAACTGAGGCAGTTGCTGAAAGGTCTGGATAACGGGGGCGAGCTTAATCGCTTCAGGGCGAGTACCCAGGGTGATGCAGATGCGAATAGGAGCGCCAGAAGCGCGAGAAGACTCAACCATGAGCGATCGCCTCAGTGAAATGCTGCAAACAGTAAACCGTGAAGAACCAGCAGAATAACGCGAACCGGTTCCTAACGAACAGATCTCCTACAACCGGCAGGGCAAACCAGCTCGTCCATAGCGACGCTAAAGCGTTCCTTTGATAGCATAAAACCCCTTCCCATTCCCCTTTTTCCTTTTCCCTCTCACCTTGCCTTATGAAACATGCGATCGCTCTCACCGCCACCCACTGCCAATCTCTCGACCTGACCCTCGCCCAGCAGGTAATTGACCCCGTTCTAATGCACCACCAAACGGACGCCAAACCGGGACAGGGACTTGGCAACCCCGATCTAACCTTTAGCTTCGCTATCGACTTTCCGCAGGAAGCAGGCGATCCGCGTGAGCTGTCAGAGATTCCAGAAGTGCGCCTATGGTTTATCCGGTTAGACGCCCATTACCCCTGGCTACCGCTTTACCTCGACTGGGAATCTGGCGAACTCAGCCGCTATACCGCCATGCTCGTACCCCACCAGTTCAGCCCGGTTGACGGCATTCGCTACAACCCTGAGGCGCTAGAGATTTTTGTCATGAGCAAAGTTTTTAGCCTGGATGGATGGCTCAAGCAGCAGGGCATCGACGGTCGCTCCCGGCTCAAGTTTATGACCCAAATGCTGGGCTATGAGCTAGACGATGCTTTGTTTAATCTGTTGTAAGGTGACCTTTACCCCCTACAATCTGGGGCGTAAGCACTCAGGTTTTATCAGAAAGTAGAGTATCAGCATGGCGGCCATTGGAGAGATTATCGGCGGATTCATCGGGCTGCTCATCCTGGCCGGCATTGTCGCCTATCTGCTGATTGAGTGGCAGTATCGTCAGCGCCCTGGCAACGACCTGGAGCTGACCGCCAGCGAGTGGAATTTGGATACCTATGAACCTGAGCACTACGCGATTTCTCTCGATACGGTCTTTACCAACCGCACCCGCAGCCTGGAAATTTTTATTCCAGAAGTCAGCGTTGAGTACGAGCTACTCTCTGGCAGTAGCTTAGAGGGCATCACCGTTAAGACCGAACTGGTTCCCCAGCACGAAGACTTTCCGGCCCGGCCCGATAATTACTGGTTTGCTTACATTGTCAAAGTGGGCAAAGCGACCAAAGCCCAGCTCAAAGTAGACATCACCGGAGCCGACCTCACCCGGCTCAAATCGCTCTGGCTAAAGGTGCATTACATCACCTATGGCCCCGAGGGGCGAATTCCTAAGACCGGTCACTTTATCGTGCCGCTCAAATTTCCTAAGCCCGAGGCAGCGACCCAGTGGCGCGAAAGCAGCGTCGCCAAAATTCTACCGATACCCACTCATCTGCTCACCCCGCTTGACAGCCCCATCGAAATTGTCAAGCACTACGTCAAGCCCTGCGCGCTGCCTGGCGATATTGTCACTATTGGCGAAACACCCGTGGCGATTATGCAGGGGCGGTTGCGTCACCCGACGACAGTCAAACCGGGCTGGCTCGCTAAGCGACTGTGCTACTACTTTATGCCGACTTCTAGCCTGGCAACAGCCTGCGGAATGCAAACGCTGATCGATGTCTCTGGGCCGTGGCAGGTGGCGATCGCTTTTATCATTGGAGCGATCGCCAAAGTCGCCGGCAAACCCGGCATGTTCTATCAGCTAGCCGGAGAGCAAGCCCGCCTGATTGACGATGTCACCGGCACCCTACCGCCCTTCGATCAGTTTATTGTGCTCGGGCCCCAGCACTCACAGCAGCTAGTTGACCAAATTTACCGAGAAACCGGCCTGAAAGCGGCCATTGTCGATGTCAACGATTTAAAAGCGGTTAAAATATTAGCAGCGACTGCCAATACCGACCAGCAACTGCTCATTCAGGCGCTGATCGATAACCCCGCAGGCAACGCCGATGAGCAGACCCCCGTTGTCCTCATTCGCCCTGCGCAGCCCGCACCCTCACCGCCGACGGAGCCCTCATGACTCGCAGCCCTTCGCCAGAAAATGGCCTCTTAATCAGATCCATTCACCTACGTGATCTGGATCATTTGGAGGCGGCTGGCGCAACCGAGATTGCCTCGCATGACACCGAAGCGCCAGAAATTGATCAGTACGTCAAGCAGATGCGCCGCTGGTATGGGCCGCTAAAGGCGCTGACGCTTTTTCCCAATCCGCTACAGCATGTCTTTTCGGCCTTTGTCGCCGAGGCCGAAGGCAACCTTCAGGGCATGATTCAGGTGTCGCCGTTTAACCGCACCCTGAGCACCTGGAAAATTGACCGAATGCTGGTTAATTTGGCCAAATCTGCTCAAGAATCTAGCAAAAAGGCTGATAGTGGCGAAGGCGGGCAGCTGCACTTAGGTCTAGACGTTGGCTCTCAGCTGCTGCGTCACTGCTTCAGCAGCATCCGAGAGGCTCAATACTGGATTAGCGAAACCGAAGTCAACGACAAGTTTGGCCTCTCTCTCTACCGGCACAATGGCTTCCAGCCGCTGGCCCGGGCGACTTACTGGTCCATTCAGCCAGAGCAGTTGGCCGCGCTCTCTGAGCGCGACCCGGCCCTGCCCAATCTGCTGCCGGTGAGCAATGCCGATGCTCAGCTGATCTATCAGCTAGAGACGGTCTCGGTGCCACCGCTGGTGCGTCAGGTACTCGACTACCAAATTCAAGACTTTAAGACGACGCTCACGGGTAAGCTAAAAAAGCGGATGACTCGCTGGGTCAACCGTGAAGAGACTGTCTCTGCTTACGTGTTTGAACCGCAGCGCAAGGCGGCTATTGGCTTTTTTGAGATTAAGCTGTGTCGTCACAGTACCGCCGCCCACAGCGCCAAGCTCACAGTGCATCCAGCCTATACCTGGCTCTATCCTGAGCTGATGGCGCAGATGGCGGGCGTGGTGCAGAAGTTTCCTAACCAGCCGCTGCAAATTACTTCGCTGGACTATCAGACTGAGCGAGAAGAGTATCTCCGGCAGATTGGGGCGCTAGAAATTGAGCACACGCTGATGATGTCGCGTTCGGTATGGCATAAGGTGCGCGAGGCTAAATCAGGTGCGCTAGAAGGGTTGAAGCTACCGGATATGCTGCCAGGGCTGAAGCCGACCGGCAGCCCATTGCCGGGCCGTTTTTCTTGGCATGGGCCAGCGCTAGACAGTCCGTCGCGCGATGGCCTGTCTTGGGATGGGCTGGCCTGGGATCGGTTTTTCTTAGAGAGTATGTCGCAGCTCTCTTTAGACAAGCGCAGTGGCGATGCCGCTCACGAGGGAGAGGCCACGTCAGACTGACGCTAAGGGTTTCGATGAGGGTATGGTTTCTGCACTGGGCTTGGATTTGGGGGCAAAGCGAATTGGGGTGGCGGGGTGTGATCGCACTGGCCTGATCGCGACTGGCCTCACCACCCTGCGGCGCACCTCATTTGACAGCATGGTCAACCCGCTGCGAGAGCTAATCCGGGCGCGGTCGGTTGAGGTGTTAGTGATCGGACTGCCCTACACCATGGACGGGCAAATTGGCCGTCAGGCTAAGAAAATTCAAAAGTTAGCCTGCCGCCTGTCGCGATCGCTAGACCTACCGGTCGAATTTGTCGATGAGCGTTTGACCTCATTTCAGGCTGAGCAAATGCTGCTAGCAGAGCGGCGATCGCCCTCCAGGCACAAAGAACTGATTGACCGTAAGGCCGCCGCGATTATCTTACAGCAGTGGCTAGACAACCGGCGAGAGCGGTTCGATCAATCCTCTGATCAGCCCGTAGGCTTACCCTGCTCTGCCCACTCACTGATACCCTAGTTGAAGCTCTCGTTAAAGCTTCCCGTTAAGGCCCAATCCGACATGCCCCTTGCTTACCTCAGGAGACGCTGCTATGGAGTTTGATCCTAACCTGCTCGATGAGCCCGCTGAATATCCGGTTGTGACGCTCACTGACGAAGACGAGCGGCTGCTACCTTGCTATGTTGAGAAAAGCATGGAGGTAGACGGGGAAGAGTATCTGCTGCTGCTGCCTGTCAACCTGCCGATTGAGATTTTTGTCTGGCAGGCCGATGAAGACGATAGCGAAGAAGAAGTCTTAGTTGACGTAGAAGAAGAAGAAATTGACGCGCTATTTCCGTCAGCGCGGGCAGTACTCGCTGAGCTTGATCTGCTGCTAGAGCGCTCTGCCCACACGCTCACTGCCGCTGGTGACCTACCCGAAGCCGATGAGGAAGACTGCTTTTCTTTGGAAATTAGCGAGGAAGATAGCCCTGCTGCCACTGAAGATTTTCAAATGCTGGCGACTTTCTTCCACGACAACTCGCAGTACACACTCTGTACACCGCTCGACCCGCTGCTGTTCTTTGCCCGTCGCCGTGAGGGGAAGGTAGAGCTAGTCGATCCAGAGGAGTTTCAAAAGATGCGATCGCAGCTAGAAGACAAGCTGTTTGACGTTTTAGACTGACCCCTTACACTAGAGTTTGTAAAAAGTGGCCCTACCTCAAAGAGCTGCCTCCTTTCACTATGACCTGTGAACATGCCCATAAATATGCGTAGTTCAAAACGTCTTTTTTTAATCGTGCTGCTGACGCTGGCAGGCTTAGTTGCGGGTCAAAGCTGGGCCTGGTGGAGCTGGGCTAGGTCGCCAGTCGCCGAGGAGCCGACTTCCAAAGAAAACTTCGTGCAGGTGCAAATACCCGAAGGCACCGCCTCTAATCAGATCGGGCAAATCTTAGAAACTGCTGGCCTAATCCGCTCAACGACTGCTTGGAAGCTGCTGGGCCGGTGGAGGTCATTTCGCAATGCAGAGGGAGGCTTTCAAGCGGGCAGCTACGTCATCTCCCCCAGCCAGAGCCTGCAAGATATTGCCGATACCATTTGGGATGGCGATGTGGTGCAGGTGAGCTTTACAATTCCAGAGGGCTGGAACCGCGAGCGCATGGCTGCAGAGTTCGAGGCCCAGAATTTGGTGCTCGCCGCAGACTTTTTAGCGGCTACTGAAAATATTCCCTACGAGCGCTTTCCCTGGCTACCTGAGGGCATTCCTCATTTGGAGGGCTTTTTATACCCTAATACCTACCAGATTGGTAGCGCTGCTGTCACGGCAGAAAGCCTAGTTGATGTCATGCTCAGACAGTTTGAGGAAGTTGCTCTGCCTCTCTACCAGGATCAGCCTAGCCGATATAACCTTCTAGACTGGGTAACCCTGGCCAGTATTGTAGAAAAAGAGGCCGTCGTTGCCGACGAGCGCGACCAGATTGCCAGCGTATTTGCTCGCCGATTAGAAGAGGGCATGACGCTAGGCTCTGACCCGACAGTGGAATATGGCTTGGGCATCGTTCAAACTCCGGAAAACCCGCTGACGTATGCTCAGGTAGAGACGCCTAATCCTTACAATACCTATATCAATGCAGGGCTGACGCCGACGCCCATCGCTAGCCCCGGCATAAAGAGCTTACAAGCCGCCGTTGATCCGGGCCCGACCGATTTTCTCTACTTTGTCGCTCGCTATGACGGCACCCATGTCTTTAGCCGCACACTCGGCGAACATGAGTCCGCTCAGAATAAAATTCGCGATCGCGTTGAGGCCGAATCCGATGGCTAGTTGCTTCAAAGCTGGTTAGCCCGCTAAATTACCCCGACCGATACGCGCCTTTGTCCCCTTCATCTGCCCTGCTATGAGCTGGATCAATCTCCTACAGCCCGACTTAATCGTCAGTAATTCGGTTTTGGGCATCACCCCTAAGATGGTGCGCGACTATGGCATCAAAGGGCTGGTGCTCGATGTAGATGAAACCATCATCCCCATCGGCAAAATACAGCTCGACCCGGCTGTACGGACTTGGGCGGAGGAAATTCAGTCGGTGGTGCCGCTTTCTCTAGTCAGCAACAACGTGGGCTATGAGCGGATTCGCAAAATCGCGCTGGGCATGGCTCATGGCGCAGACGTGCCCTTTACAGCCAGCGCGGGCAAACCCTCCCGACGCAAGCTGCGCAAGGCAGCGACGGCGATGGATTTACCCTTTGAGCAGATTGCGATGGTGGGCGATCGCCTCTTCACAGACGTTTTAGCAGGCAACCGATTAGGGCTATTCACTATTTTGGTGCAGCCGATGCTAGAGCCCAACTCTAAAGATCCGAGAAATCTGCTGCGCAATGCGGAGTTTTGGATTTCCCGGCAGCTAGGCATTACCCTGACGGCGACGCTTTAAGCCATGCCTCAGTACACGCTGGTGGTCAAAATTGGCACTTCAAGCCTTACCCGCGCCGACACTGGCAAGCTGGCGCTGGCAACCATTGGCAGATTAGTCGAGACTCTTTGTCAACTTCAGCAGCTGGGTCATCGAGTGATTTTGGTGTCTTCTGGGGCAGTCGGAGTGGGGTGCGCCCGTTTGGGTATTACTCAACGGCCCAAGACGATGGCGCTCAAACAGGCCGTTGCGGCAGTGGGTCAGGGCCGGCTGATACGAATCTATGACGATTTTTTTACCGCGCTCACGCAGCCGATTGCTCAGGTGCTGCTAACTCGTAGCGATTTGGCTCAGCGATCGCGCTACGTCAACAGCTACCGCACTTTTCGCCAGTTAATGAAGCTGGGCGTGATTCCTATCGTCAATGAAAATGATACCGTCGCCACGGACGAACTGAAGTTTGGCGATAACGACACGCTCTCGGCACTCGTTGCTAGCCTGGTGGCGGCTGACTATCTATTTTTGCTTACCGATGTCGATCAGCTCTATTCTGCTGACCCTCGGCAAAACCCTCTGGCGCAGCCAATCAGCCGGGTGCGCCAAATCGATCAGCTAGAGGCTGAGGTTGGGGCCGCCGGTTCGAGTTGGGGCACAGGTGGTATGTCCACTAAAATAGAAGCGGCTCGAATTGCGATCGCCGCTGGCACGCACACTGTGATCACGCAAGGCCAAACGCCCGAAAATATTCTCAAGGTTTTGCAGGGCGAGCCCATCGGCACCCTCTTTGAAGCGCAGGCTAGCAAGTCAACAGCCCGCAAACGCTGGATTGCAGGCAGCATCGTCCCTGCCGGACGGATCTACTTAGATGCGGGTGCCGCCGCCGCCATTCGCACTGCCGGTAAATCGCTGCTGCCCGCTGGCATCACTGAAGTAGAAGGCGAATTTGCCTCACAAGATGCTGTTTTGCTCTGCGATCGCAGCGGCCAGGAAATCGCTCGCGGCCTAGTCAACTACAGCGATAGCGAACTACGCAAAATCTGCGGTCATCGCTCTGCCGATATTGCCGGTTTGCTTGGATATGCCGGAGCCGAGACGGTCGTTCACCGGGATAACCTGGTACTCGCACCGTGAAACGGCTGTACTAGGCAGACCGTATAAAGCAGATGTATGAAGCAAATATATGAAGCTGCGGTTTACTTGTCAGGGAACCATAGCGATCGCCAGCAAATGCATTAGACTGCGCGTGTAAAGCGCTGAGATACTTTTCGACTTACCATGGCGATCGCTTCTTCTCCCACACCTAACGCTTCAACCCATTCTTCTCGAAAACCGGCTGTGCTGGTCACTGGCGGCGCTGGCTACATCGGCGCTCATGCTGTCTTGGCGCTAGAAGCCGCAGGCTATCAAACCGTCATCTTAGACAACTTGGAATATGGCCATCAAGATTTAGCCAAGCGCCATCTCAAGGCCGAACTCGTCGTCGGCGATACGACTGATCGGCCTCTATTAGACCGGCTGTTTAGCACTTACAACTTTGCTGCGGTGATGCACTTTGCCGCTTACATCGCAGTCGGCGAATCGGTCAGTGAGCCCGCCAAATACTACCGCAACAACGTATACGGCACGCTCAATTTACTAGAAGCGATGGTGGCAGCGGGCGTCAAGCGGCTGGTCTTCTCTTCTACCTGCGCTATCTATGGCCCGCCAAAAACGGTGCCAATTCCTGAAGATCACCCGCAAAACCCGATCAGCCCCTATGCCACCAGCAAGCTGATGGTCGAAAAAATGCTGCTCGACTTTCAATCCGCCTACGGTTTGCAGTCGGTGTGCTTTCGCTACTTCAATGCGGCTGGCGCTGACCCGCAGGGCCGTCTGGGAGAAGACCATAGCCCCGAGACTCACCTGATTCCGCTGGTATTGTTCACGGCTTTGGGCAAGCGCGAGTCGGTGTCTATTTTTGGCAGCGACTATGAAACCCGCGATGGCACCTGCATCCGCGACTATATTCACGTGAGCGACTTAGCCGATGCCCACGTCAAGGGGCTAGAGTACCTGCTGGAGGGCGGCGAAACCTCATTTTTTAACCTGGGGAATGGCAGCGGCTTTACTGTTAAAGAAGTGATTGAGACAGCTCGGCGGGTGACCGGACGGGAGATTGTGGCGGTGCCGTGCGATCGCCGCCCTGGAGATCCGCCGAGCTTGGTCGGTACTAGCGAACGGGCGCAGCAGGTCTTAAACTGGCAGCCTCAGTACCCTGATTTAGAAAATATCATCACGCACGCCTGGCAGTGGCATCAGCAGCGGCATGGCGATCGCACTTGACCCTTTAGATTAAAGTCATAAAAAAACGGGTGCAGATCAACTATCTGCACCCATTCGTGTCAAGCGAGCAGGCAAGTGCCCCTACGAGGCAGCCGCCACCCCAATCGGGCAGGCAACGTTAGTACCGCCCAAGCCACAGTAGCCACCCGGATTTTTCGCCAGATACTGCTGATGATAGTCTTCAGCGTAGTAAAACTCAGGTGCAGGCATAACTTCGGTCGTGATGTTGCCGTAGCCTGCTTCGTTGAGCACCTGCTGATACATCACCTTCGACTCTTTCGCGGCTTCTAGCTGCGCGTCGGAGTAGGTGTAAACGCCAGAACGGTACTGAGTGCCCGTGTCGTTGCCCTGACGCATACCCTGAGTTGGGTTGTGGCTCTCCCAAAATAACTTGAGTAGCGCTTCGTAGCTGATAACTTTAGGATCGTAAATGACGCGCACGACTTCGTTGTGGCCCGTCATACCAGAGCAGACTTCCCGGTAAGTAGGGTTTGGCGTAGAGCCCGCTGCATAGCCGACAGATGTGCTGTGCACGCCATCAGCCTGCCAAAACTTGCGCTCTGCGCCCCAGAAGCAGCCCAGGCCAAACATCGCCGTTTCTAACCCTGCCGGAAAAGGTGGCTTGAGGGCGTTGCCATTGATAAAGTGCTTAGCGGGCACTGGCATTTCCTTTGCCCGACCCGGCAGCGCGTCGTCGGGGCTGGGGAGCGTGTCTTTTTTGCCGGTTCCAAGTCCAAAAAATGCCATAAATTTCTTCTCTAATTAAATAGTGCGACCTATCTCAGTGGAGACAAGTTCGTCTGTACTGTACTGTTGATTTTAGCGCGGTATAATTGGCTGCGCAGTCGGCAAAACCGTACAGATGAGCCCGATTCAGACAGATGAAATGTTAAATCCTCTGTGCCTGCTGACTCACTGGCCTGAAGATCGAGGAAAATATAAGCCTATCAATTGTCAGAGCCAGCTTCTCTATGGATCGATTCAGAGTCGAGGTCATTTCTAAAACCCCCAACCCTCAGCAGACAATTTACGCAGCCATGCACCAGGACTACGCCGAGGCGTTTGTCTGGGATCAGCGCGGCGAATGGCCCTCAGAAGAAAAAGCAGGCGATCTCGTCATTCGCAACTTGCTCAAAGGCGGACGTGGTCACTACGGCCCGCTAGAGCACCCCCAAATCGTCTTAAACTGCGGCTTTTTTCCCCATTCCACCATGCAGCAAATCCGAACTCATCGCGTCGGGTTGAGCTTTGATGTCCAGTCCTTTCGGTATACAGGTTCTAGAATTCTGGATGTAGCGCTGGGGAAGGCCGACGTTGAAGATGTGTTTTATCTGCGCCCGCTAGGGGCTTACACTGACCGCCAGGGCAAAAAGTACGACTATACTGAGGCGCTGCGTCAGCAGGATCTCGATTGGTGCTTGCAAGGGGCTCAGCGGTATAAGACCCGGATTGATCAGGGCTTCTCAGAAGAACATGCGCGCGGGCTGATCCCGTTTGATGTGCGGCAGCATTGGGTGGTCTCGGCTAATGCTCGCTCGCTGATGCACCTGCTAGACCTGCGCTGGAAAGCCGACGCTCAGCTCGAAGCGCAAAAGCTGTGTGAGGCGATTTGGCCACATTTTCAAGCGTGGGTGCCAGCGATCGCTCAGTGGTACGAGACCAACCGTCTCAAAAAAGCTCGCCTATCTCCCTAATCAAAGTCAGTAAGTTCGAAGAGATCTTGGTCAATTGGGTTAGCGGTTCGTCGCCTTACTTTTGTTCACAATAGGTTGTTTAAAGCGGCACTTCTGCGTCGCTTTAAATTTCCGATAAACTAATATATGGCATTAGTTTATCTAATGACTGAACGGTCACTACGCGCCTAACTTTAAGCCATGTAAAGTAAAACTTTGTAGTTACTCATTTGAGGTAGACAAGCATGAGAGCACTAGGCCACTTCCGCCACTCACATATCTCAATATATAGATAGCGACCATGCTTACCATAGATATGGCAGCAGTCTGTACAGCAGGCTTCTCAGCGGTTTGCCTGATCAGGCGGTGACTCAAAATATACAAGCGACACCCAAAGAAACTTCAAAGCATCTGGTCGATTTCTCTCAGCTCGTGTTAACACTGTAAAGACATCAAGGGATCATTAAAACTCCGATAGTGGAACCATAGGTGGTGAATTTCTGTCTAGAAAGCTACAATCTATGGGGTTCCGAAAAGAATGGTTAAACTTTATTGATTGAACGGATAGCCTCTTTTCTGCACAACCACATGAGTAATTTGACTAACTTGACTCAGTATCTACTCACTCAGTTCAGCAATTTTCCGGAGGCGCGTTTTTGCGCACGCATCTAGGCATATATTGTTTACATAAAGTCTGATCAAGTATCATCACTGATCAGTAGTCCTAAGCGGCTCAGTCTGATCGAATCGGCCACCGGCTTACATACCCATCGGTAACAACCCATCGGTAAAAAGATATTGCGATCGCCAGACATAACCGTGCCCAGACACCGACTTTGTAGATAGATGCCTAAAAAGCCTTATGGAATGTGTTGAGGAGCCATCGGACTCCAATCTTGTTGAGGGGCTACTGAGCTTCAATTGATTACATCTGACCTGTCACACATAAGAAGGAGCGAGAGGAAAGCGGCATGACCCAGGCTAAGGAAACACTTCAAACTTTAGAATCCAGCAGTGAGCCCGATCAAAAGACCAGTTCGTCAGCAACCGTTAAAACCATAGACTTAACGGATTCAGGCACCGCTACTGCTACCAAAGCCACCAAAGGGGCCGCTAAGGGCGCTGCCAAAGGGAAAACCACTCGCCGCCGCACCGCTCAGACCAAAAAGAAGCACTATACCGAAGACTCTATTCGGCTATATCTGCAAGAGATCGGGCGAATTCGCCTGCTGCGCGCTGAAGAAGAGATCGAGCTGGCCCGTAAGATTGCAGACCTGCTAGAGCTAGAGCGAATTCGCGATGAGATTGACGACCAGCTAGAAGATGAGCCCACCGATACTGACTGGGCCAATGCGGTCGATATGACGCTTCCTGCTTTTCGGCGTCGGTTGCACTTGGGTCGCCGCGCCAAAGATAAGATGGTGCAGTCCAACCTGCGTCTGGTTGTCTCCATTGCCAAAAAGTATATGAACCGGGGTCTGTCTTTTCAGGACTTGATCCAGGAAGGCAGTCTGGGCCTGATTCGCGCCGCCGAAAAGTTTGACCACGAGAAAGGCTACAAGTTTTCTACCTACGCCACCTGGTGGATTCGTCAGGCGATTACCCGTGCGATCGCCGATCAGTCTCGCACCATCCGGCTACCGGTGCACCTGTACGAAACGATCTCGCGCATCAAAAAGACCACCAAGCTGCTTTCGCAAGAACTAGGCCGCAAACCCACCGAAGAAGAAATCGCAACTCGCATGGAGATGACCATCGAGAAGCTGCGCTTTATCGCCAAGTCTGCGCAGCTACCTATCTCTCTAGAAACGCCCATCGGTAAGGAAGAAGACTCTCGTCTAGGTGACTTCATCGAGTCGGACGGCGAAACCCCTGAAGATGAGGTTTCTAAAAGCCTGCTGCGCGAAGATCTAGAAAGCGTACTCAGTACGTTGAGCCCTCGTGAGCGCGATGTGCTGCGGCTGCGCTACGGCCTTGACGATGGCCGGATGAAGACCCTAGAAGAAATCGGTCAGATCTTCAACGTCACTCGGGAGCGTATCCGCCAGATCGAAGCCAAGGCTTTGCGTAAGCTGCGTCATCCCAATCGCAACAGCGTTCTCAAAGAATACATCCGGTAAGCGTTCAGACCGGAGAGTTCAATTCATACATAGGGAGGAAGTTTGACAATAGTTGAACTTCCTCTTTTTTTTGCCTAGCCCACAAGCTCTCCTTTTTCCCTATTTCCCTTTTCCCCTTTTCCCTTTTCCCAGCCTCAGCCAAAACTTCACGCCCACCACCCACCTCACCTGTGGACAATTTTTATACAAGTTGGTACAGTTGTTCTTGTTAGTGTGTAGCTGGTAGCCTGAAAATTACAATGGAACCCTTAACTGAAGCTCAACAAGAGCTGTACGACTGGTTGGTGAGGTACATCCGAGAAAATCGACACTCGCCTTCAATTCGGCAGATGATGCGAGCGATGAAGCTAAAGTCACCAGCGCCCATTCAAAGTCGTTTAGAGCATCTGCGCCGCAAGGAGTACATTGACTGGACGGAAGGCAAGGCTCGCACCATTCGAATTTTGCAAGAGTCTCAGGGCGTGCCTATTTTTGGAGCGATCGCCGCAGGCTCAATGGTAGAAGCTTTTACCGATACGCTAGAGCATTTCGACCCAGCCTCCCTAATCTTTAAGAGCGGCGACTTTGCGCTGAGAGTCAGCGGCGACTCGATGATCGAGGCATTGATTGACAGCGGCGATATCGTCATCATGAGAGAAGTCGAAGAGCCCTCCCGCATCCGCAACGGCACGATTGTCGCGGCCCGCGTAGAGTCTACCACCACATTAAAGTACTACTACCGCGAAGCCGGAAAGGTCACGCTCAAGCCCGCTAACCCTCACTATGAGCCGATGCACTACCCGGCCGAAGAGGTGAACATTCAGGGCCGATTAGTGGCGGTTTGGCGCAATCAGGATCTCAGCTAGCGCCGCCCGCAACCTCGCTAAGCCGAGCGAATAGGTCAGCGCGCCACTAGGTTAGCGCGCAAATCAGTTAGCGCGCAAATGGCGGTATACACTGATGTGAGACTCGCTAAGGGAGCACAGAAGATGACTGCTGCGGCGCAACCCCCCGACCGCCCTAGCCGCACTTTTGCGGTAGGACTACTGGCAGTGGTGCTGGTGGTGCTGTCGATAGGCATCGGCGGTTTTTGGTATATGACGACAAATAGCCCGCTGAGCCTCTTGTCTGGCGGAGATCGCCCCATTGCTGCAGCGACCGCTTTTGTACCCGCGCGATCGCCTTTTGCGCTATCCCTACTCACTCGTCCCGAGCGATTGATTGCTCTACAGCAGGCGATCGCCTCGCCCGACCAGCGCCGCCCGACCCATCGTGAAATTAGTCAGCTCAAGCAAAGCCTGCTCGAAAACACAGGTCTCGATTACGACCGCGACATTCAGCCATGGGTCGGGAGCGAGATTACCTTTGCCCTCACTGACAGAGATCTAGATTTTGATAGCGCTAACGGTCAGCAGCCGGGATATCTACTAGCTCTGGAGATCGCCCCTGGGCAACAGCTGCAGGCCCGTAATTTTTTACAAACGCTCTGGCAGCAGCAAAGTCTGACCACTGGCAACCCGCCTGGTAGCCAACAAATTAGCGGTGTCCGCATCCTTTACGACTTGCCTGGCAGCCAGCGACTCACGACAGAAACTTCGCGATCGCGCTCTCAGCTAAAGGGTAGACCCCCATCTTTAATAGCGGCTAGTGCTCTAGTGGGCAACCAGTTCGTCATTTTTGCCAATGATGTCCGGGTGCTGCAACGCAGCATACGGGCGACCCAGACGGCTGCAAACTTAGCTCAGAACCGGGCTTACCGGCAGGCGATCGCTCAGCTCCCCACCCAGCGAATTGGCCTTGCCTACTTCAATGCAGCAGAGCTAGGAAAAATTGGCAGCGGCGAGCCCGATTTAGCCGAGTCAAGTCTGCATAGGGGCAGAGACCGCGCAGCGTTTACAGCAGTCAGCTTGGGCGTCACCCGTAACGGCCTGATAGCTCATGCTCAGCTCTCAGACCAGCTATTAGATCAGCTGCCAGCAGATGCCGCTGCCCAGAGCCGCCCTGAAGCTGCCCTGAAGTATCTACCAGCAGATAGTGTGATCGCGCTTGCCAGCCGTGACCTCAGTCAGTTAGCGCCTACGCTTACAGCAGCAGGCTTACCCAGCCATCTCTTACCCGATTTTCTTTTCTTAGAACAGCCGGCAGCGGGTGGAAATGGTACCGCTGAAAAGGGTGTTGTCGCCAGTACTCCACAGCCAACTCAGCTGTCACCTGAGCTATGGAACTGGGCAACGGCAGACTATAGCTTAGGCCAGGTTAGCGTGGGTCAGTCGCCCGACTGGGTACTAGCAGTTGTCCGCGATACTGAGGGGATAGCCAGTCTTGATCGAGCTATCGTGGCTCAAGGCTATAGCGCCGTTCCTGTCAGTATCGGGGCAGACGAAGCGATCGCCTGGACCCGATTTCGCGTCAGGACCCAGCGCCGGCTAGCAGCTAATAGTCTAGAAACTGAGATTTTGGGCTTACATTTGCAGCAGGGAGACTACGAGATTTTTGCTAGCTCGCCAGCGGCGATGGATAGTGCCTTGGCTGCGCCTCAAAACCCACTGCTCAAGGCTGAGCGCTTTACCCAAGCGATCGCTCCGCTGCCCACCTCTAACCAGGGATATCTCTATATTGACTGGCCAGCGATCGCCCCAACAGCAGAGCGAGCCCTCCCCATACTCAACCTGATCGACGTAGCCGCACGGCCCTTTGTCAGCCATATTCAGACGCTAGCCGCCGCCTGCGAAGGTGAAACTGCGAGTATTTTTATCAAGCTGAGTCAGCCCGCCGATAAAACAGCCCCCAGTCAAGCTACAGCTCCCAGCCAAACTAATGAGTGAGCCGCCCGCCCGCTCAGACTTTGGCCATTCACGGGAGTCTAGCCAGACCCTCTGGCCATCGGTCATTGCTTGGGCACAGGGTCATCTGCCCTCAGCCAGCGAGCAACAGCAGATGGCTGATTGGGAGCTAGAACCCAACCGCGCTGCTGTCTGGCAGGTCTCTGCTGATCATGTCGTTCATGCACTGAAGACCAGAGCCGCGCTGCTGCAAGCCCTCTGCCAGCAGACACCTGACTCCACCATGCCCTTACCGGGTGATTGGACAGACTGGATTGTTCCGCTATGGACAGTGTGGCTGCCGCTTGCACAGTGGCTGGATAAAAAGCAGCGGGACTTAGGCGGTCCTTGGGTTCAAGGTATCTTAGGCGGGCAGGGGACGGGGAAGACGACGCTCACTAAAATTTTGCGACTGATTTTAGGCCACTTAGGCCACCAGACAGCGGCGCTGTCTATTGATGATCTGTACCTGACCCATGCCCAGCGCTGTGAGCTGAGAGCGCAAGATCCCCGGCTGATTTGGCGCGGCCCGCCGGGTACGCACGATATTGAGCTAGGGCAGCGCACGCTGAGGCAAATTAAAAATGCGTCAGCTAGTGAGCAGATCACGCTACCCCAGTTTGATAAGTCGCTGTATCAAGGGGATGGCGATCGCACGCGCTCCCTTACCCTACCGGCCCCAACGATTGTGCTATTTGAGGGCTGGCTTGTCGGCACGCGGCCCGTAGATGACAGCGTCTTTAGCGACCAGCATCCGCTGCCTGACCCGATCCATACCGCTGCTGATCGGCAGTTTGCCAGAGACAGCAACCGCCGACTGCAAAGCTATTTACCCCTATGGGATTTTCTCAATAGTTTGCTCGTGCTCTACCCTACCGACTACCGCCAGTCACAACAATGGCGACAGCAGGCCGAACAGCAGATGAAAGCGCAGGGTAAAGAGGGCCTTGGCGATCGCCAGATCACCGCCTTTGTCACCTATTTTTGGAAAGCGCTGCACCCTGAACTGTTTATCACCCCGGCCATTCGCAGCCCAGATACCAGCCTGGTCGTAAAAGTTGAGCGCGACCACAGCCCAAGTGAAGTGTATTCTCCCTCATCTGGGCGGGCTCATTTTATATGAACCTCCCGTAGAGACTCAGCAAAGAGTTAGGGCTGGTGACTCGTCTTTCTAGCCAGCAGCTGTCTCTACCTGACAAAATGGCAGTTGCTTCTAAGCTAAATAGTAAAGTACCGTCAGTAGAGAAGGGAACCTAAATGAACATGGTGAGTATGGATACAACCGTTCAAGTGCTAGTGCCCTCTGGCATTCTAGATAGCACTCAAGCAGAAGAGGTTCGCGCTCAAGTCGATAGCGCCCTCTCGACCGGGGCCAAGACGCTGCTGATGGATCTTAAAGACATCACTTTTATCGACAGCTCTGGACTGGGCGTTCTAGTCTCTGTACTGAAGAAGGTGCGATCGCAGGGCTGCGAAATGGTCGTCTGCGCAATCAATCCTCAGGTCAAAATGCTGTTTGAACTCACCAGCATGGACCGGGTGTTTGAAATATTTGAAAACCGCGAAGCTTTTGAAGCTTCACGGTAGTGGTCGTTAATTGGTAGCTAGCTGATTAGCAGCCAGTCAATGATTAGTCAGGCAGTCAGTAGTCAGTCAACAGTCAGTTGGCAGACTGTCAGCCCGCAGATCCCTTTAGAAAGGGATGTCGTCGTAATCAGGCGTTTCGGCAGCGGCGGGTTTAGCAGCGGCGGGCGCAGAAGGCGCAGCCGCTGAGGGGACAGAAGCCGGAGAGCTGCTGCTACCTGCGAACTTGCCTTCGGCCATAGGCGTAGGTTCGGCGATCGCCATGGCCTGCAAATCACCAATCGGGCTGACTCGCTGAACCGTCATTTCAACCCGCTTTTCTTTAAAGCCCTCAGGCCGCTCTAGCGTGTTCATTCCTAACCGGCCTTCTAACAGGACGCGGTCACCTGCCTGATAGCGCTCCTGAATCTCTTGGGCAAGATTGCCCCAACCAATGGCTTTCATCTGACCGGGCGCATCGCCTTCCCGCAGCCCCGGAAACTTAACGACAAACTCCGCAATCGGCGTTTGATTATCGGCGGTGTAGCGCAGCTGAGGAGCCTCCACAATTTCCGCCATTAAGATGCAGTTGTTCATACCCGCTCTTCCTTAATTCTGCTCTACTTCAATGAAGTGTTGAACCTTCTGCCGATACGTTTGCAGCTGCCTATCTACCCAATTTCGATCTTCGCTATTGGCAAAAATACGCACCAAAGGCTCACTGGCATCGGGTAAAATTAGCACCCAGTTCTGTCGGCTCGGGTCTACTATTTTAACGCCATCGACCAGTTCTAAACTATCAGCCGGATGGGTCTCTACAAGATAGCGCATGAGGGCTCCCTTAATCGTCCAGGGGCAGCGGATGCTCTGAGAGCGGTGGGAAATGCGCGGCAGCTCCTCCCAAATTTTGCCTAGCGATCGCTCTTGAATTAGCAGCATCTCAATCAGCTTAGCCACGCAAAACATCGCATCAAAACCGGGATGAAGCTGCGGAAAAATGAAGCCCATATCGCCACTGCCACCGAGCACCACATTAGGATGGGTGCGGCAAGCTTCCATCAGCGCGGTCGGGTTGGCCTTAGTGCGGATCACCTGACCGTCATGGCGACGGGCAATTTCTTCGATTGCACCTGAGGCGTGAACGGGCACAACCACCGTCCCTCGGGGGTGCGCAGTCAAAATCATATAGGCCATCAGCGCCGTTAGCTGTTCACCACGAATGGGTGAACCAATTTCATCAACGAGCACCAACTGCTCGCCGTTGGCCAAAATTTGCACGCCAAAAGTCGCCTGCAAAGCCAGCACCACCTTCCCGAGCTGACCGAGTAGCACCTCACGAGCCGCCGCCGAGGGCACCGTCGGATTTAAGCTGGCATTGAGCACCACCGCGTCGCAACCAAACTTGCCGAGCAGTTGGGGTAAAACCGCGCCCGACACCGCATAGGCGTAGTCAATCACAATCTTGGACTTGCTGCTGCGAATCGATCCTATATTAAGATGATCTTCAAAGGCCGTTGTATAGGCATCTAGCAGGCCGCTGGGGTAGGAGACAGAGCCGATTTCGTGGATTTGCGATCGCCGTAAATTCTCCTTGAAGTAAGCCCCTTCAATCTTCTTCTCTTGGGCTTTGGGAATGTCGATGCCTTGGTCGTCAAAAAACTCAATCAACAGATGATCCGAGCGATCAGGGTGAATCCGAACGTGAATTCCCCCGGCCACATTGAGCGCCGGCAGCACATTTCTGGCCACCGGAATTGAAATGGCCTCTAAATTTTGTACATGAATGCCCACTGACATCAGTCCGGCAATGAGTGAGCGCGTCACCATTCGCGAAATGCTGCGCTGATCTCGAGACACCGTCACATGGTCGCTGGGCTTCAGCGTAGAGCCATAGGCGGCACCTAGCTTTACCGCAAACTCAGGCGTGATATCGACATTGGCTAGGCCCGCCACCCCGCGCTGGCCAAACAGATTGCGCTGAGCCGTCTTCCCCCAGATCAAATTGATATTCAGCGTCGCGCCCGACTCAATCAGCTTACTAGGCCAGACCCTTACCCCTGGGCTAATTTGGGCCTCTTCTCCAATCGTCGAAAGCGCCCCGACAACAGCACCTTCCAGTATCTGAGCGCGGCGATCAGCGCGGGTGCCCCGAGCGATCACACAGGCCCGCAGATGCGTATCATCTCCAATCACCGCGCCATTCCAGATGATGGGCCGCTTGAGATCGGCGTCGCTGCCAATCGTGACATTATCCCCGACGACTGTACCTGGCTCTAGCAGCGCTCTGGGGCCGATGCGACAATTGCTGCCAATCAACACAGGCGGCATGATCTTGGCAGTCGGATCGATGCAGGTGTTTTTGCCGACCCACACTCCGCTACTGACTTCAGGGTAAGCATAGTCAATTTTTACGCGGCCCTGCAGTGCGTCGTAATGGGCTTCGCGGTAGGCATCAAGATGACCCACATCGCACCAGTAGCCCTCAGCGATATACCCATACATCGGCTCGCCTTTCTCTAGCAGCAGTGGAAAGAGATCAGTCGAAAAGTCTTGCTCGCACTCAGGCAGCAAATACTCCAGCACCTCGGGCTCCAGAATATAGATGCCTGTATTTACCGTATCTGAAAAAATCTCGCTGGCAGAAGGCTTCTCCAAAAAGCGCACAATCTCCCCGCTGGAGTTAGTAATCACAACGCCAAACTCAATCGGATTAGGCACACGGGTCAGCACCAGCGTGGCCTTAGCGCCCTTTGTCCGGTGAAAATCTATCGCCTTTTGCAGATTAAAATCGGTAATGCTGTCGCCGCTAATGACCAGAAAAGTATCGTCGAGCAGTTCAGAGACATTTTTGACGCTGCCAGCGGTTCCTAGGGGCTGATCTTCTTCGACAGCGTAGGTAATCTGCACCCCAAAATCTTGACCGTTTTGAAAATAGTCCCGCATGACATCGGGCAGATAAAACAGAGTGGCAATAATCTCTGTGATGCCATAGCGCTTAAGCAAATTGATAATGTGCTCGGCAATAGGGCGGTTGAGCACAGGTACCATAGGCTTAGGCAGGTCACAGGTCAGGGGCCTGAGCCTGGTTCCTGAGCCACCGGCCATGATTACTGCACGCATAGTTACTCTCCAGATGAGTCACTAATGTATTTTATAGGAGTTGCGAAAAGCAGGATGCTTGTTGCCTACGGCGCTACCTTTGAAACGCTTAAAAAAGCGGTCGGAGCCACAGCGCGAGAGCAAGCGCCCGCTTTTTATTAAGCAGATGTTGTAATCAAGGGCGATTTTCCGCAGCGGCGGCTATGGTGGGCTAGATTATCTCTAGATGACTGGGCGGCTATCTCAGGTGAGCTGTCATGAGGCTATTGATATCATTATGGTCATAGAGTCATCAAACAGAGCTATCAATTTAAGTGTGGAAACACGCTAGGAGGGCGTCAATGAGTACCTTGATTACGATTATTTTGCTGGGCGTTTATGGTGCTGGAGCCTGGAAGTTTTGGCAGGGGTTTAACCGCACAAATTTCAGCACGGGTAAAGCCTATTTGACTTTGCTATGGCCGTTTTTCTTGATTGGCAATAAGGACTACAGACGCAATTTTACTAAGGCCATCAAGGGCTCTTAAAGGACAGTAGCGCAGATGGGTCAAAGCATAAGTAAATCGTCCCAATCCCCCTTGGGGGATGTCTTGCAAGCCAAGTCTGTGCCCTGGCTGCCCATGATTAGTGCGGTCGCCCAACGGTTTGATGCGGAGTATGCGGGTGAGTCTTTTGATCTACCCGAAGAAGTCGAAGCGATGCCGGTATTTCGTGACTGGGCAGCGGGCTCGCTGAATTCGCGCATTGCTTCACCGTTCTGGCAGATCGCTCAGCCGAAAAAAAATCAGCACTGCTTGGACTTGGGCTGCGGGTTTAGCTTTTTGATCTACGAATGGAAGAGCTGGCAGGCGCTGTTTCACGGGCAAGATGTGAGCGAGACTGCAACTAAGACCCTGCATCAGCGCGGCCCTCAGCTGGACTCTAAGCTGTTTAAAGGGGTCAAGCAAGGCCCGGCCCATCAGCTAGACTATCCGCCTGCGAGCTTTGATCTGGTGATTGCGACGGGCTTTAGCTGCTACTACCCGCTGGACTATTGGCAGGCGGTGATGGAGGCGGTGAAGCCACTGCTGAAACCGGGTGGCTTTTTTGTATTTGATGTGGTCGACCCAGAGCAGGCGCTAGCGGAAAACTGGGCCATTTTAGAGACTTATCTGGGCGCAGAAGTCTTTTTAGAGAGTTTGACTGACTGGCGATCGCTCATAAAAGCAACCGGAGCCAAAGTCGTCAAGCAACAAGAAGGCGAGCTGTTTCACCTCTATAAAGTGCGCTGGTAGTCGGCTTTGACGGCGATCACACCCCAGGTTTGGCTGATTGGCGGTACCCGCGAAAGCGCTGATCTCGCGAGACGACTCTCAGCTCAGGGCGTGCCTTACCTCGTGACGGTAACGACGCCAAGCGCCGCTGATCTATATCCAGATGCCGCTCAGATTCGGGTCGGAAAGCTCACGGCTGAAGCCATTCAGGCGTTCGTCATGCAGCAGCGGGTGCAGTGCATTTTAGATGCGTCTCATCCGTTTGCCTGTGAAATTTCTCAGCAGGCGATCGCCCTCTCACAAAAGCAGGCGATCGCCTATATACGCTACGAACGCCCGGCCCAGACAGACAGCGCCCTGCAACAAGACGGGTTGCTCACAGTCGTTGAGTCGCTAGAGTCACTAATAGCCAGCGACTTGTTGCACGACCAGCGGGTGCTTTTGACGATTGGCTACCGGCATCTAGCCAGGTTTACAGCGCTGCGCCAAACTTCAAAGCTATTTGCGCGGGTGCTGCCTTCGGTGGAGGCGGTTGCAGGGGCGATCGCCGCCGGATTTGCCTCCTCAGAAATCATTGCCCTGAGGCCACCCGTCTCTCTCGCCTTAGAAAAAGCCCTGTGGCAGCAGTGGCAGATTACCCAAGTGGTTGCCAAAGCCTCCGGCCAGCCCGGCGGCGAAACCATTAAGCAGCAGGTGGCTCAACAACTGGGCGTTGGTCTGATTTTGATCCAACGTCCGGCGATCACCTACCCCAAGCAAACCAGCACTTTGTCTATAGCTGTTAAATTTTGCTCAGAAGCGCTCAGTCTGTACTAACCTGACGCTTAAGGGGAGCAGCTCAATCAATTCAATCAGTCAAGCAGAGTAAATGAGTGGCGATCGCCATCAGCGGTCAGCGCAGAAATCACTAAAAAAGCGACCAGTCACGCAAAAAGACCAATTTCACCTTGACTATGTGCCAAGAAGTGCTATCGTGATGGCTACTTTTCGCACAATGCTTACTCACTGCCAAGACAATTGGCTCCGACGCAATTCTTAACAGTCGTTGCCCTTTGCCTAACTAACTCCCTATGCCCTCTTCTCCTATGCAATCTAGGCCGACTCCACCATTTAATTCGTCGCCAGAAGGCAGGTCGTCAGAGAGCAGTGGTCGTACAGTTCCTAGTGATACCGCTGGGCCGACGTTGCCCAATCCACCCCGGCCCAGCCCGGCAATGCCCAGTAGCACTTCGGTATATGCGCTCAGAGAACTGGTCTCCCGACTACAGCGCGAGCAATACAAGATTCAAGATCTGCTGGGATCGCTAGGGTTCGCCCTGCGCAGTCTGAACAACCTCAGCCAGTTTTTAGAGCTGATTCCGATGATTGCCAGCCGGGTAACTGACGCCTATGGTGGGGCGCTGGTGATGTTTCAGCCGGATGGGCAGCTGCGGCTAGAGCAGGTGCACTGTGCGGGCTCTGACGACTGCCAAAACGTCCGCCTGGCACTGGAGATGGCTACCCGGCAGACGACGGTATCGCTAAATGCAGCGAGTGAAACCGCTACCTTGACCCACGCCATGCTGTCGCTTGACCAGCAGGCAGGACGGTACTTAGGCGCAGATTTTCAGATCTTTGGCACCGCCATCATTGTGCAAAATGTAGAGCGAGGGCGGCTGTATGTCTTCAGCAATGAGGGCGACTATACCTGGAGTGAAACCCGCCAAAAGCTAGTGCGTCTGGTGGCCGATCAAACGGCTGTCGCCATCGAAAACAACGAGCTTACTCATGAGCTGCGCCACAAAGAACGCATTGACAGAGAGCTGGAACTGGGCGCTGAAATCCAGGCGCAGCTGCTGCCCCACGAGTGCCCGACCATCGAAGGCATTGACCTGGCTGCTCGCTGCAAAACCGCCAATAAGGTTGGCGGCGACTATTACGACTTTATCCCAACAACCTACGAGCAGCTGCGGCAGCCTAACGCCCCCGCCTCTGGGCAAAAGCCCTGGAGCTTTGCGGTCGGCGATGTAATGGGTAAAGGCGTACCGGCAGGGCTGATGATGACCATGCTGCGCGGCATGCTGCGCGCTGAAGTGCTCAACCGCCACTCGCCCGGACAGCTATTGCAGCACCTTAACTGGGTCATGCGCACCGACTTAGAAAGCTCTAATCGCTTTGTCACCCTGTTTTGCGCCCAGTATGATCCGCGCACTCAGATGTTGGCCTATGGCAACGCCGCTCACAATCCGCCGCTGCTATGGCGGGCCGCGACCGGGCAGATAACCCGCCTCGATGCCGACGGCATGCTGCTAGGGCTAGACATGGATACTCACTACCAGGAAAACCAGGTTCAGCTTCAGCCGGGAGATACCGTTATTTACTATACCGATGGCTTTACCGAAGCTGCCAACAGCGGCGGCAAACGGTTTGATGAGGATAACTTAATAGAATCCTCTTGCTGGGCCTGTCGCAATCTCTCTAGCGCCGAAGAGATTTTAGATTATTTGTTCAATATGCTTCAGCGTTTTGTCGGCGCCGACCGAGAAGCCGAAGACGATACAACCCTGGTGGTGATGCGGGTGACTGCGCCCGCTGAGTTTAGGCAGCTTTCAACTGGCGTATTGTCTTGAGCTTTTCCCCAGGGGGCGGTAGATGTCTCACGCTTTAGCACCTATCTCCTACTTTCTATTCCCTTTTCTGCGCATCAGGAATATTTACCAAACAGAATTACCGCCCCAAAATCAATTCAGCTTTGTTAGTTGCTCACGCGGTTACGGGTATTTTGGGTGGGTGCCTATTAGATAGCGATCGCCGCTAAAAATCTATGGAACCTTTTGAGTTTTATACTGCTCAGTTTGAGACGACTGCCGTCACGGGTACGCCTGTCATTGGCCAGCAATACTTTGATCAAGACCTCATCGGCTCTACTGGCGAGATGCTGACCGGTTTCTATCAGTCGGGGCAACTGTGGGCGCTGCTGATTGGGCTGGTGCTGGGCTACGCTTTTAAGTCGATGTCTTCCTACGGCTGAGGCCAGTTGATATCCAGTTGATATGAAAGGGGAGCCAACAGCAGACCAGGGAACCTTGACAGAACAAAAGGAAGGCCGCTCAAACTGCTACTGTATGGTGGGCTAATACTTAAAGCCCAAGTACAGAGAAAGTGCAGGAGAGCGAGACAGTGGGTACCCAACCGAGCCAGTCACCTACCCCGGCAGGCGGCCAGCAAGCCTGGAGCCAGCGATTTGAATCGGCGCTGCATCCAGCGATCGCTCAGTTCAATGCCAGCATTGGCTTCGATATTGAGCTGCTAGACTGTGACCTGACTGGATCGATTGCTCACGCCCAGATGTTGGCAAAGGTCGGCATTCTCTCAGAGGATGAATGCGATCGCATTGTCGCCGGGCTAGAAACCATTCGGCAAGAATACCAGCAGGGTAAATTTAACCCGGGTATAGACGAAGAAGACGTGCATTTTGCCGTAGAGCATCGCCTGATCGAACTGGTGGGAGACGGCGGTAAAAAGCTGCACACGGCCCGATCACGCAACGATCAGGTCGGCACCGACATGCGGCTATATCTGCGCGGCCAGATTGAGCAGATCCGCCAGCGCCTGAAAGCCTTTCAGCAGGCTCTTGTTGACATTGCTGAGCAGAACGTAGAGACGCTGATCCCCGGCTACACGCACATGCAGCGCGCGCAGCCTTTGAGCCTAGCGCATCACCTGCTGGCCTACTTTGAAATGACCCAGCGCGACTGGGAACGCTTGGGTGATGTGCTCAAACGGGTGAACCTTTCGCCATTGGGCTGCGGCGCGCTGGCGGGCACAACTTTCCCGATTGACCGGCACTATTCAGCAGAGCTGCTGGGCTTTGATGATATCTACCACAACAGCCTGGACGGAGTCAGCGACCGAGACTTTGCCATTGAATTTGCTGGGGCTGCAAGCCTGATCATGGTGCATCTTTCGCGGCTGTCTGAAGAGATTATCTTTTGGGCTTCGGAAGAGTTTCGCTTTGTGACGCTAGGGGACACTTGTTCGACCGGGTCGAGCATTATGCCGCAGAAGAAAAACCCAGATGTGCCAGAGCTGGTACGGGGCAAAACCGGGCGAGTCTTCGGCCACTTGCAGGGGCTGCTGGTGATGATGAAGGGTCTGCCGCTGGCCTACAACAAAGATTTGCAAGAAGACAAAGAGGCTATTTTTGATACGGTGGCAACGGTGTCAGGCTGCTTAGAAGCAATGACCATTTTGCTGCAAGAGGGCATCACCTTCCGTCCGGAGCGGCTCAATCAGGCAGTAGCTGAAGACTTCTCTAACGCGACCGACGTGGCTGATTATCTAGCGGCTAAAGGTGTGCCTTTTCGCGAAGCTTACAATTTGGTGGGCAAAGTCGTAAAAACGTCTCTGGCTGCTGGCAAGCTGCTCAAAGATCTGAGTTTGGCAGAATGGCAGTCGCTGCATCCGGCGTTTGAGGCGGATATTTATGAGGCGATCGCCCCTGCTCAGGTTGTCTCTGCTCGCAACAGCGCAGGTGGCACCGGCTTTGAACAGGTACGCATTGCCCTAAATCGGGCTCAATCTTTGCTAAAGCCAGATGCTTAATGATTCAAGCTCGCCTGATAATGTCACTAACTTCAATCAACACATCTGGAAAGGCAAGCGGAGTCAATTCACCTTCGGTATAAGAAACGCGAGAAGTATACTGTCCTGACTGAGGATCTCGAAAGACATTCAGTGACTGATTTTTGAGATCGACTACCCAATACTCCGCAATATTTACTTCTGCATAAACTTGGGTTTTCACCTGTAAGTCCTTCTGCAAACTAGAGTTTGAATATTCAATCAACCACAATATGTTTTCTGGATAGGGATGATGGCTAGCGTATTCAATTCCCAAAGGTACTACAACGGCAACGTCTGGCTCGGGCTCAGATTGGTTGGGTAGCGTAATCGGTTTTGCTTGACGTACCATCGCTCGGTCGCCCAGCAGCCGGATCAAGTAATTGCCTGTGGCAGTACTGAAATGAGCATGAGGTTCGCCTTCTGGTGGCATTTCGACAATTTCTCCCCTAATCAGCTCTACCCGCTTGTCGTCTAGCAGGCCAGATGCAATCATCTGGTGGTATTCTTCCAGAGTCCATTTTGCAATTGCAACCGTCATTGTGCGGCTCCCATTGTGTTAGCCAGTAGTCCACATTGTAGCAGCGCCTTCTAGAGGTTTTTTTCATCGCTATGGCCACCCTCAGTCTCTGCATGATCGTCAAAGATGAAGCGGCAAATTTGCCCAGAGCGCTAGCGAGTGTGAAAGATTTGGCTGACGAAATCGTGGTTATTGACACCGGATCACGGGACGATACGCCGACGATTGCCGCCAAGGCTGGCGCGAAAGTGGACTTCCTGACCTGGAACGACGATTTTGCTCAAGCCCGTAACGCGGCGCTAAAGCAGGCCACGCAGGACTGGGTTTTGGTATTAGATGCCGATGAAACGCTGACTCAGGCGGGTAGACAGCTAGTTGGCGCGATTAAGCAGGGTCAGTCTCTAGGACAAATTGATCCGAACGATCTGCTGCTAGTAACGCTGCTGCGCCAAGAGATTGGTGCCAATCAGTCGCCCTATAGCCAGGTATCCCGGCTGTTTCGCAACTTGCCCGCCCTGAGCTTTTCTCGCCCCTATCACGAGAGCATTGACGACAGCGCCGAAGCGCTGATGGCCGCTGATTCGCGCTGGCAAATTGCGCAGTTTGGCGATGTGGCGATTGACCATACAGGCTATCGCGTCAGTGAAATTGCCGCCAAGCAAAAGTTCGACCGGGCGCAACGGATCATGGAGGCACACCTGAACGCACATCCGCAGGACGCCTATATGGCTAACAAGCTCGGCGCGCTCTACACCCAAAATAACGAGTGGGATAAGTCTCTGCCCATTCTGCGGACGGCGCTCAGCTCGGGCAACTTTGACCCGATGACAGAGTACGAGCTGCACTATCACCTGGGCATTACGCACCGCCATTTAGCGCCGATAGCCGGTCAGAGGGAAGCGGCAGAAGCGGCCTACCGTCAGGCGATCGCCATTCCCATCGCCGACAAGCTGAAGCTAGGCGCTTATCTCAACCTCGGGGCGCTGCTTAAACACAAAAACGATTTAGCCGGGGCACTCACTCAATATGAAGCGGCTGCCCGCATTGATCCCACTCAGCCAGTGACCTATTTCAATCTGGGCGTCGTTCACCGGGCCAGGGGCTATTTAGAGCCTGCCCTGAGAGCTTACGAATACGTGATCGCGCTGGCTCCCGACTATGGCGCGGCCTATCAAAATCTGGCAGTCGTACTCTTTAAGCTAGGCAGGCTCCCTGAGAGCAAGCGAGCCTTTGAGCAGGCGATCGCGCTCGCTGAGAGTACTCATCCGGCAGAGAGCGATCGGCTTCGGCAAGGGATGAAAAAGTTAGGACTCAGCTAGACGACAGACTGATGACTACGCCCGTCGGACTAAGATATGTCTATTCTGAGTCCGAGAATTTTGAGGCCGACATGCCACGGCCTCGTAAATCGGCAAGATGCTGAGCCGATTTTTGCCAGGGCTCGCTGCCACCATGACTGGCTG
Source organism: Leptolyngbya sp. BC1307 (assembly GCF_002286735.1). Classification (GTDB taxonomy): domain Bacteria; phylum Cyanobacteriota; class Cyanobacteriia; order Phormidesmidales; family Phormidesmidaceae; genus Phormidesmis. Next base: position 105,075 of record NZ_NRTA01000003.1, read on the forward strand.
GCTGCCAAAAAGCTGTGTGCTGAGTCTCTTCTCGCAGGGCTGGTCGGTCGGGATGATCGCGAGGCAACAAAATCCGCTTGCATTTGTATAAGACATCGTCCCAGGTCAACTCAGGCTGGTTGAGCAACTGGCGAAAGGTACTCAAAATCACCTCAGATTCGCTATTTTGCTGCACTGAGAGGGGTTGAGACGCCCGAAGGGGATCGATCTGGACGGCAGCGATCCCCTGACGCACAGCGTTGCGGATTGCTTGAGTGTGGGCCTTACCTGCTTTTTCATACTGCATCTGCCAGCCCTTTTCACTCGAAGCATAGAGTGCAGGCAGCCGGTTGAGCGCATAGGTTTCGACTTCGGTCGTTTTGATATACTCGCGTAGCTTGGGAGGAAGCTTGGTCTTTTGCCGTCCGACTTCTTTAGCAACCAGCCTCTCCATGACGTTGGTGTAGGCTCTATCGGCCTGCGAGGAAGAAGTAGTCATAAGCGATGAAAACCTGGTGGAGATGTGTGTAGCTGACAGTAAGGCGCTTGGATATCAAGCCTACAGGTATAGCTTTATAGATAGGTTGCCCAGGGGCTTTGGGTTACGTATCAGGCGCGATCGCAAAGTCAACGAAAATACACCAGGCCTATTGAAAACCCATCCGTACAATTCACGAAAAAGCTCCCAGATCAAAGTTTTGACCTGAGAGCAGTTAGCTAGCAATTGATTTTGATCTGGGTTGCTTAGGTGGTGACTAACTCAGCCGGTAAGCGTTTGAAGGCTAAGCGCTCATTTTCCACATCGACGAAAATGGTATCTCCCTCTGTGAATTCGTTACGCAAGATGGATTTGGCGATTTGGGTTTCGACTTCCCGCTGAATAGCTCGCTTCAGGGGGCGAGCGCCGTAGGTGGGGTCGTAGCCAACATCGGCCAAGAAGTCTAGCGCCGCATCGGAGAGCTTGAGGGCCATTTTGCGATCTTCTAGACGACGCCCTAGCCGCTTGATCTGAATTTTGACGATGTTGCGCAGCTGCGCTTTGACCAGGGCGTGGAAGATGATAATTTCATCAATCCGGTTGAGAAACTCGGGCCGGAAGCTGGATCGCAGCGCGTCGGTGACGCGCGATTGCATCGTGTCGTACTGAGTATCGTCGCCAGCAATATCGAGAATGTACTGAGAGCCGATATTGCTAGTCATGATGATGATGGTGTTGGTAAAGTCTACCGTCCGGCCCTGAGAATCGGTGATGCGGCCATCGTCTAGCACTTGCAAGAGGATGTTAAATACATCGGGGTGGGCTTTTTCAATTTCATCAAACAAAATCACCGCAAAAGGACGGCGACGCACCGACTCGGTAAGCTGACCGCCTTCGTCATAACCGACGTATCCCGGCGGGGCTCCGACTAAGCGAGAGACAGAGTGCTTCTCCATGTATTCAGACATATCGATCCGCACCAGGGCATTTTCGGTGTCAAACAGGTAGCTCGCTAGGGCCTTGGCCAGCTCAGTTTTACCGACACCTGTCGGGCCGAGGAAGATAAAGCTCGCCATCGGTCGGTCGGGATCGGCCAGCCCAGCGCGCGATCGCTGAATTGAATCGGCGACTGCTGTCACCGCCTCGTCTTGACCAATCACCCGCCGATGCAGCTCATCTTCTAAGTTGAGCAGTTTCTCCATTTCAGAGGCCACCAGCTTATTGAGCGGGATGCCCGTCCACTTAGAGATAATCTCAGCAATATCGGACTCGGTCACTTCTTCGCGCAGTAGTGTCTGTCCAGAGGTTTGAGTTTCGCTTAAAACGACTTCGGCTTTTGCTAACTGCTTTTGCAGCTTAGGAAGCTTGTCGTACTCAAGCTCAGAAGCTTTGGCCAAATTAACGTCGCGCTTGGCCTGCTCGATCTCAACATTGACGCGATCTATCTCTTCTTTGATGGACTGAATATTGCTGATAGTATCTTTCTCAGATTGCCACTGCGCGTTCAGTTCACCTTGATCTTCTTTCAGGTCGGCTAGCTCTTTTTCTAACCGTTCTAGCCGTTCTACTGAAGCCGCATCACTCTCTTTTTGCAGCGACAGCCGCTCCATCTCTAGCTGCAGGATTTTGCGATCTACTTCGTCTAGCTCTTCGGGCTTGGAGGTGATCTCCATTTTTAGCTTGGCAGCGGCTTCGTCTACCAGGTCAATGGCTTTGTCAGGGAGAAAGCGATCGCTAATATAGCGAGTAGACAAAGCAGCGGCGGCCACCAGCGCACCGTCGGCAATTTTCACCCCGTGGTGAACTTCGTAGCGCTCCTTGAGCCCCCGCAAAATCGACACCGTATCGGCCACCGAAGGCTGATCGACGTACACCTGCTGGAATCGACGCTCTAGCGCAGCGTCTTTTTCGATATGTTTGCGATACTCATCAAGCGTGGTCGCCCCGATGCAGCGCAGCTCGCCCCGCGCCAGCATCGGCTTCAGCAGGTTACCCGCATCCATTGCGCCCTGGGTCGCCCCGGCACCGACAACGGTATGAATTTCGTCAATAAATAGAACGACCTGACCGCTAGAATCGGTAACTTCTTTGAGCACGGCCTTGAGCCGCTCTTCAAATTCGCCGCGATATTTGGCCCCGGCAATCAGCGCCCCCATATCGAGCGAGATCAGCGTGCGATCTTGCAGTGACTGCGGCACATCGCCGCGCACAATTCGCTGAGCCAAGCCTTCGGCGATCGCTGTCTTCCCCACCCCCGGTTCACCAATCAGCACCGGATTATTTTTAGTGCGGCGTGAGAGTATTTGAATAGTGCGGCGAATTTCATCGTCGCGGCCAATCACCGGATCTAGCCTGCCTTCACGGGCGTAGGCAGTGAGGTCACGGCCATATTTTTCTAGCGCTTCGTATTTGCCTTCGGGGTTTTGGTCGGTCACTTTTTGGTTGCCTCGTATCTGCTCGATTGCCTGCTTTAAGTCTTTTTCGCTCAGGTTAAACGCTTTAAATAAATCTCGGCCAAAACGCTTGTCTTGGGTATAGCTCAGCACCAGATGCTCAATTGAAATATAGTCATCTTCAAACGCTTTACGATAGCCTTCGGCCCGGTCTAACAGCGTATCTAGGGCACTACCTAAATAGACAGAGTCGTTACTGCCGCTGACTTTAGGCTGCTTGTTGATAAAGGCAGTCGTGCGATCGCGCAGTTCGCCGATGGGCACACCTACCTTTTGAAAAATACTGACCGCCAGACCTTCTTGCTCTAGCAGCGCCTGCATCAGGTGTTCGGGCTCTAGCTGCTGCTGAGCTGATTGCTTAACGATATCCGGGGTGCGGGCGATCGCACTCCAAGCTTTTTCTGTAAATTTGTTGGGATCGTTTGGTTGCATAGTTCCCCTTCCGGTGTCTAGCGCTCCAGCTTTTATTCTGACTAAATAGAATTGAGCCGTTGCCAGATGCTCAATTGAGTATGTCTGTATTGTAAAAAAGCCTGAGCGTTTTACCATTCGGTGTTCACGGCTTAAACAGGTAGGTATTGCCGCCCTATAGACAACCGCCCTATAGACAACCGCCCTATAGACAACCGCCCTATAGACAACCGACAGAGCAATTTCGCGAACTATCGACTTTGCAGGCCCAGCCAAAGGTGCACAGATAGCAAACTGCCCCCCTCACAGCTAGACTGATATCGAATTAAGCTATACAAGTAGCGTCACACTGCCCTCTCGAAGCTAGGTCGCGTCCTTGTCTTCTCGTCCTCGCACTATCTCTAAAAAAATCTATTCGACTTACTGTCAGCAAAAACCGCTGCGGCGACTTTGGCGCAACCTTTCACCTATCGAGTTTGTCCGGTTTCTGAGCTACATCAATCTGAGCACTACGCAGTTGGTTATCCGCAGCACCTTTCGCCAGCGCCTGCCTAGCCTTGCCTCAGAGATGGCCTACAACTCCATGCTGGGCCTATTTCCAGCCATTCTGGCTTTTCTGACCGCAATCGGCTTGTTTAGCCCGCTCAAAAAGACTTTTATCACCCTGGCCGGACGGCTCAGCGAGCTGGCCCCAACTGGCGTGCCCGAACTGATTTACGGCTTTGGCAATGTAGTGACTGAAAATCAGAGTCGCGGCCTGTTTTCGGTGAGTTTTGCCTTTTCGCTCTGGGCATCAGCCGGGGCAATGAGTGCCGCCATGCGAGCCCTCGATCAGATGCATCAGATTCCGCCTCGCAAGCGACGGCCATTTTGGAAAGCGCGGCTGGTATCTATTGCACTGACGCTGGGCACCATCGCCCTGCTGATTACCGCGTCTAGTCTGGTATTCGTTAGCGATTGGGCGGTGCAGCAGTTGGTCATTCACAGCCGAGGCAATGTCAGCCTTTGGGTTTCAGAGATCTGGAGCTTGTTTCGCTGGCCTTTGGCCTTAGGCATTATGTCAACGGCTTTTGCTTTTGTCTACCGGTTTGGCCCGAGCCGCTGGAATCCGGGTAAGCCGCTGATGCCGGGAGCCATCTTAGCGGCCCTTTCTTGGGCGGTGATCTCCGGCCTTTTTCGGCTGTATGTCACGCACTTTGGTAATTTTGTCTACAGCGCAGTTGCCACTGTCATTGTTTTACTGCTGTGGCTGTGGATTACTTCTTTGGTGATGCTAATTGGGGACTTGCTCAATCTGACGGTGGGCAGAGCGATGGCCGACAGCCGCCGACAGCCAGGACGCTGAGCACTCGCCAAACTATTTACTAGCGCTTAGGTTCCTACGACACAGACTGCTAGCGCATAGACTGCAAACTATTAATTACAAACACCGTCAGGCAGGCCAGTACCAGCAGCCAGATAACAATGCCCGGCAAAAAGGAGAGCAGCGTCAGGCCCCGTAAAACCCATACTGCCAGAGTAAAACAGATCAGCGCTAACAGGAGTTGAGAGCCGGTTTTTAATCGAAAGCGATTGGCCATAGCGGTGAGGGAGATAGTAGGAGCGGTCGTTTTCAACTATAGTTTAGTGCCTTCGAATACGCTTTTGGAGGTTGCTAGCTGGTAGCTTTAGCCTAACCAAATATACTGGCTGCGTTTTTAATTTCTCGGCGATAAAATTCAACAAAGAAATATATTGGCCTCCATAGGAACACGATCACACACTACAGAGTCTTGCGAATGAAGTGGGTATTCTCTAGTCTGCATACTTTAGCAAATCAGTGATTTCACTAAAAGTTTACTCAGCGCTCTTACAGCCTTAACTTTACCGCCGTCAGCTTAGGTAATAATAGCAGCAGCTACTAACCACAGACATACCCGCAGATATACATACCGCTATCCTCCTATAGGTTGTTTCTCTTTAAGTTCTGGTTTCTTATATTTCTGCTGTAATACTTCTAAAATCGTGTCGCTTAATTCTCTACCCGAGCGCGATTTTTCCTAACCCTTTTACGCCCCTTTTTTAACTTATGACAGCTTCTTTGCGTTTACCTGCGCTATCAGCAGCAGCCCTTCAACAAGAAAAATCGCTCTTGCAGGGAGATGTCTTGATTTCGACCACGCTAACTGATATGGGCGCGGCTGTTACTGCCACCATGTACGTGCCGATGGTGCGATCGCAAACCTGGCAAAAGCTCACTGACTACAGCAAATGGGTACTTTATTTTCCCGACATTGTGCAAAGTCAGGTACTAGAAGCCAAAAAGCAGTCACAGTCGCACCCGATGACCCGCAGGCTCTATCAGGTCGCCCGCAAAGCCTTTTTAATGTTTTCAGCGCAGGTAGAGATTTACTTACAGGTGATTGAGACGTTACACCAAAAGATTCAGTTTCGCTTTGAGCGTGGCACCTTCTCCGACTTTAGCGCCGATCTCACCCTCGAAGACTATGGCCAGGGCACGCTAATCACCTATTCTGTAAGCGCGACACCGCTTATTCCTGTACCCGGCTTCTTAATTGAGCAAGCCATTCGCCGCGACCTGCCTGGCAACATGAAAACTATGCGCCGGGTGATGTGCGCCGCCTAAATGTCAAATCAGTCCATCGGGCTCGATCAACGCCTTTATGACTACCTGCTCTCGGCAACCCTACGAGAGACAGATCTGTTAGCCCAGCTGCGATACGAGACCGCAGCGCACGCTCAGGCGAGAATGCAAATTTCTCCTGAACAGGGGCAGTTTATGGCGCTGCTAGTGCAGCTGATTGGCGCGAAGAAAACGCTAGAAATTGGCGTCTTCACAGGCTATAGCGCCCTGGTAGTAGCTCAAGCCTTGCCAGAAGATGGGCAGGTAATCGCTTGCGATGTGAGTGAGGAGTATACGGCGATCGCTCTTTCCTACTGGCAAAAAGCCAACGTTGCCCACAAAATAGATCTTCGCATTGCCCCCGCCCTGGATACTTTAGATGGACTGATCGCCGCTGGAGAATCAGGCACCTTTGACTTTGCTTTTGTCGATGCAGATAAGAGCAACTATGACAATTACTACGAGCGCGCTCTGCAACTCATCCGCCCCGGCGGACTAATCGCGGTAGACAATACTCTCTGGTATGGCCGCGTCGCCGACCCCGATGTGCAGGATAACCGCACCAAACGCATCCGTGCTCTAAATGAAAAGGTGCAGGGCGATAAGCGCGTTAATATGAGTTTGGTGCCTATCGGCGATGGGCTATTGCTGGCTGTTAAAAACAACTGACAAGCGATCCACTAACAATTGTTTTTCGCATTCAAGTGCCGCTGGTGCTTTCTTTCGCGGAGGCGATCGCGCCTTTCCTCAGTCAACTCTTCTATACAATGCGGACAGGAAACTTCACTTTCATAGGCAGAACATTGTTGATCGGTCGTTGAAATCGGGTGACCGCAGGCGTAGCAGATCTCGTAAGATCCAGGTTCGAGTCCGTGTGTAATGGCTACTCGCTCATCAAAGACAAAACATTCGCCCTGCCACAAACTCTCTTCTTCAGGCACGTCTTCTAGGTACTTGAGAATGCCACCTTTGAGGTGATAGACCTCTTCAAAGCCTTGAGAGAGCAGATAAGAAGAGGCTTTTTCGCAGCGGATGCCGCCAGTACAAAACATAGCGATCTTCTTGTTTTTTGCTGGAGATAAGTTGTTCTTTGCGTAGTCAGGAAATTCGTTAAAAGTCGCGGTTTCGGGGTTTCGGGCTCGCTTAAATGTGCCCATGCCAACTTCGTAATCATTACGGGTATCAATCACCGTTACCTCTGGATCAGAGATAATCTGATTCCACTGCTGAGCTAGAACATAAGTGCCGACCCTTTGGGTAGGGTTGACCTCTGACAAACCCAGCGTGACTATCTCTTGCTTGAGTCGAACCTTAAGTTTCTCAAACGGGGGGTCGCTAGCGGAAGACTCTTTAATATCTATATTGGACAGTCGGTCGTCTGATTTGATGTAGCTCAGCGTTTTATCAACACCGCTGCGAGTTCCGGCAATCGTCCCATTAATGCCTTCTGCTGCCAGTAAAATAGTGCCTTTAATTCCCTGCGCCTGGCAAACGTCTTTAAGCGGTTGCTTTAGCGCTGAGTAGTCGGGCAGCGTCACAAATTTGTAAAAGGTGGCAACGGTTAGAGACATATCGACGGTAAGGCAATTCGCTGAGCAAGTCTGCTTCTATTTTGCCATTAGCTTGCGCTATTGGGCTAGCACTGCCTTGGCTGCTCTGTGCAACAGTGAATGTCGGTAAATCAGCGCGTTCATATCATCGCCGTAGCCGCCGCCGATGACGCAGGCGACGGGAATACCTGCCGTTTTACAGGTTTGGAGGACGGTGCGATCGCGCTCATAAATCCCCTCATCCGTCAGCGCCAGCTTCCCTAGCCGGTCATCCCGGTGTACGTCCACGCCCGCATCGTACATGACCAGATCGGGCTGGAGACGAGTGAGTAAGGCGGGGAGGTGCGATCGCAGAACATCTAGATACGCGGCATCTCCCGTATTTTCTTCTAAAGGCACATCCAAGTCGCTTTGCTGCTTTCGACCCGGAAAATTAATGCCGCAGTGCATTGAAAAGGTGAACACGCTGGGATCATCTCTGAAGATAAAGGCAGTGCCGTCGCCCTGATGCACATCGAGATCGACAATCAGCGCTGTGCGGATCAGACCTTGTAACTGAAGGACTTTGAGGGCGATCGCCAGATCGTTAAAAATGCAAAATCCGGAGCCATAGCGCGGAAAAGCGTGATGGGTACCCCCTGCTGTATTGCAAGCCAACCCCTGCTGCAAAGCGAGTTTGGCCGTGAGGATAGTGCCACCGACCGCCGTACAGGTGCGCCGTACTAACCCCTCACTCCAGGGCAGGCCAATTCTCCGCTGGGCCTTAGCCTCTAGCGTGCCCTGACAGTACGCCTGCACGTAGCTAGCATCGTGAACCAGTTCTAACCATTCTCGGGGCGGGGCACCCGGCTGATAAATTTGCCCCTCATGGATCACCCGATCTCGCACCAGCAAATCGCGCAGTAGCTGGAACTTCGGCATCGGGAAGCGGTGACCCTCGGGCAGCGGTGTTACATAGTCAGCATGGTAAACGATCGGAAAGTCAGCCAAAGGAACCCACTCAAATCAAGCAGTAGTCTACTCTATGATGAATGATGATCGGGCCGACGACCACGACGACGAACAGCTAAAAGAACAACATTCGCACAGCGACTCCTAAAATTGCCACGCCGAATACTCGCTTTAACAAGAGCGCGGGGATAGCGATCGCAAACTTTGCCCCCACCAAACCGCCCAAGACGAACCCAACGCAAATCAGCGCTGCCGCATGCACATTTACATAGCCGCGCTGATAGTAGGTCCAAGCGCCTAAAATGCCAATCGGCGGCACCAGCAGCGCCAATGTTGTTCCTTGTGCTTCGTGCTGCGAAAACCCCAACAGATACACCAGCGCCGGGGTAAACAAAACGCCGCCACCAATGCCAATTAGCCCGCTGATGATGCCGCCTGCTAACCCCAGACATAAAAACAGCAAAATTTCCATCTGACCAAAGCCGCCTTCGATAAAGTCTTGAAACAAAATTCTGTGCTAACCGCAGCAGCTTATCAGAGAGTATGCTGACAGTGCCAACGTAGCGCTGTTGACCGACATTTCCCCGATCAACAGCGCTGTCGCTATCGCTTTAACCCTTCATTAATCTACATTTAACCTGCCGACCACACTCGCTTAAAGTACTGACCTGATCAGTGTGGTTGAGTAAGGGGGCAGTCAAGCATTCAGTAATGTCGTGGTTTCTGTTGAGAAAGACATCAGTGTTGAGAGCTTGCTGAACCAGCCAGCGGTTACAGTTACAAACTTAAGCAAGAGTTTCAAGGGTATTCCGGCTTTGCAGCAGGTGGATTTTGCCGTTCGAAACGGTGAAATGGTGGCGCTAGTAGGCGCTTCAGGTTCTGGCAAATCGACGCTGCTAAGAACAATCAACGGCCTGCAAATGGCCGATAGCGGCACGGTCAAGATTTTTGATACACCGCTACAGAGTGACAGCAAGCTGCATTCTAAAGCTCGCCAACTGCGCGCTCAAGTCGGCTTTATCTTTCAGCAGTTTAATCTGGTCAGCCGCCTCAGCGTTTTAGAGAATGTGCTGATTGGCAACTTGTCACGAACACCGTCTGTCCGCTCGGCCTTTCGCCTGTTTACTCAGGCGGAAAAAACGCGAGCGTTAGCAGCGCTAGACCGGGTAGGCATTTTGGGTCAAGCCTACAAGCGGGCGGCGTTGCTCTCAGGCGGGCAGCAGCAAAGGGTAGCGATCGCTCGCTGCCTGATGCAGGGAGCCCAAATCATATTGGCGGACGAACCGATTGCTTCGCTTGACCCTGAATCGGCCCGGCGCGTGATGGAACTGCTGGTAGATCTCAATCGCGATCAGGGCCTCACGGTCATCACCTCACTGCATCAGGTGCAGATGGTGCGATTTTACTGCGATCGCTCCATCGCCCTACGAGACGGCACGGTGCAGTTTGACGGGGAGACCACAGCGCTTGGCGATGAGCAGCTTAGCAATATCTACGGGGCCGCTGCCGAAGAGCTGGTACAGCGGGGCCATGCAGAGATGCTAACCGGTTAAACCAAAGGGCCGATCCCAGTTTTCGGGTGGCGATCGCCCGCCTTAACGTTGTTCACTTTCATGCCCTCAGGAGTCTTCAATGCTACCAAGATCGTTTAACCAATCCGCGAAAAAATGGACCTCTTTACTGATGGTGACGCTATTGAGCGGCGCTGTCTTAAGCAGTTGCAGTGGCAGCGCTGAGCCAGAAGCTGATGTAGCCACGGACACTACTGGTGAAGCCCAAGCCTGTGCTCCCGAGCTAACCGAGCTAGACTTTGGCATTATCTCCACCGAGTCGCAAGACAACCAAAAGCCCAAGTGGGAGCCGTTCATCGCCGCCATGTCTGAAGCGTTGGGCCGCGACGTAATAGCCTCCTATGCAACAGACTACGCGGGCGTCATTGAAGCGATGGGCGCAGGCAAAGTGCAGATGGCCTGGTTCGGCGGCAAGTCTTATATCGAAGCGGCTGAGCGCTCTGATGCCGAAGCCTTTGCTCAAACGGTCAACAGCGATGGCACAAAGGGCTACTACGCTTATCTCATCACCAACAAAGACAATCCTATCGTGGCGGATATTGATGTTGAAGCGGGCAATGGCGATCAATATGTAGTAGATAACGCCGCCAACCTTACCTTTGCCTTTAACGATCCCAACTCTACCTCGGGTTTCCTGGTGCCTAGCTACTACGTCTTTGCGAAAAACGACGTTGACCCTGATCAGGCGTTTAAGGAACTCATCTTTGCAGGCAGTCATGAGGCAACAGCCCTGGCGGTTGCTAACAATCAGGTAGACGTAGCCACCAACAACAGTGAATCTCTCGTTGAGGTCGAGAAAAATGATCCGGCAGCCTTTGAGAACATTCAGGTAATTTGGACATCACCTGAGATTCCCAGTGATCCGATCGCCTATCGCAAGGATCTGCCAGACTGCCTGAAGAGCAATATTCAAGAGTTTTTCTATAGTTACGACGACGAGGCTATTTTGGGGCCTTTGGAGTGGGAGGGATTTGACGAAGCCGACGACAGTACCTGGAATACGGTGCGCGAACTGGAGATCGGCAAGAGCATTCTCGAAGTGCAGAACGACGCTAGCCTGGACGACGCGGCTAAGCAGCAGCAGCTAGACGAGCTAAATAAAGAGCTAGAAGCGGTGCAGTAAGCAAGGTCGTCAGTCTAGCAAAAGTGCTCATGGTACATCAGGCGGTTTAGGCGATGGTTAACGGCAACCGCCTGATTTTTCTTTTTACGGGCGAACGGTAGTTATGTCTCTTAAGTCAGAGAAGTATGCGCTTCCGGTTTCTCCGGCAGTGGTGGAGATGCAGGCCCGCGATCGCCTTACACCCCGACAGATGGTGCGATGGGCTGCATTTGGGTTGGGGGCGATCGCCCTCCTCTACTACTCGGCTGTCGTCAGTGAAATCGACCTGGTTGAGCTAGCCGAAGGTGGCAGCACTATGGGCGAATACATCAGCCGCTATTTCCCGCCCAATTTTTCTGACTGGTCTTTTTACCTGACAGACATTATTGAAACAATTGGCATGGGCATTTGGGGCACGCTGCTCGCGGTTGTCGTGGCTGCGCCGCTCTCAATTTTGGCCTCGGCTAACCTGTGCCCGATATGGATTGTGCAGCCGACTCGTCGCCTCTTAGATGCCATGCGGGCGATTAATGAGATTGTATTTGCGCTGGTGTTTGTCGTCGCCGTTGGGCTGGGACCGTTTGCGGGAGTGTTAGCTATCTTCGTCCATACAGCGGGCATCTTGGGCAAGCTCTTTTCTGAAGCGATTGAAAATATTGAGGTTGGCCCGATTGAGGGCGTGCGGTCAACCGGTGCGAGTAAGTTTCAAGAGATTTTATTTGGGGTGATTCCGCAGGTAATTCCGCTCTGGATCTCTTACATCCTCTACCGCTTTGAATCCAACGTGCGCTCGGCGACCGTGCTGGGAATTGTGGGCGCGGGCGGCATTGGGGTCTCTCTCTATCAAAGCTTTCGCTCGTTTGACTACACCAAAGTCTGCGCTATTTTGATCATTTTAGTAGTGGTCGTGGGCGTTATTGATGCTGCTTCGGCCTGGTTACGCCGTCGGTTTGTCTAGGCTGTCGGTTTCATTGTCAAAGACTAGCTCCATGCGATCGCCTCTCAATCGCGCCACTCCATACTCGATCAATCGCCCCTGCTGATCGGCATTGATCGACTCTGCTAGCAAAATCGGCTGGTTCAAAGGGAGCTGCAATAGCTTGGCATCTCGCGGCTGTACCAAACGAGCCGATACGGATGTGCGGCAGCGGATGTGATCGACACTGTAGCGATCGCTTAACCACTGTGAGATTGAGCCTGTTTTTTCAAAGGCCGCTAAGCTCTCATCAGTGAGCAGATCGGGGAATAGCGCCAGCGGGAAGTAGCCGCTACCGACGCTAATGGGTTCGCCATCAGCCATACCGAGCCGCTCAATTAGCGCTACTGGGTCTCCAGGGGCAATCGCCAACCCTGCTGCGACCGCTGTCTCAGCCGGTATCTCTAAAGCCCTCAGCAGCGTGAACTTCGCCGTGCGTCCTTGAGCCTTGAGCGCTTCGCTATAGCGAACCCGTTGACCGATAGCATAGCGAATCGGCGCGGCGACAAAGGTACCGCGCCCGCGTTCGGCCCGCAGCAGACCTTCTTGTTTGAGTAGAGCGATCGCCTGTCTGAGCGTATGCCGATTAACATCAAACTGCTGCGATAGCTGAGATTCGGGCGGTAGTTTGTTACCAACCGGATACACCTGCGACTGAATGCTATGGCGGAGCTGATTGGCAATTTGAATGTAGAGAGGCGCAGCAGCGTTGCTCATAGCGGCAGATGGAAAAGATATTTCACTAATGTATTCAAAAACACTTGCAAGTTTTAGAGACGTATTTCATAATTTGTCTAGACATCTAGATTATTGCATTGATCGGTCAAGCAAATTTTAGTAGCAGGGTTAGCTTTGTGGAAGACAGGGCCGAACGGCAAGCCTGGATGGGGATACTGGCCAAGGCTGAGCTGGCGGCGTTGGAAGGCTGTGTGGCTCGGTTGGGAGATTTGCCAGGGTATGTTTTTTTGCGATCGCCTGAAATCGGTCTGGCGATGGTGCGCGGCAGGGCAGGCGGCGTAGGCGATGCGTTCAATTTGGGGGAGATGACGCTGACGCGCTGTGTGGTGCGGTTGGAGGAGGCAGGAACTGCGGGATTTGGATATGTGAGGGGGCGATCGCACCGGCACGCTGAATTAGCCGCGCTCTGTGATGCGCTTTTGCAATATGAGCAATGGTATAGCCGGGTAATGAAAGCAGTGATTGAACCCTTGCAGCGCAGGCTGCAACAGTCGGTAGAACACCAGCAGCGACAGACAGCAGCCACTCAGGTCGAATTCTTTACGATGCTCAGAGGAGAATAGGAGAGGAGTGATGGTAACGACAACATTGCCGGGGTTGGGTGATCCGGTGCATGACGCTCAGCGGACGTTTCGAGCACTGTTGGAAGCGATCGCGCATCCTGGTCAGCTTTACACGCCCGAAGTGAATCTCTCCTCGCCCACTGGCCTCATGCCCATCTGCGCGGCGGCTTGTCTGACTCTTTTAGATCTTGAAACGACTGTTTGGCTACAGCCCAGTCTGCCAGCAGGCATTAAAGACTGGCTGCGTTTCCACACCGGCTGTCAATTTACTGAAAGCTCAAAAGCGGCAGATTTTGCAATTATTGGCGATGCCTGCTTGCAACCTGAGCTAAAGGCGTTCAACTGGGGCAGCGCTGAAGATCCTGAACAGTCCACGACTTTACTCATGCAGGTTGAAGACTTCGCTTCGGGTACCGCTCAACAGCTCAGTGGCGCAGGCATTTTAGACAGTGTTTCTTTTGCGCCTAAGTTACCAGAGGCTTTTTGGAAACAGCGGCTTCAAGACGCTTACCCGCAGGGAATTGACTGTTTTTTGTTTACACAGCGATCGGTGGTGGGATTGCCTAGAACCGTTCGCGCCAGAGCCATATAGTAACCAAACAAATGTCCTACGTATCCGTCAAAGGTGGCGAAAAGGCCATCCAGAACGCAGAAGCACTCCTCACCGCCCGGCGGCGCGGCAGTCCTGAGGTGCCTGAGCTGAGCATTGAGCAGATCAAGCAGCAGATGGCGCTTGCCGTAGACCGGGTAATGTGCGAAGGCAGTCTTTATGATCCGGATCTGGCGGCACTGGCTATCAAGCAATCTTGGGGCGATCTGGTCGAAGCGGTCTTTCTCTTGCGGGCCTATCGCACCACGCTGCCCCGGCTGTACTACACCCAGCCGTTGAATACCGATCAAATGGCCATTCAACGGCGGATCTCTTCTATTTTTAAAGATGTCCCTGGCGGGCAGCGGCTCGGCCCTACCTTCGACTATGTTCACCGACTGCTAGATTTTAAGCTGGCCGCCGAAGATAATCGGCCCGCCATGCCGCAGGGTGAAGCCAGCCATGTGGAGACGCCCAGAGCCTTAGATGCCCTGGGACATGAGGGGTTGATTCAGCCCGAAGAGAAGACAGTCGCCGCCACACCGTTTGACTTGACCCGAAAACCCTTGAATTTGCCTGCTGACAGAGACGCTCGATTACAGAACCTGGCTCGCGCAGACGAAGGATTTTTGCTGAGCATGGCCTACTCTACTCAGCGCGGCTATGGCAACAGCCATCCGTTTGCCGGAGAGATTCGCATGGGTGAAGTGGAGGTGGTAATTTGCCCAGAAGAGTTGGGATTTGAAGTGGCTATCGGTCAAATTCCGGTGACTGAAGTGCAAATGGTGAATCAGTTTCAGGGCAGTAAAAAGCTTGCGCCTCAGTTTACTCGGGGCTATGGCCTGACGTTTGGCTACAACGAGCGCAAGGCGATGTCTATGGCAATTGTCGATAGGGCGCTGCGGGCAAAAGAATTTGGCGAGGAGATTAAAGGGCCAGCCCAACAGGAAGAGTTTGTGCTCGCTCACAGTGACAACGTGGAAGCGCAGGGGTTCGTACAGCACTTGAAGCTACCGCACTACATCGACTTTCAGGCAGAGCTAAATCTGGTGCGAAAGATGCGAGCAGAGTACGAACAGGAACATGCAGCCAAATGCTCTAAACCTCAACCAGATAGAGCGAATCAGGCCAGCGTTCCGAATGATGCCGCCATACAGCCCTCACTCATTTCTTGAGAGGAACAGAATGAAAAGTACTGAACCTGGTTTCAACTTTGCCTACCTCGACGAACAAACCAAGCGCTCTATCCGCCGAAGCCTGCTCAAAGCTGTCGCGATCCCCGGCCATCAAATTCCGTTTAGCTCGCGCGAGATGCCCATGTCCTACGGCTGGGGCACAGGCGGTATTCAGCTGACCGCTTCTATCATCGGCGCGGATGATACGCTCAAGGTGATTGATCAAGGGGCGGATGATACGACGAATGCAGTCAACATTCGGCGATTTTTCAAAAAAGTTTGCGGCATAAAGACAACAGAACAAACAACAGCGGCGACAATTATTCAAACCCGCCATCGCATTCCCGAAACACCTCTGCAAGTCGGGCAAACAATGGTGTATCAGGTGCCGATTCCTGAACCGCTGCGGTGGATTGAGCCTTCAGAAGTAGAGACCCGGAAAATGCACGCGCTCTCTGAATATGGGGCGATGTACGTGCGGCTGTACGAAGACATTACCCGCTACGGACATATCGCCACCGCCTACGACTATCCGGTGATGGTAGATGGCCGCTACATGATGCGCCCGAGCCCCATTCCCCGATTCGACAATCCCAAGCTCGATATGAGTTCGGCCCTACAGCTCTTTGGCGCGGGGCGAGAGAAACGCCTATATGCGGTGCCGCCCTATACGTCGGTGAAGAGTCTCGATTTTGAGGATCATCCTTTCACAGTAGAGCGGTGGGATAAGCCTTGTGAATTTTGCGGGGCGACCGATAGCTATCTTGATGAGGTGGTGACAGATAACGAGGGCGGGCGGCTGTGGATTTGTTCGGACACAGATTATTGTACTCAGCGGCAGGAAAGTCAAAAGTCAGGAGGTGAAAATGCAGTCTTTGCTTGATGTTTGTAACCTGAGTAAGGCTTATGGAGCGGTGCGGGCTTGCGATCGCATCTCCTTCTCTCTCTACCCCGGCCAAATTCTCGGCATCATCGGTGAATCAGGGTCGGGAAAGACGACGTTGTTGAATGCGATTGCCCACCAACTCCCTTTCGACAGCGGCCAGATACTGTATCGCAGCGCCACAAATGAAACGCTAGATGTCAGCCAGCTTAGCGAATCTGATCGGCGGCAGCTAATGCGTAGTGAATGGGGCTTTGTCCGGCAGCACGCCCGCGATGGGCTGCGGATGAAAGTGACTGCCGGGGCCAATATTGGCGAGCGTTTGATGGATATTGGTGAGCGACACTACGGCAACATTCGCACTGAAGCGAGCCGGTGGCTTGACCAGGTGGAAATTTCATCTGCTCGCATGGATGACCTGCCCGGCACCTTTTCGGGCGGGATGCAGCAGCGGCTCCAGCTTGCCCGCGTACTGGTTACCCGGCCCCGACTTGTCCTGATGGATGAACCAACCGGAGGATTGGATGTCTCAGTCCAGGCAAAGCTGTTGGACTTGATGCGGCAGCTGGTGCGAACCCTTGACCTTAGCGTTATTTTGGTTACTCACGATATTGGCGTCGTGCGGCTGCTAGCGCACAGACTGATTGTGATGCGCCATGGCCAGATCGTCGAAGCAGGGCTGACCGATCAGGTGTTAGACGATCCGCACCATCCCTACACGCAAGAGCTAATTAGCGCCACGTTAGTTCCTTAAATCAAACAGAAAAGCCTATGCAAACGCTCCAAACTCACGCTCGCCAGAACGGGTCTGCGCAAAGATCTGTCGCTGATCTGCCGGAAACGGCCCTGCTGCAAGCCAATCAGCTCTACAAAGGATTCACTCTTCACAACCAGGGTGGTATTCACTTTCCGGTGTTGCGGGACGTTTCGCTGACGGTCAATCCGGGCGAATGTGTGGCGCTTGTTGGCGCGTCGGGCTCGGGCAAAAGTACCTTTATGCGATCGCTCTACGCCAACTACCGCACCGACAGCGGCGAAATTTGGATAAAACATCGGGGCCAATGGCAAGACTTAGCCGCCTGCGAACCTCATGCGATTATGAGCATTCGTCGGCACACCCTGGGCTACATCAGCCAGTTTTTGCGGGTGATTCCTCGGGTATCAGCCTTAGAAGTTGCTGCCGAACCCCTGATGGAGCTAGGGGTGGAGCCTGAGGCCGCTAAAGACAAGGTGCGATCGCTCTTTACCCGGCTGAATTTACCTGAGCGACTTTGGTCACTTTCGCCCACGACCTTTTCCGGTGGTGAAAAGCAGCGGGTCAATATCGCCAGGGCATTTGCCGTAGACTATCCCGTTTTACTGCTAGACGAACCGACTTCGGCCTTAGACACCGCTAATCAGGAAGTTGTTATCCATCTGATAGAAGAGAGAAAGGCTGAGGGCGGTGCGCTCATCGGCATTTTTCATGATGATGACGTGAGGAATCGCGTTTGCAACCGTTTCTTAACCTTTAGGCCCCATGATTGAAACTTCTTATTTTTACTATGAATAACTCTTCAGAAAATCATTCGCCAAGCGACCCAGACTATGAAAGAACAGATCTATACGAACTATCGGCTACAGCTTCCGACCGAAGAAATTATCGGCACGCTCGTCGTAAAAGACGGCGTAATTGCCGATATTCAGTCGGGGAACGTCGAGCACGGGCAGAATGGCAAGGGTCAGTATCTTCTACCCGGCCTGATTGAGCTACATACGGACAATCTGGAGCGCTGTATCTCACCTCGGCCCGGTATTCGCTGGCCCTTAGCAGCAGCGGTCACCTATCATGACCGCGATTTGGCCGCCGCTGGGATTACGACGGTTTGCGATGCGATCGCCATTGGCGATGTCACCCCTGCCGAGTCGCTGCGCAAGACCAACTATGGTCCGATGATTCAAGCCGTCCATGACCGTCAGCAGGCAGGCAATTTACTGGTGGATCATCGCCTGCATCTGCGCTGCGAGCTAGGCTACGAATCGGTTCCTGAAATCATCAGCCACTACGTGAATCATCCAGATCTCGCCCTGATTTCGCTGATGGATCATACGCCGGGGCAGCGGCAATTTGCCAAGCTTGACAAGTTTCGCGAATATTACATGGGCAAGCATGGCATCACCGAAGCCGAACTCGATGAGTTCATTCGCGGGAGAATTGAGGCTCAAAAAGAACATGCCATCAACAACCGCAAAGCTCTAGTAGACATGGCAGCTACTCATAATCTTTCTATGGCCAGTCATGACGATGCCACGGTTGAGCACGTACAGCAAGCAGTCGAAGAAGGGGCTAATATCTCCGAATTTCCGACCACGCTCACCGCTGCAAAAGCGGCCAAAGAGAACGGATTGCAGGTACTGATGGGCGCACCTAACCTGGTTTTAGGCGGTTCTCACTCTGGCAATGTCTCGGCAATGGAACTGGTCAAGCTCGATCTGGTCGATTTGATTTCGTCGGACTACGTGCCTCACAGTTTGTTGCAGTCAATTTTTGTGATGGCCGCGGTAACGGGTAAGCCGGTGTATGAAACGATGAAGCCAGTGACGATCAATGGCGCGATCGCCATTCAATTAGAGGGCGATCGCGGCAGCTTGGAAATCGGCAAACGCGCCGATCTCCTCACCGTCTGCTACGACATAGACAAAGCTTCCAAGAGCGACTCAGGCAGCTCAGTTCCTCAGCTCACTCAGGTCATTCGAGGAGGTCGCCGTGTTGCCTGACGCTGCTGCTAAAATCGCGCCGATCATTGAGTGCTTCACCATTCGAGGCAGCGAGCAATACGGTCGTGAAGCCGTCACCCAACTGCAACACGCTCTCCAGTGTGCCACCTGGGCCGAAGCTGCCCGCCAACCGCCGGCACTCATCGCCGCCTGCCTGCTTCACGATGTAGGTCATTTGCTCCATAACCTCGGTGAAGATGCTGCTGAACGCGGACTTGATGACCGCCACGAATATCGCGCCATTCCCTTCCTGAGCCAGCACTTTCCGCCTGCGGTCACCGAGCCCATTCGCCTGCATGTCAACGCCAAACGCTATCTCTGCGCTACCCAAGCAGATTACTGGGCCGACCTCTCACCTGCTTCCAGACTCAGCCTGGAGCTACAGGGCGGTATCTTCTCAGAAGCAGAAGCGATGGATTTTATTGCGCAGCCTCACGCCAAAGACGCTGTCCAACTGCGCATTTGGGATGATCTGGCCAAAGCCCCGCACCACAAAACTCCGAATCTGGCCCATTTTTTACCCATACTCACTTCAGCCTTGTAAAACTTGATTACCTGTCTGACGCTGTACCAAAGCAATCGTCATATCTACTGCTGCTGATGATGGGGCATCCACTTCGCCGTACTGAGCATTGTCTTGTAAAAATAGGTGGAGTGACTGGGCTTTAGGCTCTGTAGATAGTTTGCCAGGTAGAACAACAGCAGCGATGCCGCCAGGCTGGAGCAAATTAAAGCACTGCTCTATGAAGAGGCGATCGCACGAAAACTGGTTGCGAACGGGTTTGCCATGAGCTAACGGGTTTTGATGCGTATACTGCTCGCTGCGGTAGAAGTAGTCAGCCACATAAGCATACTGATTTTGATAAAACAGCCACGCCTGAGTGACTTCGGGATCGCCTTTAGCCAGCGCCTGCTTTGAGGTTTTAAGTGAGTGGACACTCACACCTTTCGCCTCGGAAAGATCTTGAAACCGCTGAAAAAACTCTTCAGCCGTCGGCTTAAAAGTCCCCCACGGCGGCGCACAGACAATCGCATCAAACCCACCCTGCCGGATAATCTTGTTGAAATGGTAGCCCCAGTGAAAGGGCTGCAAAATATCGATATCTTCGGAGGTCAGGGGGCGGCGCTGAGGTTTGTCAGTGAGCTGCGCGGCCTTGTACTGAATGCCTAGCTGCTGGCTCATGTGGTTTAGCAGCAGCGCGTCTAGCTTATTTTGAGCTTTGATGTCTAGCCGTAAGATATCTTCTCTTAATAGGGCAGCTCTGGCGTAAGGCGGAATGTTTTTAGCGGCTGCTAGCAGCTGATTGCGAGACTTATAGTGCTCTAGAGCCAGGTTCTTCTCTGCCAGGGTAGTTTGGTAGCTGTCGGCAACGAGCGGCTGTAGCAGGTTGCCCTGTAAGACGCTATCCTTGCCAGCGCTGATCTGGTCAAATCGAGCTTCATCCACGGTGAGCAATCCGATTAGCGCATTACCCGACATGACGTTAAAGGTCAGATCGGTTAAAGGCTCTAGCTCTGATGGATGCTGAGCGATCGCGACAGTATGCAGCCATAGCTGAAAATGAGCAGTCTCAGTCGCACCGGCTCTCAGCTCAACGCCATAGAGATTGTTTTTAAGAATTCGCTTTTGAATCGTGTGCAACAGATTAGGACGGGCTGATTTTTGTTCTATCAGGCCAGTGCGCCAGAGCTTTAGCTGCGGATCTGGCGTCTGCTGAATATGACCGATGAGAATACTAAAAATCTCCGTCAGCCGCTGATGGATCGCAACCAACAAATTGCCGCTGCCACAGGCCGGGTCGAGCAGTCGCAGGTCAGGCAAAATCTCTTGAATCAGAGGGCGGCACAGCTGAGAGTCAGCATTGAACAGGCGGTCGTTGAGGGTAGTATCAGCGGCGGTTGGGGTTGGCATAACCTGATCGAGCCGGTCTAGTAGCAGCCGGTCTAGCGTGCGATCGCTCAATTCTCTAGCCAGTGCTGGCGTCCCAACATATCCGACCGGCTGCGTTTGCTCGGCCCAATAGCGCTCTAGCCAGTAGCCCAGCTCGCCGCTCATCCAGGGGTTCAGCGCATCGACGCTAGCCTGTTCACTCAGCCAGCCCAAAACCGCTTCAAAGGGCGGGTTGCTAATGGCGATCGCCCCATACTGCCGCTCCAGCCGATGCGTATCGAACAAGTGACCCAAAAATGGCACTGTGCCAGTCTCAGTTTGCAAGGCTAAAGGCCGCTCCAGGTTAGGCAGAGCCAGGCTTTGATAGAGCCGCTGCAGCGTTTCAAAAAAGGACTTACCCTGCTGCAGGGCTACGCCAAAGCAAGTTTGCAAATACCAGGTATCGCCGTTCAGCCAGCCCCGCTGCTGTACTGCCTGCGCCAAAATCAGTCGCTGCAAAGTCAGGGCCGCATATGCCTTGCGGTCAGCCGTGTTGCTAATGCCGCTAATGCCGTCAAACAGCCCCTGCACTAGCTTTGCAAACGTTTCATACCCGTCAGACGAGTCGGTAGCCTGGGGCAGCGCCGGGAAAAGGCCCCTGCTCGAAAGCCTCAGCCGACGTAGCCGATATTCCCATAGGGTGATTGGTTGCCCCGAGATATACAGGGCGCTTTCGTCAGGCGACTGACACCAGAGGCTGTGGGTATTAGCCGCATTGGTGAAAATCACCAGAGGCTGCTCGGTAATAGCGGCGATCACCTCATAAACCTGCACTCTGAGCGTAGCCGTCAATGCCGTATCAGCCGTTAGCGATACCTGCCAAACGGTAACACCCTGGCGGTGAGCAATCGGCTGGCACGGCTGCTCACAGGGCGCAATCGAATTGTATTGCCCTGCTTCAACGCTCTGCCAGCCTAAACTCTGCGTAAAAAGGGCCGATAGGCGATGCGATCGCAGCTGAACAACTGCTGTTGCCAGATCTAGCTGAGCATTCACCATCTGTCCCTCACTGGGCGCTTATCCATAGGCTGATAGCAGAACTATTCGCGACTCGCCACGCTTTTGGCCCCTTTTTGAGCGATCGCATAGTCTCGAAACCGGTCTAAATCGGCCTGAAGCGTAGAGGTCACCACCCCATCTACAAACGAATTGCTCATCATTAACCGGGCTAAGATCCTTGGCAGCGCGTAAGAAATGCTCATCTTTACCGTGCTGCTGCCGTCTTTGCGACCATAGAAGCGAATCGCCCCCCGGTTCGGCAGGCCATCGACCGATTCCCAGGCAATTATCTGCTGAGGCACCATTTTCACAATTCGCGACAGCCACGAAAAAGAAAGCCCGGTAGTATTGAGCTTCCAGCGCGATAGCTCCGGGTCGTCGGCGAGTACCTCGACCGAATCAATCCACTTCATCCACTTGGGCATCTGCTCTAGATCAGACCACATCTGCCAAACGTCTTCTACTGGCGTATCCACATCTATATGAACCGTATGTTCTAGCCAATCTGCCATTGATTTGCCATCGATCTGCTGGTGGGAAAAAATGTGCTGTTGAGCGATCGCCCTGCTTGTTCTGAGAAAGCTTATTTTTGAGAAAGTCTATTCTGAGAACACTTTAGAGGGTTTACGCCTATTCTAACGGTACAGTGCAATACGTGATGTCTACTCTATGTCTGTTTTATACGTTAGCCCTGCCGGTCAAGACAGCTATGACGGCACCGCCAAGTTTCCGTTTAGGACCCTAACTCAGGCGCTACGGCAGGCGTCCTCAGGCGGCGTAATTCAGCTAGGGCCGGGGGCGTATCAGGCCGGTGAGCAATTTCCACTAGAGGTACCTGCCGGGGTGACAGTAACAGGCGCTGCGGCTGAAACGGTGACGATTACCGGTGGGGGCGCATCTGGCCGGTCAGAAGTGGCGAATGTGACGGTGGTGCTGAGCGATCGCGCCCAGCTTCGTGGAGTTACCGTCACCAATCCACAGGGGAGTGGTCTCCTAGTCGCCGCCGGGACAGCGCTGATTATCGGCAACCGGCTGGTCAGCTGCCAGCAGTACGGCGTCATCGTCAGCGGCAGCGCCCATCCCTTCATCTCAGAGAACGCCTTTATTGAAAACGGGACAGGTCTGGCAATGGTGGCTTCGGCCAAGGGAGAAGTGCGGCAAAACCGCTTTGAGCGCACTGACTACGGCATCTCTCTCAGCGGTCAGTCGGCTCCCCTGGTGCTGGGCAATCAGCTGGCGGGTGGCCGCTACGCACTGGTCATCGCCGGCAGCGCCCGCCCGGTGCTCAGGCAAAACCGGGCAACCCGCAGCGAACAGACCAGCCTGTGGGTCAAAGACCGCGCTCAGCCAGATATCGGCCTGTCTCAAGACCTGGGCCAAAACTGGTTTGAAGGCAAAACCTATGACATTCGCAATGACACGGCCAGGCCGCTGGCTACTGCGGGTAATCAGCTCAATCCGATTCGGGTAGAGGGCGAGCTGGTCTACTTACCGAGCGAAATTCCCGACCAGGCGGCCGTCCCCGATGTGCTGCTGGGCAATGTGGAACCCGTGCCCCTGCCGCCTGCGCCCCCCAATGGATCAGATGTAGAATCTGACCGCTTAACAGGCATTAGCCTAGATAGTCGCTTTGATGATCTGGTGGGTCACTGGTCGGCTCCTTTTGTCGAAGCACTAGCGGCGAAGGGATTAGTTAAAGGCTTCTTAGACGGGTCTTTTCAGCCAGACCAGCAGGTGACCCGCGCCCAGTTTGCCGCCCTGATCGTTGCCGCCTTTCCCAATGCTGAAAGTATCCGCCCGGTTCGCCAGTTTCCTGACGTGCTGGCTAATTTTTGGGCGGCGCAGGCCATCCGGCAGGCCCAGACCCAGGGGTTTATCTCGGGCTTTCCTGACGGATCTTTTCGCCCGAATGCGCCGCTGATGCGAGTACAGGCAGTCGTAGCACTGGTGAATGGGTTGGATATCGGCAGCGGTCGCTCGCAGTCGCTGCTGGTCTATAGCGATCGCGCCCAAGTTCCCAGCTATGCCGTAGAGCCAGTCGCTGCTGCCACTGAGCGCCAGATGGTCGTAGGCTATCCTGACCCCTACCGCTTCAGGCCGCTAGAGCCGATTACCCGCGCCGAGACCACTGCCCTGGTGCATCAGGCGCTGGCTGCCAATGGCCGCACCGCCCGCCTGCCTTCTCCTTTTATCACCAGAGCCAACGCGACTTCGCCCAACTTTGGCGATCTGTCTGCTCAGCATTGGGCTAATGACTTTATTGAGCCACTGGTGCAGCGCGGCTGGCTGAGTGGCTTTGGCGATGGCACCTTTCGGCCCGATGCCCCGATCACCCGCGCCCAGTTTGCCGCTTTACTGGTCGGCGCACTCCGCCCTGAGGCCAAACGCCCTGCTCTGCGCTTTCGCGATGTGCCTGATAACTTTTGGGCGGCGAAGGTAATTCAGCTGGCATATCGGGCCAAATTTCTCTCTGGCTTTCCCGACCTTACTTTCGACCCTAATTCACCGTTGACTAAGCTACAGGCGCTGCTGGCCCTGGTGAGTGGGCTGAACTTACAGTCGGTATCACCCCCTAATTTGCGATCGCTCAACTTTTTTACCGACCGCGCCGCCATTCCAGACTATGCCGCAGGGGCGATCGCCTCAGCCACTCAGCTTGGTCTGGTCTTTAACCGCCCTTTTCTGGCAGAGCTACGGCCCGACCGCGCTGCCACTCGCGCTGAGGTTTCTGCCATGGTCTATCAGACGCTGGTGATCGATGGCAAGATGCCAGCCGTTCCCTCACCCGATCAAGTCGCTCTCGACTAATGGAGCCGTAAAATGAGAAACTAGCAGCATTAACGTCTGTTTAATTAAAGCAATTCACTGTTTAAAGCAATTCATCATGGCTGAAATTCAATTCTCGCGCGGCGTCAAGGAAGAGGTCGTCCCCGATATTCGCATCACCCGCGCCAAAGACCTCTCAGACGGCACCGCTACCTTTTACTTTGACCGCCCTAAAGCACTCACCGAAGAAGGCGGCGAAGTGACCGGCCTATACATGGTCGATGAAGAAGGTGAACTCAGCACGCGCGATGTGAACGGTAAGTTTGTCAACGGGGAACCAGCTGGCATTGAAGCGGTCTACGTAATGAAGGGCCAAGAAGAGTGGGAGCGTTTTATGCGTTTTATGGAGCGCTACTCTGAAGCGAATGGTTTGGGCCTTACTAAAAGCTAATTACCGCTCCCTGCGCCTATGGCCCGCCCTCATCCCGATAGCGCCGATCAACCAGCCGTTACCTGCGCAGTACTCACGGTGAGCGATACCCGCACGCCTGAAACTGACAAGAGCGGGCAGCTCATACAGGATCAGCTCGCCGCTGCAGGCCATCGGGTGAGCGACTATCAGGTAGTCAAAGACGAGCCCGAGCAGATTGCAGCGCTGGTACAGAGCTTAGCAGCGCGTTCGGATATTCAGGCAATTCTTCTCAGCGGCGGCACGGGCATTGCACCGCGCGATACCACTTACGATGCGCTAGCGCGGCTGCTCGACAAGGAGCTGCCCGGCTTTGGTGAGATTTTTCGTCAGCTCAGCTACGCAGAAATTGGGTCACGGGCGATCGCCTCACGCGCCGTTGCCGGCGTCTGCAACGCTACCCTAATTTTCTCACTTCCCGGCTCTAGCAACGCCGTTGCGCTAGCGATGGAAGCGCTAATTTTGCCAGAGATCAGACATTTAACTTCCCTGCTTCGGTAAACCGTCTTCTATTCTTTCGGTAAACCGTATGGGGTGAACGCACCTACCGGCAGCGGGTGGGCGGGCTATCTACACCTGACGGCAACAAACTCATCTGCGATGATGAATATGTTGGCTAAGGACACCCCTGGATGAAGAAACAACACTTTTCGAATACCTTACATAATCTCTATCGTAAAGCGCTCAGACATACTAAGTACCGCTGGATCGTGATTTTCGGGACGCTGTTGTATCTTGTCAGTCCGTTGGATATTTCTCCAGATGTTTTTCCGGTTTTAGGCTGGATTGATGACGGGTTGGTAGTTAGCCTGCTAGTGACCGAGATGAGCCAGATTTTGGCTGAACAGATCAAGCAAAAGCGACCCCTCGATAGAGAAGCAGAAACCGCTGACGCTCAGACCATCGCCGTCGAAGCCGTAACGATGAGCTGACAAGTCTCTCTTTCTCGCCTAGATTTACTCTCTAATCCCCTAAACACCAAAAACATCATGACTTACACCACTCAAGACGACGCCAACAATCTTTCTACTGCAGCTGTTGAACCCACGCCTGCTGCTAATCCCTCCACTGTTAAAAAGCTAAAAACGCTTTACCAGGAGAGTAGCCAAAGGTCACAGCGCGTGGCTAAAATTCTCCGAGCTGCTTTTACCGAGACTGCCGCCGAATTTAAAGATGGCCGCGCCGTCATTAGCCCACTGGCTAAAGAAGTCACCGCTGAGACGGTCGCCACGGTCAAAGAAAAGAGCAAGCAGGCTGCTGATACCGTTAACAATACCTGGCAGCAAGAAGCTGATAGCAAAGATATGACTGAGCGTCTGATCGCCTTTGTGCGGACGATGGGCAGATCTGCTGGTCAGACTGCTCGGGTAGAGCTACTGCCTCAGCTCAAAGTGCAGGCTATTAAGCTAGACAAGGTGCTGAGCAATCGCTACGGTAGCCGCTATGCCACGCTCAAAGACCGGGTTGCTGGGATTCGTCAGCGGTATGCTGCGACCGAGCCGACTCAGCCCGAAACCGCTACCGACAGCCCAATGGCTATCGAAATAGACAGTGAAGTGGTTCGCTAGAAGCTGTGAGCCCGGTTAATTAGCCTCGCTTAATATCTAAACATCAGACTCGCAGAGAATGCTATCTCTGCGAGTCTTTTTTTCTGCTTTTTTCTGCTTAAACAGTCGATTTTGGCGCAGCCCATCTTAGGCCCAGGTACTTTTAGCCAAACTGCTGCTTGGCCTGCTGATAGACAGTTTCGGTAATTTCAGAGAGACCTTTCTCGCGGGCAAATTTCTCTATCTTTTTACGGGCCGCTGGCCTGACAAAAAACGGAATTTCTTTGAGCATGGCCTCTGCCTCTGCTGTCCAACTTACTGACTCTGCCATAGCGATCGCTTTCCTCTGCTAAACCTTATGCGCTAAACCTTATGCCAAACCTAGTTTATAGGCTGACACATTTCTACTAACATAGATAAGCGAGCGATGCCATCAACTGAAGATGCGATCGCGGGTAATCATAGGCAAGTATTCTTCAAGGACAGCTATGGCCAGCATTCAGCCCACACACATACCCAATCTGGAGCGTCCTAAAAAAGGCTTTAATCAACATGCAGAGCGGCTGAACGGCAGACTGGCCATGGTTGGCTTTGCCGCTCTGATTGTGATTGAGCTGCTGACGGGTAAAGGGCTGCTGTCTCTGCTGGGATGGGCTTGATAGGCGCAGGCATCAGCGACTAGGGAGTAGGCAGATCACGTTTTAACCATTTTGACCGTAAAACGCCGCCCAGCATCAGCAACCCCGCTAGCGCGGCTGGCTCTGGGACTTCGGTAGGTTCAGGCGTTGGTTCTGGGAAAGGTTCAGGGGTTGGGACGGGCATTGGTGCAGGAGCCGGGTTAGGCGTTGGGTCTGGGGTAGGCGTTGGGCTCGGTGATGGGACAGGCGGGTTGTCAGTAGCGGGCTCGGAAGATATCTGCTTAATTTGAGCATAGAGCTGACTGCTGATAGTCATATCTTCCGGCACCTGAAAGCTGCGCGTAAACGTCGCCCCGCCATCTGCGCTGAAGCCCAGTAGCGATAGGCTGTATATTGCCTGGTCAAAGGCAAAGGTTTGAGCCGCAGGATTGTCAGAAACCAGGAGCCTATCAGCACTACCGTCGAGGTTGGTATTAGGCGTCAGATCGAAGCCGAAAGTATATTTAAACTGTCGCTGCGCTTGAGCAGGTTGCGCCAGGTTGAGCTGAATGCTCAAAGGCACACTAGACACGTGAGTGCCGCTAAACGTTTGTCCGTTGAAGTAGGTAAGATTGCCTACCGCAAATGCCTGCTCGGAGGCTGCTGCAAAAGAGTTGCTCCAGAAGGTAAGCTTGTTGGGCATCGAGCGATCGCCGGGTCTCCCTAAGACAAAGGTTTCGCTCTGAGGGTTAGGCTTTTCAGTACTAAACGTCGCCTCAGGATCGACGGCCTGGTTGACCGAGGGTGAATTAAAGGTGCCGCTGCTGTCGCCAAGAAAGAGCGTGGCAGCCATAGCTGGCGAACTCTGTAGCAGCAGCGGAGCAGCTACGAGAGCAAAGGAGGCAAGGTAAGTAGAACGAAACATGTCGGCGGTTTCTGCATAGCGGCAAATATATCAAGAAAAACTGATGCACCTCAGCCCACAACCTAGTCACCCCAATCGGCCTGAGCCTATGGTGGACACACAAATTGTTGAATTCTTTACTGGAGTTTGAAGTAGAGACTCTTCTAATAAGAGAGAACTATAAAGGTAGGTAGAGACCAGCTGAACCGGTGAAAAACGCCGGTCTTGAAAACGGTTCTTCAAGATGGGAATAGGCTAGCTGTCAAAGCCTACGCTGATTGCTTCTAAGAGAGAATCTTCAAGGCCAGTCTTTAAGTCTTGAGTGCTCAGACTGTTTCTGGGCGCTGTTTCTGAGCGCTGTTTCTGGGCACTGTTTCTGGGCTTAAACGGGCGAGATGGCAGGAACTAATATAGTTAACAAGCTAATCTCCCTCGTATCCCTGTGTTTTAAGTGAATTTACGGTGAACAAGCCAGTCGCAGAGATGAAGAGATGCTTACCGGAAGTTTATGATAAGTATCCGGCTCCAACCAGCATCGGGGCAGGGCGGGGAACCTGGCCATTCTCAGATTGGCAGTCTCAGATTGGCATTCTCAGATTGGCAGTCTCAGATTGGCAGTCTCAGATTGGCAGTCTCAGATTGGCAGTCTCAGATTGGCAGTCTCAGATTGGCAGTACAGTATCAGTATCCAGGCGCAGATCCAAAAAAACAAAAAAAGGTGCAAATGGTTAATTCCCATCTGCACCCTTTAGCCGAAGCATTCAATTGTCTTACTCGTTGCTCAATCATGAATAGCTTTGCCCGCTATGCCTGAGTTGGCTAAATGGCGAGCTTTAGCTTTCTACCGCTGACTACTGATTGTCTGTCTCAGAGAACTCAGCATCGATGACATCGTCTTCACCGCTAGTAGAGGCACTGTCAGTGGGCTCACTGGCTGTATCGGCGGCGGCATCAGGCGCTGCCTCACTGCCCTGCTGATAGAGGTTGCTGCTAAGTGTGTAGAGCGCCTGCTGCAGGTCAGTCATCGTAGACTTGATCTTGTCGTAATCTTCGGCAGCGATCGCGTCCTTCAGCTCCTTCACCTGCGCTTCGATTTTCTCTTTGTCCTCAGCAGGTACCTTGTCGCCCAGCTCTTCTACCTGCTTTTCAGCCTGGTAAGCCAGCGAGTCGGCCTGGTTTTTGGTGTCAATCCGCTCACGGCGCTCTTTGTCAGCGTCAGAGTTGCTCTCAGCGTCGCGCACCATCTGCTCCACTTCATTTTCGGAGAGCGTAGACGCACCCGTGATGCTGATCGACTGCTCTTTGCCCGATCCTTTGTCCTTAGCCGTGACGTTGAGGATGCCGTTAGCATCAATATCAAAGATCACTTCAATTTGAGGAACGCCGCGCTGAGCCGGGGGAATGCCGTCTAGCCGGAAGATGCCCAAGTCCTTGTTGTCGTTGGCCATTTCCCGCTCACCCTGGAGCACGTGGATCTCCACATTGGTCTGCCCATCGACAGCGGTCGAGAAGACCTCTGACTTTTTGGTAGGAATGGTGGTGTTGCGAGTGATCAGCTTCGTCATCACACCGCCTAGGGTCTCGACACCCAACGATAGCGGGGTCACATCCAAGAGCAGAATGTCTTTGACTTCGCCTGCAAGCACACCGCCCTGAATAGCAGCGCCAATGGCGACCACTTCATCAGGGTTCACCGTTTGGTTAGGCTCTTTATCCAAAATTCGCTGAACCAGGCTTTGTACTGCCGGAATCCGAGTAGAACCGCCTACTAGGACGACTTCGTCAATATCCGACTTGCTGAGCTTGGCGTCTTTGAGCGCGTTTTGTACGGGCACACCGCAGCGATCAATCAGATCAGAGCACAGCTCTTCAAACTTAGCGCGGGTCAAGGTGGTATCTAAGTGCTTAGGCCCGTCTTGAGTAGCCGTGATAAACGGCAGGTTAACTTCTGCCTGAGTCACGCTAGATAGCTCAATCTTGGCTTTTTCAGCCGCTTCGGTCAGACGCTGGAGCGCCTGCTTATCTTTGCGCAGGTCGATGCCTTCTTTTTTGGCGAAGTCCTCAGCGAGATAGTCAACCAGCTTTTTGTCAAAGTCGTCACCGCCTAAGTGCGTATCGCCTGAAGTAGAGAGCACTTCGAAAACGCCGTCGCCAACTTCTAGAATAGAAACGTCAAAAGTACCGCCGCCCAAGTCAAAGACGAGGATAGTTTCGTTGCTCTTTTTATCTAAGCCATAGGCCAGCGCAGCGGCGGTCGGCTCGTTGATGATTCGCAGTACTTCTACGCCTGCAACTTTACCGGCGTCTTTGGTAGCCTGACGCTGGGAGTCATTAAAGTAGGCAGGAACCGTGATCACGGCCTGCGTGACCTTTTCGCCCAGGTACTTACTAGCGTCGTCTACGAGCTTACGTAGCACCTGCGATGAAATTTCTTCGGGGGCGTACTGCTTCCCGTCAGATGTTTCAATTTTGACATTGCCGCCAACTTTGGCGATTTTATAAGGCACTTCGCTAGCTTCGTTATTGACTTCGTCATACTGACGGCCAATGAAGCGCTTGACTGAATACAGCGTATTCTCGGGGTTCATCACCGCTTGCCGCTTGGCGATTTGGCCGACGAGGCGATCGCCATTTTTGGCATAGGCCACGACCGAAGGCGTGGTGCGA
This sequence comes from Leptolyngbya sp. BC1307, assembly GCF_002286735.1. Taxonomy (GTDB): domain Bacteria; phylum Cyanobacteriota; class Cyanobacteriia; order Phormidesmidales; family Phormidesmidaceae; genus Phormidesmis. The sequence goes on from NZ_NRTA01000003.1 coordinate 135,773, forward strand.
AAACCTTCAGCGTTGGCGATAACAGTAGGCTTACCGCCTTCCATCACAGCCACAACCGAGTTAGTGGTCCCCAGGTCAATTCCGACTACTTTTCCCATATCTTGCTCCGACTGAATAACTAACGACGATTTGTTCGTAAGGGTTATTCATATAGTGCTCAATCAGAGGCGGTTTACTGAAGGGGGGGTTACCGAACCCGAGGCTTCGGCTACGCTCAGCTCTCAGCGGGTCTTGACTTTGGCTTGTGGCTTCTTAAGGAAAAAGCACAGAATGGCTCAAACGGGAAAATAAGACGCAGGATAGAGGTCAGTTTAATATTTGCCAATAATTTCTTAATGGAAGAAAAACACCTGACCGTAGCGTTTATGTACGGTCAGGGCGATCTGGGTCGCTCAGTCTATGCCACTGCTGCGATCTTCAAATCTTCTTCTTCGGCTGCCAAGGATTCGTCTCGGATAGCAAAATACAGCTCTAGATTTGCCACCGTGAGCGGAGAGGCTTGCTTCAAATTTCGAGGGCTAAGTGCTGTCAGAGACTCTAAAGCTGCTCTTTCGGCAATATATTCTTCGCCCTGCCGCCGCAGCTCCGGACTAAATGAATAGACAAGGCTCTCGTGTAGAGCCTCGGGCACAAAGTTAGATTTGAGATCTTCATAAACTGAGTACTCGATTGGTCTGTCGTCAGCGGGATCTTCTATGATCACGTCACTTTCAGCCTTTTCAGCTTCATCATCTACAGATGCATTCAGCTGCTTCATTTCCTCGGCAGAGAGCGTTTCAACCCATTCAATACGCTCATTCCACGCATTGATAGCCACTAGATCGTGGTTGTGGATTCTAGTAAGCTCTGGAAATAGGAAGTCTAGCTCATCAGTAGTTTCAACTTTATCTAAGGTGGCTACAGCATCCTGACGGATAGTGGCATTCAGAGCGGTTAGGCGATCGCTCACCGTTTGCCATTCCCCCTGCATCTGATAGGTCATTGCGATCGCCTGCTCAATTGCCCATACACATTCGCACCGACGAATATACGCAGCCGAACCAACCCCGATCATCAACTGGCCATTGTCATAGTCTGATAGCGCTCGGAACATCATGTCCCTAGCGGCTTTGATCTCATCGCTGCGCGATCTCAAATCCTGCATAGTCATTGCAGAGCATAGCCGATTCATTGCCTTTTCAAACAGGCCGTAAGCCCTCGCTAGAATTGTACGGTGAGCCCTAAACTCCACATCGTCTGACACCTGCTGAATATGCTTAATCAGCTCAACGCCTTGATCCGCAAATACCTGCTTAAGGTCAATGAATCCTTCCCTCACTTCAACGCGCATTTGCCGCACGTCTTTTCTAAGCTTGAGCGTTTGCCATAGATTTACGGCAGAGAGGGCAGCTACGGCTACTGTACCGACACCAATTACAGCCGTAGTCGCTTGCAAGGTTGCTACCGATGCAGAAAGCGCCTTGATTCCTTGTAGTGCTTTATGACCTTGGTATAGTTGCCCTGCTCCCATGAGCATTTGTGGCGCAGCTGTCAGTGGATTCAGACTCATGCCAATGGCGTGTGCAGCAAATTGACCTGTTGCAGCATCTCGAACCATTCCAATCGGAACGCCCGCAGCCGTTTCAACTGGAATATATTTTCCGGCTGCAATTCCTATCTGTACTAAAGGCGAAAAATCGTACATGGCTATAACTCCTTTGATAAATGAATCTGCTTTAACTCAGGGCTGTTCTAGTTAAGCTCTCAAGCGCTGTTTCAATCGTTTGTAGCTGAAGCTTCTTTTGCTGAATAATTACTGACTCCACTTCCTTTTGTGCCAAGGTTTCTTTCAAAACGCCTTCTTGCTGCTCTAGCAGATTGCACAGAATAGAAATAGAAGCGCTTGCTGATTCATGAAAGTCTTGGGCCTTTTTATCAAAGGCGCTTTCGATGTTTTCGGTAATCCTGGTCAAAATCTCGTCAGAGGCTTCTACAAATTTATCTATGCCTTTATTGAAAGCTTCTACTTTCAGTTCCTCTTTCATCTCTTCTACATCCTTTCCGAAAAGCCAACTGGCAGCGGCCCCAGCTATGCCACCTGTAAGTAAAATAGGCCATAGCCCAAATCCGGCAAAAGCCAAAGCTCCCGCAGCAGCCATACCGCCTCCCTTCAGACCTAAATCGCCCCAGAAGCCTGTAGCATCTCCTACGGCGTCAGGATTAAGCTTGGAATGAAATTTGAGGTTGACTCCCAAACTCGATAGCTCGAACTGCTTCTGTAGGCCAGCACCAGTCTTGTCATCAATAGATTTAAGGTCTTGCTGTATGGTCGCTAGCTTCTTGATAATTTCACTCTCTAGCTCGTCTACCTTAGGCTTTAGAATAGTCTGCATAACAGCGTTTTTCAGCCAATTATCTAATTCTTCAGAGATATCCTGTACGAATTTTTCTGCATAGTCCTTGACAATAGCTGCCTTTTGCTCGTGTTGCGTTGCCCACTTCTCTTTTCTGCTGGCGAGGCAATCATCAACATCGTCTAGCCATTGATCCCATGAGTCGCTGACCTCTGATAGCGCTTCCTCAATTAGTGACTCTTTGAGCACCTGAATTTTGATGTCGAACCCACTTATCGCGCCCGTTTTCTCCAATATCTTGTGCTGCTCTGCTGCTGAAAGGCTGAGCTTGCCTTCCAAGAAATTCGTCATTTTCTCGAATCCATCTTGAATTCCCGAAACAAACCGTTGAACGTTCACAATTCCTTTCATAAGGCTCAGTTCGCCTCTTTCCTCTACCAAGAATGTTTCAAGTGCGCTCACAAATGCTTCAAATGACTCAGAGTGCTCGTTTACGGTCTGTGTCAAAGTTGCTTCTAACGCAAATCGCGCAGACACAAAATGAACCCGATTATCGCTACTTAATAAAGGATTTTCTGGATTGCACACGACGTTTTTGACTAGTGTTTTGACTTGCGTTTCGTCATTGGGCGATCGCAGCAAATCCATAAAGTTAATCAGCACAAATAGATTATTAGCCGGAGCTTCAGGGTCTTCTGTTTGCAACCGATGCTTCAGGCTCTCTAACAGATCTCGCTCGCCCTTGGTCATCGGGCGCTGCGCATTTGCTAAGAAAATAGCCGCGTCGATATCTCGTAATAGTCTCTCTGTTACAGCCGTCCGATCAGGATGTTCGTTCAGACCAGGAGAGTCCACAATCTCTACATGATGGCGGCACAGCTCTAGCCCCGGATGCTCCAGCACAATTTCAGCAATATTCGATTCGGCTAGCTCAAGCTCTCGGTTGCCTAAAGCCGCTTCCTCTGGAATAGACGCCTGCTGCTGATACTGCTCGAAAGGAATGACGGCCTGGGTGCCATCTTTGTAATGGCAGACCACTCGCTTTTCAGCCCCGTACTTCAGCACTGTCAGCGTTCCACTACAGGGAATCGCCCGCACGGGCTGTAGCTCCTCACCTAGCAGCGCATTCAGGAACGTCGATTTCCCTTGGCTAAATTCGCCGACAATCGCCAATCGAAACTTCTGTGATTGAACTTTTTGAGCAAGTGATCGCACTGCATCTTCGAGTACCGCAAGAAAAATATTACAGTCGCCTTCCTCCTGTAGCACTTCTATAAGATCAGTACAGATTTGGCTCAACTGCGCCTGATAGCCTTGAAACTTTTCGAGTTTTGCATACGATGGCTTACGGCTGGCTGGGCGCGATGCGCTTTTCGGTTGAGCTAAAAACTTAGAGGACAAAAAGCTGGCAGCATTGACAATTGCTGCATCAATATTTTGAAAGCGCTGAGGATCTAGCAACCACCGTAGTTCCTCTACAGCCTCTTGTTTGACTTCTGCTCGCTTACCATCAAGGCAGGAGAGCAGCGCTTTTACTTGATGAGCTGGCACGTCTATTACGCTGGCTACTGTGTTGAGATACTTGCGTTCTTGCACTTCTGCGCAGCCATCTGCGATCGCTAATCTATGGCCAAACCCCAAAATGATCAGCTTTTCAGAAACCGATAGTGAGTCCGTCAAACAACTGATTGCGTCTAGGCGATTATAAATTTCATGCTTCCGTATACCCTTGAGCATCAAGGAAATCATTTTTCCAAGGCTGCTCTCAGGTGATGCGAACTGACTCAGGACTTTCTGGAGATACAGCTTTTCACGGTCTGCTAGCTGGCCATCTGCGTAGGCGACACCCACTAGCACCGTCGTCATTGCCGACAAAAACATCACCCGAGGTGTCAGATGGCGATCCAGCACCTTTTGACCTGTGATCTGCGTCAGAATATCTGCGCCGTTCAGCTTTTTTGCAGCAAGGGTTGAGGACATTTTCTATCGTTTTGGGAAGAACTAGGTAGAGGCTTATCGAAAAAAGGCGCAACAGCAAGGACTTCGCTGTCATGCTTGATTGATAAAAGCAACTCTTGATATACTTCCCAATTTGCCGCAGTCCCCAATCCTTCGTTAACCCCTGAACGGTTAGACGAAGGGAGAAGGCGATCGCACCTGTGACGTGAAGGGACGAGCTGGCACAGTAAAATGGGAAGGGCGATCGCCTCGTATCCAGAGATGAGTATGATTTACGACGTTATTCTCAGTAGAAAGGACGATCAGTATATTGCCCGTGCTAAACAGTGGCCTGAAATTATAGCTGTTGACAACAGCCGTGAGGCTGCGATTGAGCAGCTTAAATCCCAACTCCTTGACTATTTAACGAATGAGGTCGAGGTGGTTCAAATCGAAATTCCAATTTCAACACAGACTGGAAATCCCTGGCTCGATAAATTTGGTTGGTTTAGGGACGACTCAACTTTCGACGACTTACAAGCTGAGATCGCGGCCTATCGGCAAGAAATAGAGCAAGAGATGGAGTCCCTTGCGGATTGAAATCGCGTCTTAGATGGCTTTATATATTTTGGATAGCGATCATTTGAGCCTTCATCAACGCGGTTATGAACCGCTCGGTCAGCGATTGCTCACGATTTCTCCTAACCAGGTCGTCATCACTACGATTAGCGTTGAAGAGTTAATTCGAGGACGTTTGTCACAAATTCGGAAAGCAGCTAACTCTCCAGAACGAGTTCGTGCTTATTACTGGTTCACAAGAACTCTCGAATTTCTGCGTGATTTTACGGTACTGGGCTACGATGCCGAAGCAGAAGCCTACTATCAGACCCTGCTTGCCCGAAAAGTTCGGATTGGCACACAAGATTTGAGAATTGCAGCGATCGCGCTAAGCCAGGGCACAACCTTAGTCACCCGTAATCGACAAGATTTCGAGCGTGTTGTGAGCCTAAATTTTGAGGACTGGTCAGTATTGTAGACCGGGTTCCTATCCCTACGAAAGGCTGGCTATGATTTGCTGATCTAAGGAAAAATCGACTTCTGCGTTGCCTTTGCCAGTAGCAAGGTAGTCGTTTTCGTATGAGTCCTTCAAGCCTTCGATGAGATCAAATTTGGTTTGCCAATTTAGCTCCGCCTTGGCTTTGCTGATGTCGGTGAAGAAGTGCTGAACGCGCATGGGGAAGGCTTTTTTCTTGCCGAAGTCGAATTTGGCGGGGTCGTAGTGGACGATGTTGATGGCATTGGGGTCTTTGCCGATGGCGATCGCGCAGGCTCTGGCAAGGCCGTCGAAGGTAACGGCTTTGTCGCCGGAAATATTGTAGATCTGGCCGATGGCTTGGTCGTTGCCGAGGACGGCAACCATTGCGGCGGCTAAGTCCTGACAGTGGCCTAGTTGGGTGAGGGCCATGCCATTACCGGGAATCGGAATGGGCTGATCGCGCACAATGCGGTCAAAGAACCACTCCTCCAGCGGATTGTAGTTCTGCGGGCCATAGATATAGACGGGGCGAACAGCGGTGAAGGGGACGCCTTGCGCTTTGAGATGGTCTTCGGTGTGAAATTTGCCTTTGTGACGGCTGTTAGGATCGACCGGATCGCCTTCTTTGTGGGGCATTTGGTCGCTTTTGGCATAGACCCCAGCAGAACTGACGTAGATGAAGTGCTGTAGCTTGCCCTTAAACAGTTCTACCAGGGGCTGGGTATGGGCGAGTTCGCGGCCATTATTGTCGAAGATGGCGTCGAAGGATTGATCGGACAGGGCGGATTTGAGGGCTGCGGGGTCGGTGCGATCGCACACCACAGTCTCCAGCCCCGCCACCGGTGCCGGATGATTACCCCGGTTCAGCAAAACCACCTCATGCCCCTGGCTGACTAACTGCTTGGTGAGATACACCCCCACAAACCGCGTCCCGCCAATCACTAATACCTTCATACCCGTATGCCCAAAACGCTGCGCTGAGTATTCAGTTTATCGGGTTGCCCGACCCCCGACTAATGGATGTAGGGATAGCTTTTCGCGCTCAAGCTTGCGCCAAGCGATTGGCTATTAAAATCGGCATTTTGTCAATTACGTAATCTTAATTTATGCAAACCATAGTTAAGAATAACCACTCAGAAGTTTTGTAACATTTGTTTAAGAAAGAGCCAGAGAAAGTATGTATTTTTGTTTCACGCGGGCCCTTTAAGCCTTGTCCTATCAAGGTTTTCTGGTAAAACTTTAAGGGTAGGTTTAAAAACTGAGCGCAGTCCGTCATCAGAGGTCATCGCTTTAATTCAATAGTTTTGTAAATATTTCTTTGTTCAGAAAATAATCCGTCTCATCGGCCTTTTGTCAAGCTGTGTTTCTAGCTTTTTAGGTGTGGCAAAGGTCTGAGAGAAGTGTAGATACCCTTTAGGAGTTCATTGCGCATGTTCACTCAAGTTCGGCCCACTGTCAGACACGTTGTCCCTAAAGAATTAGGCGATCGCACTCTGGTTAAAGTGGTCTATGTCGTACTCGAGCCCCAGTACCAAAGCTCTTTGTCAGCGGCGGTGCGCTCTATTAATGAAAGCAACGCTCAAATCGCTGTAGAAATTAGCGGCTACCTGATCGAGGAGCTGCGTAGTGCGGACAATTTTGAAGACTTTAAGCGCGATATTGCCGAGGCGAATGTCTTCATCGGTTCGCTGATCTTCGTCGAAGAACTCGCAGAGAAAGTAGAGGCAGCAGTGAAGCCTCATCGCGATCGCCTCGACGCCGCAGTCGTCTTCCCTTCTATGCCTCAGGTCATGCGCCTGAACAAGCTGGGCAGCTTTAACATGGCTCAGCTTGGCCAGTCCAAGAGCGTCATCGGCGACTTTATGAAAAAGCGCCGCCAAAAGCAGGGCAGCGGCTTTGAAGATGCCATGCTGAAGCTGCTGCGGACGCTGCCTAAAGTGCTGAAGTACCTGCCGATCGAAAAAGCGCAGGACGCGCGCAACTTCATGCTGAGCTTTCAGTACTGGCTGGGTGGCTCTGCCGAAAACTTGGAGAACTTCCTGCTGATGCTGGCCGATCGCTACGTGCTGCCAGCGCGTCAGCTAGAAGGTACGCCCAAGGCAGACAGTATTACCTACGAGCAGCCGGTGACCTTCCTTGATATTGGGATCTGGCACCCGCTTGCGCCCACCATGTTTGAAGATCTGCGCGAGTATCTCAACTGGTACGACTCTCGCAGCGACGTACCTGAGATTTCCCGCAATCCAAACGCGCCCTGTGTGGGCATTGTGTTGCAGCGCACTCACCTGGTGACGGGCGATGACGCTCACTACGTGTCTATCGTGCAGGAACTGGAGTATGCAGGCGCTCGGGTAATCCCCGTATTCGCAGGCGGTCTAGACTTTTCTAAGCCGGTAGATACTTACTTTTTCGATCCGCTAAATCCAGAAGAAGCGATCGTTGATTCGGTGGTGTCGCTCACGGGATTTGCCCTGGTCGGTGGCCCTGCTCGCCAGGATCACCCTAAGGCGATTGAGTCGCTGCAAAAGCTCAACCGGCCCTATATGGTGTCTTTGCCGCTGGTGTTCCAAACCACGGAAGAATGGGAGGCCAGTGACCTGGGCCTGCACCCGATTCAGGTGGCACTGCAAATGGCGATCCCTGAGCTAGATGGGGCCATTGAGCCAATTATTATGTCGGGCCGCGATGGTATGACAGGCCGCGCCATTACCCTGCAAGACCGGGTAGAAGCGATTTCCACGCGGGCGCTGAAGTGGGCCCGGCTGCGCCGTCTGCCGCGTGTAGACAAAAAGCTAGCGATCACGGTCTTCAGCTTTCCGCCCGATAAAGGAAACGTCGGGACAGCCGCCTACCTCAACGTATTTGGCTCCATTTACCGGGTGATGGAGGAGATGAAGGCGCAGGGATACACCATCGAAGATATGCCTGAGACATCAGAAGAACTGATGCAGATGGTGATTCACGATGCGCGGGCGCAGTACAACAGCCCGAACCTGAACATCGCGCACAAAATGTCGGTCGCTGAATACGAGGCGCTGACGCCCTACTCAGAGCGGCTAGAAGAAAACTGGGGGCCACCGCCCGGACAGCTCAATACCGACGGTCAAAATCTGCTGGTGTACGGCAAAACCTTTGGCAATGTGTTCATCGGCGTGCAGCCCACCTTTGGCTACGAAGGCGACCCGATGCGGCTGCTGTTCTCCCGGTCGGCCAGTCCTCACCACGGCTTCGCAGCGTACTATACCTATCTGGAGAAAATCTGGAAGGCGGACGCGGTGCTGCACTTTGGCACCCATGGCTCGCTCGAATTTATGCCTGGCAAGCAAATGGGTATGTCGGCCAAGTGCTACCCAGACAACCTGATTGGCAATACGCCAAACCTGTATTACTACGCAGCAAACAACCCTTCGGAAGCGACGATCGCCAAGCGTCGGGGCTACGCAGAAATTATCAGCTACCTGACGCCGCCTGCCGAAAATGCGGGGCTGTACAAGGGGCTAAAAGAACTCAGCGAGCTGATTGGCTCTTACCAGACGCTTAAAGAGGGCAGTCGGGGGACGCCGATTGTGAATGCGGCGATTGAAAAGGCGCGTCAGGTAAACCTGGATAAGGATATTACGCTGCCTGAAGATGCGAGCGGACTGAGTAAGGAAGAGCGCGATACGCTGATTGGAAAGCTCTATATCAAGCTGATGGAAATAGAGTCGCGGCTGCTGCCTTGCGGGCTGCATGTGGTAGGTGAGCCCCCGACGGCAGAAGAAGCGATCGCCACCCTGGTCAACATCGCCAGCCTCGACCGCCCAGAAGAGGAGAAAAAGAGCCTGCAGCGGATTGTCGCTGAGAGCATTGGCCGGGATATTGACCAGATTTATGCGAGCAGCGATCGCGGCAACCTCGAAGACGTACAAACGCTCTACGACATCAACAGCGCCGTCCGAGCGGCAGTCGCAGCCATGGTGCGCGAGCAAATCAACGATGATGGCCGCGTGTCGGTGAAGTCAGTGCTCTCTGCCCTCAACTTTGGTGGTACCAAAGCAGTCTGGACGAAAGCGCTGCATGAATTGGGCTACAAGAACATTGAGAACGATTCGCTCACGACTTTGTTTGAGTACCTCCAGTTCTGCTTAAAGCAAGTAGTTGCTGACAATGAGCTAGCCTCCCTACTGCGCGCCCTAGACGGAGAATATGTCCTTCCTGGCCCCGGCGGCGACCCGATTCGCAACCCGGATGTGCTGCCCACCGGCAAGAACATTCACGCGCTCGATCCGCAGTCGATTCCGACTTCGGCAGCAGTGCAGTCGGCTAAGATTGTTGTGGATCGCCTGCTGGATCGACAGCGAGCTGAGAATGACGGTGCTTATCCCGAAACCATTGCCACTGTGCTGTGGGGTACCGACAACATCAAAACCTACGGCGAATCGCTGGCTCAAATGATGTGGTTTGTCGGCGTCAAGCCCGTGCCGGATGCTCTGGGGCGGATGAACAAGCTGGAGCTGATTTCTCTCGAAGAATTAGGACGGCCCCGAATCGACGTAGTAATCAACTGCTCAGGCGTCTTCCGCGATTTGTTTGTGAACCAAATGGCGCTGCTCGACCGGGCGGTGAAAATGGCGGCAGAAGCAGATGAACCGGTAGAGATGAACTTTGTGCGCAAGCACGCCATGGCTCAGGCCGAAGAATTTGGCCTGACGCTGCGGAATGCGGCGACGCGAATTTTCTCGAATGCGTCAGGATCTTATGCGGCGAATGTGAACCTGGCCGTAGAAAACAGCAGTTGGGAAGAAGAACAGGAGCTGCGCGATATGTACTTAGCGCGAAAGTCTTTCTCTTTTAACTGCGACAATCCGGGTGTGATGGATGAGTCTCGTGGGTTGCTAGAAGCGTCGCTCAAAACAGCGGATGTAACCTTCCAAAACCTCGATTCTTCTGAGATCTCTCTTACTGATGTCTCTCACTACTTCGACTCCGACCCGACCAAGGTTGTAGCGAGTCTGAGAGATGACGGCAAGAAGCCGACTTCGTTTATCGCCGATACAACGACGGCAAATGCGCAGGTGCGATCGCTCTCTGAAACCGTCCGCCTCGACGCCCGCACCAAGCTACTGAACCCCAAGTGGTACGAGGGCATGCTCTCCAACGGCTACGAAGGCGTCCGCGAACTCTCCAACCGCCTGGTAAACACCATGGGTTGGTCAGCCACCGCAGATGCAGTAGACAACTGGGTATACGAAGACACGAACGAGACTTTCATCAACGACCCGGAAATGTGCAAGCGGCTGATGGACTTAAACCCCAACTCCTTCCGTCGAATGGTGACCACCTTGCTAGAAGTGAACGGTCGCGGCTACTGGGAAACCAGCGATGAAAACATTGAGCGGCTACAAGAACTCTACGAAGAGGTCGAAAATCGGATTGAAGGCGTTGAATAAGCGCTACCTCAGATCTAACAGTTAATGAGAAGGGGCAGGCGAAAGTCTGTCCCTTTTTGTTCGCTATGATAGGGTTATGCTGTAATTGGCAAGTCTATGCTAAAGGAGACGCTTGTACAGCTAGAGACAATGACTAACATGGAAGCGGCCAACTGGTTTCAACAGCAGATCGCGCACTCAGACGAAAATGCTTAGGCGATCGCTCGTGGGCATGTTACCTGTGCTAGTGATGCCAACCGTTTTCTGGCAGAGTAAAGCCAACGTTAGCGGAGCACAACCAGTGCTGAATGCGTATCAAAGTCGGCTATCCAATGTGATCGTCGAAAATGTGGTGGGAACTGTGGGTAGCCTCCTGCCAGATGACCTTGAAGGGTCACGGCATCAGCGCTTCATTATGCGAATGGAGAGCGGGCATACGCTACTGGTCGTGCATAATATCGACCTGGCTCCCAGAGTTAACGGGTTGAAGGTGGGCGATCGCATCACGGTCAAAGGCGAATACGAGTGGAACGAACGCGGCGGCTTAATTCACTGGACGCATCGTGACCCGCACAGCGCTCATGAAGACGGCTGGATTGAACAGGCTAGCGTGCGGTACCAGTAGCGAGTCTCGATAGCGTTGAGCCCAGTAGCCGCACAGCGATTACGTCTCTATGGCCTTGTATGCACTCAGTCAAACGTCTCAAAATCATTGTCTCCTCTAGAGAGACACACAAGACCCTCGAACAGCCAGATAAAGCAGGCGTTCGAGGCTATTCGGTGATTCGGGATGTCGTCAGCAAAGGCGGCGGCGGTCAACCACCGACTGAATGATCGGCAGTTGACCGCTCCATCACCCTGATGGAACCTTGCTATTGCACCCTGACTAGCTGTTGACCAGGCTGCGCTGGCGACGTAGCATCAAAACGCCCACTGCGCCCATGCCAATCAGCGCTGCCGCCGTACCGGGCTCAGGGACTGAGGCAGCATCGTCGTTAACCGCAACAATCTCGCCAGCGGCTACCGGCAATACAGCAAGATATCCGCCCGTGCCATCAACTTCACCAGGGGTACCCGCACCGATGCCAGGCGCAACGGTTAAGCCGTGAAAAACAATCTCGCGGAAGGTGAGCGGCATCAGGTCAGCAGCGGTAAACGGTTCGTCAGTGGTGCGATTGATGCCAAAGATGCTCGGATCGGTCAAATCGAAGACTGTGGTGATGCTAGCGTTGCCGTCTGGGGTGTTGATGGTCTCTAAATGTAAGATGATTGGGCCGTAGACCGGAAGGCCTTCTGCTAGCTCAATAAAGCCATCACCGTCGGTATCTTGGGCAAGTGTAGGCGTCATCGAGTCAGCAACTTCGCCTGCACTGCTGAATAGCCCGTGGATGTGCTGGACGTGACTTTGATTGGGCTCGAGGCCGGTGGCGTTAGTGGTGACAGTGAGCGTTTTCTCATCATCAGACAGGTCAATGAAGACTGTGCCTGAAGCGCCTGAATTGTTGAGCGTATTCACATCGGCTCTAAAGCTAGCAGCTTGAGCGGCAGCAGCTGAAAAGCCGAGCAGTGAAGCGCTGAGTAAGAGAATTCTTGAAAGATATTTCATGGGAAGCAATTTTAGATTTTCAATAGGGGCTAGATGAAAAGATACACCGCCTCTTGATGGCAGAGAGAGGCACTACGACAGATGCGCTCCGTTCGCCAGGTCGTGCCAGTCCTCAGGCGAAGGTAGCCGGAGAAGCTGATGACTTGTCCGGCTAGCGCAGCGATCGCACAGCTGAAAAACTTTGGCAGAGGGTACAACTACCAAGCACGTCTGTATTGTAGTCAGCAATCTCATCTTTAACGGTTCAAAAACTGCTCATTGTTTGCTCATTTGTAAAAGCTCTATCAAAGGTTAGAGGCATCTATCAAAGGTTTGTATGCTGCTTGTAAAGCCGAGACAAACGTCTGTGTTGTTTTCGTGAATTATATAAAATTACCTTGAAATAATTGTCTTGAGGTACCTTCCAGAGACCAGACGCATTGACTTGTCCGCTCCACTTCAGAGGACTATGAATGACACAGCGCATCTGAGGGAGCAATATTTAGACTTGATCGACCATCAGCTGCCCGCTAAAGCCCGGCAGACGGCGATGCCGGTGCGCTTTAACCACTGCTTCGCCAGAATTGTGCTGGATAATTTGTTTGGGGGCTGCTGGTATGGCTATCTCTCGCGTCAGCAGCCTGCCTATAAACAGCTAGATGAAACACAGCTCAAGCAGGCGATCGCCCTGGCTCAGTCTATGCTGCGATCGCCCAAAACGGCTGAGTTACTCAATCAAAACAGCCTGCGCTGGCGAGGCAAGCAGCGTTAACGCAGCGCCATAAGTGCGGATTGGGCGATCGCCATTTCTAAAAGCTTTTCCCTTAGATAGATAATTATTTCCGCTCAGATGCCTTATCTTCTGTATATGATTGCGCTGCCGATAGTGCGTCAGCACCTACAGAGATCCAAAGTTAGCAAGATGCTTAGTAGAGCAACCCAACAGCGGACTTATGCCGCTAAGGTAATGCTGCCCGCTAGATGATGATTGCACCGCAGCCTAGATAAATTAAAGAACAACTTAAAAAACAGCTTTAGTGAGTCAGTTCAAACCTGGGAATCGCGTTCATGAAAATCGCTATTGTTGGATTGCTGCACCACCCGATTGCAGAGCCTTTTGCGGGCGGTATGGAGTCTCATACCTGGTGGCTAGCTAAAAAGCTGATAGAGCGAGGGCACGAAGTCACTTTGTTTGCCAGCGGTGATTCTGATCCTGAGCTAGGGCTAGTGCCCTGCATTGAGCGTGCGTTTGCAACCTATCCTCAGGCCCAAACAGTATCAGGCCGCCAAGCTTGCAATATGTCGGCCTATGCCAGCGCGATCCGACAAATTTGCCAGGGTCAGTTTGACATTATTCATAACAATGCGCTGCATCCCTTCTTACTACTCAGTGCAGCCGATCTGCCGATACCGATGCTGACGGTGTTGCATACGCCCATATATGCAGAGTTAGCTGCCGCCGTTCGCTATGCCGCCGCTCGCAATACGCAGGGTAAGCTAGCTGCTGTTGCCGTTTCTAAGAGTTTGGCGACTGAGTGGCAGTCGCTGATTGCCGCAGACGTTGTTTACAACGGAATTGCAATTGAGAATTGGCCATTTGTCGCTGAGACATCACCGGGTATGGCGCTGTGGTATGGCCGGATTGTGCCGGAGAAAGCTCCCCATCTGGCTCTTCAGGCAGCGCTGAGGGCGGGCTATGCTATTGAGTTTGCAGGGCCAATAGGCGACCAGGTCTATTTTGACTCACAGGTTGCGCCGCTGCTAGAAAGCAGTCAGGTGAGCTATTTAGGCCACCTTTCGCACCCTGAGATTAAACAAGCTCTAGCCAGGGCTAGCGTCTTAGTGAATACGCCGCTCTGGGAAGAGCCCTATGGGTTTGTCTATGCAGAGGCGCTGGCCACTGGAACGCCGGTCGCTGCGTTTGACAGCGGCGCGGCTGGGGAAATTTTAGATTCGCACTGCGGGGTGGTGGTGAGAGAAAAAACGGTTGCAGTGCTGGCTGAGGCGATCGCGGCTGCCGCCCAGCTCTCACGTCAGGACTGCCGGCAGCGAGCAGAAGCTTTTTGTCATATTGACGTGATGATTGCAGGCTACGAACGCCTCTATCGTCAGTTGTTGCAGCGACAGCGACGGCAAGCTAGGCAAGGGTCAAGGCAGAGCGCCAGCACCCTCAGCTCAATGCAGTTGCTAGCGGGCATTGCGACATAGTTGGATTAGCAGATGAAAATTGCGTTCTATCTAAATTTGCAAGGGGCAGGCCACTGTCGGCGGTTTGAGGCGATCGCCCCCCATTTTCCGGCTGACTGTCAGCTCGCGGTGGTGGGAATGGACGGCCCGCCTGCGATCGGCGATGTCGGTCGCCCGGTGGAGCGAGTCAGCGTACCTGGCTATGGGCCGCGATCGCCCAGCCTATTTATGCAGCAGCAGACCCTGCACGACTATCACGACTTTTTGGTCAACCACGGGGACAACGCCGCCTTTACACTGGCGATGGTCTCTTTTTTAAGTCGCTGGCAGCCTGATTTGCTAGTAGCTGACGTGGGCTTAGAAGCATCTATTTTAGGGCGAATGTGCGGTATTCCGGTGGTCTACGGCAGACAGCACGGCAAACGGTGGGACAAAGGCCACATCCTGGCTTATGAGTGGGCCTATTCGCTATGGGCACCATATACAGTGGCGATGGAACAGGCTGACTGCCCGCCGTGGGTGAGAGAAAAGACTTTTTATAGCGGTGGGTTTTGTCGGTTTACCGGTCAGCAAAGAGCTGCGACGGCACCGCCTGGCTACGCTAAAGACAAGCCCAACATTTTGGTAATGACAGGCTTTGGCGGAACGCAGATAACGCCGCAAAAGATGGCGATCGCCGCTGCAGCTACCCCTCACTGGCAGTGGCATGTGCTGGGTTCACACAGGCCGATTGCGGGCGTAAACTGCTACGGGGTAGTTGAGAACGTTTGGCCGTATCTCTGTCATGCGGATCTGGTAGTTGCTAACGCCGGTCACAATTCTACGATGGAGATTGCGGCAGCAGGCGTGCCCACCATTTGCATACCGGCAGCGCGGCCCTTCGCAGAGCAGCAGTGCAAAGCAGAGACGCTCAGCGCGCTGGGGCTGAGTGTAGTTACGCAGACATGGCCAGAGCCGTCACAGTGGCCGGCGCTATGGCAGCGATCGCATCAGCAAGATCACTGCCGCTGGGCACAGTTGCAAGACATAGAAGCGCCGCTGCGAGCCGCTCGCTATATTGCTCAGGTAGCTCAGCGGTGTATGCGGCCAGTCGCACAAAAGGATGCTGTAAAAGCTGCCGGCGCGGCTTAGCTCGGCCAGATCGTCTATGAGGCAGTCGCCTGCTCGGGCAGTCTCATCACTTTGATCTGATTACCGGCTGCGGTCCACTCAATGTAGCCAGCCCTATCAAAAGCAGTCAGCCAGCTAGTCATAGGCCATTCGCCCCAACGCTGGTGAAAGGTGCGAGCGTTGCTGACGATGCTCTCAAAATGCTGCCAGGGGGGGACAGTGCTCCCGTGATACTGGTGAAAGGCGAAGGCATCGGGCACCCAGTAAAGCGGCACTCGCCTCACTCTCGCTTTCCAGGCAAAGTCTGTATCTTCTGCGCCATAGCCCTGATAGCAGTCGCTAAACCCATCCATCCGCTCAAAGAGCGATCGCCGCAGGGCAAAAGAGAGTGACCAAAACAGGCCATAGTTGGGCTCTCGAACCACTGGCGTAATCGGCGAGACCTGGCGCTGCGGATGGAATCGACTCTGCGACATCAGGGCGGGCTCCGTCCAGTAGGTGGCCAGCGGCTTTTGCAGATAGCGGACGTTCGCCATGGTGATGCCCTGCACCTGCTGGGTGCCGCTCTCGTAGGCGGCAATCATTGACTTTGCCGGAATGCAGTCTACATCTAAAAAGATCAGCAGGTCGCCTTTGGCTTTTTTGGCGGCCAGGTTGCGCGCCTGGGCCAGCGGCAAGCCAATGTCCGGGTGCTGATAGCTGTAGTGATGACAGGCAAACGGCCAGTCGGCGAGGGGTGAAGCCGGTTCATTCATGTGAATGACCACGCATTCGTCTGGCAGGCGAGTAGAGCGGGCCAATCCCTGAAGGAGATTACGCAGGTGCGTAGTGCGACCCCGTGTCAGCGTTAAGACCGATATATTCATAAGAACGCTAGCCAAAAGCTATTTGCTGATTGTGCCAGAAGACGCTGCCATTTACATCCACCACAGGCTAGGTTTTTAAAGGAAGGCATGTGGACTGTATCGTCAATGTTGTAGGCAATAGCCAGGGCTTCGCAAAGCTGCTGCGTGGTCTGTTCTCTTTACCGGCTACTCCGCCGTAAAGCTAAGGAACACGCTACCGGTAGCTTCACCCGTCGTCACCGGCACCGTGCCGCTCTCTACATTGCTTAGCGCCGCACTATACCCATAGCCCGCGTCTACCCCCTGCACGACACCTTTACCGCCCTCATCTGCCAGCACCGTCCAAAAGTTGCGGGCCTCAAAGTCAGGCGCAACTGACATCCAGATGCGATCGCTCCCCCCATACCCGCCCACAGTCTCATTGTTAATCGTCAGCTCATCCCGATTGGCAATAGATGCACTCGCCGCGCCGCCAAAGTAAAGGTTGCCACTGGCCCCACCGGCAATGTCACCCAGGCGCATCGCGTTAGCTTTCGTATCGGAGAGGCGCGGAAAGCTCATTTGCGCAGTGACGATCTGCCCCTCGGTGGGCTGCACTCGCGCATAGTAGGGCAGGTGCGCCGAGCCGCTGTTGTGAAGCTGGCTGTACTGATCTATCCGCGACAAGAAGGGGTCTGTTCTTCCATATTGTTCATCTTCGCTCATCGGCTGACCGCGCCAGCGAAAGATAGTCGCTGTGCCCGCACTTTCTCCGCCGATATACAGGTAGCCATCACGCCCCAACGTCACCCGGTACAGCCGCGTATCGGCCACGTTTTGCTTAATTGTTTCGGCGCTGTCACCAAAGAGAGACCACTGCACCGCGCCGGTAAAGTCCAACGCCTCTAATCGGGCGATTTGCACCGGGTTGCGCTTGCCCTTGAGATCGACAAACGACGTGTTGCGAAAACTGGTGACATAGACGAGATTGCGGTCTTCGCCGCAGCCTAATACTTCTACATCGGTCACTTCTGTATAGTCTCTAAATTTTGAGAAAACTTCAGCATTCTCGCTGTTATAGAGGTAAACGGTTTTATCAGCGATCGCCCCCACATTTCCACTCGGCGAAATCGCCACCCGGCTCACCCCATCTAGCGCGATCTCGCTGAGCACTTCACCACTGGCCGCATCTAGCCGCAGCACTTTGTTCTTGGTGGCGATCGCCAGCTCACCTTCCCCATCAAACGCCAGATCGCTAATTTCATCCGGCAGGTCTACCTGTTGCCCTCGATCACCCGTTGCCGGGTTTACCCAGTAGAGCGTTGATCCGCTGTCAGTATTGACAGCTGCGATCGCCCCCTTTCTCGTCATCACCACATCGACACCGCGCTCTCCCGGTAACGCTACGCTCGCAGTCAGATCCACATTGGTGCTATAGCTGCTCGATTGCGAAGTCACCGCCGGATCGAGCAGACAGACAGATGCGCCGTCATCGGCCAGGGTCGGTAGGGCTTTAGCGGTCACTTGAGAAGTTGCCCCCTGAGAATCTGCCCCGCAGGCTGAGATCGAGAGCACCGCACCGCCTGCCATCAGCAGACACACAGATCGCCAAGTCATAGATCGGCAGGATAGTAAAGCCATGGTTGCGACAGCACTTGCGGCTGAGAGGTCAGGTCTACCCCTAGCCTATAATGTTGTGAGAGCACCCACTGTTTAGTCTATGTAAGGAGATTGGTATGGGACTTTTTGATCAGGTAATGGGCGCGATCGCTGACCCCCGACGTCAGGCCAGCGCTGGCCAAATGACCCAGATTTTGGGCGATGCCAAGCAAGCCGCTCAGCAAAACAACGCTGACTCAAGCAGTATGCAGCAGGCGATGTCTGTCATTGGCGGGTTCGTGCGCTCCTCACTGCAAGAAAAGCGCCAAACGCGAGGGGATGAAGCCGCCCAGTCTCTGATTGATGAAGGCGCAGCCAATGGCGCAGCCGTGATTCCGCACCTGTTTAACAGCGCCCAGCTGACTGAAATGATCGCAGCGGTCACCCAAAAGACCAACCTCAACGCCAATCAGGTGCAGGGCATCTTGCCGATGGTGATCCCGCTGGTGATGCGTTTTCTCAGCGCAGGCAATACCAAGCAAGGCGCACCCAGCCCCGGTAACAATCCGATTCTGACCGCCTTTCTAGACGGTGATGGCGATGGCGATGTAGACATGGGCGACGTGATGGGCATGGCCGGTAAGTTCATGTAATACCGGCTCTCTGTAACATCGGATGTGACACCCAACAAATCAAATCCCCTCCGAGGAGGGGCATCCGACCGGCAAAACTCTCTACAAAATCTGCGATAAGAACGCTTTGCTTCTCTCTTCTGTCGGATTGTTGAAAAAGGCGTCGGGCGTATTCTCCTCAACCAGCACGCCGCCATCCATCAGCACCACGCGGTCGGCAACTTCTCGGGCAAAGCCGACTTCGTGGGTAACGCAGACCATCGTCATGCCGTCTTTGGCCAGGTTTCGCATTACATCGAGCACTTCGCGCACCATCTCAGGGTCGAGCGCTGAAGTGGGTTCGTCAAACAACATCACTTTGGGCTGCATAGCCAGAGATCGGGCGATCGCCACCCGCTGCTGCTGCCCCCCCGATAGTTGACCAGGAAACTTATTCGCCTGCTCCGCAATTCCGACCCGGTCTAATAAACGCAGAGCAATTTCTTCGGCTTTGGCCTTAGGCCAGCGGCGCACCCAGATTGGGGCCAACGTCACATTCTGCTGCACCGTCAAATGCGGGAACAGATTAAACTGCTGAAACACCATACCCACCTCACGCCGCACCGCCTCAATATCTTTGAGATCGTTGGCAATGCGCACGCCGTCAATTTCAATACTGCCTTCCTGATAGGGCTCTAGCGCGTTAAAGGTGCGGATAAAGGTTGATTTGCCCGAACCTGATGGCCCCATTACCACCACCACTTCGCCTTTGTACACATTCATGCTCACCCCTTTGAGCACGTGAAAGCCATTGTCATACCACTTTTGTACGTCTTTCGCGACAATCACCGCCTCAGAACCCACAGAGTTATCGGACGTTACAGGCACTCGCATTTCGGACTGAGTCATGGGTGAGGTTCCTCTTAAAGGATAAAAAATAATAAAGACGTAGGCCGAGCGTAGCCGTAGGCTTGCC
The DNA here is from genome assembly GCF_002286735.1 of Leptolyngbya sp. BC1307. Lineage (GTDB taxonomy): Bacteria > Cyanobacteriota > Cyanobacteriia > Phormidesmidales > Phormidesmidaceae > Phormidesmis. Next base: position 155,380 of record NZ_NRTA01000003.1, read on the forward strand.
TTTTCGCAGAGTAGCCTACCGCAGGTCAGTATTCAGCGCCGACTCAATCTGGCGACTGCCGTAGCTCATGGCATAGCAAAATACCCAGTAAATAGCCGCAATGAAGATATAAGCTTCCTTGTAGTCGCCCAGATATCTGGGACTAGCCAGCAGGTTTTGGGTAATGCCCAACAGCTCTACTAGTCCGACAATGCCCAGCAGCGTCGTGTCCTGAAACAAACTAATAAACTGCCCGACAATCGCCGGAATCGCTGTCTTGAGTGCCTGTGGCAAAACAATTAAAGCGGTGGTTAGCGGCTTATTCAACCCCAAAGACTGCGCTGCTTCAGCCTGCCCTCGGGGGACCGCCTGCAAACCGGCCCGCACGTTTTCAGCTAAGTAGGCCGCACTAAAAATGGTCAGGCCGATAATCGCTCGCACGATCCGATCAGGCCGCACCCCTACCGGCAAAAACAGGGGAATCAGCACCTGACCCATAAACAAAATAGAAATCAGCGGCACACCCCGAATCAGCTCAATATAGGCGACCGAAAGAGCCTTGACAACAGGCAGCTTGCTCTGCCGCCCTAAAGCCAACAGCACGCCCGCCGGAAAGCATAGCGCGATCCCACTCACTGCCAATAGCAGCGTCAGGGTCAAACCGCCCCAGCTGTTGGTCGAAATATTTTTCAGGCCAAAATCTAGTCCTAGCAAGTAGGGCAATCGCCACAGCACCTGATAGACCACAACAAAGCCCACCAGGGATAAGACAACTTTGCTGATCCATTCAGGGATCTTAGGCACAGAGACCCGCTGCGCTAGCTGCCACCCGGCTACAATGCTGCCCCCGAGCATAATCACAATGCTGTAGAACAAACTCGGGCTAATCGTACCTCTGCCAAAGAAGGGGCCACCGCCGAGCAGATAGAGCGCCACAAAATAAGAGACAAACCAGGCAGCTGAAATCCACTTAGCAGCGCCCGAAACCTGCCGCCCAATTCTCTGGCCGCCTGCTGCCCCGGCGACGAGCAGCAGCAGCGCGCCAAGGATGTAGAGCGCGTAAGATCGGGTCATCGGGACGAGGATAAAGAAAAGCGCGATCGCCCCCAGCCCAATCAGCACATTGCGGCTAAACAGCTGCTTTTGGTTGCGGGCCAGCACGCCCCAACTCAGCCCCGCTAACGCCATGATGATGCCCAACACTGACCAGATTCGCCAGTAAGATTCAGGCGGGTACAGCCCGGTCATAAAGTTGCCGAAGTTATCAGCCACCACCGACCAGTTAGCCTGAGTAAAGGCCCAGGTCAGCATATTGAAAAGGGCCGCGCCCAGCACGACGGCCAGCACAGCCGTCAGAATGCTGTTGGCCCAGCTATTGAATAAATGCTTGCGAGTCCAGGCAATGGGCCCTGGCTGATGGGCTCTCGGTGCGCCGCGTTCTATCGGCCTCGAACTTGTAGTCGCCACGGTTTAGCGCTCCTTAAATTGGACGGCATTGTTGAGCTGATTCATATTAAGAGAAATCAGCAGGTTGAGCGTGAGATAGGTCGCCATCATCACCAAGAAGACTTCAATCGGTCTGCCTGTTTGGTTAAAAGTGGTGTTCGCAACCGAGTACAAATCTGGGTAGCCCACCGCAAAGGCCAGACTGGAGTTTTTCGCCAGGTTGGCAAATTCACTGTTCAAAGGCGGAATAATAACCCGCAGCGACTGCGGAAACACCACTAGCTGCATCGCTTGGCCATTGCTCAGGCCCACCGAACGAGCAGCCTCCCACTGCCCCCGCGAGACCGACTGAATGCCCGCTCGCACAATTTCTGCAATAAATGCCCCGGTATAAAAGGTTAAGCCGGTCAGGGCAGCAGCATATCGGGTCGAAATTTCCATGCCGCCCGTGACGCCGCCACCTTCTGTTACGGTTGGCGGCGTCCAGTTAAAGGCAAATATCACAATGGCAACAGCTGCGATCGCCAGCACTATCATTCCAATCAAAAATGGCTTGCCGTCTTGTCCGGCATCCATCATGGCTTTCAGCCGCAGTCGCCAGAGCACAAAGAAGGCGATCGCCATCACCACCAACGCCACTATCCACAGCCCTGCCGGATTGGTAAACAGCGCCAGCACACCCCCTTTAAAGAACAGCCTATCTTCTGCCGAATTACTAAACAGCAGATAATAATTCACTACCAGCACGCCCGCAATCAGCGCAGCATTGCCAATCCGCGAGATCCAACCTGATAGCCCCGCTGCAAAGCGCCCCTCCCGAAACGTACTCATAGCACGCCACAGCAGACCAAACAACAGCATCGACAGAGCCACCAGCATCAGACCTACCCAGACCTCATTCGGCAGCCCAGGCCCGATCAAATTCACATTGTTGTTATTGATTACCATCCAGGCATTTTCTGAGCTAGGAAACACAATCTGGTTTTCTCGCCTAGGCGCTGCTAGAAAAACCGCAAAGTACCAAAAGAACAGCTGCAGCAGCAGCGGCACATTCCGCACCAGCCCGACATATACCCGGCTGATTTTATGCACCAGCCAGTTGTCAGAAAAGCTCGCCACCCCAGCCGCGATGCCGACGATTGTCGCTGTTATCACCCCAGCCGCGACTAACCGTAAGGAGTTGACAATACCGGTCTGAATGACTTTTGTGTAAGAATCTTGAGCGGTGTAGCCTATCAAGTCTTCGCCCACGGCAAAGCTCGCTGGGTTTTTAAGGAACCCAAAGCCAAACGCAATCCCGCTGCGGGCCATATTGCTGGTGAGATTGCCAAACAGATAAGAGAAGACGGCCCCGACGACCACCACTAAAATCACCTGAAGGGCTATCTGCCAAAATCTTTCGTCCCGCAGCAGAGCTCGCAGGCCAGAGGCAGATCTAGAAGGGGTTCTTGCCATAATTTTTTGTTTTGATCGGTACGCCTCGCAGTTGAGACAGCTTTTGCCTGTAGGCCCGGTATTTCACCACTATGCCAGGATACCCAGACGGATTCGGTCGGCATTTTTACAATCCGCCTACCTATTCCCGCGTGAGGGCGATTGATGTTTACTTATCATAAGCCTTTAGCCGCAATCACTTGAGCCGACATAAAACACAGCGCCCAGGTTGTTATCTAATTTAATAGATAACAACTAATAGATACAAAAAGAGCGCGGGCAGCTGAACTGGTCAGCAACCTGCGCTCTCATAGGCTCTCAAGTTTTGAGCGAGTAGCTCTCGTAGCAGCCAATCACTAAGCGATATTAGTAAATGACCTGCCGGTGCCTCTTAGCGGAACGGCGGAGAGTACATCAAGCCTCCATCGCTCCACAGCGCATTCTGGTCGCGAGGCAGCTCAAACGGCGAATCTGCACCCAGGTTGCGCTCAAAGATCTCGCTGTAGTTACCGACAGCTGCAACCGCCCGCGCCGCGAAGTCATTGGGTAGGCCCATATCTTCGCCCAGAGTTCCCTCAGCGCCTACAAAGCGCAGAACGTTAGGATCTTCACTGGAAGCAGCTTCACCAATGTTTTCGGAGGTCAGCCCCAGTTCTTCCGCTTCAATGAGCGCAAAGGTCACCCACTTAACGGTGTCAAACCAGGCGGAGTCATTGTTGACCGTTACCGGTCCTAAGGGTTCTTTAGACATGGTGACATCCAGCAACTCATGCTCATCAGGATTACTCAACGTGCTGCGACGAGCCACCAGCTGAGATCTATCGGAGGTCATGCCCTCGCAGCTACCGGCCTCGTAGGCAGCGTAGGCAGCATCAGCATCCTGGAAGGTCTGCGGCGAAAAGGTCACGCCCAGTTCACGCATCTGGTCAGTCAGGTTAAGCTCGGTGGTCGTGCCGGTCTCTACACAGACCGATCTGCCTTCAAAGCCTTCTAGATCGGTAATACCTGAGTCGGCGCGCACCAGCATCCCCTGACCGTCGTAGAAAGTTGTCGGAGCAAACTCCATGCCAACTGAGGTATCGCGGCTGATTGTCCAGGTAGTGTTGCGAGCAAGCATGTCCACTTCGCCACCCTTGAGCGCTTCAAATCGCTCGGTGGAGTCTAAGTCGCGATATTCTACGGCCTCTGGGTCGTCAAATAGGGCAGCAGCAACAGCCTTACAGGTGTCTACATCTAACCCGGAGTACGCGCCGTCTTCAACAAAGCTAAATCCAGGAATACCACCGTCTACTCCGCAGACGAGCGTGCCGCGATCTAGCACGGTCTGTAAGCGGCTACCGCTAGCGGCTACGCTTTCCGTCCCATCTCCTTGAGTTACTTCATTGCCGCCCGGTGCGCCACAGGCTGCTAGCGGCAAAACGCCCATACCTAACGCAACTATCAAAGCCCACTTTTTCATACCAAACCTCACGCAATCCTAAAGAAGAGAAATATGCTCAATGGGATCAGCTGAACATCCCTAAGAAATCAATTTCAAGAGATCAATCTGCGGCTATCTGAAAATCAATAGCCAATTAGTTCAGGTTGAACAAACTATCGAGAGCCCTTATGCATAGGGCTCTCTGGCAGATTGCCGACCACACTGAGCAACAATTGCGCTCAACCTTATCACTTTTTTTACAGAGAAAATCAGTGCTTCCTGAAAGTTGTCTAGGGACAGGAGCGAGTTCGGACGGCTGAGGCGATTTGTTCGGCCTGTGAAAGATCGCAAGCAGCGGAGCAGCCTGCCGCTGCAACAAGTGCTGAAGCGATCGCCAAAGAACAGTCACACAATCGGCCTATGATTGCTGAGATATCTCCCGAATTAGCGGAATTCGGGTATTGATGTAGTTACTGACGGTCGGTAGATTGCAAGGATCAAACGTAGGGTCAGATTGCAGGGAGTCTACGAGCGATCGCATCAAACTGCGGTCGTCTAAGCTTGAAATTCTATGGGTGGGGAAAGACTCAACAATTGACCAGAGCTGGCGGAGGAGACTGACATCCATATAAAACCTTTATATTTTTTTTAGGTTTAACCCGAATCGATAGGGCTTCGCTATGAAGCTGACTTTAAAACACCCTTCTTAATAGCAGTGTGATCAAATCTTCACAACACTTTATCTGCAAAAACTATTAAATTATTCTAAAGATACGGCAAACCTGTAAAAGCGACAATCCGGTTCTACAGGTTTCTGCCTAAAGGAGTAAGCCGTTACGACAGTAGACAGTCGAGTGAGGCGATCGCCCCGCCAGTCGTCTGCCCGCTAACGCTAAACACTAGCGATTCTCCATATACTCGCTGAGCCGGATGGCCAAGGGCATTGGCAGCGCCGCTGGTAGCAATCACGGCGGCTTGGGCGCAGCGATTCATCAAGGCAATGGCCTGGCCTCGCAGCGCTATTTTTTGGCTGTAGGCAGCTTCGCCCAGTGTCAAGGCGGCAGCGGCGGCTGTCTTCAACTGGTCGAGCTGGGCGGTGAGCTGGCAGGTGATGTCGTGGTCGATCTGTCGGCGTGAGAGCGATCGCACCAGCACATCAATCCCGGCTTGAGTGCAGCCAAAGATCAGCCCCAGTGGACTGAGGGGATAGTGGCGATCGCGCTGGGCTATCCACCCGGCGGGGCGATGGGCTACCATCTGGTCGTCTGCCAAAAACCAGTCTTCTATCCGTATCTTTACCGTGTTGGTGCTGGCCATGGCAGCGATCGCCATCGGCTCATGCACAGTCATCTGGCCGCGATCATCCGCGCTGCTCACGAGCGGCAGCAGCCCAAATACTGCCTCCCCGCTCTCTAATACTGCCGCGCCAATAAATTCTTCAAACAGCCCCGCTCCGGTCACCCAGGGCACCTCGCCACGCAGTTGATAGCCCCCAGGCACGGGTTGCGCCGTCAGCGGTGCGGGCTGACGGCGCAACTGTGAGAACCCCACGCCTACCCGCCTTTTTCCAGTTGCCATCGCTGGCAAATAGGCCTGTCGCAGCGCTTCATTCTCACTAGACAGCAATAAGCTCGCCGCGCTCTGATGCTGAGTTTGCAAAAAAGCGAGCGCTCCAGAATGGCGGGCTACTGCGCTCTGAAACTGCCAAAATGCCTGAGTATCTAGCCCAAGTCCGCCCAGCGCTGTAGGGATCTTAGGTATTAGTAGCCCCTGCCGCCCCAACGCCCAAAATGTCTCAAATAGCAGCGCCGACTCTTGATCCAACTGATGGGCTATGGGCACCACCTTCTCAGCGAGATAATCTTTTAAGGTTGGGTAGGCAGCTGTAACCGGATGCACCATGGGCTAGTTAGTCAGGGAGTGGGTTAATCAGTAATCATTATCCCAAACTGTTTCAGACTATGTTGACACGTCGTCTGTTTGAGCGCTGTCTGTTTGAGCACTGTCTGTTTGAGCGCTGTCTGAGCTAGGGGCGATCGCCCACTGCACAACCGGCCATCCCGCCCCCGTCAGCCCTCGAATAATCCGCGCTTCTGGGGCAAAAATCTCACCCACCTCTGGCGTAAAGACAACAAATAAAGGGTGAGGAGTTTCTGTGCCTTCTGCGAGTAGATGCTTATGCCGTCTGGGCATGAGCCACTCTACACCCTGACCCAGCTCTACCTGCGTTTGCCGCCAGCGGCTAAGAACGTCAGAGAGGTCTTCTCCTGGCCGCTGAATAAACAGCACAATTTCGATGCCAGTTTTAATCTTCCACTCCGGGTCGCACATCATCAGCGCGACATCACAGGGCAAAGGGCGAATCCGGTAGCTCGTATCGATGACACCGCCCATCTCAGCAACCTCGCGGCTGCGGATATTGGGCAGCGGTAGGGTCACCATGCTCTCTTGAGGGCGGCGCACGCTGGGCAGCGCTTCAAAATAAGGCCGATGCAGCTTCAGCACAGAGAGCATGCCCTCATAGTGGCAGCAGTCTGCCAGCAGCTCTTCGTAAGCAATGCGTCTACTCTGCTGCTCTGCTTCAAACTCGCCCATAATGATAGCTACCAACCACTCAGCTCAGTGGATTAGTTCAACGGCGTTAGTTTGCCCAGAGACTCGCTCACCTCGACCCGGCTGCCGTTGGCAAAGTCCCAGCCAGAGAGCGCCTTTTTGCCGGCGGGCTTTACCTCAGACAGCAGCAGGTGACCGCTACCCGTCTGGATGACGGGGCCGTAGTTTTTGATTATGGCAACCACCGTGCCGGGGGGGAGGCTGTCTGTAGATTCGTCAAGCGATCGCGCATAGAGTGCAGGCAGGTCCACAAATTCTGCCGGTAGCTGCGACCAGTAAGCTTCGCCCAAAGGCACAGTCGCCATCACTTTGAGCGCCTGCTCTCGAAACTGCGTCACGCTATGGGGATAAAAGCCTCGCACCTGATTGTGCAGCGCTTCAGCGCTTCTGTCCCACTTCAGTAAATAGTCATCTTTTTTGATCAGCGGTGCGTAGGTGGCTCGCTCATCTGCCTGCGGTACCGGGCGAATCATCTGCTGCTGGAGCTTTTGCAAGGTGGCTGGCAGCAGGGCCGCGCTGAGCTGAGAGAGCTTTTCGGCGACCTGCCAGGCGTTGTCTAGTAAACCCATCGAGATCGTTTCTTTCATCAGCATCGGGCCAGTATCCATGCCCGCATCCATTTGCATAGTGGTCACGCCGGTTTCGGCCTCACCGTGGTAAAGACACCATTGAATCGGCGCCGCGCCGCGATAGGCGGGCAAAATTGAGCCGTGGGCGTTAACGCAGCCTAAGCGCGGCATGGCTAGGATCTCCTGCGAGAGAATTTGGCCATAGGCAATCACGACAAAGGCATCGGCTCTGAGGGCCTTGAGCTGTGCCAGGGTCTCGGCATCTTTTTTGATGCGTTCGGGTTGCCAGACCGGGCATGCCTTGTCTTTGACGGCGGCTTTGACCCCTGAGGCCGTGACTTTGCCGCCCCGTCCCCGGCGTTTATCTGGCTGGGTAACAACTGCTAGCACCTCAAAATCTGAATGAGCTAGCAGCCGCTGTAGGCTAGGCACCGCGAACTGAGGCGTGCCAAAAAAAACTATTTTCATCCGAGCTACGGTGTCCTTAATCTATAGCGTTGGTCACTTGGCTTCAATACAGCAACGCAGGCAAAACCTTTGCATAACAACAGGCCAAGTGACTCGCGTTACCCGAATGCATCCGGGTAACGCTATGTCTTTCGCTAGCGGGTGTCTACAAAAATTTCGATGCGGCGGTTGCGCTGCCTGCCAACGGCATCGTCGTTGCTTGCGACAGGCTGAGACTGACCGCCGCCTAGTGCCACCCAGCGGTACTCTCCGGGTAAGGCTGTTTCTAAGAAGTCGCTGAGGGCACTGGCTTGGGCGAGGGTGTAGTCGCGGCTGGCGATCGCCCCTGCCTGATTGTCGCTGTAGCTGCGAATCAGAATACTGGCTTCAGGATAGTTCACCAGCTGATCGAGCACCTGCTCAAGCGGGGCCGCGTCTTTGATAGCGCTTTGACCCGGCGCAAAGAGAGCGTCGCTAGGCAAGATAATTTTGAGCTTGGCAACCTCTAGCAGGTCTTCACCGGGGTCTTGAGGGACGGGATCGTAGCTGGGCTCAACCTGAGGGCGGGGCGGTGGATCGATGGCTGCTCGCAGAGAGTTAATGCGGCTTTCAATCTCTGTGCCCCGGTAGGGGGGCCTGCCCAACCGTTCTTCTAGGGCCTGAAGGCGACGGTCAAGCGTGATGACTTCCGTTTCGATGCTGTTGAGTTCGTCGACCAGCGGCTGCTTTTCTAGAGGCGGCAGGTCAATCGGCGTGAGTACGGGCCCGGTCTCAGGTAGCGGGATCGCTTCAATGCGAATTTCGGCAGTAGGGGACTGCCACAGCTGAGGGAAGTGCCACAGCCGCGAAGTCAGGCGGCTAGATTTGCGCAGTAGGGCTTCTTGTAGAGGCGGTTTGGCAAAGTTGCCGGGAGCTATCTGCGCAACCATCAGCCCCAATAGCCAGGCGGCGGTGATGGCCCCGCAGAGGGCAGCGACGTGAGCGATCGCGCTGTAAGGCTGCTTCTCCCAAAATCGCGGTGGCGGCGGGGCGAGGGGCGGAACGGCGACATCTGCGGGGGAATAGACACCGGGCGTTTCTTTAGGACTTGCGGGCGGACTGCCAGGGTATTGGGGAGCACTGGCAGCGGGCTGAGAAAAAGGTGAATCAAAGGGCGAATCGGCGCTCTGATAGTCATCAAAGCCTCGGCTCAAGCTAGGCCGCGCTGTGTGAAAGGCTGACGGGCGCGCCGCTGATCCGGGCACGTCTGCGTTAATTTCAGACCCATCTGATGCCAGCTCGTCTACCACAAACCAGTCTCCTATTAGTCACCTTACTCATAATAGCTCCAGCCCTCCCAAGGGCTGACTTCAATGACGCCGCGCTCTGTGAAAACTACCCGATAGTCAACCGATGGCGCTGCTGCTGGCGCGGATTCTACCAGGCTTGCCAGCGGCGTCTCATCAATGGCGGCAACCGCATCCTGGCCCAGCGGTTCGTAGCCAGTGATAGTGCCATCTTCGGTAATGCGCACCCGGTAAGCCGCTGAGTCGCTGCCAACCCTGGGCTGCTCACGGTTTTCTACCAAGGTACGCCTGAGCTGGTCATTCAGCGTTGCGACTTCTGCCGAACTAGGCGGGGTAGCAGGCGATGGGGCTGGGGCTAAGGGCTGGGCCGCTACCGGTTCTCGCGCTGGCTCAGCAGTTGCTCTGTCAGTTGCGCTATCGGTCGGCGCTGGGGTAGCAGGTTCAATTTCTGACGTATCTTCTGGCTCATCTACGGCTTCTGAGGCTTCTGGCTCAGTCGGCAGTGCAGCAACATCGGGCGTAGCTGGTTCGTCAGTTGGTGGCGCGTCGGCACTGGCACCATCGACAGGGCGAACTTCGGCAGCACTGTCGGGGCGGCTATCTAAAGCAGGGTCGCGCATTTTTGGCAGGGGCAGCAAGCCGATAGCCAGGGTGGCAGCGATTAACCCACCAATACCTAAAATGGCAGGCTTAACGCGATCGCTCAGCGGCACTTCAGGATGGACAAATCGGCGAGATAAGGGGGTCAGGGCTGGCAATAGCTCCGGCAGCGTCTGGCTGTCGCTAAAAAATTGATTGACCGCCTCAGTCAGGTCAAATAGCTGCACGGTCGAGAGCTGAATATCCAGGGCGCGGCCATCGCTGGGCATTCCCATGTCAATAATCTCAGGCTGCACAACCAGGTGATGATAGGGGCCATCGCCCGGATTGATATGCACTAGCAGGGGGTCGCCTTCCATCACCTGCGGATGGGCAAAACCGCCCAGCACTTCTTGAGCGTACTGGCTGACCGCCCGCACCAGCGCAGCAAAAAAACTGTAGCCACCGTTGAGCGACTTCTCCTGACCACTGATCTGACATTCTGCGTTCACTAGCAGTGACATCACAGCTTCGCTGCCTGGCCCCGCATCCGTACTCAACCCATCTAAGACCAAGCTGCAGTTGGGCAGTTGGTACTGTCGCCGAATCGTCATGACACTTCTCCGTCAAAAAGACTGACCCAAAGCCGATCTGCCCCATCTGTACCCGTACAGAACAGCAGCTTGGTCAACATTTCAATCGCTAGCTCATCCAGCTTTTCGTCCGTGCTGTAGGCCATTACCCCAGATCGCTTTGCATTCATCCGCGCCCGAAAGTGAGAGCGAAAGCGAGACAGGTACTCCGACAGCCGAAAGTGATGCTCGTAGGAAAGGCCCTGATCGCTCAGTTGCTGATAGCCCAGCAGCAGCTGACGAATTAGCACCGTCAGCCGTCGGGCCAAAAAGCAGGTGATCAGCACCAGTGCTTTACCCTCTGCCAAAGCCATTGGCTGCCGCTGACTAAAACGACGCAGCGGATTACGGCTGCGCAACAGCCACAGATTGACGCGGCCGCGAATCACCTCGTCTAGCCCCAGCTCCTTAGCCGAAGTCAGCATGGCCTCCGCGCCACCGAGATCGAGCGCCTCAATCGCGAGCAAAAGCAGGTCAATCTGCGTTTTTGCTCGCCTGGAGCATTCGTTGGCAACCCCTGCAGGCGTGATCAGCCGCTCAATCGGCTGCGGATCAGAGGGTTGGGCGGTAGGGAGACTCTGTACTTGCATACGTTGGCGACTATTCACTCAGAGGTCTTATCAAAACATATTTCATGGACATTGAGGGATCGCCCGCCAAAATAGATAAATATTGACTTTGGCATTGACTTTGGCCCTGGTTCGGGTCTCAGCTAAAGATGCCCCTCAGTGCTATGTTCCTCTAAAAGTTGCCCGAAACGCTACCGTTATACAACAATCTCTCTTGATTTGAGCGCTGAAGCGGTGCCAGTCATCTAGCCGACTGAGATGCTATGAGCGACTTTTAAACTATCTAAAGCAGGTCCTACTAAAGCAGATCCAAATCAGACTCTTCAGACCAGACTGTCCAAATCCTATCTGAATTGTTCAATCAGCCATTGGCCATCCTGGCGAACCAGATCGTAGCCAATAGTGACGACATCATCGGTGTAAGAGTACTGATCAACGCGCTGGCCTGCCTCGTAAAACGTCGCTGATTCTGTGACTTCTGCCTCTACCGAGAGCTGGTCGGCATCCGTCGCATCTTCTGGCTCTACCGATAGCACCTTCACGTCGCCATGCGTATAGTCTACATACCAGTCATCTGCTTGTGCTGTCTGTACTTTGCCTTGCGAGCGACTCAGCGCCGACCCTGTTAAAACATCTTCTAGTCCACTGCTATCGTAGTCGCTAGCGTAGGCTGCCTGCTTAGTCTCAAGCCACTGGGTAATGGTCGTCTCGGCAATGCCAGCGGCATCCGCCGGAGAGGGGGCAGCAGCGGCATCTGGCGATTCCGTTTCGATGGGCGGCTGATTGATCTCAATATCCAGCGGTTCGCCCTCTATTTCAGGACTGCTGCTGCTGCCCAATAGACCAATCACGCGCATGGCCAAAATGCCCGCTAGCCCTAAACAAAGCAAACCCGCCAAGATCACAGCAGCGAGCCGACCCCATTTAGGAGAAGGCCGGCGACTGCGGCGCGCTCTCAGGGCAGTCCCGCCAACCGAATCAGTGTTTTCTCGGCTGCGGGCCGGTGGCTCTGACTGGTCAACCGAATTCCCTACCAACTGACCGGACGGCGATAGCTGCGAAATCTTCTCGGCAACGCTGGACAGATTAGCGGTCTGGCCTAGCCCGGTAACATTGCTAGTCACATTGCCGGTGCCGCTGGATGAGAAGGGGCGATCGCCCGATCCCATCTCTCTCCCTGGCTTACCTAAAGTGAAAGGACCTTCATAGGTAGGATCGGACTCCGCAGGCGCGCTAGATTGGCCGAAGCTAGCAGCCGTGAGGGCAGGGCTGGCAGCGCTCCGCTCTGAAAATGTCTCCCGCTCAGTTTCTTGGCTGGACTGTGCCCAGGACGACTGCCGGTTACTGCGCTCATTGGCCAGCGGCAGATTTTCTAAAAACGTCTGTACCGAGCTGTCGGCAAAGTAGTCCTTCAGGGTTGCGGGTGCTTGATCCAGGTCGCGAAAAAACGGAAAGACCTCTTGCTGCAGCCAGTTTTCGGCATACAGGCAGAGCCCCGGCAGCAGATCGGGCGATCCCTGAGAGTGCTCACGGATAAAAGCTAACGGTTCATACTCCTGGGAAAGCTCCAGCGCCCGGCTGGCTTCTTCCGTTTGGCCCAGCAGCACAGCGCAAACGGCCTGCTCCAAATGCACATCCTGACGGCCACTCAGCCGCAGCAGCATTTGTTTAGCCCGGCGAATCAGCGCCGGTTGATGCTGGGCAAAGCCCCGTGCGAGCAGCGCATAAACCGCCAGATAGGTGCCTACCGCTGAAGGGCGCTGGGCCTCAGCCTCAAAAACTTCTTGTTGTTCAGCGGCGGTCAGGTAGCCCCGCAATTGCTGCACAAATCTAAGAAAATCATCGACCCCCAAGCCAGAGAGGTCGTCATCTGCGCCATCAATGCCGCCGCGATCCTGCAGCATTCCTCGCAGCAGATTGACTCCTTCTTGTCTGGGCTGCTTTTGCTCTAGCGGGCGGGCAATCAGCTCCAAACAGCGATAGGGCCTCAGCTTATAGAGGTCAGACTGAATTTCAGCCCGCAGCACAGGAAAAAGGTCTTCTCGCAGCAGCAGCTCTCGGCCCGTTTCTAAAGATTCGGCGGCGTGCTCGTAGTGATTTTGCTGCCATTCTTCACGGCCTAGCTCCAGGCAGGCAACGGCCAGGCTCAAAATAATGTCAGGCAGCGCTGGCTGCGCTTTGAGCTGCTGCCCCTCGGGAGTGCTGTCGTCGCGCTTTAGATGGGCCCGGCCCAACCGCAGAACGAGTTCGTATTCGCCCAGCTCTAGCAAAATCAGCAGTCCGCCGACGAGCTGATGATCTTCAATCTCAATACTTGGGACATGAGCATCCAGGTCTTCGGTCTGGCCAGCGCCTTGAGCCAAGCTTTGACTCAGGCTTTTAGAGGCGGCTAAAAACTCCTGGTCATACTCGGCTCGGCGCATGCTGTCGCCCAAGACGCTGTAAGCCAGATCAATGAGCTGACGGCGCGACTCAATGGCCAGCTCTGAGTACTCCCGTCGGGGAACCTGGAGGGTGCGATCGCGGTGCGACTGCTTGAGCTGCTCAGCGGTCGCCTGAATCGGCAGTCCTAGAATTCGATAATAGTCCAGCGGAATTCGCACTCTTTGTATCCCCAGCCATTGAACCAATCTTTTACTTAACTCATGGAGACCGCCATCCCCAATGGTGACCGCTTTCGCGGCAATGCTGCGCTACGGCTGATTTTGCGTCTGCTGTGCTGCTGCTGTTTGCGCTGAGCCAAATCGCTTTTGCTTATCGGCTCACGCTCAGCTGTATCCATAATCGCTATCAAACGTAGCGTATTTCAAGGCTGAAGCTCAATAAATAAACGCTCTATAAAACAGCGCATCTACTTATTATTATCTGTGATCATCTACTAATAGTTAGATGGAGGCGGGTATATCGTCAAATAAGCAGTGAAATCTGGGCGTTGGCATAGCTTCAAACGTACCGTCTGATTTGTCAAGCCGCCGCCGACAAGGTTTCCCATAGACTCCTTATCCATAGGCCCCTGTAGACCGACGGACGCAAACCCCAGACGGGCTACTGACGGCCTACCAAAGTTTACAGCAACAGTCTTGATCTAGCTGCCAGTAAGTGTTCGGACTGATCAGTATTAGGGCGAAGAAACTACTATGATTGAGCTAGCTTGGTTAAGCAAATATTAAGCGCTGAACTCGGCATCGTAAATTACTTGCGAACTCCGTTTCAAATGAGGCAACTGTCACGCTCGACGAGTCACTCTTGTAGAGACTAACGGCGTAGAGACCAACGGCAGCCGATCAGCTCAAGTCAGCTTTGATGTCATCAGCAAATGGGTCATGAAAATGGGTCGTGAGAAATGGCATGATAGTTTGCTTGTTTGGCAGTTTGAGCGAATAATCAATATTTGGCACAGCAGATTTAAGGACAAAAGGGACACAAACCTATGGTTCAGGAAAGACCACTGCCGACCTTTCAGTCGGCCTCTCCCCAGGTGACGACTGGCGAGGGCCTGACGATCTATGAAGACATGGTGCTGGGGCGCTACTTCGAAGACAAGTGCGCTGAACTGTATCAGCGAGGCAAGGTCAAAGGGTTTGTGCACCTGTACAACGGGCAAGAGGCAGTTTGCTCGGGTGTAGTCAAGGCGATGCGCGCCGATGACTACGTCTGCAGCACCTACCGTGACCACGTTCATGCGCTCAGCGCTGGGGTGAGTGCGCGGGCAGTGATGGCCGAGCTGTTTGGCAAGGAGACTGGCTGCAGTAAGGGGCGGGGTGGCTCTATGCACATATTCTCCAAAGAGCACAATATGCTGGGCGGCTACGCTTTTATTGGGGAAGGCATTCCGGTCAGCTTGGGCGCGGCTTTTCAAACTCGCTATCGCCGCGAGGCGATGGGCGATGCTAGTGCTGACCAGGTGACGGCGTCTTTCTTTGGTGACGGGACGACTAATAACGGTCAATTTTTTGAATGCTTGAACATGGCGGCACTGTGGAAGCTGCCGATTATCTTTGTCGTAGAAAATAACAAGTGGGCGATTGGCATGGCCCACGAGCGGGCGGCCTCGCAGCCCGAAATCTATAAGAAGGCCAGCGTTTTTGGCATGCCTGGCTATGAGGTCGATGGGATGGATGTGCTGGCCGTGCGGGCAGCGGCTAAAACGGCTGTCGAGCGGGCCCGCGCTGGCGAAGGGCCAACGCTGCTAGAGTGCCTGACCTATCGCTACCGGGGACACTCGGTGGCTGACCCGGATGAGCTGCGATCGCCCGATGAGAAAAAGCTGTGGCGCGATCGCGATCCGATCAAACGATTTGAAGCCTACCTGCTAGAGCAAGACCTCGCCAGCGAAGCCGACCTCAAATCCATCCGCAGCAAGATCACCGAGGTTGTAGAAGACGCCCTCACCTTTGCCGAAGAGAGCCCAGATCCGAATCCTGCCGATCTCTACAAATATATCTTCGCCGAAGACTAAGCTGCCCGCGTCTTTAATTTCGTAAATTTTCAACCCTCTACTCTCAATTTCCCCATCCTCTCCTCATGGCACAAACCTTTTTATTTGACGCCCTTCGCGAAGCGATCGACGAAGAAATGGCCCGCGACCAAACTGTGATGGTCATGGGTGAAGATGTCGGTCAGTACGGCGGCTCTTACAAAGTCACCAAAGACCTGTATAACAAGTACGGCGAGCTGCGCGTGCTCGATACCCCGATTGCAGAAAACAGCTTTACCGGCATGGGCATCGGCGCGGCTATGACCGGGCTGCGGCCAATCATCGAAGGCATGAACATGGGGTTCTTGCTACTGGCTTTTAACCAAATTTCTAATAACGCCGGCATGCTGCGCTACACCTCCGGCGGCAACTTCAAAATTCCAGTGGTGATTCGTGGCCCAGGCGGGGTGGGATCGCAGCTCGGGGCAGAGCACTCTCAGCGGCTAGAAGCTTATTTCCAGGCGGTGCCCGGCCTCAAAATTGTCGCCTGCTCAACGCCGCGCAATGCCAAGGGGTTGCTCAAGGCCGCGATTCGCGACGACAATCCGGTGCTGTTTTTTGAGCATGTGCTGCTCTATTTCAATAAGGAAGATCTGCCCGATGATGAGTACATTTTGCCCCTAGACAAGGCCGAAACGGTACGCTCCGGTAAAGACGTAACGATTTTGACCTACTCGCGGATGCGCTACCACGTCATGAAGGCAGTAGAGTCGCTAGAGCAAAAGGGCTATGACCCTGAGGTAATCGATCTGATCTCGCTGAAGCCGATTGACTATGACACCATTGGGGCATCAATTCGTAAAACCCACCGGGTGATCATTGTCGAAGAGTGCATGCGAACGGGCGGAATTGCCGCAGAGATTATTGCGTCTATTAACGATCGCTTTTTTGATGAGCTAGACGGGCCGGTGATTCGCCTATCGTCTCAAGATATCCCTACACCCTATAACAAAGGGCTAGAAGATCTGACCATTGTGCAGCCCGCGCAGATTGAAGAAGCCGTCGAAAAAATTATGCAGGGCCGACTGTAGGCTAGGGGCATAGGCTAGCGCCATAGGCTGGCGTCACAATTCGTCAATCTTTCTGCCTCGGTCGCTAAGATTGAGGCAGTTAGGTATTAGGATATTTAACTGCGTCGGGCTGCGTCGGTCGGATTAGACGGCTGCGATCGCACCTTGTATTGATTTGGGTAGGTAAGCAACTTGGGTAAGCAACGCTCGATACTGGCCGCTTTGCTAGCGCTGACGATTGCGGCGATAGTCATTATTGTGCAGATCCCCACCCAGTTAGGGTTAGACCTGCGGGGCGGCACCCAGCTAACGATGCAGATACAGCCCAGTGAGCAAATCCCCAATGTGGGTGAGCGCGAGCTAGCCGCCGTTCAGCGAGTGATTGAAAACCGGGTGAATGGCTTGGGCGTCTCCGAAGCGGTGGTGCAAAGCGTCGGGCAAAATCAGCTCTCGATTCAGCTACCGGGCGTGAGCGACCCGGAAAAGGCTGAACGGGTATTAGGCGGCACAGCGCAGCTAGAATTTCGCAACCAAAAGCCGGGTACTGAAGGACAACTTCGGGCGCTGCAAACGATTGCTCAGCAGCAGCAAAATCAGCAGCAGGCATTA
Organism: Leptolyngbya sp. BC1307; assembly: GCF_002286735.1. GTDB lineage: Bacteria > Cyanobacteriota > Cyanobacteriia > Phormidesmidales > Phormidesmidaceae > Phormidesmis. The sequence continues at coordinate 172,450 of NZ_NRTA01000003.1, forward strand.
GTAGACAACGGGGATGAAGCAGCAATCGCAGCGAATCAGGCGGCGATTGAAGCCAACCAAGAAGACATTCTGGCCCTGTTTGCCGAATCCGATCTGGGCGGTGACAAGTTGAAAGATGCGATCGCCAGCCCCGTGGGTGGCCCTGGCGGTGCGTGGCAGGTCAATATCGAATTTGACAGCGAAGGCGCAGACCTGTTTGCTCAGCTCACTCGCGACATCGCGGGCACCGGACGCGGCCTCGGCATTTTTCTAGACAATCAGCTGATCAGCGCCCCGGGGGTTGATGTGTCGAACGCTAAAACCGGCATTATCGGTGGCCGCGCCCAGATTACCGGCAGCTTCGATGCAGAAGCCGCTCGCAATTTAGAAATTCAGCTGCGCGGCGGCTCGCTTCCCCTACCGGTAGAAATCGTTGAGAACCGCACAGTAGGTGCAACTTTAGGCAGAGACAGCGTCGAGCGCAGCTTATATGCGGCCATATCTGGTTTGGTGCTGGTACTAATTTTCATGGCAGTCTACTACCGGTTGCCGGGGCTGCTAGCAGATATTGCCTTAGTGGTCTATGCCATACTCACTTGGGCCGCTTATAACCTGCTAGGGGTCACGCTGACGCTGCCTGGCATTGCCGGATTCATTCTCAGCGTCGGCATGGCGGTAGATGCCAACGTGCTGATTTTTGAGCGCACCCGTGAGGAACTGCGAGCAGGCAAGAGTCTTTACCGTTCGGTGGAATCTGGATTTTACCGAGCTTTTTCCAGCATTCTCGATAGTAATGTGACCACACTGATTGCCTGCGGCGCCCTGTTCTTTTTGGGAACGGGACTGGTACGAGGCTTTGCCCTGACTCTGGCAATTGGGGTAATCATCAGTATGTTTACGGCGGTTACCTGTAGCCGCACGCTGCTGTTTTTCACCATTGGCTTTCCGCAGTTTCGCAAGCCCAATCTGTTCTGTCCGGGCGTTGATGCTCTGCCCACAGGCGCAGCTTCTAGACCCGATTCATCCCCTTCTCCTAGCGCTTCAAAATGAAACTCAACGTCATCAAGCAACGCACCCTCTGGTGGTGCATTTCTGGAGCGATTATCCTGGTCGGGATGGCGTCGATGGCGTTTTCATGGCAGCAGTATGGCGCGCCGATTAAGCCCAGCCTCGACTTTGTCGGCGGTACGCGGTTGCAGCTTGCCCGCGATTGCAGCGTTGCTGACAACTGCGCCGAGCTGATTGACATTGCCGATGTTCGGCAGGTGCTAGATGAACAAGGCTTGACCGGCAGTAGCATTCAGCTGCTAGGTGAGCAGCAGCAGTCGGTGGTGGTTCGCACCCGCAACTTAGATGTCGATCAGCGCGATCAGCTGCAATCGCGCTTAGCAGAGGCGATTGGCACCATTGATCCGCAGGCTACCAAAAACGACACGGTTGGCCCAACCCTCGGCAAGCAGTTGCTGACCTCGGGCCTGCTGTCTCTGCTGGTGTCGTTTGCACTGATTGCCGCCTACCTCAGCTTGCGATTCCGCCTGGACTATGCCGTACTTGCCATCGTTGCGCTACTGCACGATGTACTGGTGACGCTAGGAATATTCTCCATCTTGAGCCTGGTCACTGGGTACGAAGCCGATAGTCTGTTTATTGTGGCGCTGCTGACTATCGTGGGCTTTTCGGTGAACGATACGGTGGTCATCTACGACCGCATTCGTGAAACCCTGAAGCGCACGCCCAACCGCTCAATCAACAACATCGTCGAAGAATCGGTAAACGATACGCTAGGCCGCTCCATTAACACCACGTTAACGACGGTGCTGCCCCTACTGAGCATTGTGCTGTTTGGAGGCGAAACGCTGAAGTTTTTTGCGCTGAGCCTGATTACCGGCTTCATTGCCGGAGCCTATTCCAGCATTTTTATTGCCAGTACGCTGCTAGCCTGGTGGCGCAGCCGCTCAGAAGACGATGATTTTGACGAGCCCGGTTTTGATGAACCAGCAGATTCTGCGCCAAGTGCGCTCTAAAAAGGGCTTTGCCGGGATTACTGTGACATCAAGAAATCTATATTTCATATTTACAGTAGATGATAGATCGCGATCACGCTGAAGAAGTTCAAGAAATCGAGGCGCTGCGACGGGCCATGATGCGTAGCTGGTGGTGGGTTTGTCTGGCGCTTTGGCTGAGCGTAGGCATTCTCAGCTTGTGGTGGCTGCGTTCAGGGTTGCAAGAACTCGGGGAGTATTTCACCTGGGCAGCGGTGCGCTACATGCTTTATTACGAGCGCCGGGCAGCGATCGGGTTAGGGCTGTGTTACGGCATGACGCTAGCCCTATTAGTTAGCGAAAGCCGCCACATCTTATGGGGTCTCTCGGACGGCGAAAGATCGCGCCTGCTCACCCATCTCAACAAAATTCGCAATCAAGGCCCCTCTCATCCTCAGTGGAAAATTATCCGCCCTGCAGAATCTCATTCAGGAAAATAGAGAATTTACGGGCAAGCCACTCCTTTTGCCGGGCATCAATCGAGTTAAGTCAGATTGAGTATTGGGAGCGGTTTTGGTCTTTTAGCAGTTGAAGGCTTCATGATCGTGACATCGACCGCCCTCTTCACTTCATCTCTGTGACTTCACCCCACATCAATCGCTCCGCTGGCAATGGCCGCGCTACTTTACTTGCCTACATCAGCAAATGGTGGTGGCTGCTGGGCATCGTCCTGCTGTTACTGGCTTCCGCAGGTACGATAGTGCACTGGCTCACTGAATACTGGTGGTTTAGCACAGTCGGCTTTGATAGCGTATTCCGGTTGCGCTTAGGATGGAGCGTTCTCTGCACGGTTTTGGCCTTTGTCGTTTACGGCGCTGTCTTGTTTGCCAACTATTGGCTGGCGCTGTGGCTGACGCGCGATCGCCCCTTCTATGTCCCCCCAAAAAATAGCGAATGGGCATCGATTATTCCAGGGTTAGTCACCTATGGCGGCGCGAGTTTGATTGTGCTGCTAGCAGTCGGTGCAGCGCAGCGCGGCAGTCAGGCGTGGGAACCTTTACTCAAATTTTTCAACGCGACTGCCTTTAATATTACCGACCCAATCTATCAGCAAGACGTTGGATTCTACGTTTTCCGGATGCCGGTTTACCAGGGCTTGCAGCGTCAGGGGCTAGAGCTGCTGGTGTGGGCCTTGCTGATCTCGGTTGTGATCTACGCCGTGAAGGGAGAAATTCGCCTGGAGCGAGGCTGGAAGTATTTTTTGACGGGCCCAGTAAAGACGCATCTGTGCGTGCTGTTGAGTGCGATCGCTCTAGTCGCAGCTCTCGGCTACTGGCTAGCCCGTTACGACCTGCTCTACTCAGCTAGCGGCGTCGTATTTGGCGCTGGCTATACCGATGCCAATGCCCGGCTACATGCCTACAGTATTCTCGGCATCATTACCCTCGTCATTGCCGCTCTGTTCATAGTATCCCTGTGGCGACAGGGGTTCTCTTTACCCATTGCCAGCATCGCCCTATACTTTGCCGTCTTTTTGGTAGTGGGTGGCCTCTATCCTTGGGTTCAGCAGAGCCTTGTGGTAGAACCTAACGAACTTGATAAAGAAGCCCCCTTCATTGCCCACAACCTCGACTTTACCCGCCAGGCATACGGACTAACCAACGTGCAGCGTGAGGATTTCACTGTCCAAGACAGCCTGGATAATGCCGCGCTTGAGCAAAACGCAGCTACCCTCGATAACATCCGGCTCTGGGGTTACCAAACGCTGCTGAGCACCTATCAAGAGCTGCAGAGCCTGCGGCTGTACTATCGCTTTCACGATGTCGATATTGACCGCTACACCTTAGATGGCGACTACCGGCAAGTCATGCTGGCCGCCCGCGAACTCGACTATGACGCAGTGCCCGAAAAGGCCAGAAACTGGGTCAATCAACGCCTCAAATATACGCACGGCTATGGCCTGGCGATGAGCCCGGTCAATCAGGTCACGGTAGAGGGTCTGCCCGACTTTTTTATCAAAAATATTCCACCTGTGACCTCCACTGACATTGAGATCGATCAGCCGCGCATTTACTACGGCGAAGAGACCAACCATTACGTCTATACCGGCACCAGCACCGAAGAATTTGACTATCCCTCAGGGAATGACAACGCTGGCAACATCTACGATGGCGCGGGCGGCGTGCCGATGGGCTCATTCTTCCGGCAGCTGGCCTATGCTTTTGACTTTGGCACTTTTAAGCCGCTCATTTCTAACTACTTTACCGGCAGCTCAAAGATTCACTATCATCGCAATATCGTCGAGCGATCGCAGCAGATTGTGCCTTTTCTGCAGCTCGATAGTGACCCCTATCTAGCGCTGATTGACGGGCGGTTTCAGTGGATATTAGATGGCTATACAACGAGCGATCGCTATCCCTATTCCGAACCCTTAGCAATCTCCCCCGACGCCGACGTCCTGCTGTCTACTCAGAGCCAGCTAGAAGACATCGCCGCCAGCGGGACGAACTACATTCGCGATGCCGCTAAAGTCGTCATTGATGCCTACGACGGCTCACTCACGGTCTATGCCATTGACAGCACTGACCCCATCTTAGCCACCTATCAAAAAATCTTTCCCGACCTGTTCACGCCCCTTGAAGCCGCTTCGGAGCAGCTGCGCGCCCACTTTCGCTACCCGCTAAATCTGTTCCAAATTCAGTCGCAGATTTACCGGGCTTACCACATGGAAGATACAGAGGTGTTCTACAACCAGGAAGATCTCTGGCAGGTACCGCAGCAGCTCACAGACAGCAGCACAACCGAACCCATGCCGCCCTACTACGTGATTATGCGGCTACCCAACGAATCCGGTGAAGAGTTTTTGCAAATTCTCCCCTTCACCCCCTCCCGCAAAGACAACATGGTTGCCTGGATGGCCGCTCGCTGCGACGGGGATCAATATGGCCAGCTAGTACTGTACGAGTTTCCCAAGCAGGTGCTGGTATACGGCCCCCAGCAGGTAGAAGCTCGCATCGACCAGAATCCTGACATTTCTGAGCAGCTCACCCTTTGGAACCAGCAGGGATCTAGCGTCATTCGCGGCAATCTGCTGGTGATCCCCGTTGATCAGTCTCTGCTCTATTTTGAGCCGGTTTATTTGCAGGCAGACCAGAGCGCGCTGCCCGAGCTCAAGCGAGTCATTGTCGCCTTCAAAAACACCATCGTCATGCGCCAGACGCTGCCCGAAGCACTAGAGGCCATCTTTGGCAGCGCACCAGCCGAAGATAGCTCAGCAGCATCAGCCGCCCCTGGAAATCCCTCTGGAAACCCGACTGGCGCGCCCAGCGCTCTGGTACAGGCTGCCATTGAAGCCTATGAGGACGGCCAAGCGGCTCTACAAGCTGGCGATTGGTCTGCTTATGGTCAGTCTCAGCAGCGATTGGGCGAGCTGCTGCTGCAGCTCAATGGCGAATAAGTGTTTGGCGAACCTCTTATAGCTATGAGCTTAGCTATGAGCTATGTAGCTCTTGAGATAAAGGTACCGCTGACTTTTTCTGAACGGGCTCGAAGACACTTTGCGGCTCGACAGCGTTTCTCAATAGAGACTCGTAAGCCGCTAGCGCTTGGTTAAACGAGTAGTGGTCAATGGCATACTGCCGCCCTCGCTTGCCAAACTCTTCGACCTTGCTGGGATTGTCATACAGGTACTGAACGGCTTTGGTCAATTCAGTTGGGCTTTCTGGCTCTACCACTAGACCCGCCTGACTGTGCTGCACCGCTTCAGCCGCAGCGCCATGAGAAGGCACCGAAGCAATCACCGGTCGGCCGCTGGCCATGATTACTTGAGTTTTAGAAGGCATATTAAAGCCCACTACATTCTGCTTTTGCATAATCAGCGAGACATCGGCTGCTGCGAGCATTTCTGGCAGCTCTTCGCGGCCCACAAACGGCAGCAGGTGAAGGTTTTGGACGTTCAGCTCTAAGCGCAGTCTCTCTAATTCTGCGAGCTGGCTTTCTTCGCCGACGATGACAAAGCGAATGTCGGGGTTATCCTGCATTTGCGCCGCCGCCCGAATAATGGTGCGCACACCCTGCGTCCGAGCGATGTTGCCAGAGTAGAGGACAACAAACTTTCCGGTTAAGCCGTGGGCGCGGCGGAAGGCGTTATTTTCCTTTGACAAGGGCTGAATAAAGCTGACATCCACCCAGTTAGAAATGCACTCTATCTTGCGCTTGGGTACGTCTTTGCCGATCAGGTTTTCGGCAAAACAGGGCGTAATCACCGCAATCTTGTTGGCGTGGGCGTAGGCAAATTTTTCAAGCTGCTCAAAAACTTTGATAGCCAGCTTGTTGGTAATTAGCCCGGTCTGAACGGCGGCCTCCGGCAGAATGTCTTGCAGGCTAAGAACGGTAGGGCAGCGGTGAAAGGCTTGAGCTGCTGCGACAGGAAGGCAAGCGGGTAAAGACGGGCTAGTAGACAAAATGACATCGGGTCGCCAGCCGCTGATAGCTTTGAAAAGGCTCAATAGCGCAAAGCTACCGTCTAATAGCGCTCGGCCAATCAGCCCGGGCTTGGGGCGAATGGCTACAAAGCAGCGCTCAATTTCTACGCCGTTGCGGACTTCACGCTTGTAGAGCTGGCCCCGGTAGCCGGGGTAGATCTTACGCTGCGGATAGTTCGGCATGGCCGTGACTACCCTGACTTTGTGACCTCTCTCCACCAATCCCTCTGCAAGTTCTGTCATGAGGGGAGCGATGCCGATGGGTTCTGGATAGTAGTTGTAAGAATAGAGAAGGACACGCATGGGTGGTAGCTCTTGGACTAATCGTTCAGGGACTGGGCGTTTCGGGATGCAGTGAAGCGTAGAGGCAATGGCTAAATGAGACCGGCGGACTGAAACTATGCAAGCTAGACGACATAGAGAAGCACCTGGTGTGCTGTGTCACTTGCGGTACCCCAAGACTAACGACACTAGACAAAGAGGCCGACTGATCTCTCTCTAGCTTCAGCTAATCTTTAGAGAGGGGGGGCGGTTTCTGTGAAGTTTATAAAAAGCCACGTAGGCGGAGAACCGGCTGCACGAAGATTGGAAGCAATTCATACGGACAGGAAAAGGCAGCTCAAGCAGCCTGCTCAGAGATGGAAGATCTTCTGTATCAAGGACAGCCATGATCAGGCGCGAAAATGCTGCGGGCGAACTGACGGCTATAAATAGGTGATAATAGTTACTTCAGGACTGACTCTACTTATTCCCAATCAGCCAGGGAGAAAGCTCAGTTCATTTACGCATTTCGTTGATAGCCCGCAGCGGTTGTTTCACTCAACACTTGTAGACAAGGAGAGCTAGATGTCTTCTCAGGAAAAAGCTCAGTGGGATCTGGCAAAATTTTTGACGACGCTGGATTACTTTGGCGAGATTCCGTTTGTCGGCAGCTTTCGTTGGGTGCAGCAGCTGTTAGGAAAAAACCCAACTGTCCCTGGTGTGACTATGAGCGCAGTTAAAAAGGCCGTTGTGATCGGCGATCGCACTTCTGATCTGTTCAATTCGCTGCAGTCGCAGAACCTGTCGTCAGCAGATCTTATCTTCTATCCTTTGGCCTCAGTGCCTGCTACCGTCGCAACCGGCGAACTCAGCCAGCTGATTAGAGCAGCCGATACGGTAATTGTTTTAGCTGCGCCTGCCGCTTCAACACTGGCTGCTGACTTAGCTGTCTACCTAGGTGAAACCGCAAGCGTTGAGCAAACGATCTTTGACTTTTCGAAGGGTGACTTGTCAGCTTGGGGCGAGCTGGATGATGTGGTGATGGGGGGCGTCAGCCAGGGAAGCTTTTTTCTCAGAGATCAGAGCGCAGTGTTTGCTGGCAGTGTATCCACTGAGAATTCGGGTGGCTTTTCATCGGTGAGAACCAAAAACTTCGACCCGCCGTTTAGCTTTTCAGGATGGAGAGGGCTGCGGCTCAAGGTCAAAGGAGACGGGCAGCGCTACAAGCTAATCTTGCGCAATAACGATGGCTGGGACAGCCCTGGATACATCCACTCTTTTGAGACGACAGCGGACGCTTGGACGGTAGTTGACATCCCATTTGACGAGCTGGTGCCTACTTTTCGAGCGCGATCGCTGCCAGATGCTGCCCCGTTTGACCCAGCGCGAATCGTCTCTTTGCAGCTGATGCTGAGCAAATTTGAATATGACCAGCGGCTCAACCCTCAGTTTACAGCTGGGCCTTTTCAGCTGGTGGTGAGCGATATTGGCGCGTACCGTCCGCGCTGGGGGGTACCGCTAGTGGCGATCGCTCAAGACAAAGCCGAGTACGAACGTTTACAGGCAGCGCTCGCGAACGCGCCGGTAGACTACCGGCTCATCGAACCGGGCCGCGAAGATCTGCTGGGTGCAATTACGCAAGCGCTGGCTTAGGGTTTGTCAGCTGATGGCTAATCTAATAGATAGTTGAAAGCTAGTAAGAAGGACGAGGGGTGCGATCACCTTTTACTTCCTGCTTGGCGCGATTGGCACTTTTCTTCAGTGCTTCCAGGCGGCGAATGTAGCGATCGCGCTGCTTTTTCTTAGGCGTTTGCTCAATCAGAGTCTTGAGAGCGCTGCCGAGGCTCTTGTAGGCGTTAGGCAGCGTATAGCCAAAGCGAGTGGCGATAGAAATTGCCTTTTCATCGGCTGTAATCGATTCTTGCAGCGTCTTCTGACCGTTGTTGCGCTTGTAAAGCCGCCAGCCAGAAACCCCACATAGGCCCATTGCTAATAGCAGCAATAACCCATCTTGCACCCACAGCTCACCGACTGCGCCGCCCAGACCAATCGCCAGCGCCGCCATCTCCCAGCCATCACGAGGGATAGTATCGCTTTGAACGCGGGCCACCTCATGCCAGAACAGCAGATTGCGCTGGTCAATAGCGAGCTGCTCCCACTTGATCAAGTCAATTTGTACTTCGACCTGGTCGCGGCCTAGCTCTTCGCAGGTAATCAGCGGCGGCGCTACATCGGTAGCAGGCTCTACGGTAACCCAGCTCTGTAGCTCGGGCGGCAGCAGGCTCCTCAGACGACGCAGTTCACCAATGTCGGCGCGGGGTGAAGTGTAGCTAGCGTAGGAGGTCATAGGTCTAAAAGCGATCTAACGGCAGGTAGAAGATAGAGGTGCAATGGCTGCTCAAAAGCGGTCAAATCAGGCGGAATCAGGGTTTAGATCAGGTAACCCGCCGTACCCACAAGTGATCTGCGCTACTGCACGCTTAGGTATTGGTTATAGCACGCTTGCAGCATGGGCGGCGTTGGTGTATTACCGTCCTCCTCATATCTTCGCAGATTTTTATGCTTTGCGAATTTTTGAGGATGAGCCGCGTTCATTATTACAAAGAATCTTGAAGCTGAGCGATCGCCTCATCTAGCAAATAACATCCCTGCGCTACCGAGTCTACCCGGCAAAGCTGATCGCGCAGTTCGGCGGCACCCAAAAAGTCTTTGGCGTACCAGGCCATATGTTTGCGGGCCTGACGAATACCTCGCACACCCTTGTATTCCCATAGCATAATCAGATGCTCTCGGGCGCACTGCAATCGTTCGACCGGGCCAGGCGCAGGCAGTCGCTGACCGGTCTTCAGGAAATGATCGATTTCGCCCACTAAAAAGGGATAACCTAGCGTTCCTCTTGAGCACATGATGCCATCTGCCTGAGTCTGCAATAAGCACCGCAGGGCAGAGTCTACAGAGACAATATCGCCATTGGCAATCACTGGAATATCTAGCGCCGCTTTGACCTTAGCAATCCATTCCCAGCGAGCGCTACCGGTATAGCCCTGGGCGCGGGTACGGCCATGCAGCGTCAGCATCTGCGCCCCTGCTGCCGCCATCTGCTGAGCAAATTCAACAGCGTTAATCGCTTCATCTGACCAGCCAATCCGGGTTTTGACGGTAACCGGCACGCTGACGGCTTGGCAGACCGCTTCGACGATTTGGATGGCGGTAGCCGGGTCGCGCAGGAGAGAAGATCCGCCGCCATTTTTTGTGATTTTGTTGACAGGGCAGCCCATGTTGATGTCGATAGTGTCTGCGCCCTGATCAACGGCTTTACGAGCGGCTTCTGCCAAAAAGTCGGGGCGGCAGTCGAATAGCTGAATGCTGATCGGTCGCTCGTCGGGGTCGATATCCATCACCTCGGGCAGGCGGCGCAAATGATGCATCTCAGCAGCGCTGACCATCTCGGTATACATCATTGAAACTGGGGCATAGCGACGAACCAGCCGCCGAAAGACCTTGTCGGTGACGCCAGATAGCGGAGATTGCAGCACTCGGCTATTGATGGTGACACTGCCAATTTGCAGGGGAGATTGGAGGCGCGATCGCATCAGTTCTAACTGATCCATGTCCCATTCATCAGACAGCCCTGATCGTTCAGGTGTCTTGGATACGGCTGTAGAGGTCAGAGTCGTCACGGACATATCCTGTGCGCAATAGCGCTTAGCTTAAAACACTATTCTATGGTGATGAGGGATGAGGGATGTGCAAGGAGATAAACAATGCCGTTATATGGACTGATCGCCATCAGTAGTACTGGCCAGCCGCTCATCGGTGAAGCAGCAGCGCTAACAGCGGCGATCTTATGGGCAGCAGCAACGCTGATGTTTGGCAGAATGGGGCGGCAGCTTGCGCCCGTTGTCCTGAATCTGGCGAAAGGACTATTCGCGATCGCCTTCATCTTAATCACGCTGGCCATTCGACCCGCACTACCAGCGGCAGCCGCCTCAGCTTCAGACACATCCGCCTTTCCAGTCACTGCCACGCTCTATCTGCTGCTCAGTGGCGGCATCGGCATCGGGCTAGGCGATACGGCTTACTTTTCTGCAATCAATACTTTGGGAGCGCGGCGGGCACTGCTGTTAGAGACCCTGGCACCGCCAATGGCAGCCGTACTCGCCTGGATATTTTTAGCCGAGCAACTGTCGCCAATGGCTGTCGTGGGTATTGGGCTGACCTTGCTAGGGGTTGCCTGGGTGATCAGTGAGCGGGTGCCCGGCACCGATCAGAAAAAATGGGGCGCAGGCATTCAGGTGGCGCTGCTAGCGACCTTTTGTCAGGCATCGGGCGCGGTACTCTCGCGAGCAGCCCTGGCTAATACGACGGTCGATCCGCTGTGGAGTTCGCTGCTCAGGCTGCTGGCAGGGCTGGTGTTTATGGGCATTTTGGTCGCCGTGCAGCCCCAGCGTCTGGGCGAATATCAGCGCAGCGCAGTCGCTGAGGCGCAAGGCACCTGGCAGATTCGCTGGCGCAGCAGTCTGGCAGCGCTAAAGACCCCTCGCCTGATAGCGGCGGTCGGAATCGCTGCTTTTTTTGCCACTTATCTGGGCATTTGGCTACAGCAAATCGCCTTAAAATATACGGCTGCGGGCATTGCCCAGTCACTGCTAGCAACCAGTCCGCTGTTTGTGCTGCCGATGGCGGCACTGCTGGGCGATCACATTAGCTGGCGAGCAACTGTAGGGGCAGCGATCGCCCTCAGTGGGGTGTGGCTGCTGTTTTTTATCAGTTGAGTTATGAAGTGGGAGACAGGGGTCAGAATGCAGGAGACAGGAGACAGAATGCAGGCAGAATCTTAGGTGCTTTGATCGATTTATCGCTCAAGCTCAGGCTACTTTCGTTCGGGATGCGCTGTCCCAATGCAGCCGCTGCGGTGCGGGCATGGCTTCTCCTAGAGAAAAGCGCTTGCGCTCCCCTCCAACTTGGGTCTCCGCAATCTGAGTCACCGAAGCAGACACATCAGCCGGCTGAGATTTGGCTGGGTACGCTACCTGCCATCGGCCTGTCAGCGGGTCTCGGTACGTTTCAAAGGGGTTAGGCGTGAGCGGTTGGCGGCAAGGCTTGGGCACAGCTATTCCTCAGAAGGGTCATGAATTCTCTCATACCTGAACTCTGCCAAGAAGCAGAGTGGGGCTTAGCACCGGGCCGAACGCTTAACTGTTAAAAGCACAATCGATCAAAGTTCAGTCAAAAAGGGGGGGTAGACCGGCCCCCGATGAGCCCTGACTCAACGCAGCTCAACAGACTTGAGAGCGCCCATATACGACTTGATACAATTATTACATGAAGTTTCTCTATTGCTTGTGTGAAGATACGGACTTGTCGGCAAAAGGTACCGATAGGCCGGCAGTTTATTCCTTCAGCAGAAGATAATAAAGCGCTCCGGTGTCATTGATTAGCCCGGCGACTTCTCCAGCTTCAGCGCCTGTTCCGACAAAGAGATCTACCCGCCCGGCTCCCTTAATTGCCCCGCCGGTGTCTTGGTCTAAGACAAATCGGCTGGTGGCGGTTGTCGTCAGGGTACCGTCATCGATGCGCTGAGGTAGCGGTAAGTGAATGAGTGCCAGTGCGCCTGGTGGCATCAGTGACTTATCGGTGGCAATAGAGCGGCCTGCTGTTACCGGAAACCCTAAGCTGCCAGTCGCAGGTGCACCTTGGGTCTCTCGGAAGAAGACAAAGCGATTGTTGCGCGGCAGGTATTGGTCTAGCGCCTCAGGGTTTTGCTCAAAGTATTCGATCAAGACCGGTAGCGATAGCGCTTCTTCGGCGATGATGCCGTCGTCAATCAGGGCGCGGCCAATGCTGCTGTAGGGATAGTTAGTGCGGCCATCGTAGCCCACCGATAGGGTGCGGCCATCGGTAAGCGCTAATCGGGCGGAGCCCTGCACCTGGGTTAAAAAAGCTTCTAGACGATTGGGCAACCATGCCAGCGCTAGACCTCTGAGCGGCCCTTGATCGCTCTGTAGGCCGTCGGCCCCCTCTAGTTCGAGACGGGTAGGGTGCGGTTCAGGCCACTGATCGAGCGCAGACGGACGCTGATAGATCGGGTAGCGGTACTCAGCGGTCGGCGTCAGGCTCGCAGCGTAGGTCGGCTCAAAGTAGCCAGTAAAAGCAACGCTGCCCGCTTCGTCTTGCCCGGTCGCCTGATAGAAATCAAACTCGGCGGTAATGGCCTGCTGCAAATCGGCAGCAGACTCGCTCTGTAGCAGTAGGGTGCGAAATCTGAGCAGGCTACGCTGTACGCGGCTATAGGTGATGCCTGGAACGGCGTAATTGCTGTAGGCGGTGACTGAGCCGGGCGTCCGGAGATAGGCCAGGCTGTTGTCAATGGCGGTGAGCAGGGCCGAGCGATCGCCCGCTAAAGCCGTACCCTCAGCGCCAGCGATCGCCGGCTGGTCAAACAGGCGAGTATCTTGCGCAATCAGGCGGGCGGCTTGCTGCTCATCGGGGCAGGTCAGCCGGGTGAGAGGCAGATCAGCCGCGCGGCCAACGCTAGCTGAAGTAAGCGCGATCGCAACACCGAGCACAAAGGCACTGAGCAAAACTTGAGGAGAGGTTCGCAAGGGAAGTATCTAAAGCTACCCTACGAATTCTAGTCCCTTTCGATTGCGAACCTCATGGCGGCGTTAATACCGTTCGACGCTGGAATTGAAGATGGGCTCTACGCGAATAGCCGCAACGCGAGAGGGGCGAATCACCATATATTCGCCTGGGTTGACCTTCGGAATAGGAACGTTGATAAATTCTTCAGCAGTGGCCTTAGGCATAAGCTTATCGCTATACCACTTTTGAAAGTCTTGAATGGTGGTGAACCGCACTTCTTCTTTATGCCCACCGTCAAAAGCGATATGGACGATATATTCGCTGGGAGTTCTCGGCATCTTACAAGGTGGTTTCTAGAAGGACGAAATTAGTATTGGTTGATAAATGCCAAAACTCCCATCTCACCTTCAGATTTCCATAGATTTCGGCGGGCAGAGCTGAGCCCACAAGACTTAACAGCGCTAGGGCGTTAAGCGTCGCCGTAATAGCTCTGGTACCAATCGACAAATTTTTGGATGCCCACCGAGAGAGACGTTTCGGGCTTAAATCCGACATCGTTCATCAGATCTTCCACGTCAGCGTAGGTAGCAGGCACATCTCCTGGCTGCATTGGCATCATCACCTTTTCGGCGGTTTTGCCCATCGCCTGCTCGATGGTGGTGATGAAGTCCATCAGGGTGACGGGGCTATGATTGCCAATGTTGTAGATTTTGTAGGGGGCGGCAGTGGGGGCGTTCTGCGCTAGAGCTTCGTCTTTGCTGAGCCTGGCAGGTAGCCGTTTCATCACCCGCATAATGCCTTCGACAATGTCGTCTATGTAAGTGAAGTCGCGCTTCATCTGGCCGTGATTGTAGACTTCGATAGCGCGGCCATGAGCGATCGCATCGACAAACTTAAAGTAAGCCATATCGGGCCGGCCCCAGGGGCCATAGACCGTAAAAAATCTGAGGCCCGTTACCGGCAGATCGTACAGGTGGCTATAGGCATGGGCCATCAGCTCATTAGACTTTTTGGTGGCGGCATATAGCGAGACCGGATGGTCTACCCGGTCTTCGGTGGCGAAGGGGACCTTGCGGTTTTGGCCATAGACCGAGCTAGAGGAGGCAAACACCAGATGCGCGACATGGTGGGCATGACGACAGCCCTCTAAAATGTTCACAAAGCCCAGCAGGTTGCTATCGGCGTAGGCCAGCGGGTTTTGCAAGGAGTAGCGCACGCCCGCCTGAGCGGCTAAATGGACGACGCAGCTAAACGGCTGGTCTGCAAATAGGCGAGCAGTGGCGGTGCGATCGCCCACATCCATCTGCTCAAAGGTGAAATTGTCAAAAGCCTGTAGCTGAGCGAGCCGATCTTTCTTCAGCCCCACCTCGTAGTAATCATTCAGATTATCAATGCCGTAAACCTGCTCCCCAGATTCTAGTAACCGCAGAGATAAAAAATAGCCAACGAACCCAGCAGCACCGGTTACGAGTATTGACATGGTGATTAGGTAGAGTGATAGGGCAGCCAGTTCTGCAATGCAGAGGTGGCGAGTCAAAAGGGTAGCTATCGGGCCTAGCTTTGATACTCAGCGAGCACCCAGCGATAACATCATAGGGGGGAGCATAGCGCCCTGAAATGCGGCAATGATGTTGATTTTACAAAGTCAGATGAGGCATGGGCAAAACATTTGCGTTGAGTCAGCGTCGGCCCTGCTTAAAGACGCCCAATGTCTGTCATTCGGCCATTAGAGGCTGATCATTAAGACCACTTATCCTTCAGCCTACCCCTCACTGACGCCTGCCCCTCACTGCCTCACTCAGCGGCTAAAACCCTGTAAAACCGACTTTTCTAACCGATTACACAAGGCTTCGTCATCAGTGATACGATTGCCAAAGCACAAAATGAGAAAACTAAAAAGAGTAAGGACTCCTCAATGCAAGAAATTGATAAGTCGATTTCCATCGACGGCCGGGACATTCAGCTTAAGGTGGGCCTGTTAGCGCCCCAAGCTGGTGGCTCGGTACTTGTAAGTTCTGGCGATACGGCTGTGTTGGTGACAGCTACGCGATCTTCTGGCAGAGAAGGCATCGACTTTTTGCCTTTGCTGGTTGACTACGAAGAGCGTCTCTACGCGGCAGGTCGCATTCCCGGTGGCTTTTTACGGCGAGAAGGCCGTCCGCCTGAGCGGGCAACGCTCACCAGCCGTCTGATTGACCGGCCCATGCGCCCCCTGTTTCCCCAATGGATTCGCGATGACATCCAGATTGTAGCGACCACGATCTCAATGGATGAAGATGTCCCGCCTGACGTACTTGCAGCAACCGGCGCATCGATTGCCGTGCTGCTAGCCGAACTTCCTTTCTATGGCCCGATGGCGGCTGTGCGCGTGGGCCTAGTCGGTGACGATTTTATCATCAACCCCACCTACGCAGAAATTGAAGCGGGTGACCTGGATCTGATCGTGGCGGGCTCTCCCGATGGCGTGATCATGGTCGAAGCCGGGGCCAATCAGCTGCCGGAGCAAGACATTATTGAAGCGATTGATTTTGGGTATGAAGTGGTTCGCGACCTGATTCAGGCGCAGCTAGACCTGGTGGAAGAGCTGGGTCTAAAGCGGCCAACCGAGCCTGCGCCTGTGGTCGATGAGACGCTGGAGAGCTTTTTGAGCGATCGCGCGACCGCACCCATTCAGGCGGTACTCAAGCAGTTTGAGCAGACTAAGGCTGAGCGAGACGACAAACTCGACTCCATCAAAGCCGAAATTGCCGAAGAAATTAAAGCGCTAGAAGAAGACAATGCCGTTCGAGTAGCCGTCAGTGAGAACAAAAAGGCGCTGGGCAAGTCATTCAAGAACCTGACCAAAAAGCTAATGCGCGCCCAAATCTTAGAAGAAGGCATGCGCGTCGATGGTCGTAAGCTCGACCAGGTGCGCAAAATCACCTGTCAAACGGGCATTTTGCCCAAGCGGGTTCACGGCACTGGCCTCTTTCAGCGGGGCCTGACTCAGGTGCTGTCGATTACGACTTTAGGGACGCCGGGTGACGCGCAGATGATGGACGATCTGCATCCTAGTGACGATAAGAAGTATCTGCACCATTACAATTTTCCGCCGTATTCGGTGGGTGAAACTCGGCCTATGCGATCGCCCGGTCGCCGAGAAATTGGCCACGGCGCACTTGCAGAACGCGCGCTTATCCCTGTACTGCCCTCTCAAGAAGACTTTCCCTATATCATCCGGGTGGTTTCCGAGGTGCTCTCATCGAATGGATCAACTTCGATGGGTTCAGTTTGCGGCTCTACGCTGTCTCTGATGGATGCAGGCGTACCGATTACTCAGCCGGTTAGCGGCGCGGCCATGGGCTTGATTCGTGAGGGCGATGAGGTGCGCATTCTCACTGACATTCAGGGCATTGAAGACTTCTTGGGCGACATGGACTTCAAGGTCGCGGGTACCGACAGCGGTATCACTGCCCTGCAAATGGATATGAAGATCACTGGCCTGCCAATGGCTGTCATTAGCGATGCGATCAATCAAGCACGTCCGGCGCGTCTGCATATTTTAGAAAAGATGCTGGAGGCCATCGACAAGCCTCGCGTTGAGGTCTCACCCTACGCGCCGCGCTTGCTCACCATGCAGATCAACCCCGACCAGATCGGGATGGTGATCGGCCCAGGCGGTAAGCAGATTAAAGCCATTACCGAAAAGACAGGAGCCAAAGTCGATATTCAAGATGACGGCATCGTGACGATTTCGGCCATCGACTCTGACAAGGCTAAGCAGGCGCAGAAGATGATCGAAGGGATTACCCACGTCGCTGAAGCAGGCAACGTGTATATGGGTAAAGTCACTCGTGTGATTCCGATTGGCGCGTTTGTCGAATTTATGCCCGGCAAAGAAGGCATGGTTCACATCTCTCAGCTCGCTGACTACCGCGTCAATAAGGTAGAAGACGAGGTCAATGTGGATGACGAAGTGCTGGTCAAAGTGCGCGAGATTGACAATCGCGGGCGCGTCAACCTGACTCGTTTGGGCATTCACCCTGACGAAGCTGAAAAAGCAAAGTCTGCGGCGGGTGTTGCTGAGTAAGGCAAATCTGACTAGACCCAGATTCAATCTGTAGAAAGAAAGGCGTGCCCCAGCGGTGCGCCTTTCTTCGATCAAAATTGCCTGTCAAATGTTGCTGCTGAGAGGGATAGGCTTTGCACTTTCATTGCCTGAGGTCAGGGTTTACCTGTACGATGCAGGATGCTGCGCCTAACTAAGAGAACTCGTGCGAAAAGTTGTAATTGCCGGTAATTGGAAAATGCACAAAACCCAGGCCGAAGCCTCGGCGTTTGTGCAACAGTTGATGCCTCAACTCGACGGGGTACCTGATGACAGAGAGCTGGTGCTCTGCGCTCCTTTTACCACCCTTGATCTGATGGCAAACAAGCTCAAGGGTAGCCGGGTCAAAGTTGGCGCTCAAAATATTCACTGGGAAAAGTCAGGCGCATATACGGGCGAAATCTCCGGGCCGATGCTTCAGGAAATCGGGATTCGCTACGTGGTGGTTGGCCACAGCGAGCGGCGACAGTACTTTGGCGAAACCGATGCCACCGTCAATGCCCGGCTAAAAGCCGCTCAAGCTGCTGGCCTGACGCCGATTTTGTGTGTGGGTGAGACCAAACAGCAGCGCGATGCGAATGAAACAGAAGCGGTCATCACTGCTCAGATAGAGGGCGCGATCGCTGACATCAATCAATATAATTTGGTGATTGCCTATGAGCCGATCTGGGCCATTGGGACGGGCGAGACCTGTGCGGCTGAAGAAGCTAATCGGGTGATTGGGCTGATTCGCGCTCAGCTCAGTAATTCGGAAGTTTCTATTCAGTATGGCGGGTCGGTTAAGCCCGCTAACGTGGATGAAATTATGGCTCAAAGTGAGATTGATGGGGCGCTGGTGGGCGGTGCGAGTCTGGAGGCTGATAGTTTTGCGCAGTTAGCAGGCTATCAGCAGCGTTGAGTTGGCTCAGAGATTAGGTGGATGTTGGCACTGCGTGTTGGACAGATATTGGTAGGCAGGAGCCAGTGGGCAGGAGTCAGTAGGCAGAAGTCAGATAAAGACAGCTAGCCAAGAGAAAGCATTTGCCAGTGGATTTAAATCGTTCTTTACTGTGGACTGTGGGCTTAGGCTGGTTGGGCTTTTTGGTTGTTGGAATCGCTGTAGGGCGGTTGTTTACGATCGCTCAAGTCACCGTGCTGATTGATCGCAGTGCCTGCAATGCTGAAGGGTGGCAGCAGGTGAGCGATCGCTACAGTGCGCTCTACCAGGCCCATCAGCGCAAAAACATTCAGCTAGCGCAAGTGGTGATTGTCAGCGATCTGGGCGCGGAGGTGCGTGAGCGGTTGCCGTCTCCTGCCGAATTTGACCGAATGAAAACATCTGGAGAGGCTAATCCCGAGCGCTTCGACCAGCTCAAAAGCAGCTTTGATAATGTCAGAGTGCTCGCCTGCGAAACTGAGTCTACGAAGTGATCTGCGCAAGGGACTCGGAGGCTGCTAGGGCGAGGGAGCCGTATCTGCGGGTGGGACGATCGCCAGCGGCAACCCGCTATCGGAGGTGTTCTGAGCCGCCGTCGCAGAATTGACTGTATTGTACCGCCCACTGACGTACGTGCGATTGCGCCCCTGCTGTTTAGCGTGGTAGAGCGCTATATCAGCTGCCTTGATTAATACCTGGACGCCGCTTTCGTGATCAGGCACCATCGTAGAAAGGCCCATCGTCACAGTGAGATAGGCTGCTTCATGGTCAGGAGCATGAGCTATCTTCAGCGCACGAATATTGCGATGAATCTTCTGGGCAATGCGCCAGGCCCCATAGCTGTCGGTATTAGGCAAGACAATGGCGAACTCTTCACCGCCGTAGCGAGCCACCAGATCAGCCGGTCGCTGAGGCCCGTTTAATAGGGCTCTTGCCACTCGAATTAGACAGCGATCGCCAGCGGGATGACCGAAGGTATCGTTGTAGCGCTTGAAATGGTCAAGGTCGCACAGGATTAGCGATAGCGGCTGCTGTTCTCGCGCCAGGCGCTGCCATTCATCGGCAAGCTGCTCATCAAAGCAGCGGCGATTGGCGAGGCGGGTGAGACCGTCTTCGAGCGCTAGCTGCTGCAATTCTCGATTGGCGATCAGCAACTCTTGATATTGCTGACATTGCCCCATCGCCATTGCCAGCTCTGAGGCAATACTTTGGGCAGTGGCGATCGCCTGGTCTATAGGTATTGTCAGGGGCTGCTGCGTTGCTAAGGTGGGAAAGGCGATCGCCATCACACCCCAATGTTCATCTTTGGGCTCTTTGACAGCGATCGGGCCAGCCGAAAAGGTTTTATCATGATCGGCTGATCTCGCGACTGACTGCGACAGTCTATGAGCATCAGATTTGGCCCATATAGTCCCTCGCTCCGCATTAATTGAGTGGTCGATTTGCCGTTTACATTGAATCGGTATCAGTAGACGGTGTTCTGGACAGCGCTTGACCCACCGTTTTATTTCGGCAGCGAGGTCTGGACACGCCTTTTCATGAGTGAAGAGACACAGTGATTTTCCCTGCTGTAGCTGCTCGCCTATTTGAGGGAACTCGGCCTGAGCAATAGCAAATGTCCGCTGCCAGGCCAGCGCCTGGTTTTGACAATACTGAGCGACTGACTGCCAGCTTTGAGTCTGCGCGTGAAAGCGTAATAAACTTACCTGCTCAGCTTTGAGCAAGGCTGCCGTTTCTATGACTGTGATCCCAAAAACAGTCGCCAGATTGAGCGAGCTACGTAGCTTTTGCTCTACCCGACGCAGGCGTCGCTGCTGGCGGAGCTGCTGCTGTAGCTGCTGAATCTGTACGGACGGATCGGTTAAGCCGTCTTCAGGCTGATTAGTGTAGTTCAAATGAGTGTCAGCCGTAGGATTATTGGCCCTATGGCTGCCAGCCAAAGCATAAGTCGCAAGATCATTTCTAGGCGGCGAGTGAGAGGTGAGAGTCGGGCGAATTACGCAGTGTCTATAGCTGAGGCTCGCTCCTCAACCTTTAAACCAGATGGTCTCAGTAGAGGCCGGATTAATTGATTTGCTGGGATTGAATCGACTAAAGTACTGTCGCATAGCGTAGATACTCAGAAGTCTAGCTATCCTAGCTCGCTCCGTATTCGGATAGATCCGTGCATCTCCTAATACTTTTTAAAAGAGCACTATATCAAAAGCAGAGAAAATATAGAGGTATAAGTTTAGACTTTTCTCTTCAGGATGAACTCTGTTGCAGGACGTAAAATACAGGACATAGAAGTTCAGCAGCATGGAAAATTTGGGAGTGCTGACTATAGCGTTTCTATAGCATCTCTACAGCGTCAAAAAGTGGTCGAGTGCGGTCACCATTTTGGGAGGCCAGCGCCTGATATTTTTAACCCAGTTGAGATCTTTATATCGACCGTCTAGACCGACAACGGCGACCCAGTTGCTTTCGGCTTCGCCGCGCTGACCCTGCTCCCAGAGAGCGGCGGTCAGGGCGGCACGCATATCCGCGAAATTTGGATACTTGCGGACCAGGCTCTTCATCAGCTGCAGGGCGGACTGAGTTTCGCCAGTTTGGTAGAGCGCTAGCGCGTAGTTGCCATAGGCTAATGAAAAGCTGGGCTGAAGGGTAATCGCTGCTTGATAGTCAGCGATCGCCAGCTCCCATTCACCCGCCCCCGCTTCAGCATTGCCCCGGTTGTTATAAGCTGCCGGGTCATCGGGATCAAGGCGCAGCAGCCGGTTGTAGTCAGCGATCGCTTTGTCCCACTGGCCCATCGCTTCCCACAATGCCCCTCGGTTGAGATAGGGATCAGGTTGGTCGGGCGCGAGGGCAATTGCCTGCGTGTAGTCAGCCATCGCCCCATCTAAGTCGTTTTGGCGCACGCGCACGTTGCCCCGATTGCTCCAGACGGCTGCTTCTTCAGGGAGCTGCTCAACTAGCGCTGACCACTGGCTTTCGGCTTGAGCAAATTGGCCGCTTCGAGTCGCTTCAAAAGCCGCCTTGCGCAGATTCCTGATCGTCTCTATGGCTTGGCTGCTCAGCTCCGAATAGTCGTGAGTAAGCTCCCCAGCTAGACTAGGTCCGGCGAAACTGGGGCTTAGTGGTCCAGTCAAAGGATATCCCAGGCCAAGAAGAATCCCTAAAAAGGCTGCGATCGCCCACCTCACTATGCCACGCATTTTTTTGCCTCTATGACGCTCTCTAGAGTCAGCATGACGCTTTCGTCGGTCAAAGGCAAACCTGTCAGGCAAGATCCTTACTCGGCAGCAGCCGGGCTCTCTGACGAATCTGACGGACTCATCAGATTAAACAGCGGCGCATCGGGCATAAAAAAACGATTGTGAGGCACCGCATAGCCCAGATGACGGCAGGCAGCAGGGGTGACAACGCGACCTCTAGGCGTGCGCTGTAAGTAGCCAATTTGCAGCAGATAGGGCTCATAGACTTCTTCAATGGTCTGCGAATCTTCGCCGGTAGAGGCGGCCATGGTATCTAGACCGACCGGCCCACCGTTGAAATTTTCGATCATCAGCGTCAGCAACCTGCGGTCTGTCCAGTCGAGTCCGCAAGGGTCTACATTAAATAGTTCTAAGGCTTCGGCAGCGATCGCCTGATCAATTGCCCCCAGTTTCTTCACCTGAACGTAGTCGCGTACCCGTTTTAGCAGCCGGTTGGCAATTCGAGGCGTACCTCTGGCCCGCCGTGCAATTTCTTCAGCGCCGGTAAAGACTACGTCTGTTTTGAGCACGTCAGCAGTGCGCAGGACTATCTGGGTCAGCTCGTCAATTTCATAGAAGCGCAGACGCTGTACCAGGCCGAAGCGATCGCGCAAAGGCGAAGATAGTGCCCCCACCCGAGTCGTTGCCCCTACCAGCGTAAACGGCTGCAGGGGAATGCTACGAGTGCGAGCGCTCTGCCCTTTGCCAATCGTGATATCTAGCCGCGCATCTTCCATTGCCGGGTACAAAATTTCTTCAGTCACTCGCGAGAGCCGGTGAATCTCATCGATAAATAATACGTCACCCGCTTTAAGATTCACCAAGAGTCCGGCAATGTCGCGAGGCCGCTCTAGAGCAGGGGCCGTCGTGATTTTGCAGTCTACTTCCATCTCCTGAGCCAAAATCAGCGCCATGGTGGTTTTTCCCAGCCCTGGCGGGCCGTAGAGCAGCAGGTGATCTAGCGGCTCCTGACGCGACTTAGCTGCCTGAATGGCGATGCTGAGAACTTCCTTTAAAGCTTTTTGACCAATGTAATCATTAATGGCGACGGGTCTGAGCCCTTCTTCGTTGCGCGATAGCTCGGGGGGTTTGGCCTCACCTTTCAGCAGATCTGTTTTGGCCGGGGCACGTTCGGCATCCGGTTGAGACGGTCGAGATTCTGAAGAGGCGCTGCGCCGTGACTGAGCCGCTTTGGGAGTGCCGTCGTCAGCAGCAGAGGGTTTGGAGGAGATGATTGCCATAGGGCCGCGCCGCGAAGCTATTAGACAAATGTACTATAGCAGCCCCTCACATGCGAACCATCCGAGCCATGCGAGCCATGCGAGCCATTAAACTTCAGGCGGTACTACCCCAGCTGAACGAAACACGTCTTGCACAGTCGGGTAGCTATCAGATAGCCCAAACTTGGAAGGGGTTACCGGGTTTTCGTAAGTAAAGTGGCGGTAGTCCATACAAAACCGATCCCACTCGGCCATGCGAATGTTGAAGATTTTGATCACTACGTTGGCTAAACCGGCGGAGAGGGGAACGCGAAAATATAGGCGTTTGCCTAGATAGGCGGTGATTTCTTCGACCACTTCGTCGGCAGTTTTGGCAGGGTTGCCAATCACGATTTCTCTGGCGTCTTTGGGGCCAGGCGGATGATCTACCAAATGACGCACCACTTCGGCAATGTCTTTGGCGTGGATGAAGTGCAGGCTGCCGTCAGCGGAAAGAAAGCGAATAATGCCGATGTATTTGGCAACTTCGCTCAGGCCGCCAGAGATATGGGAGTAGGGTTTGGTGTCGCTGCCGCCAAAGACCAGGGTGGGGAATACGGTGGTAACTTTGGGAGCGATCGCCAATCCCTTCATCTTTTCGTGGCAAATGTATTTGGTGCGCACATAGTCAGTACCAATCTCTCCAGCTTCTTTAAGCGGCGTATTGTCTCTGTCTAAAATGCTGGCCGTCGAGAAATAAATCACCTGCTGACAGCGCTCAGGGTCGAGCAGTGACATTGTCTCCAGCGTTTTCTCCACATTGATTTCATAGCTCTCTTGCGGATCGCCCCAGGAAGTCGCCACTAAGATAGCCGTGTCCATGGTTTTGAGCAGATCGGCAAACTGGCCAACTTCGCGCAGATCGGCTGTGAGCACATGCACCCCCGCCCTTTGGTCAGTGGGCACCTGTAGCTTGGCCGGGTTGCGCATCATCAAAAACAGCTCGTGGTCGGTATTTTCGATTAGCGTTTCGACCAGATAATGGCCAATGCAGCCGCTGGCACCGGTAATGAAGATACGCATGTTGATCTCCTAACGAAAGCTAGGTCATTTTGACATGGAAAAGCCCAGAGCATGGGCACACCCTGGGCCAACTGTATGACTGACATGACCGCTCTAAATCTCTGCCCTTCTTAGTGACACTGTCCTACACTGTGGCAGCTAAAAATTCGTTCACCTGCTTGCCAGCTTCAAAGAAGTAAGCGCCATTTTCTTCTGGCGTACCGGGCAAAATGCCGTGGCCCAGATTGAGGATGTGGCCTTTGCTGCCCGCTTTGCGAACGGTGTCGATGATGCGATCGCGAATCACTTCCTTAGAGCCAAACAGCACACCCGGATCGACATTGCCCTGCACCATCATGTTCGGCCCTAGTCGGCGACGCGCATCGGCCATATCGACCGACCAGTCTACGCTGATAATATCCACGCCCGACTCGCCCATCAGCTCTAGCACGCCCGCGCTGCCGCTCACCAGCAAAATCAACGGCGTATCGGGATGAGTCTGCCTTACCTGGCGGACAATTTGCTGCTGGTAGGGCAGAGCAAACGTCTTGTAGTCTTGGGGGCTGAGCTGACCGGCCCAAGAGTCGAATAGCTGCACCACCTGCGCGCCGCAGTCAATTTGGTGGCGCACATAAATAGCGATATTGTCAGCGATTTTACTCAGCAGGCTGTGCAGCATTTTGGGCTGCGTGAAGGCCATGTTCTTAATCACAGAATAAGTCTTAGAGCCTTTGCCTTCGACTATGTAGGCGGCTAATGTCCAGGGCGCACCGACGAAGCCCAGTACGGTAGATTGATTACCCACTTCTTCGCGCAGCGCCCCTAAAATTTTGCGGATGTAAGGCATCGACTCATCGGGGTTTAGCGTTGTCAGCGCATCGATTTGCTCCTGAGAGCGAATAGGCGAGTCGATGATGGGGCCTTTGCCTTCGGCGACATCCATCGCGACGCCCATGCCGGGCAGCGGCGTGACAATGTCAGAGAATAGGATTACACCGTCGGGTTGAAAGGCTTTCCAGGGCTGCAAAGAAACTTCGATGGCGACTTCGGGGATTTCGGAGCGATCGCGAAACGAAGGATACTTCTCTCTGAGATCCCGGTAGGCCTTCATGTAGCGACCGGCCTGTCTCATCATCCAAACCGGTGGCCGCTCAACAGATTGGCCCTGGGCTGCCCGTAGTAAAAGCGGGGCTTGGTTAGATCCGGTCATGAGAGAAAGCTCTTAATTTCTGTATTATTTTCCTTGGTTAGCTTACCATTTGCTGAGTTGCGCAGCACCCGGAGACAAGCGCTTAGGCAGGGATAGACAGATATTTGGGTCAGCTTTGCTGCCCCCATCGGGTACCGGCTTAGGCGTAAAATTAAAGCAAGTAAAGAACTGCAGACTGATTTGCAGCGGCCCAACAGAAGCGATATGGAAATTGTGAACTTTTTTGAAAAACTAGCCGGGCGATGGTTTTCTCAGCGCACCACCCACGCCCTCTCAACCCAGCAGTCCAAAGCCGGTAAGTCAGATCTAGAAGTCGATTTTTTAGCAGCAGACGCAGCCGAAGTGCAACAGCTTTACCAGACGCACGCCGAGGCTGTCACAGACTCAGCTACGCCTCTAGCCGCCCCCCTGTGCGGACTGCGCGTTCACCAGAGCAGCACGATTGAAGGGGACAGCCAGCCCAAAACCTCGACCACCCTACTCGTCCTGCTAAAGCCTCAGCCTGGCCTTAAAGACAGCGCATCAGATGACTCTCAAGGCGGCACTGTCTTACGCAGTGGCGCAGAAAGTCAGAGTACCTACAAGCTGGAAGATGAAGTTCTGACCATCATCAGCGACAGCAGCGAGGCTCGCTCCGAAGAGCGGCTGTGGTTCATCAACGACAATCTGCGAATGCGTACCGGTATGACCGAACTGGCAAACGGTATGCGCATTGCCTCATTTTGCTCAGAGATTCGCCTGGGGGTAAAGCCGCCCCAACCGTCATAGCGGCTCAGAGCTCAGCTACAGCAAGGATTAACGTCTTCAGAGTGGCTGCCAGCAAAACTATACCAGCGCTTTTCGCTTGGCCAGCCGGAGGGTCTGCGCCGAAAACGGCAGGGCAGGCTTAAAGGGCTGAATGCCTGGGGTAGACCCATAGAGCACGCTGCTAAACTGCTGTTCGTTGGGATCGGGTAGAGACTCTGATACGGACTCTACTTTTGCAGCGGGATCTGGGGGAGTGGGTAAGGCTGATAGACTGCTGTCAGATGATGCCGCCGAGAGATCAAAAGAAACCGCCGTCGATGACTTATTTTTGGTGAGGCTCGGCTGATGGCGCTGCAAGGGAGTGAGGGTATCCAGATCCATTGGGACTAGCTTTACCCCACCAAATTCCCGGCAGATGGCGGCTTCAAAGTCGTGAGTGACGTGGCGAATGGGCTGGCCCCGGCGATACCACAGCTCTAAAATTTGCCGTACTGATATGGACTTATAGCGTCCCTGGTAAAGCGCCTCAACGACGGCGTCGCGAATCCAATGAGGACGATAGAACTCTAGCCACAGTGAGACCCACTGCCGCGCATCGTGGTGACCTAATTCAAAACAGTAGCCTTCGAGTAAGGCGGCGGCTTGCTGCGCCTCTACTGACGTAGAGAATGTCGCTGGAGTCATGATTTGCAACCCATTTATCGATATACCTGGCCGATATGGCTGGCTGGACGCCTACCCTCAAGGCGATCGCTAGGGAATGGGTTAAAGTACGTCAATACTTATCCATAGCACCTCACCCTTAATTTTTCCGTCGGTGATAATACCGAACCGTACGATCTGCAACTATTTGTTACGGTGATTTTGGGCTAGGCTGGGAGCGATCGCCACAGCAGTTATTCAGATCTCAAGGAGATTCAATGACGCCGCTCTCTACCTGTCGAATGCGCGGGCTATCAAACGGGTCAGTATCGCCCACCCAGCTAAAGTTACTCAGGCGAAAGCCAATAGCGCCCGTGTTTTGAGTGGTATCGTAGCGCAGCAGTATGCCATAAGTGCGGCGGCTGTATTCCAGCGTGTAGATAGTGTCAATGGTGCGGCCTCTGTTCAGGCTCAGGGCGGTTTGAAAACCCGCTAAGAAAGGCCCATAAATTTGCTGGGTCAGACCCAGAGAAAGAATTCTGCGATCAATCTCGCGGTCGAATAAAAAGGGAGAATCGGCCCCACCGATAAATGATTGCGCATAGCTCACATTAAAGCGAGTGTAGTCGCCAAAGTTACGGGCAAAGTGACCTAGCTGACCCTCTATGCCCACTTCAGCAATCAGACTGTCTTGAAAATCACCGCTGCTGTAGTAGGTGCCCGTAGTCCTGAGCCCCGTGTTTAAGTTGAGGTAGGGAACCAAGGGCTGGGGGGTAAAGCGTAAACCTTCGGTCTGGGTAGCGGGCTTAGGTTCACCGCGCCACAGGTTAAAGCCTTGGCTGAGAGCGGCGCTGGCCTGATAGCGACCCAGGGTAACGCGGCCTGTGTCAGACCCGCTAGCGAGTAGCAGGTCGGTGCGATCGCTCTCAGCATTAATCAATTGAGCGCTGGCCTGATAGGTCAGCCGGGGGCCATTGTCACCCAAGATTACCTCGGGAGAAAGTAGGACTGTGCCTAAGCTATACTGCACATCTTGAAACCCTAGAGACCCATTAAACAGCCGCTCTCGGTAGCTGTACTGCAGGGCCAGACGATGATCGCCAATGAGCTGCTCAGCGCGAATATTGGTTCGGAGCTTTTCGGTGATATTTAAGAAGTCAAGGCTGGTAAGGTCGGCGCTGCCTCGAAGGGTTGTCCGAGGTGAGAGCTGAGCGCTGAGATCTGCCGACACCCCAAAGTTATCAGGGTCTATAGGCGAACTGCTCTCACTGCTAAGGGCTTGAGCAATGAAGAACTGCGGCGTTACCGACAGCCGTACTCGCTCGTTTCTAACCAGCGGAATTTTGCGCCCTAAGAAGAAACCGCCGCGATCGCTTCCGTCTATCCCTGCCTGCGCTGGCACCGGGCTAAGGTCTTCAGGGTTGACCGTACCTCGACTGAGCAGCAGACGTGACCGTAGCAAAGGCAAAGAAAACCCCTGGTCAAAAACCAGGCGCGGGCGCTTGAGCAATAGCTCATCTTGCGTAGCCGAGATGTTGCGCAATAGCAGGCTGTCGGCGCGTAGCTCTAGCTCGGGGGGCGAAAACGGATCGTTCGTAATCCTGACGCCTTCTGCCCGGTAGCCTTCTACATCAAAAGCTAGCTGATCGGTTTCAAAGCGCAGTTGCTGAATTGCGCCTTCGTTTGCACCGGTCGGTCTCGCACCGGGCGTGGTACTGATTTGAACGCTGCCATCGCTGCCAACCTGCAGGCCAGGATTGCGGTTGATCGGGTCATAGGCACGGCGGGTAGCAGGCGATCGCCCTTCTAAAGGAGAGGCCAGATCCGTACCGACATCTGGTAAATAGAGCGTTCCGGCTGCATCACTGACCGCGCCAGACTGCTGAATAAAGCTATATTCTGCCCGGCTGCCTCTGATGATCTGAGATCCTCTCGTCAGCAGCACATCGCCTTCAGCGAGCGCATAGCGATTGACCAAATTTACCCAGAGCTGATCGGATTCGATAATGGCGTCGTTTAGCCTTAAGACGACGTTGCCTCGGGCAGTGATCGTTTGCGCGATCGGGTCGTACTCCTGGTAGTCTGCCGTCAGCTGTAGCTGATTGGCTAACTCTTCGGGCGTTAGCTCGTCTTCTGCTTCTATTTCTATGCGTACCGGCCCCTCGATTGGCTCCGGTTCTGCAATGGGCGGCGCTGAGCCAGGCTCGCTGGCTGGTTCGGTAGGGCGATCGCCGGGGGGAGCTGCTGGGGGTAACGTCGGCAGCTCTGTTTCAGCCTGACTCAGCCGCTGGTCAGCGGCTGAGTTTCTCAACAGCGGCGCTAGCAACGGATGAATTGAGGCCACCGGCACCGGCTCAACCACTTCGACAGCAGGCGGCTGAGGGGGCAAGTCAAAGTAGACCACGCGCTGCTACTGACCCCCCACTAGACCAATCAATGTACGAATCGAATCCATCAACACACAAAAAGACAGCCCGACAGAGCGGGCTGGCCTGATAAATCTGGCATACCTTTAAAGCACTGGAGCTAAAGTACTCCCAGCAAGTAGCGCAACCACAGAGCCGAGTGATGCTTACCTGAAGTGATGCTTAGTCGAAATCTCTGCCGCTGGGGTTGCGAGCCGGGTCTCCACTCAAGAAACCAAAGATAAAGAGACCGACAAAGAAAGCAACCGTAAGATAGACGACAATTTTAAGCGTTACCATTTTTATGCCCAAACGCGATTAAGAGATTTTTTTATCATATCGCACTCTTTACCGCTGCCCCGCTGAAGTTGAGAGGTTCGTTGTCCCAGCACGCCCGATCTGCCAGTCAACTAATCGGTAAAAACACCATCTTCGCCACTAAAATCGGGCTGAGGCTCACTGACTCAGAGGCTGACTGTGCAGACGTTGGCGCAGCCTCTGAGTAGGAATCTAAAGGCGGCACTAAGCGAATTTCACCCATTCCTAGAAAGTCTGTCGTGGCAGCATCAATCACCTGAAACGGTGAGCCGGGCGACTTGGGTAGCTGATCTAGCTTGACACCGCTATCACTGATCTGACTGAGGGCTAGCTTTTGGCCCATGCGCCAGCGACGAGCCAGCTCTGGCGGTAGGGCGATCGCTGCTAGATGCCTGACCGCTTTCTCTGCAGGTAGGGGCATAAAGGTTGCTTGAGC
This sequence comes from Leptolyngbya sp. BC1307, assembly GCF_002286735.1. Taxonomy (GTDB): domain Bacteria; phylum Cyanobacteriota; class Cyanobacteriia; order Phormidesmidales; family Phormidesmidaceae; genus Phormidesmis. The sequence goes on from NZ_NRTA01000003.1 coordinate 201,999, forward strand.
GATCGCCGTCTCTAATTCAGGCAGGGTCATACTCTCTGCCAGGTCAAAGCCATTGCTGTGAGTGCGCACCAGCCCGGCTAAGGTAGCACCCGTGCCCATCGCTTCTCCCAGGTCGCGGGCCAGCGAGCGAATGTAAGTGCCTGGCCCGCAGTTGACCCTCACTGTCAGCTCTGGCTGCTCACCGGTGCGCCATGCCTGACTGGTCAACTGATAAATCGTGATCTGCCGGACAGGCACGTCTGCCGATTTACCCTGACGGGCTAGGTCGTACAGCCGCTTGCCTTGAACCTGGATGGCGCTATACATCGGCGGTGTCTGCCTCTGAGTGCCGACAAACTGTGGTAAGACGGCGGCGACTGCCGATAGCTGGAGGTGAGCAGCAGACTGCTGAGTGAGGACATCGCCTTCTAAGTCGTCAGTGGTTGTCGTCACTCCAAAGCGAACCACCGCCTGATAGGTCTTGCCAGTGGGGAGATATTGCAGCAGCCGGGTAGCTTTACCGACTGCTACCGGTAGCACACCCGTTGCTAGCGGATCGAGAGTGCCGCCATGACCGACTTTTCTGGTGTTCAATAGGCCGCGTAGGCGCGCCACGCAGTCGTGAGAAGTCCAACTAAGGGGCTTGTTTAGATTGATAAATCCACTGGTCATGGGTTCGTTGTCGGGCGATCATCTGCCACAGAATCGTGGGTAGGTGGCGAGCGGCGAGCGGCTTCTGTCTCTGCGGTTTCTGCTTCTATCGCAGCATCGAGAGCTTGCTGGATTGACGAGTTGAGCTGCTGGTCGGTGCCGGCTGTCGCCTGGAGCGCGGTTTCTAGCTGATTAAGTGTGAGGTTAGAAATCAGGCTGAGCGGCATTTCTGGGCGGCTAAAGCGGGTCGTGAAGGCGCTACTGAGAATCGGCTGGTAGCGGCTTTCGCCCTTGAGATATACGCCTAAGAAGGCCAGGCTCATGGCCTGGGTGTAGCGCTGCGCGATCGCCGGAGCTGGGCCAACAATTGCAGAAGGCAGATCAAAGGTTTCATTGCCCGTAATGCCGATAGTAGAGAAGTGAGTCGCACCCTCCATAACGAGCAAATAGCGATCGCGCTTAGTCAGCCAGGTAAAAGGAAGAATTTGCTCAGGCAGCGCCGGGGCAACCGTGTCCGCACTACCCGCAATCATCAACACCGGAACATCGACCTGCCCCAGACTCTCTGGGCCAAAAACTGCGCTGGTAATTGGGTTGATGGCGACTACCGCCTTAATGCGCGGATCTTTAAAGTTTAGGTTTGCCTGGTTGGGCGAGGCGATCTCGGTGGCCTGGCACTGCAGCAGCAGCGAAATATCAATGCTAAATTCTGGCGGGCAGGTACTTCTTAACAACGCCAGGTTAAGGGGAGCGCCCGCGACGGCAAAGGCGGTGTAGCCGCCAAACGACTGGCCAATCACGCCCACATTATTGAAGTCTATAGTGTCCAAATTTTTATCAAAAGGTGCCTGATTAGCTAGGCTATCTAGCACTTGAGAAATCAGCAGAGGCCGATTGATAAATTCCTCATCTGGCACAACCTGATTGGTACGCCCTGAGATCAGCGCGTTTAGCTGGTTGGCGCTGCTGCCCGGATGCTCTACATTGATCACCGCAAATCCGTGAGCGGCTAAAAACTGAGCCAGGTAAGCGTAGGTAGAGCGATCGCTCCCCAATCCATGAGAAATCACGACGGCTGGGCGGCGCGCCCCCCCTTGTTTGGTACCATCCGGCAACGGTTGCGATTTGGCAGAGAAAGCTGGCGACTCAGGCAGGTAAATATCGACCGGTTCGACACTGGCTTTTACCCGTCTTGACAGCCGCCTGACCTGAAAGGGGCCAGGCCGAGATACTAGCTGGTTGAGTTCAGCGGCAGATGTCCCGGGGGGAAAGGGCACTGTTGCGCCTTGCAAAGAGATCTGCTCGACTAAGTTCAGGGCTTGGTTTGACTGGTTGACCGCAGCGCTGGCCTGAGCGGCGATCGCCAATCCCCGACGCAGATCGATGCGCAGTACTGGCGTCGGGAAGTGCCGAATGACGTTAATAAACGTCAGCCCTTCCGCCTGATCCGCCGCCGCTACGATCGCCGCGCCCCGGAGCCCTTTACCACCTGGCAGTCTGGCCCCTGTGCGGAAAACCTCTCCGGCCTGCTCCAGCAAATATTCACCCTGAGGCGTATAGGCAAACTGAGCCACTGTGGTCACATCCAGGTCAGCCCTCTGAGAAAGCAGGCTGCGCACCTGCTCTAGCACATCAGGATCCATGCCCTCCATTCCTTCTATAAAAGAAAGATAGGGGGCTAGCTCCTCAGTAACGCGACCCTCTTTAATATAGATTTCTAATGAGTCAACTGAAATGGAGCGCTCAATGGTCGCACCGATTGAAAAGGTAATGCGCTCAGCGGCATGACTGAGCCGAGTCAATGGCGGAGAAAGGGCGATTATCAACTGCACTAGCCCCAGTCCAATTCCCCACTGCCAGCGTTTTATCCGTTCAGACTGACCCGTCATCTGTGCCACTGAGTTTTCACAGCCATCATCATAGGGCAACGTTCGTGCCTTAACAGGCACCCCAAAGGATTAATGGAACCGATCCCCGTTCACCTGAGACGCCAGCCCTCAAGCCGACGCCAACAGGGCCAAAAGATCTGCCTCCGTGAGCTGGGCGATGCCTAGTTCTTCTGCTTTAGCTTGCTTAGAACCGGCATTTTCTCCAATGACGACGTAATTTGTTTTACTGCTGACAGAACCGCTTACTCTACCGCCTGCTGCCTCAATCCGGCTTTTGGCTTCAGAACGCTTCAGGGTTGGCAAGGTGCCTGTTAAGACAAAACTTTTACCTGACAAAGGTTGAGACTGACTGCTGACAGCCTGTTGGGTCGATTTGAGCTGAAGACCGGCTGATTCGAGTCGCTCTATTAGACTTTGGTTGGCGGGTACTTGAAACCACTGACGCACCGACTGGGCAATTTCAGGGCCGATGCCGTAGATTTGAGCGATCGCCTCTTCTTCTGCCTGAGAAAGCGCCGCTGCTGAGGGAAAGTTATCGGCCAAAAGCTGGGCGTTGGTACTGCCTACCAGTCGAATGCCCAAGCCGTAGAGCACCTTGGGCCAGGGTCGCTGCTTGGAATCGGCGATCGCCCCAATCAACTTAGTCGCTAGCTGCTGACCCATGCGCTCTAAAGGCAGCAAATCGTCAACCGTTAGCGCATACAGATCGGCAACCGATTTCACCATGCCCTGCTCAATCCACTGCTGCACCCAGCGATCGCCCAGCCCGCTAATATCCATCGCATCGCGACTGGCCCAGTGACGCAGCGACCCCTGCAAAATGGCCGGACAAGACCCGTTAACGCAGCGAGTGACGGCCTCTCCCTCGGGTTTGACCACCGGCTGACCGCAGACCGGACAGGTAGAGGGGAGACGATAGAGCTGGGCGTTGTCTGGCCTGAGTTCGCTCAGCACTCGCACCACTTCGGGAATGATTTCGCCAGCCTTACGCACAATCACCGTATCGCCCAAATGCAGGTCCAGTTCGGCCAGTCGGTCGGCGTTGTGGAGGGTGGCCCGAGTGACCGTGGTGCCTGCAAGCTGTACCGGACGCAGTTCAGCGACGGGGGTAATGGCACCGGTACGACCGACCTGTACCGTGACGTTTTCTAAAATAGTGGGCAGTTCTTCGGCGGGGTATTTGAGAGCGATCGCCCAGCGCGGAAACTTATTAGTAAAGCCCAACCGATCTTGCAGTTCAAAGCTGTTGAGCTTAACGACCACTCCATCGGTGAGATAGGCCAAATCGTGGCGCTTTTCATCCCACTGCTGATAGTAGTCCGACACGGCGGCGGCTGAGGCGCAGAGCTGCCGATGCGGATTCACCCGAAAGCCCAAAGACTGCAAGCATTCCAACGCGCCCCACTGATCGACAGGCGGCGTCACATCACCCGTGCCCTCAGGCATGAGCAGCGTGTAAGCAAAAAAATCGAGCCGACGCTCAGCCACTACCCTGGCATCGAGCTGACGCAGCGTACCCGCCGCCGCATTGCGCGGATTAGCAAAGAGCGCCGTCCCTTCAGCCGCGCGGGCTTGATTAATTTCAGCAAAGACATCGAGCGGCAAAAACGCCTCGCCGCGTATCTCGACGACTGGGGGCGGCGATTCGCCGGGGGCCATGTGCAGCCGCAGCGGAATGGTGCGAATGGTACGGACATTGGGTGTAATATCTTCGCCTGCGATGCCGTCGCCTCGGGTGACGCCACGAACCAGCAAGCCATCTTCGTAAGTGAGGGCTAGCGCATTGCCGTCAATTTTCAGCTCGGCGACTGCTGGCGCTTCTCCTACGTCTGGCTCTAAGCGCTGCCAGCGGGCTTGCCATCCTAAATATTCATCACTATCAAAAGCATTTTCCAGGCTGTAGAGCGGAATATTGTGGCGCACCGAATTGAACTGCTCGACGGGGGCTCCTATCCGCTGGGTGGGGCTGTCGGGCGTGAGCAGCTCGGGATGCTGCGTCTCTAGATCTTGCAGCTCGCGGTAGAGCCGGTCGTATACGGAGTCGGGCAGGTCGGGCGCGTCGAGCACGTAGTAGGCGTAGCTGGCTTTTTGCAGCTGCGATCGCAGTTCTTTGGCCCGTTCTCTGGCCCGTTCTCTGGCTTGTTCTTTGGCCTGCTGACTCATAGTAGTTTACATGTACTAATCGAACGTGTAATCTTTTACCTGTTTATGAGCCACCTCTAACGTCTTGATTGCAGTTTGCGATAGACCGCTTTCAGGTCAACGTCGTGATGGGCCAGGGCGACTAGCGTGTGATAGAGCAGGTCGGCGACTTCTCCGGCGATTTCATCGGGCTCGTCGTCTTTGCAGGCCATGACGACTTCTACCGCTTCTTCGCCGATTTTTTGGAGAATTTTATTGTCGCCGCCTGCGAAGAGTTTGTTGGTGTAGGAGTCGGGTTGGGGGTTGGCTTTGCGATCGCAGATCACCCCATATACCTGAGAAAGCGTATCGGCGGGCGGCGGTGCAATTTGATCTCCATTCACCTGATGAAAGCAGCTGCGCTCTCCGGTATGGCAGGCTATATCGCCGACTTGCTCAACGGTCACTAGCAGGGCATCGCTATCGCAGTCGTAGCGCAGACCACGCACTTTTTGAATATGGCCGGAGGTCGCGCCTTTGTGCCAGAGTTCCTGACGCGATCGGCTCCAGTACCAGACCTCGCCGGTCTCCCGCGTTTTTTGCAGAGCGTCGGCGTTCATCCAGGCCAGCATGAGGACGGTGCCGTCTAGGTAGTCTTGGGCGATCGCTGGCACCAGCCCCTGGTCGTTATAGCGAATTTTGTCGACAGGAATCGTTTGAGAAGCAGGAGTCATGAGCCGGGACGTAAGGTCTGTGATTTTGCCATCTCTATGCTACGACCTATCGAGTTCTTGCCGTGCGCCGATCTTTTAAAACATCTGAAGCGCTACTCTATTATTGGTCAAAGACTCTGGATATCGTGCCAGCTTTCACTGAGCTGCTCCTAGCCTGAGTAGTGCATTCCCCTCGCTCTTCCTATCATTGACTTCCCGCGAGATCGCTAAACTTTGCTAATGGTAGTCAGTAAAATAGGTTGTAGGCTTGCAGTATTAAGTACGCCCATAAGGTGAAATAGGCTAAAAAAGTTAATCTAGCAGATACTTAGTGATTAAGAAAGCTAGATTCGTGGCAATAGCTCAATAACCGCTGGTAAGTAGCATTATTGAGGAAAGTAACGATGAGTGGTCAAAGGGCGAGAAATCTGTTGTAACAGAAGAATGAAAAG
>NZ_NRTA01000004.1 GCF_002286735.1 Leptolyngbya sp. BC1307
CTTTGTCCCCGTCATTCGACAGTTTATTCTAGAAAACGTAACAGAAGCTACTTTCGCTTGACCATAGTTTCGTTTTGCTGTCAATGCGTAACTCCTAAGCAATATAGCCAGCCATCCCTGATGCTGACAGACAGTCGGGACTCCCGATGGCGGGGCCGCATTGAGATCTTGAGCCAAAATATAGAGAGTAAATTTACTGGCCAAAGCGAAGTAAATGCAATCGTCGTCTACAGCTTAACCGCATTGAAATTTAGCTAGCAGCGTCAAACGAGACCCTCCTGAGCGCTGGCCTTGGGAGCGCTTTAATTTAAGCGGTAGCGGTATAGGGGGGAGAAGCTTTACCCTTCTGGTAGACGATTTCTCCCAGAATGTAGGTGGACTGAATAGCGCGGTCGTCTCCCATCATCACGAGCGAAAAGGTGCGGTCTGCGAGGTCGCTGAGGGAGCTAGCAACAGCAGCAGGATTGCGAAAGGCCATCAGCGGGGTCGCTCGCAGGTCAAGCACGATAAAGTCTGCTTCTTTGCCGACTTCAAAATTTCCCAGGGTGTCTTCCAAGCACAGCGCTCTGGCACCGCCTAGCGTGGCTAAAAATAAAGCCTGAAAAGACGACAGCTTTTGCTGACGTAGCTGCGCTACTTTGTAGGCTTCATTGGCAGTTTGCAAAAGTGAAAAGCTGGTGCCGGCTCCCACATCTGTACCCAGGCCCACTTTGACCGGGTGCGCTGCTGATTTTGCCTGATCAAGGCTGAAAAGGCCACTGCCGAGGAACAGATTTGAAGTGGGGCAAAAGGCGATCGCGCTTTTCATTTCCGAAAGCCGCTGGAATTCGGCATCGGTCAGATGCACGCCATGTGCAAAAACAGATCGCTCCCCCACCAGTCCCGCCTGATCATACGCATCCAGGTAGCCCTCGCAATCGGGGAAAAGCTCCTTCACCCAGGCCACTTCATTGACATTCTCTGAGATATGCGTGTGCATATACACATCTGGAAATTCCTTCAGCAACTCTCCTGCTTTGCGCAGCTGTTCATTACTAGAAGTGATGGCAAACCGGGGCGTAACCGCGTAGCGCAGGCGTCCTTTTTTATGCCACTTTTGAATTAAAGCTTTAGTCTCCTGATAGGAAGATTCAGCGGTGTCACAAAGGTAGTCTGGGGCATTGCGATCCATCATTACTTTGCCCGCAATCATGCAGAGCTGACGACGCTCTGCCGCTTCAAAAAATGCCTCTACGGACTGCGGAAAGACAGCGGCAAATACCAGCGCTGTCGTAGTGCCATTGCTCAACAGCTGATCTAGAAAGATCTCAGCAACTTTTTGAGCGTAGGCTTCATCTTGAAACTTCTCCTCAGTCGGAAAAACATATTGATCCAACCATTCCAGCAGTTGTTCGCCGTAGGCCGCAATCATCTCGGTCTGAGGATAGTGAATATGGGTATCGATAAATCCCGGCATGATCAGCCGTTCAGCATAGACCGTAGTGGGCAGATCCCCATATTCACTTTGCAGATCGGCGTAAGCGCCAAATGCCTTGATTTTGCCGCCATCGAGCACTAGCAGCCCGTCTGCTATGTAGCGGGCACTGTCTGCTTCGGGCGCATAGAAGGGATCGTCTACAAAATCTAAGAACGATCCGCGAATGGTCTTGAGAGGTGGCTGACCGGATTGGCTCGATTGAGAGGTCATCGAAGTAGCGCTACTGTTTGTTTTGATAGGACTGCTCTTGCTGAGCGTACTGTTTTTTATTGGCGTCTGCCTGGCTGGTTTGTTTCTCCTGGGCTTTAGCCTGGTCTGCTTGTTTGTCGGTGTAGCTGTAGTCAGCAGATTCCTGTTCTTGACCGTACTCCGCTTGCCCAGTATGGGACTGCCCTTGCTGGCTTTGGCTGTAGTCTTGAGTGGCTGCGATCGCAACCACCGTTACCAGATCGAACAGCGGCTGCATAGGGCGAAAGCGATCAACCAAAGCGTAGGGCCTCGAACGCAAACCTGAAAACGAAAACGGCGGCTAGAATCCAAGTAATCACCGGAATTTCGCGGGAGCGTCCGGCAGCTAACTTGGTAAACGGGTAAAGGATGAGGCCCGCAGATAGTCCAGCGGCAATAGAGAAGCCCAGCGGAATAAAGAACATGGTGACAAAGGCAGGAATCGCCTCTGTCAGGTCGCCCCAGCGAATGCTGAGAACGCTAGACATCATCAGTACGCCCACAATTAACAAAGCAGGGGCAGTCGCAAAGGCCGGAACCGCCTCGAAAATAGGCACAAACAGGAGTGCAATCATAAACATGATGGCAGCAACTACGGCGGTGAACCCTGTGCGCCCGCCTTCAGCAACCCCAGCAGCGGATTCGGCGAAGGTGGTAACCGTGGAGGTTCCCATGATTGCGCCGGCTGTAGTGGCGATCGCATCTGCAGACAGTGCCTGATTAGCCCGAGGTAACTCTCCTCTATCGTCAATGTAGCCCGCTTGCGTGCCAACGCCCATCAGTGTGCCAATGGTGTCAAACATATCTACAAATAAGAAGACCAGCAGCACCGCGAGAAAGTCAATAATATTACTGCCGTTAATGCCACCGAGCCCCACAAATGCCTGACCAAAGAGATTGGACGGAAATGCGGGGGCGGCGATGATACCAGTCGGAGCCTGGGCCACTCCGAACATCCAGCCCAAAATAGCGGTACCGCCTATGCCCCAAAGCAGCGCCCCTTTGATTCTTCTGACGATGAAGAAAACCGAGATAAAGATGCCAAAGGTAGCCAGCAGGGTAGCGGGCTCTCTAAAGCTACCAAAAGCCGTCTTAGTCACCTCATTCGCGACAATCAGCCCCGCCCCGCCCAATGCTGTGTCTCCGCTCAAGCCAATGTAGGCAAGAAACATACCAATGCCGACAGTCGTCGAGGCTTTGATGCAGTTAGGAACAGCCGCAATCAGGTGACGGCGAATATCGGTAACGGTAAGAGCAATGAAGATAATGCCCTCAATCAGCACAGCGGCCAGCGCTACTCGCCAGTCAATTCCTAGCCCCAAGACAACAGAATAGGCAAAGAAAGCATTCGTCCCCATTCCGGGTGCTTGCACAAATGGATACTTAGCGTAAAGCCCCATGACCAGAGTGCCGATGGCGGCGGTAATACCGGTCACCATCACCAGCTCTCGGAACAGATCACCTGGCTCTTGCAAAAACACCGCATCCGACATAATCAGCGGATGCACCACCAAAATGTAGGCCATGGTCATGAAGGTGGTTAACCCGGCCAAAATTTCGGTGCGAAAGTCGGTTCGGTGATGCTCAAAGTTAAAATATTTGGCAACCGATGCCTGCCATCCCGAGTAGGGCGGTGGCGATGACCCAGGCGGCTTTTGCTGAAAATCCATATCAGGATCAGGCTGATTCATAACATTCCCCGGAGAACAGTTTTTCTTTTTCTATGCCACACAGAGTTTGGAGTTTTGCTAGCAGGATGAGGGCTTAACGCTGAGCGGATTTTTTACGACTCTACCGGGGGTCTCCCACGCAGGTTGTCAAACACATCACACACTGAAAAGCAGGCTTCTCCCTGACGGCATACTTTCGCTATGCATACTGTATACAGGCAAAAAATGGGGAACTGTGCTAAATGCTACAGTTTGATGCTTGGAGAGACTGCTGCCGTTTTTCGTCAGGCGGCTCCTGCTAAAATGCCCTCCAGATCTAGAGATCTGAAGGGCATTTTAGGCTGATTAAGACAGCATTTTCGCTCAGCTTGCGTAGAGTCGCTCAAGCCAGTCGCGCCGTTCTTCTTCGATTGGCAGGTAGGGATAAAGGCTGGCTTTGTTGCTGTAGCGCTCTTCGGGTGAGATCAGGGTCGACTGAACAGATGTCTGAGGACGATGCACCATAAAGTCTATGATCGCTATGAGCGCCTGCGCTAATCTTGGTTGAAGTGGAGGCTGCTTTTGACTGTCAGATGGGTGGGGATGAAATTGATTCTGCATGATCTAACGGGAAATTAAAACTGTATATCCAGATACAATTTTAACCCTTAAATCAGACCTTGCCGGCGTAACCCTAAGAAAAATCAGCAACCTATCTCTTATGGCTAGGGCTGCAGCTATGACTGATGGTTCTGAATTTCTTTGACCACTCGTGCCTTGCTCGCTAACAAATGAAGCTGTATTGCAGCGGTTGCCGTAGCGGCATCTCGGCTAGCGATCGCCTCGTAAACCTGACGATGCTCCAGTCGAATTTCCAGCACCAGTGGATTTTTCTGGAGCGTCTGGATGCGAAGCAGCGCCATCGCGTCAAACAGCTGATCGAGCAGTGAAACCAGCCGTCGGTTACCCGAGCTTTCAGCAATCAAATGATGAAATCGGTAGTCCAAATCCAGCAATCCTAGCAGGGTCTGCACGTCAACATCTTGCGGATCTCGCGCTTCAGCCTGGAGCACACATTGCTCTAGCGCCTTGAGCTGCGGCTGACTAGCATGTTCGCAGGCTCCGGCCACCGCTAGCTTCTCTAGCACCAGGCGGCAATCGTACAGCTCTATCGCATCAGTGGCTGAAATAGTTGCTACCTGCAGTCCGCTGGTGTCGGCAATCACCAGGCCTTCTTTTTGCAGCTGGCGCAAGGCCTCTCGCAGCGGCGTCCGACTGACGTTGAGCCACTCAGTCAGCTGAGTTTCGACCAGACGGCTGCCTGGCACAAATGTACCGGTCAAGATTCCGGCTCGCAAAGCACTATAAACCTGCTCGTAAAGAGATTTGCGGCGCTGGATGGGCGAACGGGAAGATAATGTTGTTGGGTTCACAGACGTTACTGAAAGCTGACTAAAAGGTTAACTGAATTTGCTAGAAGGTACTATTATTCTATCGTTGTATACGGTATACAACTGGCTGTTGAGGGTTTAGCTGTAACCAAGACGACTGTCTGACCTGGATCACCCCGATACACTGCTACTTAACATGACACGTTAGAAAGAACTAATGGCTGATCCTGATGTGGGTGCGCTAGTAGGTGCCAGTCTGGTGATAGAACATACCGTCCCGGCTGGGGAGGGGCTGGCTTTTCGCTGGTGGCACGCTAAGGTGACCCGAGCGGCTAAGAACTTTAAAGGGCATATTCGCACCGATCTGTGTGCGCCGGTGAAGGGGCGGCAGCCCAGTCAGCCGATGAAGTGGTATTCGCTTGTTCACTTTGATTCGCCCGAAATGTTGAACCAGTGGGTTAATTCGCGCGATCGCGAAGCGCTGATTAGAACCGGGCGCAAAACGTTCGCCTCCTATCAGTTCATCTCTTTTTCTACCGGGCTCGAAGGCTGGTTTTCTCGCAGAACAGGCACCGAACAATCAGGATTGGGGCCACCGGCCTGGAAACAAAACGCAGCCGTCATTTTAGCGCTGTATCCCACGGTAATTATTCAGTCGCTGCTGTTTTCGGCACTGGGCCTGATGCAGTCTTGGACGCTGCCAAATTCTATGATCATCAACAACATTATTACCTCTTCTGTTCTGACCTGGGGCGTCATGCCTTTGGCCACCAAGCTACTGAGGTTTTGGCTTCGGCCTACCTATCAGCCGACAAATTGGAAAACAGATGCGCTGGGCGCTGGTGTTGTAGTTGTGGCCTTGGGCTCAATGGTGCTTTTGTTCAATGGATTTTAGGCTCAGCGAACGTATGAACAGCTTCTACAGTTTGCGGAATGTTGTTCTGGCTATTGTCATAACTAGCTTTGTGCTGGGCTGGGCCTGGCTTGGCTGGCTGACGCCAACTGGGAGCAGCTTGCATGAGCCTTTAGCTCAGCCTATTGGTGAGACTGCCCTCACTCCGTCTTTGAAGCAGCTATGAGTCACAACAACAGCAGATTCGGGCGTGGGCTCGCTACGCTGGGCGATCGCTCAGGCAAACGCAGCCCCAGATAGCGATCTAATTGACTTGAGTGGGGTAAAAGGAGCGATCGCTTTAGAAAGTCCCCTACCCGCAATTACCAACAGCCTGACGCTGGCAGGCTGTTGGTAATACTATTAGCGGCAACAGTCAGCACCGCATCCTTGAAATTAATAGGGGAGACGGTGGCAATGGGGGAAATGGCGGCTTTGGCGGGGCTATTTTCGTGCGTTCAGGCAGCTTAATATTGCACCAGGTGCGGTTTGAGCGGAATGTAGCGATAGGTGGGGGAGGGCGATCGCCCGGTCAGGGCAAAGGCGGCGCAATCCTTATTAGTCCGCACAGATCGATAGACCAGGCTGGGGCTGGGGCGATTCACCTAGCGTTTCGTTGCTAGGTGAATCGCCCGTCTTTATCGAGAACAGAGCTGCTGATGCGGCTGATCTGACCACCGATAATAACGATGTCTATGGGACAATTTCTCAGCGGTAAAGCAGCGCTATGAGTTCTGGCAGGCGGAGTTTCTATCGTATGAGATAATCGGGCGGTCAGCCGAGAGTTTGAACTTATGCAACCCGCTCTTCCTCCTAATCTTTCTAAGATGGGCTGTGGCACCTGGGCCTGGGGCAATCGTCTCCTTTGGAACTATGACGAAGCGATGGACGATGAGCTGCAGTCTGTGTTTGACCACTGCGTCACCCAGGGCGTCACCCTGTTTGATACCGGTGACTCCTACGGTACCGGTAAGCTCAATGGCCAGAGTGAAAAGCTGTTGGGCCGATTTAGCGCAGCTTACCAGGGCGAAAACAAAGCGCAGATCTGTCTGGCTACTAAGCTTGCCCCCTATCCCTGGCGGCTGACTCGTCAGTCGATGATTGCTGCTGGACGGGCTTCCAGGCAGCGATTAGGACGGCTGGATTTAGTGCAGATGCACTGGTCTACCGCTAACTATTTGCCCTGGCAAGAGCGACCTTTACTGGACGGTCTAGCGGCGCTATGCGATCAGGGGTTGGCGCAGAGCGTTGGCCTTTCCAACTACGGGCCTGAGCGATTGCAGTGGGCACATCAGCGCTTAGCTGACCAAGGAATTAAGGTTCAAACTTTGCAGGTTCAGTATTCGCTGCTGTCTACCTATCCGGTCACGACTCTAGGTCTCAAGTCGGTCTGCGACGAGCTAGGCATTCAGCTGATTGCCTATAGCCCGCTGGCGCTGGGCCTGCTTACCGGCAAGTACGCTGACAAATCCGATTTGCCCAAAGGACTGCGAAAGTTTGCGCTAGGCCAAATTTTGCCAGGCGTGAAGCCGCTGCTGGGCTGTCTCAAAGCGGTGGCCACCGCTAGAGGTAAGACTATGGCTCAAGTGGCGATTAACTGGTGTATCTGCAAAGGGACAATCCCGATTCCGGGTGCTAAAACGCTGCGCCAGGCCAAGCAGAATACCGGGGCGTTAGGCTGGCAGCTCGACAACGCCGAGGTGAGCGAGCTAGATACGGCCTCAGCCGCCTGCGATAAACAGATGGTGCAAAATATCTTCCAGACTGGCTAGACCGCATCACTCAGCAGGCAAACCCGATTAAACTGAAGGGGTGACAACAGCGTTTCTGTGCCTTTACCCTCATTAGCTTGCTCTTTATGTCCTCTGTTTCCCTTAGCTGGTCTGAGCTAGAAGCCCTTACCGATTTTCAGATAGACACCGTCAATGGGCCAACCAATGCGCAGGCCCGGTTGCGGTTGTTTGGCCGCAGCGAGGCCGATGTGCGGGTAACGCTATACCGTGACAATCATGCCTGGTGCCCCTACTGTCAAAAGATTTGGCTGTGGCTAGAAGAAAAACAGGTGCCCTACCGCATCGAAAAAGTCACGATGTTTTGCTACGGAAAAAAAGAAGACTGGTATAAGGCTAAGGTTCCCTCTGGTATGTTGCCTGCGGTTGCGCTTGATGGGCGGCTGGTCACGGAGAGCGACGATATTTTAATGGCGCTAGAGGAGACGTTTGGGCCGCTGGGCTCAGGAATGCAAGATTCTGCTGTTTTAAAGCTGCGGCAGCTAGAGCGTTTGCTGTTTAGAGCCTGGTGCGGCTGGCTCTGTCAGCCTGCCCGCTGGTTTTGTCAGGAGCAGTCCAACCATGACCAGTTTGTGGAAGTCGTCGCTCAGGTAGAAGCCGCGTTAGCTCGCACGTCTGGGCCTTACTTTCTCGCAGACTTTAGCACTGCCGATGTGATCTTTACGCCCTACGTAGAGCGGATGAACGCCAGCCTGTACTACTACAAGGGCTATTCGCTGCGAGAAAAAAATCCTCACCTGTCTGCCTGGTTTGATGCAATGGAGAGCCGCGCTACCTATCGGGGTACCCAGAGTGACTTTCATACTCACGTTCACGATTTACCGCCTCAAATGGGTGGCTGCTGGGAAAATGGCGAGCCGCAGATGCTGCGCAATAAAGACCGGGTAGATAATGGCCCCTGGCAGGGATTGCCAGATGCGACTTACCCTGAGCCAGAAAGCGCGACGGCTGAAGCCTTGCAGCGGGTGATCAAACATCGGCAGAATATTGTGCGAGCAAACCCTGATAACGAAGATCGCTTTGATCAGGCGCTGCGCTGCGCCCTGACGCAGATGATGACAGGCGAAATCTGCCGTCCACCGGCTGATAGTGATCTGGGTTTGCGGTATTTGCGCGATCGCATCAATGTCCCCCGCGATATGTCAATCTACGCGGCTAAGCGATTGAGAGCAGCGCTAGAAGACACGGCGGCGTTAGCAGGCGATCGCCAGGGGCCACCCATCCCGATCAGACATCGACGCGATCAAGATCCGGCTACCTTTGCTATGCAAGCGAGTGGATAGTTTTCATCTGCATTATTCGAGCGATCGCTGCGCTAGCTACAGCCAGCTACCGAGCAAAATGTAAGGAGCCCAGTAGATCGGATGCTGGTATTGAGGGTCTTTGAGTAGCTGTACTTGGGCCGTGCGTAGGGCAGCGGCTCGGGTTGCGCCGGGCTGCTTGAGCTGCTTGTAAAAATAGCCGGCAAACTGAGCGGTAGCTTCGTCATTAATGGCCCACAGCGTAGCTACCGTACTGCGAGCACCGGCTTTAATAGCGACCCCTGCCAGCCCTAAGGCGGCTCGTTGATCGCCGCTAGCCGTTTCGCAGGCGCTTAAGACCAGGAGCTGAATGGTAGCGCGATCATTCGGATTAACCTGCAGTATCTGGCTCAATTCTCTCACCGTGATCCGGTCGTCCCAGGCGATTAAATAAGTCTCTTCTGGCGTAGAGCTAAACTGACCGTGCGTAGCAATGTGAACAATTGGATAGTTGGCCGACTCTAGTTTTTCAGGCAGTGACTTCTGCGTAAAATCTCGGTTTAAGAGCACAGTGCTGCGCTCAAAAGTAGCTGTGATCTTTTCAATTTCGCTAGCGACATAGGGAAGGGGCGATCGCCCCAAACGACCCTCTGTCAGGCCAGCGACGAGCACATCCAAATTTGTTGTGTCCCAGGGCTCAGGCTTTAACAGCTTGAGGCCGGGTGCTAAAGCAACACCGTAGTCTTCAATCAAAAAGTGGCGGCCATCGTAGAGTGCGGCCATCGGCAGACTTTGCAAAGGCCCATCTAAAACAAACACCAGCGTGTCTACGCCGCTGCTGTCAATCGCCGCACGAGCTGGGCCAATCAGCCACTGATAAACTATTTCAGCTGTAGAAAAATACTCTCTACGACTGCGGATGACTAGCTGTTGGCGCAGTCGAGCGGCCGTCTCAGTCACCACGCTCGCTGAGACTGTCGTCGTGAAGTATTGCAGCGGCTGGTCGGGCAAACGCAAAATCACCGCCAGGCGATCTTTGAGAATAATCGAATAGACAATTGCTGCTCTAGGGTCTACCTGATTGATGTTGATGGGCTCAATATCGGCGCAGGCTTCTTTGAAATAGTCGTCGAGTTCTGCTAATCGCAATGATTCGATCACCGCTTGCGCATTGACCAGATCTGCCTGACTGACCGCGTCCGACGATAGCAGCAGCCTCACTAACTGGCGATAGATGGGCTCTGCATTCTCCTTAAACGAAAACTGAGCGCTATCTCCGACTGCTGCTAAGTCGCCGCGCAGACCAGAGAGGGTGGCGATCGCCTGATTATAAGCATCGAGCGCTGCGGGCACAGCCTGCTGCGGATTGTTAGGAGCCTGCCAGATTCTACCTAGCTGCCACTGCCATTGATAGGTCAAGGCAGCCGCATTCAGGCGGTTGCTCAGTTGGAGGGCTTGCTGAGTGAGATCTTGGGCGATCGCCCACTGCTGAGTTTGCTCATATACCCGACCTAGCGTGCCGACGGCGTAGGCTTCGGCTCTCATATCTCCTAGCTCACGGGCCTGCTGGCTGGCTCGCTGTAGCTGCTGAGCAATCGTCATCCAGCTAAGGCCGACGGCATTGGGATCGGTCTGCTTGATCCGGATCAGGCTGTGCGCCCAGTTGACCTGGAGATAAACAGTTGTGCGGCTAGGCGGCAAACTGGCAAACTGCGCCTGAATCTCAGGCCATAGCACGGCAGCAGTAGACCACTGAGCGGTCTCCACCCCCAGCTCTAAGAGGGCAAGCTGAACGGGCACTCTCTGGGCGGCTGAGCCGCTTTCTAAGCTCAGTGCCTGCTGGTAGAAGGCTTGAGCTGCTGCTTTATCGCCCCCGCTATAGGCAGTGTGGCCCAGACTGAGCAAAGTAGCGCTGACTTCTGCGGGCAGATCGTATTGTTGGGCGATCGCCAGGCTCTGAGTCAGCGTCGTCTGCGCTTCTGCAAGCTGACCGTTCAGGCGCAGGGTCTCTCCAATCCGCCTGAGCGTTGTTGCCTTCAGCGGTGAAGGCGGCTGCTCGGCCATCGCTGCAATGACGCTGGTGAGCCGTTCAAGTGCCTGCCGGTAAAACCCCAATTCTCTCAGAGCCTGGGCCTGGTTGATGCGAGCGCGATCGCTGCCAGTGGTATCGCCGCCCTGTCGGTAGGCCGCTTCAGCCTGTTGCCAGATTTCCAAAGCCTGGCGGGAGTGACCTAGCGCCATTTGCAGACTGCCCTGAGCCATCAGCACTTGGGCCTGTATTCGCTGCTGCATAGGTGTTTCAGGCTCACCTAACATGGCCAGGCTGCTATCAATCGCAGCCTGTGCGTCTGTCCAGCGGCCTAGCTGCTGATAGGCCAGTGACAGGTTGCTCAGGGCACCGGCCTCGGCAATAGCGTTCTGCTGGGCGGCGTAGCTTTGCGCTAGATGTTGCCAGAGAGCGATCGCGCCCAAAAAATCACCATCGAGATACCGCGCTCTGCCCTGCTGCTCCAGCTGAGTAGGCGTGAGCTGAGGAGCGGATTGACTAACCTGGCTGACGATTAAGCGCTTGGCTGCTGTCGAATCGGTTGTCTGAGCAGTGACTATGGTCTGGGCAGTGACTATGGTCTGAGAGACAGTGATCTGAGAGACAGCGGTCTGAGAGACAGCGAGATTGTTGCCGGGCTGATGAGCCCATGCAAACGAGCCCATACCCATATAGGAGGAGCCGGTTAATCCAGCGCTACAAAGGCTGATGAACCATCCTAGAAGGAGCGCTCTCACAAATTTCAGTTGGTACCATTGTTTTCGCCCTGAAGATTTTTGCGCTGAAGACTTTTGCACTATCAAAGCTCCTGAGCCAGCGGCATCACCCGGCACACGGTGCATCAATCTGCCCATCTGAAGTCGCTGCTTGGGGCGCTGTGGTTAGCACGATCTGGTTTTGATTGTTCGTTGCCCAGCTGCTAGCCTCTATCCATCCCGACGAGGTGAGCGAGTTCTCTCCGGGTTTCTCTGTCGGGCTAAGCGCTGCTTCACTGCTAGATAGCGGCGCTGGTGGTAAGGTCTCCCAATCAACCGGCCCTAAGTCAATCAGTGGCGCTGTTATTTCTATGGCCTCGGTTGGCGCTGCGGGCAATCCGCCTCGTCCGGTAATTACAAAGCGGTTATCCTCAGCCTGACAGCTCTGGACGACGGCAGCCTCACTCTCTAAAACTTGCCTGGGTAGCTCTGTCGTCGCTTGGTCAACGTTTGCGGTCGGCTGATCAACTGCAATGGTCCCGCTGATCCCAAAGTCGGAGCTAGCGTCAACATCGTTAGTGCGATTGCCCGCGATCGCCCGTCTCTCAGCAATGCCGTACAGCCCTAGGGTCTCAATGGTAATATTACCCCCCCGTCCTTGAGCGGCTCTGGCAATAATGTCGCTATCTTCTAAAGGAGCCGCCACTACAAAACCCGCCTCAATGGCAATATTGCCCCCATTGCCCATGCCGTTGCCCGTCCCCGCTTGCGCCGAAATCACACTGCCGCGTCGCAGTACCAGAGTTTCTAAATTATCCAGCCGAATATTGCCGCCGTTGCCAAAGGCTGCCGCCGCTGTCAGCCGGGCTCCATTGTCTAGCCTGAGCGATCGCGCATTGACCGCCAGCGTACCCGAATCACCTAAGCCAAAACTGTCAACCGCTATCCGACTACCCTCGTTGATGCTCAGTGAATCTGTATTAATAGCCAGATTGCCCCCACTGCCAGCCCCAAAGGACACCGACTGAATTTGAGCACCCTCAGTGACGGTGAGCTGACGGGTGTTAATAATTAAGTCACCGCCTGCTCCTGAGCCTTCCGTCGAGGTGGTTATTAGACTGGGCGAGAAGCGCCCTGATCCCCTCAGCGTAACCGCATCTGAGGCGTTGATGGTCAGCGTGCCGCCATCACCCGCCCCAAAGGTGCCGCCAGAAATCAGTGCGCCAGACGTTACCGTTAATTGCCGGGTAGCGATGCTTAAGCTAGCGCCATCACCGTCAAAGGCTGAAAAGAGAATGCCTGTGCCGGTAATGACTACAGACTCACTCGCGATCAGCGCTATTGATCCGGTTGATGAACTACCTAAGCTAAAGTTAGTGATCGCTGATTGCTCTGCCACCGTAACGCTGCGACCCTGAAGCGTGATTTGCCCACCTTCACCGCTAGCATCGACCAAAGATCTGTCGGTGAGCTGAATGTCTCCAAAAGCCTCTGTGTCTGAGTAGCCCAGTCTGAGGTCGGGCAAGAGCAAAACCTGACTATTGGCAGCGACACTGCCAATTCCTATCCGCCCGCTGCTAGCCGTCAGGCTACCGTTCTCCAAAGCAACGAAACCGCCCACTAACGAAAGCGTTCTGCCAGCGTCCACCTCTAGACCAGCGGGCTCTCCTAAGGCATTACTCGCGCCAGCTAGGCTAGCCTGAGACCGGTTGATGATAGAGCCTGGGCGATCGCCAAACTGAAATCCAATCGGGGCGCTGACCTGCAGCGTGGGCAGCGTGCTGTCTGTCGCACTAAACCGTACGCCGTTTGAGAACATCACACTGTCAGCAGTGCTAGCGATGAAAGAGCCTGGGCTCACCAAAGCCGACTCAGGGCCGAAAATAATACCCCGAGGATTGATCAGAAAAAAATTGGTCTGGCCACCACCAGCGATCGCCAGCGTCCCCTCAATCGTAGAAGCGATGCCAGAGACCCGAGCAAATATATTAGCAGCGCCCCCACTTTCAAACGTAGCGGTAACACCAGCTGGAATACTCAACTCGCTGAAACTATGAAAGAGGCTGTCGTCTAGTCGGCTGCCGCCCAGTACTGTGCAGTCTGTCGCACAGTCGATTCCGCCAACAAGGGTGGTCTGCGTCGTGCCATCGGGCCTTACCCTAAGCGGCTCGCTCTTGGCAGGTAGGCCAAGGCTGTAAAAAGCAACGGCAAAACCACTGACAAAAAGAGGTATAAAGCTATACTGTTTGGCCATGTGAGCTGATGAGGATATAGAAGCTGACGAAAGGGTCAGTGCGCATCTGTAGGAGACAACCATAACTCCATCCTCTTTCTGACTTTGAGAAAGCTGGAAGTCAGGCATTCTATCAATCAATTATTCCCAATATGTCGATTCGTCAACTGCTTTATTGAGTTAGCTTAATAAAACTGTAAAAAAGACCCTGAACCAGCGGCGTCAGGGTCTATATCAGAGCTATTCTAAATCTTAAAACCAAAACCAATTGGCCCTATACGCATATCCAGCCGTAGCCAGGAACTCGAAAACAGTAGTTCAATTCAGTCCCTATCTGGTCACCTGAGGCGGTGACTTCAGGTGCAGATATCGATAGATCGTCAGACTGAGCTTTAACAGCTGCAGGCAGAGCGATCGCCGCAGAAATTATGAGTAAACCTGTCAATGACTTAGCTATATTGAACTTCATTGGCATAATCCTAGGATTAAGGGAATTATGAATCTGGAAGACTGCCAGGGCAGTGCTTTAGACGCATCCGGATAATAATCTTAAAGTTTGGGATAAGCAAACAGTAGGAAGCATTTTCCTGCGTAAAAATTGATATAATTAAGTGTAAGTATTTACCCTTAAAAAGCTCAGCAGACCTAAGAGCCTGGGTACCTAAGAGCCTGGGTTTAGATAGCTTTGAAATTCTTTTCTTTCCATCAGCATCGGCGCGAGATTGATGCGTGCCTGAACATCAAAGCCAGTAGGGAAATCGCTGAAGCTATCTATTCTCGCGATATCTCTATGTCCCGCTGAAGCTGCCCAAGGAATAACTTAAAATAACCTGCGTAGTTATCGCGTATTTCTAAAGCGCTTTACTAAATCCTCTTTTTAACCTCGGTATCTTTTCTGTTCTTGAATAAAAAGACTTTTTATAAAATGCAAAGAGCCCCAGAGATAAGGAAGCGACTGCGGCTACATACCTGTATATAAAGATACAAAAAAGATATAAAGATACCGATATCCATCACAAATAACGATCAACGAAACGTTCTCAAGACATAACTCATGAAAAGATTTGCTTGCGCAGCTATGTTCACGGGTCTGAGCAGCTTGGCTCTCATGGTAACAGCAGTACCGGCTAGCTGGGCCTCAGCTGTAGATGTGACAATCAGCAGTAAAGATAAAGACGACAGCGACCTACAGCAAGGCGTGCCCGGACGACGGGTAGGCGGCGGTACCCGGGGCGATCAGATCTTTGCCAACGCCGATGCTACGCTGGCTGCGCTGGTGACCTCAAGCAATTTGAGTGTGACGACATCGGCCTATCCTACCCTGCTATTTTATGTACCCGAGATGATGGCAGCTAATAGCGTCGAATTTGTTTTGAGAGATAGCCGCGATGAGCTAATTTATGAAACGACTTTTCAGCTAAGCCAGGCAGGCGGTTTGGTCAGCGTTCAGACAGATGAGTCGATTATGCCACCGCTGGCTCTCAACGAAAACTATCAGTGGTACTTTTCTATTGTGCCTAACGCAGCAGACCGGGCTAACGATGTGGTGGTAGAGGGCCGTATTCGTCGAGTAGATCAGAGTGATTGGCTCGCGCAGCAGCAGGTAGCCGCTAGCCTATATGACCAGTTAGCGATCGCCCCACCGCTAACTAAGGCAAGACTGCTCTATCAGCAGGCAAACATGTGGCACGATGCTGCCCTGATTCTCGAAGAGCTGCGCCAGCGCGAGCCCAATAATCCGGCGATCGCCGCTGAATGGAATCAGCTGCTCGACTCAGTGGGCTTATCAAGCACTTTGCAAGACTATCCCTCCCCTATTCAGATTGGCTTAAACTGAAGTCTACAAAGTCTGACTACCATCTCTGTCCATCGTATCCGAGGGGTTGGTAATCTGGCTTCAGATCATCTTGTCAGCCCAAGGCTCTGGGCCAGATAACAAAGACTCCACCGCCAAGGGGGGTAGTGGTTTAGCAAAAAGATAGCCCTGTCCGTATTCGCACTGCATGCTCTGCAGTCGCCGCGCTTGTTCGGCGGTCTCAACCCCTTCAGCGACGATATCCATCTCCAGGTTGTGGCCCAAAGCAACAATGGTTTTGACCAGCTCAGCGGTGCCGCTCTGCGCAGTCATCGCTGTGATGAACGACTGATCTATTTTCAAGGTGTCAATCGGAAAGCGCTGGAGACAGCTCAGAGAAGAATAGCCAGTGCCAAAGTCATCAATCCCTAAATGCAGCTTTAGGTCCTTCAGCTGTAAGAGCACCGCAATCGACGCTTCTACGTCTTCCATCACCACACTTTCGGTTAGCTCCAGCTTTAAAAGGCTGCGCTCTAAACCAGTCTCGACCAAAACGCGATCAATTTGTCCTACGAGATCTGGTTGGGCAAACTGCCGCCCTGAAAGGTTAATGCTGATAAAGGGCGATCGCTCAGGAAATTGCTGATGCCATTTTTGCGCTTGCTCGCAGGCCGTTTCGATAACCCACTGGCCTATCGGCACAATCAATCCGGTCTCCTCAGCGACGGAGATAAATGCGTCTGGAGAGACTATCCCCCTGTCGGGATGCTGCCAGCGAATCAGCGCTTCAAAGCCAGCCAGCGTTAGCGTTTTAAGACAGATGATCGGCTGATAATACAGCAGAAATTCCTGACGCTCTAAAGCTTCACGCAGATCGGTTTCTAACCACAGCCGGTGGGAGAGCTGGACGCGCATATCAGCCACAAAAACCTCACACCGCCCCTGACCATTCGCGCTGGCCCGAGACAGCGCAGTCTGAGCATCCCGCAGCGCATCTTCGGCCCTTAAAACATGGTCAGCTGAGTGAGCGCTACTAAAGGCAATGCCGATGCTGACGGAGGGAAACAGCCGCTGACCGCTAAGGTCTATCGGCTCAGATAGCTGCTGATTGAAGACTGCAGCCAGCGCTAGAGCAGTGTCCGAACCGACGGGGCTGAGCAGTACGGCAAATTCACCGCCAGCTACGCGGGCAACGGTAGCGGTGGGCGGCACGGTTTGCTGAAGTCGCTTAGCTGTCACCTGCAGCAGGCGATCGCTTACCTGCGGGCCAAAGCTCTCATTAAACGCCCTAAACCGGTCTATGCTCAGTAAAATCACGGCTACCGAGCCGTGGGGCTGCCACTTTATTAGCTTTTGCAGTACTTGGGTCAGGCGAGCGCGGTTGGGCAGGCCAGTCGTCGCATCGTAATACGCCCTGCGAAATTCTTTATAGGCCCTTAGCCTGGCACCTGTCAGGCTAAAAGTTGCCATCGGCAGTACCCAGGGCACCCAAATAGCCTGGGTAAACAGTAACCAGGTAATTGCCCAAAGCCCGACTAATCCGCCCGTGGCAAAAATCATGACGATCCGCAGACGAGAAAGCCGACAGGCCAAGCATCCGCCTCCGAGTCCCCATAGATAGACCCAGATGAATTCTCCCCACTGAGGCCATACCCCTAATAGCGCTCGCTGATCCAGGGCGGCGCTCAGCATCTGGCGGGTCATTTGGGCATGTAGAGCTACCCCCGACATCAGCAGTTTGTCTTCAGCGACATAGCTAAAAGGCGTGTAGAACAGATCTTTTTGGCTGGGCGCGGTGGTGCCAATCAAAACGATTTTGTCTTCGATCCAGCGGGGGTCGAAGTTGCCTGAGAGCACGTCGGTAAGCGAAAGCTGTCTGGCTGTTTGGGTCGGGGCAAAGTATCGCACTAGTGTCTGGTAGCCGGTGGCGTCTATGGTTTGATAGCCGCCCGCATTGGCCTCAATGCGCTGAAATCGGGTATTGCCAACCTGAAGGGCCTCTCGTTCTGGCGTAATTGAGAGGCCCTGAGCGGCCAAAAATTTCTCTACTAGCCGCAGCGAAAATGAATAGAGCTGGCGATCGCCCACTACCGCAAACATGAAATTACGCCGTACCACCCCATCCGGGTCGATTACAAAATCGTTAAAGCCTACTCGACTATCTGGCACCTGCAGCGGCGACGGCACTTCTACTGCGCCGATCTCGTCGAGCTTAGTAATGGTCACCACATTAGATTGCTGCAGCTGCACGGCGAGGGCCTCAGTCCCCGGCTCGTGCGGCACATCCCGGTAGATATCTAACCCAATGACTCGGGGATTGTATTGCTGTAGCTGAGCGAGCACTTGAGCAAAGATCTGATCAGAGAGCGGCCACTGTTTCTGGCGCTGAATGTCTTCTTCGGTGATGGCAACGATGACGACCGGGGACGGGGCCGCATTCGCTAGTCGCTGAGAGCGCTGAGTGGTCAACCGTGTGAATAGATCGAAGGCTTCTAACTCTAGCGGTTGAAAGAGCCCAAACTGAGCTAACCCTAGCAACCCTATTGTGACGGCGCTGCTCAGGGCGATCGTCATCTGCCAACTGCACTGGCGACGGGGATTGTGCCAGTGCTTGGGTGATAAGCGCCGCTGTACAAGACCCACAGTCTCCCTAAACAGGCTTCTTAAAATTTTCAAAGCCAAGGCACCAACCAGAGTTAAATAGCAGAACTCCGATTCTAAGACGTTCATTTGACAATTGACGATGCCCAGGGCCGGATCAGTATTTGAACGAGTGCTTGTGCCTTCGTCGCTGGCGGCGAGATACCGTTTGGCCCAAGCCACTGGCTCTTACCAAAGTGGCACTTTCGACCCTCTAGGATAGGCCCATTGAGCGGGCGCGCCCGGTCGCAAATCTAGATGGACAAACCCACTGCCCACTGCCAGCCCTCCTTTGGGATGGTACTTTTTCAATCGATTAAACACATCGACTACGCCCAGCCCTTCTACCGAAAAATCGACCGCATCGCCATACATATGCCGCGAATTACGAGCGCCGCCAACCCGCCGATTGCTGATCGGGTCGCGGTAGCCAGAGGTCACCCGAATCGGGCGGCTCCCTAGAAATGTGCGAACTTCGTCCATATACTTGCACAGCTTGACAATGCGCTGAGTGACGGTGGCATTGACCGGGATGCGTGTGCCGCCTTTGGTCATTTCAGACCAGGTAAAGCTAGAGACACTCGGCTGAAAGTAGATGGGTTCATAAATGCCCACCGGGCGGCTAATTCCCGGAATGGAGATGGTCGGGCCGAAGTCTTTGACCTTGGCTGGTTTGGGCTCGGCGGGGTCGTCTTGGGGGTCGTTGTCGGGTTCGGTGCCTTCTATATGGGAGTGCAAACCATAGACAAACCAGCGAATGCCCTGATGCCCTTCTGGGGGCTGAGCTAGCTGAAAAAAAACGTGATCGTCGGCCTCAGTGTTGGGCAGTCCCTCGTAGGGAGAGTAATCGACAATTTCGAAGACTGTGCCTGCTTTGGTGAAAATGAGCTGGTCGGGGAGATCTTTTTCTTTGAGCTGAGCTGCCTGAACAGGCAAAGCTTTGAGGAAGGTATCGGCAGTAATAGCGAGCTTCATGATGCTTAAAATTCCTTACTTAGGTGAAATTAACCCATGAGCTCACCACGCTATCATGCCTGCTAGGGGCGATCGCTGCTACGACGTATCGCGCATCAAAAAACAAAAAATCTTAAATGTCGGTGAGGGTTCACTCATAAAGCAGCGGGCAAATTAACTAAAGCTAAAGTGATCAACGCTATGGACGCCTGTTCACCAGGGCAGCACCTGGCCGTTTGAATGCCAAAACGTCCCTGTGGTTTCTAGCGTCAGCTGATCAATTCTGGCGAGCAGTCCTTCGACCGATTCTGTCGGGGAGATGCCGCTGTCTGTAAAGTTAGTCATGCCCGTACTGACTAGCCCCGGGTGCAAAATCGCCACGGCAATCCCTTTTGGCTTCAGATCGTGCGAGAGCGACTTACCCGTCATCGACACCGCCACTTTGGACATGCGATAGCCATAGCTGCCGCCCGAGGTATTGTCTTCAATAGAGCCCATGCGGCTAGTCATAATGGCAACTTTGCCACCCGATGCCAAATTCGGCAGTAGCGCCTGGGTGAACCGAAGGGGCGCGATCGCATTCACCTCAAACTGTTCTCGAATGCCGTCTACATTTAAATTTTCCCAGCTGGACTGACGGTAAATGCCTGCATTGTTGATGAGTACATCTATCGGCTGGCCCTCTAGCGCTTTGAGCAGGGTGGCGATCGCCTGCTCGTCACTAATATTAACGCCCGCTTCTATCCGTACGCCCAGGTCAGCCAGATGATCAAGCTCTGCCGAACTGTGGCGGCAGACGGCGATCGCGCGATCGCCTCTAGCCTGAAGCTGTCTGCAATACTCGTAGCCAATGCCGCGATTAGCCCCTGTCACCAAATAAGTCGCCATGTTTTCCGTCTCCTGTCTCCTGTTTTCTGTCTCCTCTCTCCCACCCAATCACCCTCAGCCTAATCTGCTATTCTCCCCAACCTCAAAGAATCGCCACCAGCTCTAGCTCAAAGGTCAAATCCTGCCCTGCCAGTGGATGATTGCCATCGAGGGTGACCTGATCCCCCTGCATATCGGTGATCGTCACCGCCATTGACTCGCCGTCAGGCACCTGCATTTGCAGCCGCTGGCCAACGGCTAGCTCAAAGTCAGCCGGAATATTCTGCCGCTCAATGTCAGCTACCATTTCCCTGCGATAGGGGCCATAGGCTTCATCTGCCGGAATCGTCGCTGTTACTGACTCACCCGGACTTAGCCCCGTCACTGCCTGGTCAAAGCCTGGGATCACCATGCCCGATCCCAAGGTAAACTCCAAAGGCTCACGGCTTTTAGAAGAGTCAAACACCCGACCGCTGTTGAGAGTGCCCGTGTAGTGAACTTTGACGGTATCGCCTGCTTTTGCCTGAGCCATAGTGATTGCATGTACCTGTGATTGCATAAACCAGAACGCTTTAGAGTTTAAACGGTTTATGTCGCCAGGATCGAGTTTGCAGGCCTCCGAGTAGTTGCGCTCAATGGCTCCGTTCGCCCGCTACAGGGCCGTATGGCGACCCAAATGGCCGCAACAGTGCTATGTTTATAAAGTGTATTAAATACTACACCTGGTAAGCAGTTCATAGGCAGCGCCTTTGAACCCCGCCATAATAAGACTGTGTAAGCGGGCAAAATAACGCTAATTTTATTTCTCTGAAATTTTTCCGTCTGGCGTATTTTCGGTTGCCCTGTCGTTTTGAGTGCTGTTTTCCTTCAGCGCTAGCGGCTCGCAATTCAAACGGTCTTTACCCAATTGTTTGCTAAGGCAGCGCCTTGAGTGGACATTTGAACAATTGCTTGCAATGTCTACAGCTCCGGCTTAGTCAAGGTTTGGCTGGCTAAAAGTGGCCAAAAAATTTTGGTTTTTTATTTTCTTTTAGAAAATCAAATTCTTATCTCAAAGTGTCTGGAACGCTCTCTTGATTAGAGTGACAGATACTCGTTTTTCTTTCTTCCCAATTCCAGTGTCTTATCGTCATCCCAAAAACCCCTCCGAAAACCTTTCTAAAAAACTATGGATTCGGTCAGCCTGTATCGTGACGCTGCTAGTTGCTGCGCATGGGCTTCAGCGCTTGGCTGAGGAAAACCCGCTCAGCGGCCTAAGCGCCCAGCAGATTAGTTTTTCACAGGCTATGAGTAAAAGCGACTTACGCCAGGCCGACCCACGCTTAGTAGAGGGAGGCATACCCTTTGGCGATGGGAACATCTGGCTGACTGAGGTGGCCGAGCGGGTTACCTCTAATGCCATACTACCGGCTGAAGATGCTAGCTGCGAAAAGGCAAAGGGCGATCGCCATAGCTGCTAAACCCTACGCTGATCAAGCAGATCCCCTCAATCACAGCTTTGATTTGACTATCGATAGCTAGGGGTACCGCTCCGAGCTAATCCGGCAAAGTGGCCAACGCTACATTTAGACACAAGCTGTATAGCGCCGCTTCACAGCTTGTGTCATTTCCCTCGTAAAGTCAGAGCAGAAAATCTGAATTCCTTATTTTTCAGGCAAATCTTTAAGCGGCAATCCTTAAAAATGAATATCAGATGAAGCTAGCGACTATTTTGACCGTTATTATCCTGATTTCGCCATGATATATTGAATTAAGTTAATAGACTGAGTTGTTTGGTGTAAATCTTACGGTGAGATATCAACGCATGTCAGGCAGAGTGCATCGGCTGGCCACTCAGGTTTATTGCTGCTGTGAGCGCAGTTATTTAAAGAACATACATATCCCCACTTTTTACCATGACTGTATCGCCGTCTGATGCTTACTTGTCTGGTGATCCACCTGTAGCTGACTGCTCTTGTATGAGCTTTTCGGTGGCGGTCTGCACTTACAACGGTGCAGAGCGAGTGGGTAAGGTTTTAGAATATCTTTATGTTCAGACGGGTACTGAGAAATTTGGCTGGGAGGTTATTGTTGTCGATAACAACAGTTCCGACCAAACTCAAGAAACCATACAGCATTACCAGTCAGTGTGGCAGGGCAGCGTTCCGCTCAGATACTGTTTTGAACCCAAGCAAGGGCTTGCTTTTGCTAGACAGCGTGCTGTAGAAGAAGCTCGTGGCAAGCTGATTGGGTTCTTGGATGATGACAATTTGCCCGGGACGGACTGGGTTGCTAAGGCATTTGCTTTTGCCCAAAGCCACCCTAAGGCAGGGGCTTATGGCAGCTACATTGTAGGCGAGTTTGAGACTAAGCCACCCAAAAACTTTGAGCGCATTGCATCGCTTTTAGCGCTGACGAACCGGGGCGATAAAGCACTCTTCTACTACCCGAGTAAGAAAGTGCTGCCGCCGGGAGCGGGGTTAGTCGTCAAAAAACGGGCGTGGTTAGAGAATGTGCCGAAGTCATGTTTTTTGCAAGGGCGAGTCGCCGGTCATCAGTTGCCTGGAGAAGACTTAGAGGCTTTGCTGTACATTCAACGGGCAGGCTGGGGAATTTGGTATAACCCTGAGATGACGCTGCTGCACTGCATTCCCAGCTGGCGACTAACCCCCGAGTATTTGCTTAAGCTCTGTCAGACGATTGGGCTCAGTCGCTTTTATACAAGGATGCTCAGTGTTCAAAAATGGCAGCGCCCGGTGGCAACGCTGGCGTATATGGGCAGAGATTTGTTTAGAGTGTCTCGTCATCTGCTCCGGCATAGAAACAATTTAGATAGCGATCTGATTGCTCTGTGCGAATTCAAGCTCTACTTGAGTAGCTTGGTCAGTCCTTTTTATCTGCTGAGAAAGCAGATTGGCCTGTGAGTGGCCGTAACTCTTGTAGAGTGGGCGCATAGGACTAGAAAAAGGGTTTTATGGCAAGTCATTTTTTGCACCAAGTTGGAAGGCTGAAAAAAGATTGGGCGTTTTGGCTTCCTAACTTGCTGGCAGTCGCTTCGTTTGGTATCTTGGGCATTTTTGGCATTATTTATCGAGGGGTGGGTGGCAGAGTCATTATCACTCTGTTCGAAGAAAGCTTTGCGCAAAAGCGCCCCTATCAGGGCGTTTTGACCGAGGCCTCTGAGATCCTCTGGAGCTTAGCGGCGGGCATTTTATGGTTCACTTTCAGCTATTTGAAAGCAAAACATCCGTCAGCGGCTCAGTCAGCGACTCAGTATGTTCAAAAGAGCATGCTCTTTTTGTGTTTGTTGGTCACGATGTTTTTGCTGGACGACAACTTTCGCATGACTTTGATGCTGAGTTTTTACTTCAAAATTCCTAAAGTCCTGATATACGGCGTTTACTCTATTTGCTTAACTGCCTACGTTCTATCGTTCAAAAAGTTTATTCTCAAAACACCCTATCTGCTGTTAGTCATCTCGATTTGCCTACTGTCAATATCTTCTCTAACAGATGTTATTCATCCGCAGGGCCAAGGTTTACCCGTGATGTTAGAAGACGGCACTAAGTTTATCGGTCTTTTGAACTTTTTGATCTACTGTTGGAAAGTGAGTCTTTTGTTGATTCGCGATCGCCAGTCTGCCCTTTTAGAAATGGCGAGCGATCGCCGGGTTCAGACCAGGCCATAAGACGGGTAAATAGTTCTCTACAGCCGCCTTTAGGGTAAATTGCCGGAGCCAGTCAGCCCCTACCGATCTCACATTGCCGTCTAGTACCTTCTCTATCGCGATCGCCATTGCCTGACTATCGCCAATCTCAACTAGCTCGCCGTATTTACCCTTTGCCAGAATCTCGGCGGCCCCGCTCGGGCAATTAGTTGAGACAACAGGCGTCCCTACTGCCATCGCCTCGATTAAGACATTGGGTAAGCCTTCCCACTTAGAAGAGAGTACAAAAACATCAGATTGTTTCATGTAGGCGTGCGGGTTGTTGACAAATCCGAGGAAGTCCACATCGGCCTTAACGCCTAAGCTAGCAGCTAATCCCGACAGCGCTTGACGCTCTGGCCCCACCCCCAAAATTAGTAAATGGGCGGCTCTATGCTGGCGAACCTGAGCAAAAGCTTTGATCAGCGTCGAAAAATCTTTTTGTTCAGATAATCGGCCCACTCCAAGCACGACGGGAGTCGCTTGGTTCTGGTTCGCTTGGTTAACTAGCCAGGGATGATCGAGATCGGCTTTTGAATTTTCTATGAGAGAGGGCGTGATGACGGGGTTGTAAACCACTTTGATGCGGTCAGCTGGCATACCCGTTACTTGCAAGAGATCGTCAGCAACGCCATGAGAGACGGCGATGACTTCATCGGCCCAGGGATAAAACCATCTGGCCAATCGGCCTGACCATTGGTCGGTCTTGCAATATTTTGACTGGCTAGAGAGCGTATTGGCTTCCCGCACAGATAGCCGAGTATTCACACCGGCCAGACGCTTCGCCCAAATCGCAATTTCGATGTTGTAATGCAGCGTAGTTAGCATGGCAGCCGGTCTTTCCCGCCTCAGGTACCCAGCTAGTTTGGGCAGCCCCTGAAGCATTCGAGGTGCGTGCAAGTCGATGATCCTTACCTGGGGGGGCACCAGATTCAGGTACGGGCCATCTGCTTTATTGAGCACCAAATCTACTGATAGCCCTTGATCGACAAATCCCTGCATGAGATTAACCATCATCCGTTCAGCCCCGCCACCGGATAAAAGCCGCAGGTAAATTGCGATCTGAGAAGATGAGTTACTCATGGTTTTTCAGCGGTTGGGCCGACAGCCCGGGCGTTACGAAAGATGTCTAGCATCGGAATGCCGGTTATCAATAGGGCCAGCAGCCCGACACCAACTAAAGAGACATAGGCCAGATGCAGCTTGGGACTGAGATAAGACCCTTCGTGAATTTTGAGAAAAACCTTGACGTATTTATCTTCTAGGCCCAGCCAGGCTTTGCCTACCCGATAAGTGATGCCGGTTAGAGCGCTGATCAAGAGGGGTAAAAACAATATGGGCGACAGCAATTTGTGAACTGCGCGGAAGCTCATTCTCAGCGGACTTGCTGCCGACTGAGGTCGCCGCCTGCGCCGAATAAATAGACTGATACCAGTCACTAGCAGCGTGATCAATCCGATGCCCATGAGCAGCACGTATAGGGGCGCTAGGCGATCGCTCAGCACCCTGCCATCGTGCAGCCGCAGCATCCAGTTGCCAGCGTCATCTGAAAGGCCAAATCTGTTTTTGCCAATTCGGTAGATTAACCCGGTCACACTGGCAACAAGCAGCGGTAAGCACAAAATCGGCGCGGCTCTGCGGTGTAGCCTGCTGGCGTTAATTTTTATAGTCATGTTTAAAGCGGTTGACCTAGCACAGTAAAGTATTCATCCCAATCATCCCTCTACCCGTAACAATTCCAATCCGTTTTACAGCTCAGGCCATCTTAAAAGCTGCCAATAAGTGCTGCCTGAAATATCGGTCGTAGGCGACCTGCAAACCGTATGAAAGGGCCATGATCAGCGGCAAACCACCGACAATTAACGCGGCTAGTATAAAGTATGGACTGTCTATTGAGAACTGATTGACCAACAGCTCACGCATCACGTACCAGACGGGTCGATGAAATAGGTACATGCAGTAGGAGATATAGGCTATAAATTTCATTCCGGGTTGAAATCTTAACCGCTGTGCCAACCAGTAGCAAACGTTATAGGCACTGATCACAAACGAAAGCATAAAAATGTTGAGCAGCAAATATTTCAGAATAAACGTACTGTCTGAACCAATTAACGGCCCAAAATCGACATCAATGCCGACAAATACCGCTACAAATAAAGCAGCGGACACCTGCGATAAGGGCCTCCAGATCTTAAGTCGC
Source organism: Leptolyngbya sp. BC1307 (assembly GCF_002286735.1). Classification (GTDB taxonomy): domain Bacteria; phylum Cyanobacteriota; class Cyanobacteriia; order Phormidesmidales; family Phormidesmidaceae; genus Phormidesmis. Next base: position 25,785 of record NZ_NRTA01000004.1, read on the forward strand.
GGCAGATGTTTTTCAGAACAGAGAACACCAAACCAGAAGATGGCCCAGTACAAAGATATTCTATAGTCTGTCAGATCAAAATATCCATTGAGAAACAAAGGGATAGCCCACGAAAGTACTAAAATATAAATCCTGAACCCTCTATCAAGGTTGCTGCTTTTGACGACCGCAAAGATAAAGTAGTAGACCGTAATTAGCCCTACAAACCAAAGCGTACGAATAGGAATTGAATGGGTTTGAGTTGTGAAAATCAGCTGAAGACCCAGCGCATGAATTAAGAGCTTGATCGGATTGCGAACATCCTCTGTAAAAGAGAAGATAACTAAGGCCAGGTAGTACAGTGGGAGAATTCTGATTAGCTTGTGCTTAGCGAAAGACAGGACTTCTCCCCAGGTAGAAAAGTATACTTTTTTGGCGTTAAGTAAGTAGCCTGACGTAAAGATAAACAGCGACAGCCCAAGGTATCGGCTAAGTTCGTTTACGATTGTGAAATCTAACGGAATACCGAAGTTTCTCAAATCGTAGAAGTTGAACGTGTAATTTGGCAGATGGTGAAAAATGATTGTAATGATGGCTACAGCTCGAATCCAATCAAAGACCGGTAATCGCTTACTCCTAGACATCTAGATACCTCCTAAATCCTGACTCGCATTATTTTGCGATGACTTGCTTTTGCGCGGGTGTGTTCCCCTGTACTTCATTGATCTTCAAAGCATAGTTGCCAACGACACTACCGAAATTTTTATCTAACGGATTGGCCTTGAAGTCCCACTTCTTGCGCTGTACGTCAATCTCTTGGATTTTATTATTGCTGTGGCCTGGCTGGCTGTTGTAAGCAGAGGCTAAGGCTCCTAAGTATTCGTCACAGACATAGAGCTTTTCAGTCTCTTCTGAAAAGCACTGCTGGGTCACCTGCTTATAAGAGGCAATACCTTGTGCCGGAATGATGTCTTCGGGATAGATGCGGGCGGTTTCTCCGGAGGCATATTGCGCGTAGACTTGTTCGTATGTCACTACGCCTGAAACGTCTTTATACGCAAACAGATGAAGACCCGTGAGAGGATAAAAGTAAATTTTATAAAACCAGCACACTGCGAAAACAGTAGATAAGACAGAAATTAACAGAGGGTAGCGAAAGGCATTTAAAGGACGAACCAGCGTATTTTCTGCTACGGGCCGATCAGCACTTGAGAACAAACCCCAGCGAGATAAAAGCTGCTGAGCCCAGTTCAGGTCTAGAAAAACAAGCTGCAAAATGATGAAATCGATAAATAAAATGTTTTGAAAAGTCCAAATTCCTAAATGCAAGCTCACCATAAAGAGCGGCATAATCCGTCGGGCTAGCGAGGAAAACAGTACCAGCACAAAAGCTAGCTCTGCAAAAGTGCCAGCCATACCGAATAGAGAAAAGACAAAGTCAGGTAGGTGAGGGCCAACCTGCAAAGCAACGTCCCAGTCGTAGTTGTTGCACCGCTGTAGCGTGCAGGAATACATCATGCCCCGCAGGTTAGTCGGGTCGAGCCATGAGGGCCCTACTACTGCGAGCTTACTCCCGCCAGAGGCCAAATACGCTAAGACTAAGACGACCCAGCAGGTATAGCGCGACCAGCCATACACAGGCGTCGGGCGTTGAGTATCGACAACGGGCTTGCCTCGCCGCTTGGCCAACCACCAATCAGCCGATAGCCCATCTCCGCAGGGCATGAATGATAAAGCGACCAGCATGTATACAACAATCAGTCCCTGATGGTACAGATAGAAGTACTGGCGGGTGAGCCCGCCCAGTAGGCAATAGGTGAGCGCGCCCAGCGGAATGGTGAAGCGAGTCCACAGGCCAACCATGCCTAAGCACAGGCATAGAACTGTCAAAAGTTCGAATCCTTGTAGCCATCCCTGACTTCTTGAAAAAGCCTCAAACCCAGGAATAGCGTAGAGAAACTGGATGGTTCCCATCGGTTGCCGAATAGCTTCTGGCAGCAAAGGGGATGTCGGCAAATCTTCTAGCCACAGCGCTGTTACGATCAAGTTTATACAGGCAATAATTCTGATAAACCCGAGTTCGTTGGCGGTTGCTTCACCGACAAAGCGTTTGGCAAAGCCGGGATCAGTGGCTATCCAAAGCAGTAGCCCCAGACCCAGGCAAAAGACTATGCCCAGATCTATGAAGCGATAGCCCGCAAAAGGCTGTCGCAGCCCCAACCATATAGCTACCGATAGCAGTATTGAGATTAGACAGAGCCAAAAACGTGTTTGACGCATACTAAAAATGTTCCTGGACTACAAAAGGCAGGTTTCTCGAAAAGATCGCGCTTTCGCTACTACAAAATCCGAATCTTTCTGGATCGATGCTTTGACATTTCAGCACTGCTGTAAGTACGGATTTCATACAACAGATCTTTGCTCAATCATAAACTAGCTCACAGGACAAACGGATACTCCTCCACGAAGGAGTCCGAATAGACGGCCTTTTCCTAGAGTTATAGCCCTGCAACCTGGCTAATATGTAACTTTAGAGACCATTTTTGATAGATCTTTTACGGATTTTGGGAGAGAAGAAATTAGTAGCGTCAGCGGTGACTCATCTGCTAAAAGCGCCTATCTTTAAGGGAAAAAGTGAATGATGGAGGTATGAAAAAAGCGGGAAGTCTTCGAGCAGTCTCCGCGAGAACTGGGATCGTAAAGAGAGGATTAAGCAAACTAATTTTCTTGATGAAGCGGTGAAGGGCGGTGTTGCGATCGCAATTTTCCCAACCCAAATTTAGCGCCATTTAGCGACAGTTCCTAAAAAAGGATCTTGTAGAACTGTTAAGAAGACACTGAATTGAATTAAGAGGCCGGTTCTATAGCTAACGAGCTGTTTGACCCGCCGCTATAGAATTGTCATCTATAGGCTGAGTTTGCCGCGCTGCAACAGAGCGAGCGAGCTGAACTAGACTAGAGACTAAAGGGAGGTGGTGCCATGATGATGCGAGTGAAGCCCTGGCAAGTGGCTGTGCTGATTGCGCCGATCGCTGTGATCGTTGTCTTTTTGCTGATTGCGGCGGGGCAGCAGATCCGCGCTTGGGGGATCAACTGGATCTGGGCCGTTTTTATCTTTGTGTTGGTGGGCTGGCGATGGCTGGTAGCCCGGTGGACTCGACCAGCGATCGCTCAAGCAGAAGCTCTGGTGTCAGAAGTAAATGCCGAACTAGAGGCCGCGACTCAGCAGGCAGTAGAAGCCGCGAGTGAGGCACAAGGCCCGGCAGCCTACCCGACCAGTTTGCAGGTAGAAGCCGCCCTCACGCAAACCCTCCAGGCTGCCAAAGACGATCCACCGATCTGGGAAGACTGGACTACCTTTTGGCAGCGCTGTCTGGCACTGGTCACGGCGGTTTCTCAGGTATATCACCCCGAAGTTAAGCGACCTTTACTCAATATCTACGTGCCCGAAGCCTATGGCCTAATTCGCGGTACGGTCGATGATACTGACCGGGTGATGCAAAAGCTCTCGCCCGTGCTCAGCCAGATATCGGTTGGGCAGATGGTCGAAGGCGTAGAGGTCTACCGCAAGCTAGAGCCCTCGGCCAAAAAGCTAATCAAAGCCTTTAACTGGGCGCAGTGGCTGCTCAACCCGGCAGCGGCGATCGCCCGGCAAACCAGCGCCAGATATACAGACCAGGCTAACCAGCAGATATTGCTTAACCTCGGCAATATGCTGCGAGAGACCGCCCTGCGAAACCTCGCTCAGCAGTCGGTGGCGCTTTATAGCGGTGGTACACAGGCGACCCTTAGCGCAGTCGCGGCGGACCCGGTTCTCCCGGCAGCAAAGACCGAGACTCTGCGAGAAATCTTAGAGCAGGCTGAGCCGACTGTAACTGTCGAGCAAAAGCCGGTGAATATTTTGCTGGTAGGACGGACGGGCGCGGGCAAGAGCAGCGTCATCAATACCCTGTTTCAGGCAGAGCTAGCAGCCGTCGATGTGCTGCCTAGTACTGATAAGATTCAGAGCTATCGGTGGCAAGCTCAAGCGTCTGGTAACGCTGATGAAGCCCTGACGCTGTGGGACACTCCCGGCTACGAGCAGGTAGCCCGCCCCGACTTACGCGAGCAGGTCATTGACTATGCGACCCAAGCCGATCTGCTGCTGCTGGTCACCCCGGCGCTCGATCCGGCTTTGCAAATGGATGCCGACTTTTTGAGTGAAATGCGGGCTGAGGTCACTGACTTGCCCGTGATTGCTATCGTCAGCCAGGTCGATAAGCTGCGGCCCATTCGCGAGTGGAGTCCGCCCTATCAATGGCGCACTGGCTCCTGGCCTAAAGAAACCGCTATTCGAGCAGCCGTAGAGTATCGGGCTGAGCAGCTCAATGAGTTTTGCCAGCAGGTGCTGCCGCTGGTTGCTCGCACGGGGCAGCGAGATGCCTGGGGCACTGATGACCTGGCAGCGGCCTTGATGGGGGCGATCGCTCCTGCCAAACAGCTACGCCTGGCCCGATTCCTCCGCAGCCAGAGTGCCCGCACGACTGCCGCCGCCAAAATTATCGACCGCTACACCTTTCAAATGACCACCACCGAAGGGCTCACCAAGCTGTTCAAAAGCCCGATTTTGCAGTTTATTTCTACCCTGACCACCGGTACGCCTGCGCTAGGCGCACTTCTCACCGAGAGAATTCCGGTAGAAGAGGTGCCGATTGTGCTGGGTAAGCTGCAGATGGCCTATGAGCTATTTACGCTTTTTAGCGAAGGCGATCGCCGTCAGGCTATCGGTGCGGCTAGCTTCGACTTGCTTGCCCTCTGGCCGCTGCTATTGCAAAATGCACCACCTGCCGACAAAAATGCCTGGGCCTTTGGCCATGCCCTCACCGAATACTGGACGCAGCATATTCCTATTGACCAGCTAGAAAAGCGGATCGATTTTTATCTGGAGCAGGCGTAAGCAGAGCAGGTGCTTTCTATTCGGCAAGATAAGTGTTCTTAAGTGGTAGATACCAAGATAGAATCGCCCTCAACTTTGGCTATGTACTGAGCCAAGGGTTCATCGGCTGGGCCATCGACGACGCTGCCGTCTGGGCCAAACTTAGAGCCGTGGCAGGGGCAGGCGAAGAGGTCTTCTTGCCAGGCGACGGTGCAGCCAGCGTGTGTGCATTTAGCGCTGAGGGCAATTAGCGCCTCGGGGTTAGCTGGGTCAGCAATGACGACAATCGGGTTTTCTGCGCTGTCGGGCGTAGCCAGATAGCCCTGCTGCTCTAGCTCAGCGGTTGTGCCAATCGCCATAAAGTCACCGGCGGCGGTGTCACCCCCAGCAGCGTCCGGAGCGTCTGGTGGCGCGGCGGCAGTTTCATCGGCAGTTTCAGAATCGGGACTGCAGGCTGCGATCGCTACTGGCAAAGAGGCCGCGATCGCCCCTACACCAATCCAGTTCATAAAATCACGACGTTTCATTGTCTATGCTCTCCGGCGTAAATTCGTTAGGTTAAAAATAGCCAGTCTCGTAAAGCCCTCTAAAAGAGCTGCCTAGCTATAGTGTCTGACAGGGTTCTTAGCAATAGTGTTACATAGTGTAAATGGAAGGCCAGCATGTTACCTAACAATCAGCGCTTTAAAGTTTCTCCCTGGCTGTGTTTGGGAGCGCTGAGCCTGGCTCTGATGATAGTCGCGTTGCCTGGAGGCAGTAGATCAGCCGCGATCGCCCAGCCTGCTATCATCGAGCGATCGCAGACCAAAAGCAATATCTTGCAGGCGATCGCCACCGCCCAAGTCGTGTACTTAGGCGAGACCCATGATGACCCGGCAGACCATACGGCTCAGCTAGAAATTGTACAGGCGCTAGCTCAGCAAAATGAGGTTGCGATCGCCTTGGAGATGCTTCAGCGTCCCTTTCAGCCAGTGCTAGATGCCTACCTAGCTGGCACTCTCACCGAAGCCGAGCTGATTGCCCAGAGTGAATACGATACCCGCTGGGCCTTTCCCTGGGAGTTTTATGCGCCCATTTTGCGCTACGCCAAAGCCAACCAAATTCCGCTGATCGCCCTTAACACCCCTGCCGAAGTTACCCGCCAAGTCGCCCGCACCGGACTAGATAACCTGACTGATGCAGACCGGCAGTACATTCCGCCCTTGGCCGACATCGACACCACCAACCAGGCTTACCGTGACTGGATCGGCGCAGCCTTCAGCGCCCACGGCAGCGATCACGGTCTCGATTTTGATAATTTCTTTGCCGCCCAAGTACTGTGGGATGAAACGATGGCCGAAGGCATCGTAGAGCAGCTAGCCACCGATCCCGACCGCCAAGTGATTGTCCTCGCAGGCGAAGGCCACATTGCCTATGGCTACGGCATTCCCAGCCGCGTCGCGCGTCGCCTACCCACCACTACCCAAGCCACCCTCATGCTCATACCCGCTGCTGAAGCCCCCGAACCTGCCGCCGCCGACTTCTGGTGGCCCACTGCCAACTTCTAACTCCTGCCTACTGTCCACTCCCGCCTTCGACGCCCGCAACTGCCCACAAGCCGCATCCTTCTCCAACCCCCGAGAGTAGCGCACGCTCACCGCAATGCCTTTGTCTTTGAGCTGCTGCGTAAACCCTTCTACTCGCTGGCGGCTAGGGCGCTGGTAGTCTACTTCACTGATTGGGTTGTAGGGAATCAGGTTGACGTGGCTCTGAAAGCCGCGCAGCTCACTGGCGAGTTCAACTGCGTGCTCAGGCTGGTCATTGAGATCGGCTAGCAAAATGTACTCAAAGGTAACGCGCCTGCCGGTGATTTTTATATAGTCGCGGCACTCGTCTAGCAGGGCCGCTAGGGGATAGCGCTCAGCGCTGGGAATTAGCTTGGTTCGTAGGGCTTGATTGCTGGCGTGCAGGCTGACAGCCAGAGTCACTTGCAGGCGCTCTTCAGCCAGACGGCTGATGTGACCGGGCAAGCCTACTGTAGAAACCGTGATCTGACGCTGGCCAATGCCCACGTCTTGATTGAGCGATCGCACTGCCGCTACCACATTGCCAGTATTCAGCAGCGGTTCGCCCATGCCCATAAACACCACATTGCTCACCCGCCGCTGAAAGTCTGACTGCACGGTCAGCACCTGATCGACAATTTCATGAGTCTCTAGATTACGCGCAAATCCCCCTTTACCCGTCGCACAAAAATCGCACCCCATCGGACAGCCAATCTGCGACGAAACGCACACCGTCAGCCGCTGGTCGGCGGGAATGCCCACTGCCTCAATGATGTGACCATCGGTGAGGCGCAGCAGATACTTAACGGTGCCGTCGGGCGATTCGGAACGGTAGTGTAGGTGCGATCGCCCCACCGGAAAGTCTTTGACCTCAGCCCGCCACTGCTTAGAAAATACCGTAACTTCGTCGAGAGAACGAATGCCCTTTTGATAGATCCACTGGTGCAGCTGCTTTCCTCGGTAGGCGGGCTGGCCCTGCTGGCATACCCACTCAGTGAGTGACTCCACCGAGCGCCCGAGCAGCGGAACGGGCGGCTGAGCCGTCTGCGCTGCCGATATATTATTTGCCGCTGTCTTCACAACCATGGGAATACCGTCTAGAGAAGCCGAAAGGGTAAATCACATCACCCCAAGTTCGTCGGTCTCTATTCTATAGCTTCGGCCCCTATAGCGTTTAACCCTAAATCTTTGGGCCTAAATCTTTGGGCCTATGACCCAGAAGAATTGGAGCTGTCGCCTTCGTTAATCAGGTCTACCAAGCCTTCAGTCAGTGACCTCGGATCCATAAACAGTACCTTGGAGTTATCACTTTCGCCGATTTTCAGATTGGCTTCTACGTAGCGCTGAGCCAGCATGTAGTTTAAGACTTCGCGACGATTGTCAGTGTTATCTAGCGCGTGTGAGAGCAAACGCATCGATTCGACGGTGGCTTCGGCCTCTAAAATAGTGGCGCGTTTGGTAAAGTCAGCGGCCCGCTCCTTTTGCATTGCTTCGAGAATATCTCGCGGCGGTTCGAGCTTTTGAATTTCTACCCGATTTACTTTCAAGCCCCAAGGGGCAGTCGCTTCGTCGAGCACATCAAGTAGGGCGCTGTTAATTGTCTCCCGGGAAGAAAAGAGGCTCTGAAAGTCCATTTTACCGACCTCGGAGCGCAGGGCGGTGATCACCAGTTCCTGCATAGCAAACTCTACATCTTCGATGGCGTAGTAGGTGCGCTCTAAATCGTAGATTCGCCAGTAGATAATCGCGTCTACTTCCAGGTTGACGTTGTCTTTGGTGATGGCCTGCTGGGGCGGCGTATCCAGCGTTTGCTCTCGTAAAGAGTCTTCGAGCACCACCGCATCTAGCAAAGGCACGATGAAATTTAGCCCTGGTGTAAGGGTGCCTTTATACCGACCCAATCGTTCGACTAGCGCCCCATTGCCTTCTTTGATAATGCGCACTGAGCCGACCGTATAGCCAACGACTAAAAAAGAGAGGATGGCTAAAATTGACGAAACCATGGGCGGTCACTTATAAAGTGTGCTCTCTACTTAGCACGGTTGCCAGAGAAAGTATAGATGAAAGTATAAACCTATCCCTAGATTTGTGACCATGCTCCCGGTTGCTTAAGCCGTGTATTTGGGTAGAGGCTGGCAAGTGCCCAGAGGGAATGTTAGAAGCATGAGCCTGATTGAACTGGGATACGCTGGCTGAACAGGCTGACTAGATCAGCAGTTCACTACAGCCGTTCATCTTAGCGGTGGGATTGAACAATCTGGAAGGTTTTCCGATACCGCTCGATTTAGGGTCATTTGATGTTACCCAACTTATTTGATATATTCTCATGCGTACTCAAACAATGTTTGCCGGGGGGGTTGCTGCCCTCTGTGGAGTAGCCTACGGGGGATCGCTGACGGGTCTGAGTGCGATCGCTTCCTCTGCTACTCTCAATGCTACGAGCGATGCTCCGAGCCTCACACCAACTCATCTAGCTCAGGTAAACAACGCCGACTCGGCCTGCTATCTGCGCAGTCCAGATGGCCAGGAATACGATTTAAGCGCCCTCTGCGGCGGCTTTGACGCCACTTCAGAAGTTGTTTTGCAAACCGGCGATGTTCAGGTTACGCTGCGCTGGAACACCGCTGACGACCTGGATTTGTTCGTACAAGATCCGAGCGGTGACAGGGTGTCTTACGCCAATCCCTCAGTTCCCTCAGGCGGTTTGCTAGACGTAGACGCCAACGCTGCCTGCGCCGAGAGAATGGCCTCACCGGTAGAAAATATATTTTGGCCGACCCATGGCGGCGTGCCCGGTAACTATGTGGTGTCCGTTGATCTGTTTAGCCACTGCGGTGCGGAAGCGCCTGTAGATTTCACCCTGATAACTCTGGTACAGGGACAAGTCCAAACGCAAACTGGCACCGTATCAGCTAGTCAAACTTCAGTAAGCTTTCCCTTTTCCTTTCCCTCAGCCCCTAATTCCTCAGCCCCTAGCACTAGCACTCAGACCTCAGCTCAAAACGGACGGTGATTGTATGGCAGCCTCTAAAGGCAGCTCTACGATAAAAGCCGTTTGACCGTGGCCGCTTTCTATATCAATACTGCCTTCGAGGTGGCTGACTAGCTTTTGCACAAGGGCGAGTCCTAACCCTGTGCCCCCCTGTTTCCAAGGATCAGCGCTAGGCACCCGGTAAAATTTATCAAAAATTCGCTGACGCTCTTCTACTGCAATCTCAACGCCAGTATTGATCACACTGAATCGCAGGGTCTGTTGATCGCCAGTCACTGCTACGCAGATAGCATGCTCCGGCGGCGTATATTTGCAGGCATTGTTGAGCAATTCTGCCAGCACCCGCTCGATACTCGCGAGGTCTGAGCGTAGCTGAGGTAGGTCTGTTGGGACGGTGAGCGTCAGGGTTTGCTCGCGGCTACTGGCTCTAGGTCTAAAGCTATCGACCAGATTAGGCAGCCAGTTAACCAGGTCGATGGGCTGGATCATCATCGGGTGGTTGCCGACATCCAGGCGCTGCAGGTCTAGCAGGTCATTGATCAAGCTGATTTCTCGTTCGCACTCCTCTTGTAAGATGCGGTAGTAGCGGGTGAGACGGCCCTGCTCTAGCGGGGGTTTGGCAAGTTCGGCTTGGAGGTCAAATTCTTGGCTGAGTGTCACGCCGAGCAGCTGTAGGGCGACTCGCATACTGGTGACGGGCGTGCGCAGCTCATGAGAGACGGTGCTGAGAAAATCGTCTTTGAGTTTGTTTACCCGCTCTAGCTCGCGCACCTGCGATTGCGATTCTTGGTAGAGCCGTGCCTGGCGGATGGCGATCGCACAGTGATTAGTCACCTGCTGCACCATCCGAATGTGCATTTCGGTGAAGCAGGCATCCATGTCATTGATCAGCCACAGATCGCCTAATACGCCGCGATCATCTAAGATCGGCGCGGCAAACATAGACACCCGACCGCGTTCTGGATTGGGGAAAATGGAGCAAAACTGCAGGTATTGACCGGCCAACAGCTGATGGTACACCTCAGAATAGGCTTCCATTTGAGAGACCCGGCCTTGCATCGGGGCCAGCCCGGCTGAGCATTCGTAATAGACCGTAGAGGTGCCTTGCTCCAGGTCATAAAGTGCTGTGTTAGCCGCTTTTACCCCTAAAGCGTGGACCAGCTCTTCGACAGCGGTTTGTAAAATCTGCTGCTCATCTAGACTGTCGCGGACACGATCGCTAATTCGCTTTAAGGTAGATTCTAAAAGTAGCGCCGTTTTGAGATTGTCGCGGTTTTTCTCTAAAGACTGCTTGAGAGCTGCGTTTTGCTGCCGAATGCCGATGAGTTCTGTGATGTCTTGCAGCGTGTTGATGAGGACGGGCTGTCCCTCTCTCTGAATCAGGCGGCGCTGGCCCTGCCACTGATGCCGATTGGGAAAGGTAAGCGGCGCGGTGCTATTTTGCTGGGTGGTAAAAAAGGCGTCGTCTTGCGCTCTGAGCTGCTGGGCCACTGGCTGAGGCAAAAAATCGGTTTCGCTACAGCCTACAATGGCGTCGGCAGCGCGACCCATGAGCTTGGCTCCGGCCTGGTTGATATAGATCCATTGATGCTCAGCGTTCTTAATATAGACGGGCTGCGCGATCGCATCTAATAGCTCAGACCCTGATAGATCAGATATAGCCACTGATTTAGACGGACTCATGGAGAGGCTCATTGCGCAATTTAACGGATGTCACTAGATTAAGATGCCCTTCGCTGCCATCAAAATATAAGCCATTTTTGATGGATATACTGTGAGCCCCGTCAGATCATTAACAAGACACAACCTACTTCCTAAAGCCCATGTCTGTCCCTACTCATTCAGCGTTAGCCACTGATGCGGCTGCTCTAGTATCGCCCGATCTCGCTGTGCCTGCTGGTATTCAGATTCGAGAAACTAGCGGTGCCGATCACGCGCCGTTGCGGCTGGGCATTATGGCTTCGGGCAGCGGTAGCAATTTTGAAGCGATCGCAGCCGCCATTGCCCGAGGCGATCTCAATGCCACCATTGAGGTGGTCATCTACAACAATCCGGGGGCAAAAGTAGTCGCTCGCGCTCAGCGGTTGGACATTCCGGCTCAGTTGCTCGACCATCGCACCTTTGAGAGCCGAGAATCGCTCGACCAGGCAATTGTAGAAGCACTACAGGCAGCGGACGTAGACTGGGTGATCATGGCTGGCTGGATGCGCCGGGTGACGCAGCGGCTAATTTCGGCTTTTCCCCAGCGTATTCTCAATATTCATCCGAGCTTGCTGCCTAGCTTTCCGGGCATTCGCGCTGTTGAGCAGGCTTTGAGCGCCGGGGTGAAAATCGCTGGCTGTAGCGTTCACTACGTAGAGCTGGTCGTCGATAGTGGGCCAATCATTATGCAGGCAGCCGTCCCTGTGCTGCCTGACGACAGTGTAGAAACCTTGCAGGCACGCATTCAGGTGCAGGAGCATGGTATCTTTCCGCAGGCGATCGCCCTAGCCGCTCGTCAGGCGTTGTCTGGCTCTAGTGAAGTAACCTGAATCAGACCTGGCTTAGCGTTTGTTCCGATTTTTCAACGTGGATACGCTGCCGCGAATCTATAAATCATGGTTAGGGAGGTATCGCCTACGCGATTTATCACTTCAGACCCCGCTACCGCTACAAATCCTAGCCGCTGGTAAAGTCGCAAAGCTGGATTGCTCATCCGAATGCTCAGAGAGACTGCCGGATAGTGGGTCTGGGCTAGCGCTAAGAGTTGCTTTAGTAGCGCCGTCCCGACGCCCTGCCCGCGAATTTCTGGAATGACGGCGATCGCCAGCTCAGGAATCTCATCAGCCAGATAGCCGTACCCTTTATCCTCACCAGACCACAACCGTAGCCAGGCAGCACCCACCAGCTCGCCGTCCTGCTCAGCCGCGACGCCGAAGTCTCCAGCGCGTCCCCAGTCGTGAACGTACTGAACCAGATCTCGATTGGCTTTCACTGCAGCTAAAGAAGACTCGTGCGCGGCCTGCATGAGCATCTTCCACAGAAAAGGCTCATCGGAACTTTTCAGAACACGGAGGTCAACGTCATCGCGCATAGGTGAAACAGCTCTTTATCAAGGACTAACTTGCCGTAGTTCTAGCGCGGCCTCTAAGCTCAAGGGTATTTCGCCGCGAACTGCTTGCATGGCTCGATGTAATCCCTCATCTTCGAGAGCCTCAATCAGGCGTTGATAGTCTTTGAGCTGCAAAACGACTTTAAGAACTTGCCCCGTATTGTCAGTTAGTAGCTCCTCTACATAGGGCTAATCTTCCGCTTGGATATGACTGCATCGCAGGTACAAAACTGAGGTCTAAAAGGTCTCCCTCAGCGTAGCTCACAATGCTTTCTAATACCGCCTGCCCTCACGGTAGACGTACATGTTGATGGCAGCGATCGCAAAGCAAATCATAAAGATCATCAGCCGAATGCCGTAAATCGGCTCATTGATCAGCCGCCCGTTGGCAAATAGCGGCGTCAGTGAAGGCTCTAGCTTAGCCAGGGCGAACCCGATTAAAAAAGCGCTAATGGTCGAAGCCGCCTGACTAAACCGCTTGATCTCTTGACTGGTGCTAGGCGACACCAAAAAGCCGACTAGCCAGCCCGCGGCCCAGCCAGCTGTGCCAATCAGCACCGTCTGCGCAAAGCCCGCATCGTCAAGCTCCTGATGTACCGTGCGAGCAATCCACAGCACCACGCCAAACACAACAAAGCCAATCAGCAGGGTGGCAAAAGAACGCGCTTGATTCATAGAGCCCCCATACACTTTTCTCAACCGAGCTAATTCAATCGGGAGAGCTTAATCCTTGGATCGACAAATGAAAGCGCCAGGTCGGCTAGCAAATTACCGACTATCAGCATGACTGCCCCCAACACCAGGCTCGCCATGATCAAATACAAATCTTGCGCCTGTACCGCCTCCAGGGTGAGCTTACCCAGGCCCGGCCAGCTAAAGTAGTTTTCGACGATAAATGAACCGCTCAGCAACGCCGCAAATTCAAACCCCAAAATCGTAATCAGCGGATTGATCGCGTTGCGCAGCGCATGGACATAGATTACCTTGTTTTCGGGCAGCCCCTTGGCCCGCGCCGTTTGGATATAGTCCTGCCGCAATACGTCTAGCAGTTGGCCTCGCATCAGTCGCTGCAAGCCAGCAAAGCTAGTGATACTCAGCGCCAGCGTCGGCAAGATCAGGTGCCAGGCGACATCGAGAATTTTGCCAATAAAATTGAGGTCTTCGTGATAGAGGCTGGTGCGTCCTCCGACCGGAAATAAAGGCGCAGTGAGCTGGGCGAAAAACAGCAGCAATAGGCCGGTAATGATAGTCGGAAAGCCCTGGCCAATATAGCTGAATACTCGCAAAAAGCGGTCGGGCCAGCGATTTTGGTGGACGGCGCTGACGATGCCGAGGGGAATGGCGATCGCCCAGGTCACAAAAAGAGAAGCCGCCGATAGCAAAATTGTATTCGGCACCCGCTCCCACAAAATTTCTAGGGCGGGCCGCTGGTAGGCAAAGCTCATGCCAAAGTTAAATTTGGTCACCACCTGCTGCAGCCAAGCCAGATACTGATCCCATACGGGCTGATCCAGGCGGTACTGCTGCTCTAGCGCCGCCAGCGTCTCTGGAGAGATGTCAGGATTTTGCCGGTAAGGCGTGAGAAAATCGCCCGGCGCTAGCTGCACGACCAAAAAGCTAAAGACCGTTGCCAATAGCAAGGTAATCAACGCCTGTATGAGTCGCTTGATAATATAGAGAGTCGTCTCGCTGGTCGTAAAGTCTCGGAGCGTTAGCGCAGCCCGAGTCAAGGGAGAAAGCTGCCGGGTGGGTGACGACATAGCGCTACAGGTTTAAGGGAAAGCGGTGAGCAAAAGTATGAAACCAGAGAAAAGCAGGCCGTCGCTAGTACTGAATCAGGCTGATGATTTGGGATTGTGGGGGAAGGCGATCGCGCCCAGCTAACCCTTCTAGCTCAATGACAAAGCTAAACCCGGCTACGGTGGCCCCTGCTTTTTCAATCAGCTGAGCTGCTGCCGCTGCGGTGCCGCCAGTTGCTAACAAATCATCGACAATCAGCACCCTACTGCCTGCTGTAAAAGCATCTTGATGCACCTCCAGCCGGTCTTGACCGTATTCTAGGTCGTAATCGACCCCATAGACAGCGCGAGGCAGCTTACCGCGCTTGCGAATCGGCACAAATCCGCGTCTGAGCTGATGAGCCACCGGCATCCCAAAGATAAACCCGCGCGACTCAATGCCGACAATGTAATCCGGCGCTAGCTTAGCTGCCTGCTCAGTCAGCTGAGTCACCGTATACTGCAAGCCCTCTGGATCTTGCAGCAGCGTGGTGATATCTCGATAGACAATACCGGGCTGCGGAAAGTCCGGAATGTCCTTAATTAGGGCTTTGAGATCCATAGCGGCGCGTACCTGCACTCTGTTTACTGAACACCGTTAAAAGCGTCTAAGCACTCTATCACGGGTATCTTATCAGGACAGTGCGCCTGTCATAGGCTGCGGGTGTAACCTACCTAGATCGCTCGATGATCTATGCCTTGGGTACTTTGGGGGCCGAATCATCAAACCAGCCTTTACGCCAGAAGTAATAAGACATCGTCAGGGCAGTGGCAATCATCCCTGCCCAGCAAAGGGGGTAGCCCCAGTAAGCCTCTAGCTCTGGCATATTCCAGGGAGATTCCTCAGTATCAAAATTCATGCCGTATACGCCCACGATGAAGGTGAGCGGAATGAAAATTGAGGAAATCACTGTCAGAGTTTTCATCACTTCATTCATGCGGTTGCTCACTGAGGAGAGATACACATCCATCAGGTTCGCCGTCAGCTCTCGGTAGGTCTCGACAATATCTAGCACCTGCACGACGTGATCGTAGCAGTCTTGAAAGTACACCCGCGACTCGGTGCTGATCAGCGGGCTATTGCTGCTAACATCGCGGATCAGCTGATTGAGCGCATTGCGCTGGGGCCAGATAGAGCGGCGCAGTGACATGAGCGCCCGGCGCACCCGGTAGATTTTTTGGACGGTTTCTCGCGTGGGGCTGAAGATCACTTCGTCCTCTAGCGATTCGATATACTCGCCGTATTCTTCTAGCACGGGGAAGTAGGCGTCAATTACCGCGTCTAAAAGGGCGTAGGTCAAATAGTCAGCGCCTTCACTGCGGATGCGGCCAGCGTTTTGACGGATGCGGTTGCGCACCGGGTCCAGGCAGTCCTGGTTGAGTTCTTCTTGAACGGTGAGCAGATAGTTTTGCCCCAGTACAAAGCTGAGCTGCTCGCTGGTAAAGTGCGGATCATCATCTTTAGAGTCGGGGGCCATCATTACCATGCGGGTGATAATTAGCACCTGGTCGTCGTAATATTCTACTTTGGGCCTTTGCGGAACGTTGACCACATCTTCTAAGACCAGAGGATGCAGATGAAACACTTTGCCCAGGCGATTGAGCACGTCTTCATTGCCGAGACCCTGCAAGTCTATCCATGAGATGGAGTGGGTATCGAGGTGTTGGGCGGCTTCTTCGGGCGATCGCAGCCGCCTTCGAATGGCTGAGGTCTCACTGTAGTCAATCAGCGTTAGCTCAGTGGGTGAAGCATCTTGATTAATGACTAGCGTGCCGGGGGCCATGCCGATTTCGTCGTAGTGGTAGTCCCAGTGGCGGCGCTCATCTTCGTCATCATCAGCTGTGGCAAGAGCCTGATTCCAATCTTCGGGTTTTGCTTTTCTCATTACGCTCTCGCATAGACTGTATAGCTATGAAACCATTTGCAGGCAAAAAAGTGCTGCTAGCCGACTGATTGGCCGACAATGTTTCATGAGTTTGAGCTATTATATTTCCGTCTTTGCTGGCTGCTGGCAACCCCTGCTAGTGAGAGGCTAGCGGATCTGGTCGCCCTCTTGGTAAAAATGCTGTAAGTGAATTCTCCACATTCTCCAGGCGCTTTTGATCGCTCTGTCGCTAGCCGGGGTGAACCTAAACGGCCCTGCCGGGTTACCGTGACCGCTCCGGGCTGGCACGGGGCACGGACAGCAGCGATCGCCGCTGGCTGCAGCAGCGTTTCTGACATGCTCGAAAAGCTCGGGCGCGGTGAACTGTCTATTGTCACAAGCGATGCGATTCAGCTCGATCCCGTTGCGGCTAGCCATGCGCCTGTTCATACAGAGCAGAGCGTTGCCGTCCCGCTGACGCAGCCTCAGCATATCTACTTTCATACCGCCACCGCCCCGACTGCCGAGCCCGCTGCCGATAGCGAACTGCCCTCTTCTACCGGGACGGCGCTGCTCAAGCTGATCATTACGGGCCTCTGTGCGGCTCTGATCATTGGCTCGCTGCTCTACATTGCTGATCGCCTGGTTTCGCTGACGACCCGCACCCTGATTGGCGAAGAAAGTATCGATATAGAAGACATCGTGACGCCGGTGACGGGTGACATTGTGGCTGGCTATGAAGTCAGTGATGAGTATGGCATTCGCCCTTTTCATCCGGTCACAGGCGAACCCAATGTGCCCCACAACGGCGTAGATTTGGCCACCCCGATTGGCACCCCGATTTACGCCGTGGGCAAAGCGGGCGATACGGTCACCGTCGAGTGCTGGTGGGATGTCGATGGCGGCGGCTGGGTGGTTGATCAGACGGCGGACTCTTATCCGGGCTATACGTTTCAGTCTTTGCATATGTCTGAGAATGGCTGCCGGGAGGGGGAGGCGAAGGCGGGTGAGGCGATCGCCTACTCTGGCAACAGCGGCCTTGGCACCGGCGCTCATTACGACTTTCGCGTCAAGATAGACGGTGAGTACGTGCCGCCAGCTACCCAGTACTTAGAATCTGCGGTAACCGGCGAGCCGCCAAAGGAGTAGCGATAAGAGCCGCGATGCGTGCGTTATTCTGGAAGCAAGCAAGGGAGGTTTTAGACCATGATCGAAACAAAGCTGCGGTTTTTGAGCTATGAAGATTACCTAGCCTACGATGATGGTACTGATAATCTCTATGAGTTGTTCAATGGGGAACTCGTTAAAGTGGCACCCGAGTCAGGCGATAACGTTGAGATTGCAACCTCTTTGCTGATCGATTTTGCCACGCTGGTGGGGCGATCGCGCGTCAGGGGCCACGGCTTAGAAATAGAAGTCCGAGGGGAGCCCAAAAATCGTTATCCAGATTTAACTATCGTTCGTGAGGAGCATGTCGCGCTGCTGAAGCAACGCAATACTATTCGTCTGATGATGCCGCCGCCTTTACTTGTTGTTGAGGTGGTAAGTCCTGGGAACCTACAGCACGACCGCGACTACGTAGCCAAACGCAGACAGTACGAAGATATTGGTATTGAAGAGTATTGGATTATCGATCCGCTGTTGAAGCAGATTACTGTACTGACAATGAAGGCGGAAAGCTATGTGGAAGTGGGCGTTTTTCGCGATCGCCAAATCATCCAAAGCCCGACCTTTCCAGAATTAGCGATCGCAGCTAGCACCATACTCAGTACAGAAAAGTCGTAGCAGACGAACTTGAGCGTTGGGTCAGTTGGCTCTCAGTTGGTCTCGAAATGCCATAACAGCATCGAATTGTTCTTCTAGTTTGATGTAGCTAGCGAGTAAACCAATATCACAATCAGGAAGTAATTCGCTGCTTTCGACTTGCTCGTACCTCTCTAAATGGCTATCGGAACGGAGGTGATAAAGGGTAAATTTTCTGGCTTCCCATACCCATACTTCAGTGACGCCTAAGCCTTTATAAATGTCTAATTTATCGATGAGGCCACTGCTCAGCACCACTTCAATGGCTAGATCTGGAAGCTCCTTTTTCCCGCCCAGGCAGTAGCATTCATCAGGCTCTAATCCTCGCTGCTTTGCGGCCTGACGAAAGGTGGCGGACCCTATGCCATGAAAGCGAGTGCGTGTCTCTTGAAAGTAGGCTTCCATGAGCATCCCAATCATGCTTTTGAGTTCTTCATGCAGCGGGGAATTCGTCATGATTTCCAGGGTGCTTTCGAGATAGCTCAGGCGCAATGCTGGGAAGTCGTCACCGAGTGTGACTAGCAACAGTTCATACTGATGCCAGCTCACGCCTTGTAATACAACGCGCTGCTCTGGGGATTGCTCTGGGGGGGAGGCGATCGCCGAAAACGCAGCCTGAGAACTCATAGGGCTTACCCGCTAATTCACCTCTTTATCTTAAAGGATGCCCGTCTATCCTTTGCGGCAGTCGATTCGGTTGGGTTTGGTGTGGATGGGCTTTATTGCAGTAGCAGGATGATGAGGGCGACGATGGCGACTAATGCGAGGTAGGGAAGCCACTTGGAGAGTGAGTTTTGGCTTTGGGTTGAGCGGGCGGGGGGTGCCGTGGGTAAGGATATTGCTAGCCAGTCGGGTTCAGTGGTTTTAGTGGGTAGAGAAGGGGCTTTTTTGGGAGTGAGAGAGATGATGCGGTTGCGCGCTTGGATGGCTTTTTCGCATTCTTCTACCCTGTGGGCAAGCTTTAGCTCAGTGAAGATTTCTTTTGCCTGCGCATACCCCTCGCAGGCTTTCCAGTGTTCGTCTATCTTGGCGTAGGCGAGGGCTAAGTTGAATAGGCTCAGGGCTGTGCCGTTGCGATCGCCGATCTCGCGTCGAATTTCAAGCGACTGCTGTTGGAAGTCGATGGCTCGCTGATAGTCCCCGAGTGAACCGTACGCACTTCCCAGGTTGCTGAAAGAGTCTGCTATGCCCTTACGATCACCAATCTCGCGTCGAATCTCAAGGGACTGCTGTAGGAAGTCGATGGCTTGCTGATGGTTTCTAAGCAAATTATACGCATTGCCCAGATTGCCGAGAGAGATTGCTATGCCCTTGCGATCGCCAATCTCGCGTCGAATTTCAAGCGACTGCTGTTGGAAGTCGATGGCTTGCTGATAGTCCCCAAGTAAATCGTACGCATTGCCCAGGTTGCCGAAAGAATCTGCTATGCCTTTGTGATCGCCAATCTCGCGTGAAATCTCAAGGGACTGCTGTAGGAAGTCGATGGCTTGGCGATAGTTCCCAAGTGAATTGTACGCATTGCCTAGATTGCCGAGAGAGGCGGCTATGCCATTGTGGTCGCCAATCTCGCGTGAAATCTCAAGGGACTGCTGTTGGAAGTCGATGGCTTGCTGATGGTTCCCAAGTGAATTGTACGCATTGCCCAGACGAGTTAAAGCCCGTCCGAACTTTTCCCATCCTTCAGTATCCTGCGGTGGGTTTGCTCGCCACGCTACGGTCAGTCGTTCATAAGTAACCGCTAAAATGCGATAGAAACCTCTCAAATCCAACCACAAAGAGCAGCGATCAACGGTGTCATAGGCTGCTTTGTAGTCTTGACACTCGCAGTAGTGATGAAAACACTCCAGACAGTCTTGAATATGTCTTGTCTCTCCTTGAAGCTGAGCCTCAAAGTATTTAATCGCTTTACGGTGCGCGCCCAGCCCTAACCCTTCCGCCCGAAGCGCCGCTGCCACTAGCTGATTTACCAAAGGATGCAGCCGCCACCGATCTGCTTGCCCTAACAAAAAGCCCTGTGCTTCTAAAGTTGCCAAGCCCGCCTCCGTCACCTCGGGCTGCATTGCCTGCGTCTGCGCCAAGCTAAACGGCATCCGATAGACCGATACTTCCAGAAACACCGCCTTCAGCCTTTTGGGTAAAGCCGTCAGCAGCAGCTCAAAGATCTCTCCTACCTGAGTCTCTGAATCGTTCAAGTCATTTTGAAACAGCCGCTCAAAGAAAATTAGATCCTCCTCATTGAGCCGCTGTTCCGCCGTTTCTTTTAGCCAGGTTGCCGATAGGTTTAGCAATAGCGGATGCCCGCCGCACACACCCGACAGCCGCGACAATCCATCCGATAAAGCGGTAGTAATGCCTCGCTTTTGCAAAAAAGCAGCCCCCTCCGCAGGCGTAAACCCCGAAAGCTGCAAACACAAGCCTTCTGAGGACAAAAAACGTTCTCGCGTCGTCAACAGCACCGTACTGTTTTGCCCTTGCTGCTGCCACCGCGCAAAAAATGCTTCAAACGCTTCCTTATCTGCCGCCTTAGAGATCGTCTCTAGCTGATCCATCACGAGCAAACAGCGTTGCCCAGCTAGCCGATGCACTAGCTGATTGATTGACTCATCATCAGGTGTCTCCTCCTTAATCAAAAAACCCACTTCCTGCAACACCCACCGACCAAATGAGCTAAAAGAAGGCACTTTTGAAAAGTTCACCCAAACTACCCGGTTCGCTTTGGCCTGCTCCGGCTCAGCCGCCCACACCGCGATAGACGATTTGCCAAAGCCACCCAGCGCAACCACTTCTATAAGCTTAGTTTGTGGCTCATCTATCCGCCGAAGCAGCTCTGCCTGCACCTGAGTGCGATCTACCCAGAAGGCTAGTTTTCGCGGTGTCCGATTAGGGTCAATATCTGAGACCAAAATCTGCCGCTGTGTCTCAATTCGGTCTCCAAAGTTGACCGTTTTAGCATTGACATCGCCGCCAATCACCGTTGGCCGCGACTGACCTTCAGCGCGAACATCTACCCGCTTTTTAAGTGAGCCGTCTTCTGCGCTCATCGCTGCCCATCCCCAAAGTTCACGGTAGTCGCATTGAGTTCGCCGACAGCGTTCACCCTGGCCTCATCCCGCGCGTCAATATTAAAGGTCGTGGCCGTTTGCTGCGGCTGCCCAATATTAATAATCTGCTGCGCCATTTGCCTCAGGTCGTCGGCCAGCGCCTGATGCTGCGGCTCCTGCAAGTCATCATCTAGATACACTGCCAGCTTTCTGAGCGCCTCGGTTGATTGCGTGGTTTCTATTTGGGCGATCGCGCTCTCCGCCTTCCCGTTCCCGGCAAAGTGCCGCTTCACCCGCTGCCACATCGCATCCACCTGCGTCCCTGCCTGCTTTAGCACAGCAGGCATCACCACCTCACTCGCCTTCACCGCCGCCGTCTCTACAAACTTGCTCGCCGCCAACGCCGCCAGCATCGCCCCCGTCAAACTCACCGGCTCAACCATATTCTCAAAGCCTCAAAAACTTTCCCACTCCTTTCCATCATCACCAAACATCAGTGATCATTCGAGCGATCGCCGCTAATCTTCAAAGTAAATTGACATATTCCGCTGGCTTTTGCTGCACACTGAATGATCGCCACCTTTCTGCTGAGCTAAACAAGAACCTCCAGCCCTTAGCCCGACGTAACCTTCGACATGGAAGCGAAGGTTGCCTGATGAAAGAACCGGAGGTTGTTTTAACAAGTAAGCGCAAAGCCTGTCTTACGACAACCGGGTGCTGTTGTCGGTCAGCATTGTCAGGGTTTTGGCATACTCCTGTAGCTCAACTGGTACTGGCTTGATGTTCCAGATCTGATCGCAATACTCTTGGATCGAGCGGTCAGAAGAGAACTTACCCATCCGCGCCGCGTTCAAGATAGACATGCGTACCCACTTGTCTTGATCTCGATAGGCCAAGCTCACCTCTCCCTGACAGTCAATGTACGCCTGATAGTCGGCTAACACCATAAACCGATCTTGATTCAACAGGTTGTCAATCAACGGCTTAAACATCTCTGTATCGCCGCTGGAGAAGATGCCTGAACCGATGAGATCGATTACAGCACGCAGATCTTCATTCTCTTCATAGTACCGACGCGGGTTGTAGCCTGACTCCTTGAGTTCAGCCACCTCGTGCGCCTTCATACCAAACAAGAAGAAATTATCTTCGCCCACTTCTTCGCGAATCTCGACGTTAGCGCCGTCGAGCGTACCGATGGTCAGCGCCCCGTTTAAAGCAAACTTCATGTTGCCTGTTCCTGAAGCCTCAAACCCAGCGGTGGAAATCTGTTCTGAAAGGTCAGAAGCGGGGTAGATAGGCTGAGCGTTGGTGACGTTGTAGTTGGGGTAAAAGATTACCTTGATCTGGTCGCGAATAGCGGGGTCGCGGTTGACGATAGAGCCAACTGAGGTAATTAGCTTGATGATTAGCTTGGCCATGAAGTAGCCCGGCGCAGCTTTGCCCGCAAAGATGAAAGTGCGAGGCACAATGTTCAGCTCAGGGTTTTGCTTGAGCTTGTTGTACAGCGAAATAATGTGCAGCGCGTTCATCTGCTGGCGCTTATACTCGTGCATTCGCTTAATCTGCACATCAAACATAGAGGTAGGGCTAACCTTTACGCCAGTGGCCTTCTCAATTCGAGCGGCTAGGGTCTCTTTGTTGGCCTGCTTAATCTGTCGCCATTCGGTACGGAAGCCCGGATCGTCAACAAACTCTTCTAGCTTTTTCAGCTGAGATAGGTGAGTTGGCCACTCAGTGCCAATGCGCTGGTTGATCAGGCGAGTGAGCTTAGGATTGCTCAGCACCAGCCAGCGGCGAGGGGTAACGCCGTTAGTCTCGTTGATAAACTTTTCGGGGAAGAGTTCAAAGAAATCGTTGAGAACAGTTTGCTTGAGTAGCTCGGTGTGGAGGGCGGCTACGCCGTTGATGGCATGGCTACCCACGCAGGCCAGGTTGGCCATGCGCACGTAGCGACCGCCGCTCTCGTCGATAATAGACATGCGCTCAATGCGGACGTTGTCTTGACCGAACTTAAGCCGCACGTCTTCTAAAAAGATGCGATTGATCTCAAAGATAATTTCTAAGTGGCGCGGCAAGAGTGAGCCAAATAGATCAATTGGCCAGCGTTCTAGAGCTTCGGGTAGGAGGGTGTGGTTAGTGTAGGCCAGCGTTTTTTGGGTGATCTCCCACGATTGATCCCAGCCCAGTTCGTTTTCATCCATCAGCAGGCGCATTAGTTCGGCGACGGCGATCGCCGGATGCGTATCGTTCATCTGCGCCGTGTACTTTTCGGGAAATCTCTCCAGCGGCGACCCTTCTACCCTCATGATCCGCAGCATGTCTTGCAGCGAGCAGGAGACAAAGAAATACTGCTGCTCTAGGCGGAGCTGCTTACCTTCTAAATGCTCATCGTTGGGGTAGAGCACCTTGGAGATATTTTCGGAGACGATTTTGGAGTTGACTGCGCCGTAGTAATCGCCCTGGTTAAACGCGTAAAAGTCAAACGCATCAGGTGACTCTGCCTTCCACAGCCGCAGCGTGTTGGCGGTATTGACCTGATAGCCCATAATCGGTGTGTCGTAGGGGACGCCTTTAACGACGCGATCGCTCACCCACTCCACCCGATAGTTGCCTTTGATATCGGTATAGGCTTTGGTGTAGCCGCCTAGCTTCACTTGAGCCGCCCACTCTGGTCGAGCGACTTCCCACGGATTGCCATTGGCCAGCCACTTATCGGTTTTCTCAACCTGCCAGCCGTTCTCTAGCTCCTGCTTAAAGATGCCAAACTCGTAGCGAATGCCGTAGCCCAGCGAAGGAATTTGCAGGGTGGCCATAGAGTCGAGATAGCAGGCTGCTAAGCGCCCTAGACCGCCGTTCCCAAGTCCTGGCTCCTGCTCTTGAGCCATAAGCTCGGATAGGCTCAGACCCAAGTCGGCCATTGCACTATCGACAACTTCGTAGAGCCCCAGGTTGATCAGGTTGTTACCCAGGTATGGCCCCATCAAAAATTCGGCTGAAAGGTATACCGCCGTGCGCGATTGTTGGGCGCGGTAGGTACTCGCCGTACTGAGCCAGTGGTGCAGCATGCGATCGCGCACCGTATGGGCCAGCGCCATATAATAGTCCTGCAGGGTAGCAATCTCTGGCGACTTCCCCTGCACATAAAACAAATTGTCTAAGAACGCCCGCTTTAAGGTTTCTGGCGTGAGCCCGGTGCGGCCATCTTCTACGTGAACAGTCGTCGTCATATGTGCTGGCCCGGCGTTGATCTCTTTAGATTGCATAGGTCACAAAGAAGATAGATTATCAAAAAATAGAATGTGCGTTCTGACAGGTCTGCTCACCCGTCAAGACTTCTCAAGGTTATACCCAGATATCTTCGCCGGGGTTGAACTTACTATGAAGTCATAACATCCGGCTTCAGGCGGTAAAGTGCGATACCGCACCGACTGCCAACCCGCTAAAGCTCTCATATTTTGGCGGGTTGGTCACAGCTAAGTGTTAAGTTCTGCTTAAGAAAATGACTCTAGACCTTTTTCAACCAGCTAAACATCGCCCGCAGATCTTTGCCCACTTCCTCAATCGGGTGCTCTGCTTCAATCCGGCGAGTCGCGTTAAAGCCCGCGTTGCCCGACTGACTTTCAAGCACAAATTCGCGCGCGAACTGCCCCGTCTGAATTTCTTTAAGAATTTGCCGCATCGCCGCCTTGGTATCGTCGGTGATCACCCGGGGGCCGCGCGTATAGTCGCCATATTCAGCAGTATTGGAGATGCTGTCGCGCATTTTAGCCAGGCCACCTTCGACCACCAGATCCACGATTAGCTTCACTTCATGCAGGCACTCGAAGTAAGCGAGTTCTGGCTGATAGCCTGCCTCTGTCAGCGTTTCAAATCCGGCTTTGATCAGCTCACTGAGGCCGCCACACAGCACGGCCTGCTCGCCAAACAAATCGGTTTCAGTCTCTTCGCGAAAAGTGGTTTCTAAAATGCCAGCGCGAGTGCCGCCAATGCCTTTGGCGTAGGCCATTGCCAGATCGCGGGCCTGCCCAGACGCATCTTGATAGACTGCAAATAGCGCCGGCACCCCCTGCCCCTGCTCATAAGTGCGGCGTACCAGGTGACCTGGCCCTTTGGGTGCGGCCATCACCACATCGACATCCGCAGGCGGCACAATCTGGCCAAAGTTGATGTTAAAGCCGTGGGCAAACGCCAGCACATTGCCAGCTTCCAAGTTAGGTTCAATGCTCTCTTTATAAATACTGCGCTGAATCTCATCGGGCAGCAAGATCATAATAAAGTCAGCCACTTTAGCCGCGTCCGCGACTGACTTAACAGCGAGTCCTTCAGCTTCGGCTTTGGCAATTGAGCGACTGCCCTCATACAGACCTACCACCACATTCACACCGCTGTCTTTGAGGTTGAGCGCGTGGGCATGGCCCTGCGAACCATAGCCGATAATTGCCACCGTTTTGCCATTGAGCAAATCCAGGTTGGCGTCGCTATCGTAATACATTTTAGCCATCGAAAATTCTCCTTATAACTGCATAATTGCGAAATTCCCCCTTGCCCAAGCCGCTCGTGCAAAAGGTGTGAATGTGTAGGGTCGAACACTTGATTCTATCAAATATGCGTCCGCCTCTTAAAGCGCTAGAGCGACGGCAGCTTATTGTGCCAGTCAGTCGCCTGCTCGTAGGCATAGCCCACTTCAAACAGCAGATCTTCTCGCAGCACGTTGCCGATTAGCTGCAGTCCAATGGGCATCCCGTTGCTGTCAAAACCACAGGGCACGCTCATGCCGGGTAGACCGGCCATATTCACCGGAATCGTCATTAAGTCGAGCAGGTACATGCTGAGCGGGTCGTCTTTCTCGCCTGCTTTGAAGGCCGTGGTTGGCACCGTTGGGCTGACCAGCACGTCTACCTCTTCGAAAGCTTTATCAAAGTCTTGCTTCATCAGCGTTCTGACTTTTTGGGCCTTCAGATAAAAGGCGTCGTAGTAGCCTGCCGATAGGGCGTAGGTGCCGATCATGATACGGCGCTTGACCTCGTTGCCGAAGCCTTCTGAGCGGGTTTTGCCGTACATCGAGAGCAGGTTGGCTTCATCGGCGCGCAGTCCGTAGCGGACCCCGTCGTAGCGGGCCAGGTTAGCCGAGGCTTCGCAGGGAGCAATCACATAGTAGGCGGAGACGCCGTAGTTAAACCGGGGGCAAGAGATGGTTTTAACCTCCGCTCCTAGCGCTTTGATCTGTTCGATGGCGGCGGTAACGGCGGCTTCTACTTGCGGGTCGAGGCCGTCGCCGAAGGTTTCTTGGATGATGCCGATCTTGCGGCCCTTGAGGTCTTTTTTGAGTGACTGGGTGTAGTCGGGGATTTTGACCTTGAGACTGGTGGCGTCTTTGGGATCGTGACCGGCGATCGCGCTTAGCAAAATCGCCGTATCTTCCACCGTCCGACCAAACGGGCCAATCTGATCGAGCGAAGAGGCAAAGGCCACCAGGCCAAACCGCGACACCAAGCCGTAGGTTGGTTTGAGGCCGACAATGCCGCAAAAAGAAGCGGGCTGACGAATTGAGCCACCTGTATCCGATCCGAGTGAGACCGGCGCTTGCCCCCCAGCGACCGCTGCCGCCGAGCCGCCTGACGAGCCACCGGGCACGCGGGTGATATCCCACGGATTGGCGGTGGTGTGAAAGGCAGAATTCTCGGTTGAGCTGCCCATGGCAAACTCATCTAAGTTCGTCTTACCAATGAAGACAGCGCCTGCTGCGTCGAGCCGGGCAGTCACGGTCGATTCATAAGGCGGCACAAAATTCTCCAGCATTTTGGAGCCGCAGGTGGTGCGAATGCCCTTTGTGCAAAAGTTGTCTTTGAGTGCCATCGGAATGCCCGCTAGCAGGCCGATCTCTTCTCCGGCTGCGATTTTGTCATCCACTGCTTGAGCTTGAGCCAGCGCCTTGTCTGCGGTCAGCGAGATAAAGCTTTTAAGCTGGGGCTCTAGGGCCTGTGCCTGATCGAGTTGGGCCTGAGCAATTTCGACGGCAGTGCGTGTTTTGCTCGTGAGCTGATGGTGCAACTCGCGGATGGCTGACATAGGGGTTCCTCGCTCCTGTAAGGGCGGTTTTGACTGGCAGGGTAATTTGGGCTGGCAGGGTGATTTGGGGCTGAGCATCTTCTGGCTCCAGTTAGCTAGGTTAGCAGACCTACTATCTTTGATAAACCGATTTTTTGGCGGCAATAGTGCTATTCTCAGGCTTTACTAAGATTAGTTAAACCTGCTACTGGCTGCATTTAGGCAGGTTTAACTAATCTATCGCGGCTCTTTACTGGCAAGTAGTAGCCACGGTGGCTGCTTTAGCTGCTGCGATACCTATCCCCTAAATATCCTTACTATGTCCGGTTTTGGGTACACTACGGCGATCGCCGCTACCTTTGGCATTGCCTTTGGCATTGTTGGTGGGCTCAAGGTCGCACCGTCAGCCGCTGCTTGGGCATCGCGCACCGTTCTGCCCCAGGCTTTTGACAGGAGCGTCTTTGACCCAGCTATTTTTGACGATTGGGGCAAATGGCCCTCTAGCCTACAGCGCCAGTCCGCTGAGCCCACTGACCCTGAACTTGAACCCAATACTCCGGTAAACGCGCTCAGCAGCCCAGCGGCTCGCGACTATAACCGGGCGATGGAGCTAGCTGACCAGGCCGTTTCTGCCTATTTGACAGCCCGCGAATCCGACGAAGGCGATCGTAGCTTAGCGTTTATCCGGCGCGAGCAATTTTTGTGGCGTGCCTCCCTCCAGAAACTGGCGGCTATTCCTCAAGGCTCAAACCTTTACAAGCAGGCAGCCATCAAGCGAGAGCAGTATCAGCGGCTGCTGGCAACCGCCGACGGCAAGCTTTTTCAGGCAGAGAGCGCTTTTCTCACTGACATTCTCAGCGGTATTCAGGTCAACCCTGATCTGGTACATATTACGCTCTGTCAGATTGATCCGGTCGAGACCCGTCTGAGCGCTCAGACAGTCAGTCAATCTGCCAGTCAACAAGACAGCCAGGCTCAGTCAGGACAGATTGACGGCGACTTGTGCCGCCATCATCGGGGCGACCAGCCGATGGCGAGCCCCGCTAGCTTGATTAAAGTGCCGGTGGCGGTCGCCCTGATGCACAAAGTCACCGCCGAAAAGATTGACCTCGATAGCGAAATTTATATCGACCCTGGCAACTTTACCGAAGATGCGCAGGGGGCCGTCATCGAAGTGGGCAATGAGTACCCCTTACGAAAGGTCATGTCTAGCATGATCAATCAGAGCAACAACACCGCTACTAATCAGCTGATCGACTACGTTGGCCGTGACTATATCGCTAAAGCCCTAAATGACTTGGGCTACACCGACACTTACGCGGGTCATAAGCTAATTGGCGACCGGGTGATGCCGCAAAACCCCGGCTCTCGCGGAAACCGACTGACCACTAACACCATGACCGCAATGATGGTGCAGATCTATCAGCTAGAGACGCCGGGCGATGAGGAACTAGTGAGCGCGCTAGTGAGTCAGCACGATCAGGAGCTAGGCTATGAGGCACTCAAAGACTTGGGGCCAGCGGTGCATTGGATTGGGGAGAAAACCGGGCAAAATAACCGCGTCTTGGGCTCTACCTTGGCCGTGAAAATAGGCGAAGAGCGCTACGCTTTGACCGTTGCCCTCGACCACAGTGGCGATGTCGTCGCCATGCAGCAGAGTATTCGGGCGATCGCCGCTCACCTGCTAGAAACCGGTCCGCTATCGGGGCGCGTTGAGCGGTAGCCGACGCCTTGGCATCTGCACTCAATCTTGCTGGCCGTACCCTATTGCAATAGATTTTGGCTCACCCCGGAGCAATGTATTTCTCTTGACAAAAACAGATTTTCGCACCGGTATTCGTCAATATATCTACCGATTCCCCCTTGCCAACTGGCAGGCACAGGCACACACTTAAATGTGAAGTAAGGATGGCTTATTTTCTGTAAGTTAGGGTTGACGTTGTGAAAAGAGTTCTTTCAATTATTTTGGGGGGCGGTGCTGGCACTCGTCTCTATCCGCTGACCAAGTACCGTGCTAAGCCCGCTGTCTCCTTAGCAGGGATGTATCGTTTAATCGACATTCCGGTCAGCAACTGTATCAATTCTGACATTTTAAAGATTTATGTGCTCACTCAGTTCAACTCAGCTTCTTTAAATCGGCACATCTCCAAAGCCTATAATTTTTCGACCTTCAGCGACGGGTTTGTCGAAGTGCTCGCTGCGCAGCAAACACCCGACAGCCCTAGCTGGTTTGAAGGGACAGCCGACGCCGTCCGCAAATATCTGTGGATGTTTGAAGAGGCGGATGTGGATGAGTTTATTATTCTATCGGGTGACCACCTCTATCGGATGGATTACTGCGACTATGTGCTAAAGCATCGCGAAAGCGGCGCAGATGTCACCCTCTCAGTCGTCCCTATCGGCTATAAAACCGCCTCTAGCTTTGGCCTGATGAAGGTCGATGAGAACAATCAGATTGTCGAATTTTCTGAGAAACCCAAGGGCGAAGCACTCGAAAAGATGAAGGTTGATACGACCGCCATGGGTCTATCGCCCGAAGAGTCTGAAGAGAAGCCGTTTATCGCCTCTATGGGCATTTACGTGTTTAAAAAGCAGGTGCTGATCGATCTGCTGAACAAGTATCCCGACCAGACCGACTTTGGCAAGGAAATTATTCCGGCTTCTGCTCGCGATTACAACGTGCAAGCCTATCTCTTTAAGGGCTACTGGGAAGATATTGGGACTATTGAGGCGTTTTACGAAGCCAATATTGCGCTGACCAATCAGCCCGATCCGGCCTTTAGCTTCTTTAAAGAAAACGCGCCGATTTACACGCGATCGCGCTATCTCCCCCCCAGCAAACTGCAAGACTGCCACGTCACCGAGTCGATTATCAGCCCAGGCTGCATTCTCAAAGAGTGCCGCGTGCATAACTCGGTGATTGGGCTGCGTCAGCGCATTCACGCCGACTGTGAGATTGATAGCTCTCTGGTGATGGGCTGCGACTATTACGAAGCAACAGACGAAAGCGGTCAGTTTGATACAGGCAGCAAGATTCCCATGGGCATCGGCGAAGGCTCGGTAATCCGGCGAGCCATCATTGATAAAAATGCCCGTATCGGTCGCAATGTGCAAATTATCAATAAAGACAACGTCGAAGAGGCCGAACGTGAGTCTGAGGGCTACTACATTCGCAGCGGCATTGTCGTGGTGATTAAAAACGCGGTGATTCCTGATAACACCGTTATCTAGAGATGCGCCGCTGATGGTGCCGCTGATGGTGATGGTAGGCTTGCCCGGCAGCGGTAAGTCTACCTGGGCTAGGCGCTATACCCGCCGCTATCCGAGCTGGCTGATTGTCTCAACTGACGACATTCGCAGGCAGCTATACGGCGATGCGGCCATTCAAGGGGAGTGGCGAGACATCTGGCGCAGGGTGATTCAGCAGCTTAGCGGGGGTCGCCTGGCGATCGCCCAAGGCCAGGCGTCGGGGGTAATTTACGATGCGACTAATGTGCGCCGCCGTCATCGCCGAGAGTTTGTGCAAATGGCCCGAAGCTATGGGTATGCGCCGGTAGTCGCTGTGTGGATGGATACGCCTTTGGCGACTTGTCTAATGCGTAATCGGGCGCGATCGCGTCAGGTGCCCGCCGAGGTGATCGAAAAAATGTATCGTCAGCTAACTGCTGCGCCCCCCACTCGGGCAGAGGCGTTGGATCAGGTCTATCGGGTAGAGCCGCCTGAAGCCGCCGTTTAAACCGGCCTGTTTGACCATTAATTCGACAGGCAAACAGACAATGCCAGCTAAGTCTATAGCGGCTTCCGAGCGTGAATTTCTTCTGCTTGGGCAGTCTTGAAGGCAGTCTGGTATGCTCACAGACAAGTTCTGTTTAAACGCAAACAATGAAGCCGGTTCGCCCAGCCTTCGATGACGACGATTTGTGGCCAACTGACCTGTCAGCCGCGCCCCCTGCAGAGACTGACCCAGATGACCCGCTAGACCCTTTAAAGCTGCGCTGTGCTAGTCAGCTGACCAAAGATATTGCCCGCCTGAAGACCACCAAGACCAAACTCCAAACCGAAATCACTACGCTGCAGCAAGACTATGAGCGACTGCAAACCGATGTGCAGTCGTTGCGGCACCTGGCAGACTGGGCGGAGCGCGGCGTTGCTATTGGCCCGGCAGCAGCAGCAGGCGGGCCGCTTTTGCCTGGCGAGTCATCTGTACCGCCTCTAGCTCAGATAGCCTCGACTACTGACGAGCGGCTGGAGTTGCCTATTCCTGCAACATCGGCGCAGCGTCGTCAGGGCAGCCAATCTCGACAGTCGGTAGGCCAGACTTCTCTGCGAAAAGGGCTGGTGCTAAGTGCGATCGCTACGGTGCTAGCCGCCTGGAACTACGGGCTAATTGGCGTTTTGGGGCAGGGAGGACTCTGGCTGGGGTTTGAAATCGGGCAGCTTGGCACGGGGTTTGTGCCGTCCGTGGCCCTGCTGTGGCTGAGAATGCTGGTCATAGTGCCCGCTTTGGTTTTGCTCGCACCGCAGCTCTACGCTCGCACCTGGGAAGACTTGCAGACTTGGGTCTACACGCAAGAGCAGCTGTTAGCGTTGTTAATTGGCAGCGGCGTGGCCCTCTTTTTCTCTCAGGCGCTGATCTATCAGAGCATTGGCGCAGTTGGCCCAGCGATTGGGGTAGTGCTGCTGTTTCTCTACCCGCTGACGGCTGTGCCGCTGGGCTTTACCCGCCAGGAACAGGCGGTGACGCCGCTGGGTCTGCTGGCGCTGGTGGCGATCGCCATGGGCGGCTGGCTGGTGATCAGGCCCGCTCTAAGCACTGCCCCCCCTGCGGCTATTTTGCTGGGCGGCTTAGGCAGCATTTGCTTCGGCATCTATGTCGGTCTGACCAATCTCAGCTACCGGCAGCGGTGTCACCCTATTCCGGCGAGCATCGTCCAGTTTTCTACGGCGGCGGTGCTCAGCAGCCTGGTGCTGTTGGTCAAACCGCTGCAGCTAGCCAACATCAGCTGGCCAGGTTTTTTTCTCTGGGGGTTGCTTTTAGGCGTGGTGATGCTGCTGGCCTATCTGTTTAACTACAGCAGTCTGCGGCTGATTGGTATTCGCACTGCCATTGTCGCTGCTGCTACGCCAATGGTGGCCGTGCTGCTGGCCTGGAGCTTTATGCCAACGCCCTCGCTAGAAACCATTCAGTGGACTGGTATCGCGCTGGTGACTATTGGCGGCGTGGCCTTTGGCAAAGAAAAGCTCAGCGACAGCCCTCAGCCGTAAGCTCAACTTTGCCTATCGACTTTGCCTAATTTTAAGGACGGAGAGAGAGGGATTCGAACCCTCGAACAAGTTGCCCCGTTACAGCATTTCCAGTGCTGCGCCTTCAACCACTCGGCCATCTCTCCCTATGGGCGTGTAATGCTCGCATTACAGCTTTGCCATCCTATCAGAAATTGAGCCGTCTATCGCTATCTTTATGCGATCATAGAACTGCCCTCTGATTTTTTCGCTGATCTATGGCTGAGGTTTACAACGTTCGGATTCACGACCGCCAAAAAGGGACTGACTATACCGTGCAGGTGCCGGACGATCGCTACATTCTCCAAACCGCCGAAAACCAGACTGCTGACCTGCCCTTTGCTTGCCGCAACGGAGCCTGCACCACCTGCGCCGTGCGCGTACTCTCTGGCGATCTGCATCAGCCAGAAGCGATGGGCCTATCGCCCGACTTACGCGAACAGGGCTACGCGCTGCTGTGCGTCAGCTATCCGCGCAGCGATCTAGAAGTCGAGACGCAAGATGAAGACGAGGTCTACGAGCTGCAGTTTGGCCGCTACTTTGGCAAAGGCAAAGTCCGCTTTGGCATCCCGATTGAAGATGACTGAGCCATGACAGCGTAGACTCTTGCTTGTCTGACTAATCAGTTTTTCTACCTATGACCTACTCTCCTGCCGACCTCCAGCGCTTCCTTGACATTGCTACAGAAGCCGTCTCAGCCGGGGGCGCAGTGCTTCAGCACTACTGGGGCAACCTCGCAGATATCCGCTCTAAAGGTCGCCCTGGAGACTTAGTGACCGAAGCCGATAAAGCTGCCGAGAAGGAAGTGCTTGCCGTCTTGCGGTTGCACCTGCCGGGCCACGCCATTCTCGCAGAAGAGTCGGGCAGTATCGGCACCCAGACAGACGGCCTTCTTTGGGCGGTAGACCCGCTGGATGGCACGACGAACTACACCCATCAGTATCCGTTTTGCGGCTGCTCGGTGGGTTTACTAATTGACGGTAAACCAGCCGTCGGGGCGATTTTTGACCCGGTTCACAATCAGCTTTTTCGGGCGGCGAAGGGGCTGGGTGCGACCTGCAATCGGGAGCCGATCAGCGTCTCGGGTACGGCATCTTTGGCCGACAGTCTGCTGGTGACTGGCTTTGCCTATGACCGCCGCGAGACGATTGATAACAACTACGCCGAATTTTGCCATCTGACCCATCTCACTCAGGGCGTGCGTCGGGGCGGAGCGGCTTCGATTGATCTGGCCTATGTGGCCTGCGGGCGGATAGAGGGCTATTGGGAGAGAGGGCTGTCGCCCTGGGATTTGGCAGCGGGCGTGATCTTAGTTGAAGAGGCGGGAGGGCAGGTGACGGCTTATGACCAAAGCCCGTTTGAGATTGAGTCAGGGCGGATTTTGGCGACGAATGGCAAGGTACACAGCGATCTGAGTCGCGCGCTGACGGCTGTGAAGCCACTGGAGCGGTTTGCACCTGAGCAAAGTTAGGTTTCACAGCACAGTCTATTCCCAGGCAAGTTACCGCCTCGGTTCTCCCTACTTTGCCGATTTTGCCTGGTTCTATAGAATAGAGATACAGCAGCTCGCGGTAACTTTTTCATGCAACTAAAGCGTCCTATCTTAGTCGGTGGTTTGGGTTTGTCAGCCAGCTTGTGGCTGATGAATATTGTCGGGCATTCTCCGCTGGGAGATGGCTCTGGGCTACTGGGAATGTTTGCTTTGGGCTCCGGGCTCTGGTGGCTGAAGCAGCGCAGCCCAGCAGCAGCGATTGAGCCGCCCCTTGCTTTAGGGCCAGTTGATAGAGCTGCCGTTGAGCAGATTCTCTCTGAGGTAGAAGCCCGCTTGAATACGCTGATTAAAGAACTGCCAGCCGACGTTCAGGCCGATCAAACTCAGCCGATCTGGGCGCAGATAGCGCAGCAGCGACAGGCGATCGCCCAAACCCTCGCCAGTCTGAACCGCGAAACGCTAAAATTCGCTGTCGTCGGTAACCCATCAACCGGTAAAACAGCCCTAGTTTCCCAGCTCAGCGAGTCCTGGCAGAAGAGCCAGCCGACTGTCGCTGCGATCGCTGAAGTGACCGATGACGTGGCTTTGCCGCCGGTTGATACCGACCTCGTTTTATTCGTCACTGCTGCCGACCTAATGCAGGCCGAGCTGCAGCGCATTCAATCTTTACTGAAGGCGGGCTACCGGGTACAGATTGCCTATAACAAGCAAGACCAGCTTGCGCCTTTGGATCGTCAATCTGTCCTGCAGAGAATTCAGACGCGGGTGGAAGATTTGGGGATTGGGGTGAGTGCGATCGCTGCCCAACCTAGCCCGATAAAAGTCCGTCGCCACCAGGAAAATGGCGACATTGAAGTATCTTTTGAACAGCCGGACCCGCAGCTAGAGAGCCTGACAGAGAGGCTGACTCAGCTTGTCGAAACAGAAGCGCAGCAGCTTGTGATGACCACGGCTCTGCGGCAGGCCAAAGCGCTCTTGAATACTGCTCAGCAGTTGATTAACTGCCAACGCCGACAGCGGGCCATACCGCTCGTAGAGCAAATGCAGTGGATCGCCGCAGGTAGCGCTTTTGCCAGTCCGCTCGCCAGCTTAGATCTACTCGCCTCTACCGCCATCAATGCGCAGATGATTGTTGATTTGGGCGCAGTGTATGGCCAAAAGTTTTCTTTGGAACAGGCGAAAACGGCGGCAGGCACGCTAGCTGAGCTGTTGGTAAAACTGGGTTTGGTGGAGCTGTCTACGCAAGCTTTGGGCAGTTTGCTGAAGACTCACGCGGCTACCTATGTCGCGGGCGGCGCTTTGCAGGGTGTGAGCGCGGCTTATCTTACTCGCATGGTGGGGCTCAGCCTGATTGACTTTTTTGAAGAACAAAGTTTGTTGCCTGTTGAAAAGCAAAACTCTGCGTTTGGAGAGATGGGCGACAGGTTACAGTCTCTTTTTCAAGCCACCAAGAAAGGCGCTGGCCTGCAGGTCTTCGTTCAGCAAGCACTCGCTCACCTGCCGTTGCCCCAGGCCAAACCAGTTGCCACAGCGCAGTAGAGTCTACTCATGACAGCGCAAAACCCTTTAGTAGAGCAAGCCCGCACCAGTCTCAGGCAGGCGATAGATCGCTATATTCCTCAGCTCAAGATGACCCGGCTAGATGCTCAAGAGCTGAACCGTCAGGCAGCAGTCAAAAGTGGCATCGACCAGCTCACTACGCTGATGAACAAGCTGGATAGCTCGCTTTTACGGGTGGCTGTCTTCGGGCTGGTAAGTCGGGGCAAGTCGGCAGTGATCAACGCGCTAATGGGTGAAAAAGTGTTGGAGACTGGCCCGCTCAATGGAGTCACCCAATGGCCTCGGTCGGTGTATTGGCAACCAAAAATTGAGCAGGAGACAAAAGACCCGCTCAAGCTAGAGCTGATTGACACGCCTGGTCTCGACGAGATTGCAGGGCAGTCGCGGGGGGAAATGGCGCGAGAAATTGCTCAACAGGCCGATCTCATTTTGTTTGTTGTTTCTGGCGATGTTGTCCAAGTAGAATATCTGGCGCTGCAACAGCTTTATGCGACTCGCAAGCCCCTATTACTGGTGTTCAACAAGGTAGACCTCTATCCAGAAACTGATCGAGAGGCGATCGCTAAAAACTTAGAAGCGCTGTGGCAGAAGACTGAGAGCAAGGCTGATTTGCCAGAAGGCGCGAGACTTGTCGATGACATTGTGATGATCTCGGCTGAGCCGACGCCTTTGCAGGTGCGGGTAGAGTGGCCCGATGGTCGCACAACTGAAGAGTGGGAGCAGCCGCCCGCCCAGATAGAACCGCTGAAGAAGACTCTTTTAAAGATTGTTCAAGAAGAAGGCGCGACATTGATTGCTCTGAACGCGCTGAGGCAGGCAGGCGTGATCGAACAGCGCTTGGCGGAAGAGACGACTGAGCTAAATCAGGTCAATGCGGACGAGCTGATTTGGCAGTATGCGAAGTATAAGGCGATCGCTGTTTCTCTCAACCCCGTGGCCATCATCGATATGCTCGGCGGCATCGGCTCTGACATTGTGATGATTCGCGCGCTTTCTCGGCTCTATGGCTTTCCCATGACCCGGTTTGAAGCCAGTAAGCTCTGGCAGTCGATCATTCGCAGTTCGAGTACGCTGCTGCTGAGCGAATTTGGCACTAGCCTGCTGCTGGGATTTGGCAAGAGTGGCGCGGCGATCTGGAGTGCCTTTGAAAGCTTTTCAGGGTTTACCGCTTATGCCGGAGCAATGACGGCCCAGGCTGGCGCAGCGGGCTATGGTACCTACGCAGTCGGTCAAGCGGCCAAAGTATATCTGCAACAGGGCTGCACCTGGGGGCCGACCGGGGTAAATACCGTAATGCAAAACATTCTGGCCAGGGCCAAAGCTGACTCTACCCTGGAGCGCTTACAGACTGAAATTAAAGAAACCATTGGCAGCCCACAAAAGGGATCTGAAATGCAGACTAAGCCAGCAGCGGTGAACCCCTCCTCTCCTGCACAATGAGGATGCCCCTTGTCAAATTTGCATAAACGCGCTCATGCACCTCAGGAGTGGCTAGCTTGTGAGCAGTGTGGCCATCATCTGACGGCCAAATCCCTATGAAGCAGCCTGCCGGAAGCTATACAAGCCAGGTTCTGCCAAAATTAGTGAAAATACTGTCACTTTCGATGGATTTTATAAAACTTTAAATCTGCAACAATTAAGTACGGCAGTCACTATGAAAGTAGTGACTTCAGCGGATATCTATATCGTTGGCAGCCGTTCTCGATTATTTGCTCACCCGTCTCAAAATCTTTCATGAAAAATACTTCCCAGTCCTCTAGCTTAGTTAGGAGCTACTTAAAAAATATTGGTCGCTTTCCCCTACTTACCCACGAACAAGAAATTACCCTAGGTAAAAAAGTACAGAAGTACATGAAGCTTGAGGAGGCCAAATCAGATCTCGTTGAGTCGATGGGCGATACGCCATCTCCAGCGGTGTGGGCCGAAAGCACGGCTCTCTCTACAGAGGAACTGCAAAGAGCTGTGGAGGTTGGGCAGCGAGCGCGAGCTAAAATGGTCAGGTCTAACCTGCGTTTAGTTGTGTCTGTCGCTAAAAAGTATGCCGGACACAGCCTGGAGATGATGGATTTGATTCAGGAAGGCACGATTGGCCTGCACCGGGGAGTCGAAAAGTTTGACCCTGGTAAAGGATATCGGTTTTCAACCTACGCTTACTGGTGGATTCGCCAAGCGATCACCCGGTCAATCAGCAATAATAGCCGGGTCATTCGTCTACCGATTCACATTGGCGATAAGCTCAGAAAAATGCGCAAGGCGCAGCGTCAGCTATCTCAGTCATTGGGGCGTCCGGCTACAGTTAAAGAAGTGGCGAGCGAAATGTCGCTATCGGTTGAAAAGCTGAGAGAGCTGCAAGAGCAGGGAAGACGCCCGCTTTCGCTAGATATGAAAATCGGCAGCGAGCAAAACACTGAACTTGGGGCGCTGCTTGAAGACGAAGGCATTTTGCCGGAAGAATATGCCACTCGAAATCTGCTGAAAAACGATTTGAGTCAGCTTCTGTCGAAGACGCTCTCGGAGCAGCAAAGAGCTGTGATCAGAATGCGCTTTGGGCTTGATACCGGCAGCAAAATGACCCTCCATCAGGTTGGCGACTCGATGGGCATTAGCAGAGAGCGGGTGCGTCAGGTCGAGCGGTCTGCCTTGAGAAAGCTGCGTCAGCGAGGCGCTTCTCTGAAGGAGTATGCTGCGGTCGGCTAGGTCTATCTGCGCTGTAATAGACTGAGAATACATAATATAAAAATCGCAAGGGTGCTGCGCGGCTCTTGCGATTTTTGTATGCCCATTCAGCTGACGGTGCTGCCTGCATCAGCTAGCACGACTTGCCCTGCAAGAAAAGCGCCCTGCAAGAAAAGCTTAGAGCTGCGATTATAGAACTGATCCTCTAGCGAGCTGTTGCTGCTTATTGCTAATGACGTTCTCTATACCCGATCAATACCGTAGCTTTTTGCCTCGGTTTTATAAGTTGGCTGCGGTGGCTGTGCTGTCTAATATGATGGTGCCGCTGGCAGGTCTGTGCGATGCGGCATTTTTAGGTCATTTAGATAATATTAACTATTTGGCTGGCGTCATCTTGGGAGGGCTGCTGTTTGACTATATCTACCGAATTCTGAAGTTTTTGCGCAATAGTACCAACACGCTTACGGCTAATGCGGTCGGGCAGGATGACGAGACAGCAGTACTGGTAGCTGGACTGCGCTGCGGCCTGATCGCGCTGGCGATCGCAGGAGTGATTTTGCTGCTGCAATATCCGATTCATCAGTTTGGCTTTGCTGTGCTTTCTGGGTCAGGCGATGTCAAAGGCGCGGGGCTGGAGTATTTTAACGCTCGAATCTGGGGAGCGCCCGCTGTACTGCTTAACTTTGTGCTGATCGGTTGGTTTCTGGGCCGGGAGATGAATGGGATTGTTCTGCTGATGTCTCTGATTGGCAATGGTACCAATGTGCTGTTTGACTATCTGATGATCTGGCAGTGGGGTTGGGAGAGTACAGGGGCCGGGGTGGCCACAGCGCTGAGTCAGTATCTGGCTTTGCTGGTGGGGCTAGTTGCGGTGGCGCTCGGTATGCAATGGCAGTTGCTCAGGCCAGCTTGGGCGCAGGTGATGGACCGGCAGGGGCTGATGTCGGCAGTGGTACTCAAAGGCAATATTTTGGTGCGGTTTTTGGCGCTGATCTCGGCCTACGCCATTTTTACAAACCTGAGTGCGTCTTTTGGCGTGGGCACGCTAGCAGAAAACGGACTGCTGCTACAGATTGCGCTGCTGAGCCAGTTTACGGTGCAGGGCGTGGGGATGACGGCCCAAACGCTGATTGGCAACTTTAAGGGAAAAGGGCAAACGGCACAAATGCTGCCGGTGTTAGGGGTGGCACTGGTGACGGGGCTGGCGATCGCCCTAACGTTTGCCCTGAGTGCAGTCTTCTTCCCGGAGGCGATTTTTAAGCTACTGACAAGCCATACTGAAGTTTCTCAAGCTATGCAGCAGTCAGTTGGCTGGCTAGTACCGCTGCTGAGCTTGACGGCTGCTGCCTTCATGCTGGAGAGCTACTTTACCGGCATCAAAGATGGGGCCACCCTGCGAAATGGGGCGATATTGGGGTTTGCCGTCGGTTTTATGCCACTGACGCTGCTCGCCATGACCCGGCAGAGCGAATACCTGCTGTGGAGCGCGCTGACCGCCTACATGGGCGTGCTGCTGGCATTCCTGACTTACCGGCTGGTTAAAACTCATCAGCTGTTAGTTGCTGATGGTGATGCAGTGAGCGCAGACCCGGCGCAGACAGCCGTTTAAGTAGGCCGTTTAGATGGGCCGCAGACAGCTAGACAGGTCTTCCCTGATATCTTTGATGAAGCACCATGCCTTCGTGGGCGATTTTGGCAGTGGGGAAGCGATCGCTCACTGCTGTCTGTAAGAGATCCAGCGTGGCGTCGTCCTGCACCGGGCTATGGTGGAGCAGAATCAGCTCTTTGACATGGGCTTTTTGGGCAATCTCAATCCCGGTTTCCCAGGGCTGTGTGGCTGTTTTGGTGGCGTCGGTTTCGTACAAGTAGGTGAGATCGCAATAGGTGCCGTCGTAAATGAGCAGGTCTGCCTGGTCGGCAAATTTGAGCAGCTCCAGGTCGATCTGCTCGGTGGGGGTGTCGGTGGCGTATACCAGGCTGTGGCCTTGCCAGGTGAGCCGATAGCCGAGCGCTTCTGTGCGGTGGTTGATCTTTAAGGTGTCTACCTGGATATCGCCAATGTGAAAGCTGTCGCGATCGCTTAGCGTGTGAAAGGAGAGGTCGGCTCGCATGTGCTGCAGCGGCACGGTGAAGTGAGGCTGTAGCATCTGGTCGGTGAGACAGTGCTTGATTGATGCGCCATTGGGAGCGGTGCCACCATAGATAGAGAAGTGGTTTTGGGGGATGAAGGCGGGCTGAAAGAAGGGAAAGCCCTGAATGCGATCCCACTGGGTATGGGTGAAAAAAAGATGCGCGTTGCAAGGCGTATGCTGCAGGTGATGGCCCAGCCCGACCAGGCCAGTGCCGCCATCAAAGATAATTCGCTGGTGGCCAATCAGGACTTCTACGCAGACGGTGTTGCCACCATAGCGCTGGTTGGCGGCAGTCGGCGTCGGCACGCTACCCCGCACGCCCCAAAACTTCACTGACAGGCTATCTGCCGAGGTGTCTGGCGAGGGTTGCATGGCTGTCTGCGAAGCGCGATCGCGCGGGGGAAAAGCTGTGTGAACCATGATGGGCTGCTGGGTGTAGTAATCAGTGAGCCCAGGCTGGACAAAGAAGATCTCAGTGCTTCTATCGATTTTTGGCTTTGGTCTGTACTAGCTTTATCTTTTAGCGTGCTCTCTGACCGTATTTTTTGGGTCGCTACCGAGAAGGATGGCGATCGCCCACAGATGAAGAAAAAGCGGCCTGGGTGTGATCGCGATAGTCATCTACTTCTAAGAGCAGCAGCGCTAGCGAAGAGATAATGAGCACCAGCAGGCTGAGCCTTCTCTGCGAGCATGCAGCCGTCGCTTGCTATGTATGCAAAAGCCCGCTTGGCGTGATCTCCAGCGGGCCTTTCTAGGACTCTAGTCTTTTTAGGACTCTATAAGGGTTGAACGGCAGATGCTAGTGAGCTACTGGGTCGCTTTGATACATTCGTCGATGAGGGGTTGAACCTGATCGATGTTCTTCCAGCCGAGAATTTCGGTTTCTTTCTTTTCTAGATTTTTGTAGGTTTTAAAGAATTCAGCGATTTCGGCCAGACGATGCTCATCAATGTCGTCTAGAGATTTGACATTGACATAGCGGGGGTCGTCAGCGGGGACACAGAGAATTTTTTCGTCGCGATCGCCGCCGTCGATCATCTCCATCATGCCAATCGGCCGAGCCGGGATAACGCAGCCCGGAAAAGTTGGCTGATCCATAATCACCATGCCATCGAGCGGATCGCCGTCGTCAGCTAGCGTGTTTGGAATGAAGCCATAGTCGTAGGGGTATTGCACTGAGGAGTATAAAACGCGGTCTAGGGCAAAGGCATTGAGGTCTTTGTCAAATTCGTACTTGTTTTTACTGCCAGCTGGAATTTCAATGAGTACGTTGACAATGCCGGGCTTGGGCTGAGCGGGAATGCGGGATAGGTCCACAAGTTTCTCCTGTAGGTTGCAGATGGAGGGGTAGCAAATGGCTGAGCATGACAAAAAGTCAGCCCGAGTGCTGCGTCCTCCGACTAGCATTCTACGGGAGAGTGGGGTTCAGTTTATATTCGTTTTCTCAGGCTATAGAAGAGTTTTTGCCTGCGTGAGGAAGCGGTGAACCGATCGTTTAAACCAATTAGCCCGGTTTTTATTTATTCTACTTCTGCGCTCTCATAAATAGTGGGGATGGCTGCTGTGGAACAGGATCCGCCTCGGCTGTATTGAAGCTCGATATGGCATACAGAGGCAGCGTGAGTGTCATCACTGCAATGACGATGCCGACGATATTAGCAATATGACCGGGAGGTTGTTCAGGTTGGTGTTCGGGACTCGCAGATTCCATACGGAGAAAAGAGGCAGACGCTTGTGTAAAGTACAGTTGAAGCAGAGTAGGCTAAAGGACAATCAATATTAAGTATAAGCTGATACGCTTAATAGCCATACAGCATTAATCCTTAAGCCTGTAAGTTAATAGTATCCAAGAGCCAAACATTCGGCACACAGAACCTCACATTTGTGATAATGCCGTTACTTTTATCCGTATTTACCGCAATTGAATATGAAATAGACTACTGCTTACTGAGGCGGTGGCTGGCTAGGCGAATTTTTGGATTGTGAGAGTCTGTCTCAAGTCTGCTGCTGCTCTAACAGCGATCTAATCGCCTGAAGTTCGGTTAAGACTGCTTGCAGCAGCCGGTTGGTTTCATTCTCAGCAGGCTGAGCGACTTCGATGGTAACTTGCCTGATGCCCAGCATGTCTTGAGCAAAGCGAGCGACTTCGTTGGGGTGAAACATCAGCGGGGCGTCTTTATCGCTGCGAATTTCGGGGTTAAGACATTTGGGATTAAAAGGTGGGTTGAGGATAGCGGGGTCAGTGTTGGCATAGCGATAGACAGAGGCGCGGGAGCGGCTGAGGATCTTTTGTACCGCTTCAATCGGAATGAGCTGGTCTGGCGAGTCGATAGTGATGTTTTGAGCGGAAACGGTAACAGCTGATTCTGACATTTGGATAGCTATAGTACTGTATCAACATAAGACTATGCTAACTCGTTTTGGGTCTCAATGCTATATGAGTGAGTCTTGCTGAGCGGTGAGTTTTGGTCAAAATGCTGACGATAATTTTGAATAGCTAAGCGATCGCAGTAGCTGTTGAGCGGCTATGGGTTTTGAGTTGTCTAATCAGACGCTGCGCTTTCGGGGAAGCATGTCTTCAATTGAGAATTTTGAGTCTCTATATGAGTCTTTTTATGATATTCATGAGTCTCTAATTGGACAGGCTGGTAGTTGTATGATCCTCTCGTCTCGAATTAATACCAATCAGTATATTTTTGAGACTCAAAATGAGTATCTTGAGTCTTTTTGTGAGACTAAAAGATGCGTTCGCAAACTGCGCTTCAGCCTTTTCCCCTGCTGGTGCGGCCTATCGAACTCGTGTTGATTGAATCGAAAGTGTAATCCTTGTTTGAGCCACACTTAAGGTTGCAGGCTTTCTAAAAAATTCGTCCAGGTTGTCTGATTCGGTCGGTCGTCGCCTAGCGGCGGTGGGTCTTGATAGAGCGCGTAGTTTTCTGCGATTTGGCTTTTGAGTGGCTCCGGTAGCTGCTGCCAATCTGACAAGCGGGTGCTCGCTGCATGAAACACTAACTCACCTGGGCGATCGCCCATTTCCATCCAAGGTAGCCAGGGAGAAATTCGACTCCAGCTCACCGCAACCTCTTCTGAATCTCGATCTAGCAGAGTAATCAGCTCAGCGCGGTTAGCCACAAAGTTAAACATCTCCATTGCATGGTACTGACCGCCTACATACGACTGATATTCGCCGCCGAGCGGATTGGGATAAAACAACGGAATTGTCGTTGTTAGAAAAACGGTATTCGTATTGCCAAACGTTTGGAAGTCCAAGTTTGCTCCGGTCGTATCTGCCCACATAGGCGACGTATTGACCGGATCGTTCGCGACTGTAAGGACAGTGTTCGTTTGGTCTGTCCAAGGGTTGTTCCAAGTTTCTAAGATCTCATTCGTCTCTGGATCGAGATAAATCATCACCTCTCGACTGACCTAGCGAAACCCCGGCGAACCTGTCTCGGAAGTCAACGTCGTGTAGGCTCTTGAACTCATTCCCTGCACGTTAAAAACATGCTGGTCGGCTTCTCCACGGCGATGACTAAAGACCTCTCCCTGCCAAACGTAATAAATCGTTTTACCATCTTCCACTGAGCAAAGCAGCTTCCGAAAAGCCTGTAGCGCTTCGGCAGGAATATCCAGGTTGAGCGTCTGTGCCACATTCGGTGGGGACACGGAAGACGGAGCCTGCTTTGCTTGAGAAGGGTATGGAGAGATGCGATCGCTCCTTCGATAGCGAATGCAGTGAGTGCTAACACAGCAGAAATACTCAGTCCTAAAGAATTGACTTGCAACTCCTTCCCACTCCTTTCGAGCCGACTCTCGTATCTTACAGAAATCGGCGTCGAGGCAGAAAAAACGTAACGCTGTTTGTCTCTTTTTAAGACTTTCTTTTATTCAACTTGGACTTAAAATAATACTATTGAGTCTTAAATAAAGACTTGCTTTGCCTGTGGATAGCCACTGTCAAATGGACGACGTTTGCTGGGTTGCTCAATCAAAGGCTACGTGGCAACCGAAGTCTAGGTTTGCTGGTATGCTCAGCTATGAAAGCAAAAAGCCGACAGTCGCTCTGCGAAAGGGAGTAAAATTTTAGTCCAATAATAGTCCTGTAATAAA
Organism: Leptolyngbya sp. BC1307; assembly: GCF_002286735.1. GTDB lineage: Bacteria > Cyanobacteriota > Cyanobacteriia > Phormidesmidales > Phormidesmidaceae > Phormidesmis. Next base: position 70,094 of record NZ_NRTA01000004.1, read on the forward strand.
GCCAGATCCTCAAAACCCTTTTTCTGAGAGGAATGCAGACGTATGGTTATTTGCGTAACCCGCAACTAGTCAAAGCCGATTTTAGAAGCAAAAACTATCGTCACCGCTGCGTTTTTTTATCCGCTAGGACGGGTTCGGCTGTACCGGGCGATCGCTCCCATTATCGGTGCTGTCACTGCCGGGTGCGGCGCTGCCATATGGTGGCCGTGGACTTTCTCATCCACCTCAATGACGCCGCTCTCAGCCGTGACTATCGGACTCGGCTCCGTACTGGCTTCTTTAATCGCCGGATGGGCGGGTGTACTGGCCGCTCAGAACATGGTGCAGTGGTATGAGTGCTGGGGATTTGAACACACCCGTGCAGAAGGCTGGCTGGCCGGGGCAGTCCCTGAAACAGTGGAATCTAGGGCGATTTCGCCTGAAGTAGAACGTCCGCTGAAACCTGCGCTGATTGCGATCGCGCCGGGTTGGATAGGCGTTGCTTTACTTGCCTTCGTAGGTTCACCGGGTGGTTATTTGCCTTTACGGTGGCTGGTCTGTAGGACGAACGGACGTGAGCGCTGCGTTTACCTGTCTGCCATCTCCTCGCCTTTATACGTCGGTGAGCGCAGGCTTTAAGGTAACGCTGCCGATTATCTTGGTGATCGTGCTGGCATTTCTCTTTTTGAAAAAACTCTTCAACCGGGACAGACATTGATAAAGCATGCGTGTTTAGCGTTAATACCCCTGAATGAAAGTCTCAGGCAGATCCCTAGGTAGTCTCTGGCTCCGCTTTCTATCTTTTTTCATCAGGCCCCAATTAGCCAGATGTATGACACCTAACGGCTGATTGGCAACTGGATGATGAATGCGGCACCCTGTGCCTGACTGGTATCCAGGGTTAACGTTCCTCTGTGATTATCTTCAATAATTTGCCGTGCGATCGCTAATCCCAATCCAGTCCCCGTGCCAACAGGTTTGGTCGTAAAGAAGTGGTCAAATATCTTTGTTTGGAGGCTTTCTTCTATACCTAAACCATTGTCTTGAATACGGATAACGGCTTGATTCTGCTCATTCATTTGAGTGCTTATCCAAATCTGAGGCAGTTGGCTGAAACCATTAGCCCTCATTTTTTCTATGCAGTAGGCTTCCTCCAGGCTTTCGACAGCGTTCGACAGAATCGCCAGGAAGACTTGATTAATCTGAGCTGGGTCACACTCTACGGTTGAAATATCACCATAATCCTTGATGACTTCTATTTTAGAGTGCTTTCTGCTAGCCGCTAGCTGATGATTGAGAATGACCAGCGTGCTTTCTATACCCTCATGTAGATCAATTTGCTTAAGCCCAGACTCGTCTAATCGAGAGAAATTACGAAGAGACAGCACAATCTCACGAATGCGGTTGGAGCCTAAAAGCATAGAGTCTATTATTTTAGGTAAATCTTTAAGGATAAATTCAAAATCGATCTCACTATCGCGAGCTGAAATATCGTCATTATCGGCTGTTGGCTTCCTTTCCAGTTCTGAATGAACCAACGTCAACAAATCGCTCACATAGGGCTCGACATAGAGCAAATTGGCATGTATGAAATTAATCGGATTATTAATCTCGTGTGCAATACCTGCAACAAGTTGACCTAAGCTAGCCATTTTTTCACTGTGAACAAGCTGAGCTTGAGACTGTTGCAACTGCCGCAGTGTTTCATTGAGTTCGGTCGTTTGTTTCTGAATCGTTAGGACATATTCCGCCTGCTTCAGCGCAATACCGATCTGCTCGGCGACCTGAACTAGGATCTGCACCTCATTCTCTTTCCACTGTCTGGGGCCAGAATTTTGATAAGCGGCTAAAAGGCCCCAGAGCTGGCTATCTAAATAAACGGCAATAATGACATAGGAGCGGGCTTGATAGCTCTTTAAAACGTCTACATAACAGTCACTAAAGCCAGCATTTTCAATATCTTCACAGACTCGAAAGACTTTCCCTTGGACAAAAGAGCCACCGTAGGTAGCCTGGAGATGCGTATCGGTTGTTTTATGCGTGTCGAGTAATCTGATGCTACAGTCGCTGACGTTTTTTGAAATCAGGTCGTTATTTTGCTGCGCTTCGACAAGTGATATCCACTCTGAACCTACTGCCTCACATGTAAAGCGACCGCTCCAATCTGGATTGAATCGATAAATGGCAACTCTATCGGTTTTTAAGAGATGAAGCAACTCTTGGGTAGCTGTCTCACAAATCTCTGCAAAATCGAGCGATTGCCGAATTTTATTCGTAATCCTATTAAGTGAGTTCTGGGTCGAAATTGCCTTTTTTTCGATATCTGCTTGCACTTTCGAGATTGCGGACGAAATTGCGGAGGTGTAGTTAGCTAGTCTCACTGGAAAGCTTCACTTCATAGATAAAGGTACCTAAGAGTGCCCACCTGGCGATTAGAGAAGCCTAATCCTATCGAGAGAAATCCCGATAAAACGCTGTTCCCCTTTTGAAGGGCCGAGATTGCAGCACTATACCTCTGACTGGCTCATCCTTGAAGTGAAGCCACCGAAAAAAATTGCGTTTGTGGTGGCAGGGTCCTGAACTATTACGACCGGTGGGTTGTGGGTTATGTTCAAACTCTCAAGAAGCGAATCAACATATACAGGCTGATCGCGGTCACCTGTAAGACCGCCACCGGAATGCCGTACCGCAAAAACATTTGAAACGAGATGGGCTTGCCGTGTTGTTCAGCGATACCCGCCGCCACAATATTTGAGGAGGCTCCGACGAGGGTGCCGTTGCCCCCCAAAGTAGCGCCGTACATCATGGCGTAGAAGAGGGGCAGCACTTCAATCGGTAAAGTCCCGGCAAAATTTGGATCGAGAATTTCGGGTGCGGCCAGGCCCACCGTCACCAGGTACTGCTTAAGGAGCGGCACCATCGCCACTACCAGAGGAATGTTGGGAATCAGGCTGGACAAGAAACCCACCACCAGCAGCAGCACGATCGCACCCAGGGCAATATTTTTGCCGATAATCAGGGCCAGAATGCCGGATGCGCCGCTGAGAACGCCGGTTTTCTCCAGCCCGCCAATCAGCACAAACACACTCATAAAAAAGATTAGGGTGCTCCAGTCCACATCCTTAAAGATGTTTTGAACCGAGTCGATGCCGCTGTGGTGGGCAATCAGCAGACAAAGCGCCGCCCCCGTCAGCGCCGCCGTCGCCGGGGAGATGGGCACAGGAAAAGATTCTCCCACCACAAACAGTCCCAATACTAAGGCCACAATCACCCCCATCAGAGCCAAGATCCGGGGATGTTTGAGCTTTGGGTGGGGGAGGTGACTCAGGTCTTCGAGCTGTTTGTGCCAGATGGCGGGAAACAGCACCGGCAGCATCACTACAATGACGCCGATGGCGATCGCACCCCCTAAACTCAATGACTTGAGATAGTCCACAAAGCTGATATTAATGGCGTCACCGACAATAAAGGTGGCCGGATCGCCCACCAGCGTAAGTAACCCAGCACTGTTGGCGACAAACACCATCAGTATCAGCAGGGGCACAAAATTCACGCCCAACTCCGTCGCCATGGGGGGAATCAGCGGGGCCAGCAGCATCACCGTAGTGGCGTTGGGCAGCACGGCACAAATGGGAGTGGTAATGGCGACAATGCCAAGCAAAAGGCGTTTTCCCTGACCATCTGCGAGCACCACTATTTGCGTGGCCAGATAGTCAAAAATGCGGGTCGGCTCAAAGGCGCGCACCATCACCATCACCCCAAAGAACAAGGCTAGGGTGGCATAGCTGCGGGCAATGTAGTTAACCGCTTCGGTCAGGGTCAAGATGTTGAGAAACATCAGCACCATCGACCCCAGCATGGCGGCAATAGTGAGTTGAATGCGTTCAGTAATGATGCAAGCTAGCACGCCCACAAAAATCAGTGACGCAGCGATCGCAGGTCCATTGGCCATAGTCCCTCCTGGTAGAGATAGATAAATCTGAGCGCATCCAACCAGGAGATCTGCTGTGCCTTGGGGCAAGCAACCCTTCCCTCATTGCCGACGGAGTTAGCTGACGGGCTAGGAGTGAGAGTTCTCCCCTCTGAAACTACGGTGTGTCTCCAGAGTGCGCCCCTAAAGTGGGTCCCCCGTTTTGGCATAAAGCCAAATTAGGCTGATGGCTCAATTAGAATCTCCTTAAGATAGCACTACTTTCTAGAGCAGTAAAGTTATTGCTAGCACTATCCTAGTCGTCGCTTCAGCCAAAAATAGAGCAGAGGCAGAGCAATGCGGTAGCCGTACTGGGGCCCATAGATTAACCCCTTTTGTTCGAGGCTGTTGAGGGCTCCCTGCAGGCCGCCGCCCCGAGATAGCTGGTGTTTTTTGATATAGGCGCTGGCTTGGGGGCTATCGGTGGGGTCGAGAGCCAGACTCTCCAGCACGCGGGCCTGGGTAGGGGGCAGCAGCAGCAAGAGGGCCTCAAAGGTGACGCTCATATCCTGAGTCAGCGCCAGGATGCTGCTGTGCACCTGATGGGCCTGGATCAGCCCCGTGGGAGGCTGAGGGGTCATGGCGTGGTAGTCCAGCCAGATGCGCTGAGCCAGGGTAATGGCATCTTTCATGTGGCCCTGTGCGTAGCGTAAGTACAGATCTAGAGCGCGGCTATGGGGGTCAAATTTAAGGCCTGCCGTCGCCATGCTGCCTGCAATCCAGGGGCGCAATTCTTCGTTGCTCAGGGGTGCCAGCGAGATCACGGGCAACTGGCTAGCAAGCATCCAGGGTTCGGCAACGGTGGCCAACAAGCCATAGCTCACCCGGCTCTGGCGCGCGATTTCTTGCCTCAGGTAAGTTTCCCATTTGCCCTGACGGTCCCAGGAGCGGATGTGGGGAAAGTTGTGAAAGATAATCACTACCTGACAGTCCAGCCCTTCGGCAAGCTGCTGGGGTAGGGCCAGCAGCCCTTCAAACAACAGCCACTCTTTTCCTGGAGGAATTGGCCATACGAGCCGCCCCTGAGGCGAGAGAGTTTTGTCGAGGGTGAGGGGTTGACTCAGACTCCACTGCTGAATTTTAGCCAGCTCATCCGGTTCCGAAAAAGTATCGGTGAGGCCATCCGCCAGAAATCGCAAAAACTGCCCCGCATTGCGGCAGCGGAGAAAGTCGATTTCTAAACAGCGGGAGCCCACCTGCCGTGCCGCGCTGCGGATCAAGGTGCGCCGCCCGGCCCCAGACACCCCTGTCACGACAAAATCACGGTCCTGCCGTAGCAGGGTACAGACCTGCTCTAACTCAGCTTCCCGGCAGACCAGTGACTGGGGAACAAACGCATTCGCCATAGCTAAATTTTTGTATCGGCACTATTTTTTAGTGCTATAAATACTCTTGAGGTACTTTTTAATCGTACCACCCCAATCTTGAAGGTAGACAAAATCCATGGTTCACAGCGCAACCTCCCATCCTGACGTGAGTGCGTTTTCCAACTCGCCCTCCAATCAATGGCATACCCTCGGGCAGCAGCAGGCCCTCGGACTGTTGGAAAGCAGTCCCGAGGGCTTGAGTAACCGCGAAGCCCTCCGTCGGCAGCAGATCTACGGCCTCAACGAGCTGAAAGAAGGGGCTACCCGCAGCCCCTGGGTGATTCTGTGGGACCAGTTCAAGAACATCATGCTGCTGATGTTGATTGCGGTGGCCCTGGTGTCCTTGGTTCTCCATTTGCGACAGGGCGGGTTTCCTAAGGACGCGATCGCGATTTTTGCGATTGTGCTGCTGAACGGGTTATTGGGCTATCTGCAAGAGAGCAAGGCCGAAAAAGCCCTGGCTGCACTCAAAAACATGACCGCCTCCCGCGTGCGGGTGATGCGCAGCGGCTTCGAGCAAGAAATCGATGCCAAGTCGCTGGTACCAGGAGATGTGGTCTTGCTAGACGCGGGCGTTCAGGTGCCTGCCGATGGTCGCCTGCTCAATGCAGCCAATCTTCAGGTGCGAGAAGCCGCGCTCACCGGGGAAGCAGAGGCGGTGATCAAGCAGCCCCAGGCCACCCTATCGGCAGAAGCGGCCCTGGGCGATCGCCTTAATCTGGTCTTTCAAGGTACCGAAGTGCTGCAAGGCCGGGGCACTGTACTGGTGACCCAGACCGGGATGCAGACGGAGCTAGGTCGCATCGCCACCCTAATTCAGTCTGTAGAAAGCGAACCAACGCCCCTACAGCAGCGGATGACACAACTGGGCAACGTGCTGGTATCGGGCTCTCTGGCATTGGTAGCTTTGGTCGTGGTGATCGGCCTGCTGCGGACGGGCGATCTTAGCCTGTTTGATGAACTGCTAGAAGTGTCTCTCAGCATGGCGGTAGCGGTCGTACCCGAGGGCCTCCCCGCTGTGATCACGGTAACCCTGGCCCTAGGTACCCAGCGCATGGTGCGCCGCCACGCCCTGATACGCAAGCTGCCTGCCGTTGAGACCTTAGGCTCCGTTACCACCATCTGCTCAGACAAAACCGGCACCCTGACCCAAAACAAAATGGTGGTGCAGCAGGTACAAACTCTGGAAGATAACTATCAGGTCACCGGAGAAGGGTATACCCCCCAGGGCAGCATTCTAAGCCAAGAACAAACGGTCAACTTAGACCGTGCCCCCGCGCTGGAGAGCCTGTTAATTGCCTGTGCTCTTTGCAACGATGCCGCTTTGAGCCAGAACGGCAGCATTTGGACAGTTTTGGGCGACCCGACGGAGGGGGCCTTGCTGGCCTTAGCGGGCAAAGGCGGATTCAACGCCAGCAAACTGAGTCGCCACAGGGATCGCCTGGCAGAAATTCCCTTCACTTCGGAGCGGAAACGCATGAGCGTAGTCGTGCAGCCCGGTGAAGAGGAAGCCTATCCGCTCACTAGCAGCAGTCCCCTCCTGTTCACCAAGGGCTCCCCAGAGCTGGTGCTGGAGCGCTGCCGATTTTTCCGAGGTGGGGGCGAAGCAGAACCGCTAACGGCTGAGATGCAGCAACAGGTACTGGCTCAGAACAACGCTATGGCTTCTCGGGGTCTGCGGGTGTTGGGATTTGCCATGAAACCCCTCACCCCGCCAGTGCCCCTGGACAATCTTGAAACCCAAGAGCAAGACCTGATCTGGCTAGGATTAGTAGGCATGTTAGACGCCCCTCGCCCCGAGGTGCGATCAGCAGTCGCCGCCTGTCGTCAAGCAGGCATCCGCCCGGTGATGATTACCGGCGATCATCCCCTCACCGCCCAAGTAATAGCCGAAGATTTGGGCATTGCCTACCCCGGAGACACCATTCTGACCGGGCAGGAGCTGACCCATCTCTCCAGCGACGAACTAGAGCATGTAGTGTCCTATGTCAGCGTTTACGCCAGGGTCGCGCCTGAGCATAAGCTCCGCATTGTGCAGGCACTGCAAAAGCGAGGAGAATTTGTCGCCATGACCGGAGATGGGGTAAACGACGCCCCGGCCCTGAAGCAGGCAGATATCGGCATTGCCATGGGCATCACCGGCACCGACGTGAGTAAAGAAGCTAGCGATATGGTGCTGCTAGATGACAACTTCGCTACCATCGTGGCCGCTACCGAAGAAGGTCGGGTGGTGTACGACAACATTCGCCGCTTCATCAAATACATCCTGGGCAGCAACATCGGTGAAGTGCTGACCATCGCTGCGGCTCCCCTGATGGGTTTGGGGGGCGTTCCCCTGTCGCCGCTGCAAATTTTGTGGATGAACCTGGTCACCGATGGCGTCCCCGCCCTGGCCTTGGCGATGGAACCAGCAGAACCCAATGTGATGCAGCGATCGCCCCACAACCCTAGAGAAAGCATTTTTGCGCGGGGGCTAGGAGCCTACATGGTGCGGGTCGGCATTTTGCTGGCGATCTTGACCATTGGTCTGATGGCTTGGGCCTTTCAATATACCCACGCCGCAGGCTATCCCGGCGACCCCGACACCTGGAAGACGATGGTGTTTACCACCCTCTGTCTGGCGCAGATGGGCCATGCCCTAGCCGCCCGTTCCGATGTGCGCCTAACGGCTCAGCTCAGTCCCCTATCGAACCCTTACGTGTGGGGAGCCGTATTGCTCACCACCGGCTTACAGGTGGCGCTGATGTACGTGCCCGTATTGCAACAATTTTTCGGCCTGCATCCGCTATCTGGGCTGGAACTGGCGGTTTGCTTTGGCTTTAGCGCGCTGGTCTTTGTCTGGCTAGAGGCCGAAAAGCTCGTCATTCAGCTTTCTTACCGGAGAAAAACGGCAGTAAGCGGCAAGTCACAAACCTATAGCCATCGTCCATAGCAGCTCCGCACCTGGAAGATAGTCTCTTCATGAGACTCATTAAGGTTAAAGTGAGTCTCATAAAGGTACTTAATTGTCTTGTTTAGATACAGGGCATAACGAAAACTTCTGTATCTGCGCGGCACCTGTGCACTTTTGCAAAACGGCCTCAGGGAAATTTGCCCTGATCGGCCATGCCCCCTAGTTGACTGGCAAAAATCTGTTCATTTACGGGGGTGGTTCAATTTCGGTCAATTTTAGGTAACACTGTCAGCTCAAATTAGGCCATCCTTATCAATGGCTCAGCCAGCTTTGCCTACCTGTTGGCGTAGCCTCTCGTTAGAGAATCGCATCGAAAGTGTAACCCCGGTTTGAGCCACGCCTCAAGAACTCTCATGACCTTTGTCATCAAAAAGCGCGACAAGCGTTTAATACCCGCCGGACGCTCTCATTACTGACCTGATCGGTGACAAAGGCAGTGCCAATACTGCCAGGCAGCACAAACCTAACGCGCCCCGACTGGACTTTCTTATCGCTTTTTAGCGCCCTTAAAATATCGTCGATGCTAATGTCTGTAGGTAGCCGGGTCGGCAGCTGGGCCTTCTCAATCAGCGCCTTTTGACGCTGCGCTGCCGACTCGTCCCACGTGCCATCAGTGACCGGTTCTAGATTCAGCGCTACCGCAATCTCTCCGGCCACCACCATCCCAATGGCAACAGCTTCGCCGTGATTAATCTCGCTGTAGCCCGTCAGGCTCTCTATCGCATGGCCAACCGTATGGCCATAGTTCAAAATGGCCCGAATGCCAGCTTCTCTGACATCCTGACTGACCACATCGGCCTTGGCCTGGCAGGAATGGTTCAGCATCGTTTGCAGCAGCTCGTGACTGACCTGAGTGAAATCGTCTAGCCGTTCAGCCGCCTCTAGTCGCTCAAACAGAGGCAAATCCCAAATTACCCCGTACTTAATCACTTCGGCAACGCCTGCCCGAAACTCTCTAACAGGCAGCGTTTCTAAGACCTTTGGGTCAATCAGCACTAGCTTCGGCTGATGAAAGGCACCGATTAAATTCTTACCCCGAGGGTGATTCACCCCAGTTTTGCCGCCCATTGAGGCATCGACCATTGCCAATAGCGAAGTCGGCACCTGCACCACGGCGATTCCCCGCAGCCAGGTCGCCGCCGCGAAGCCGGTCATATCGCCAATCACCCCGCCTCCTAGCGCTACCATTGCAGAGCTGCGCTCCAGCCGGTTTTCGTAGGCGACATCGTGAATCTTTTCAATTGAGGCTAGGGTTTTGTACGATTCGCCCGCTGGCAAAATGCAGTGACAGACCTGATAGCCCGCCTGAGTAAGAGAAGTAATCGCCCGCTCTCCATACAGCTCAAACACCACCGGATTAGAAACCACCAGCACCTTCTGCCCAGGCTTAATCAGCGGATTGCCTTCCGCCGCCAGCCACGGCCCCAAATAGTCAAGACCGCCCGGTGCGATTCGAATATCGTAAGCGTCCTGAGGAATATTGACGCGGATAGTGGTTTTAGTCAGGGCAGTCATAGGAGTTAGATAGGGGAAACCCCAACGGTAGGAGAGCAGAGGATATGCTTCAATAGACAAAGCATTGAGAACCTCAGTTTAGGAGATAAAGATGGGCGGCGCAGTAATTTATGTGGTTTACCTGGCAGCACTATTTGGGACAGCGATGGCGCTTTACTTTGGCCTGCGAGCGGTAAAGCTGATCTAGTTTTCCTGAATTTGACCCCTGAATTTGGCATAGAGTCTGCAGTAGTCATCTGTAGCAAACCGCAGGGCGTGAGCACGGCTAGAAAGTCAGCTGCTCGCGCCCTGTTCATTTTTGGGTAGCTCGCTTTCTGCCATTTTGGGTCCAGCCGGGTCACTGTGACTAAGCAGATAGATACTAGCCAATAGCCCCCAGCTGAGCACGTTGATGCGTGAGTCAAACAGCGTCACATCAAACAAAGCAAACATCAGGCAGCTCGCAAAAGCCAGCAGGTAGCCCAGCAAAATAGCGCGGTTTTCAGCAGGCAGCTTTCCCCAAATAAAGGTGCTCACACCCTCGTAGCACAGCCTCCCAATTACGACGCAAAAGCCCAGCATCACAGGGATACCAGCCTCTGATGCTAAAAACAGCCAGACATTGTGCGCATGGGCAATGCTGTCATAGCCAGGAATGCTGCCCGGTTCATAAGTCAGTCGCAGCCCTGCAAATCCCCACCCCAGCCAGGGCCGCTGCCAGATCATGTCTAAACCCAGTCGCCAAACCCCAATCCGAGGGTCTTGGGTAATCAGGGCCAGAGAAAGCGATCGCCCCCCAATCCCCCAAGCCAAAACAGCAGCAGCGATCGCCCCGCTTCCCACCAGCCCCGAGAGCATCACCCAGCGGTGACGACGGGCCGAGTATAGAGCGATCGCCACCAGCACAAAGGCGATCAGCACCCCATTGCGCGACCCCGTACAAAAGATAGCGACAATGCAGAGAGCGATCGCCCCAGCCTCAGCCCACTGCTGCCGGTTAAACCGGGTTTGCTTAGCAAGCCCCTTCAGCCCCAGCCCCAGCCCCAGCCCCAAAATAATCACCAGATAGGCACTCAGCGTGTTCGGATGGCTAAAGACGCTGTGAGCCCGGTGACCAAAATCAGGTTCATCGTATAGCCAGCCCAGCAGCCAGCCCAGTAGCCAGCCAGGTAGAGCAAGCGTGCGAATGCGCGGCGCAACGGTCTCAAACCTCAGCCCGTACTCAACCACTGCCAGCAAATTCATCGGCACCGAGGTCAGCAGCAGCCATCTGGCCAGAGTTTCCAGCTTGATAAAAGGCTGCTTAACGACAGAAGGCACCGTCGCCAGAATGCCAAAGAAGAGAAAGAAGGGCAAAAAATTAGTGAGCTGCAAAAAAGCCTCACCCCGGTTCATCGCAAAGCTAGCGCTCAGCAGCAGCCCCCCGCTTAGCCAGCCAAAGCCTCGCTGCCCGCATAGCCGCCAAACCCGGCCACCCCGCTGAAACATAGCGGCAATTAGCAGCCCTAACATCACCACCAGACTGGCATAGCTAACGTATGGCAGCGCAATCAAACTTCCCAGCCAGACCTGCTCGCGGCGGGGTGGAGGCCCGCCGCGAGCAAACTGTAGTTTTCTCTTACCCTCTCCTAGCCGTATCATCTCAATACGCACCATCCCCAGCTAAAACGACCCTAATAGTACGGATCAGAATGTAAATATCCAACCACATCGACCAGTTGCGAACATAGTAGGTATCAAAGTTAACCCGCTCTTCATAAGTGACGTTATTGCGTCCCGAAACCTGCCATAGCCCGGTGAGGCCAGGCAACACCTGCAAATACAGTTCAAACTTATCGCCATATCGCCAAACCTCCTGATGCACGATTGGGCGAGGGCCAACCATACTCATCTCACCCCGCAGCACATTCCACATCTGCGGCAGTTCATCCAGGCTAGTCTGCCTCAAGAAATGCCCGACCCGCGTAATTCTCGGATCGGCCTTCAGCTTATGATCTTTCTCCCACAGCGCCCGCAGCTCAGGATGATCCTGCAAATACTGCTCTAGCGCTAAGTCGGCATTGAGCACCATTGAGCGAAATTTCCAAGCCTGAAACAGTTTTCCGCCTTGGCCGATACGGGTTTGCCGGTAGAAAATTGGCCCAGGTGAGTCACAGGCAATCAGCAAACTAATCACGGCAATCAGCGGCAGGGCCAACAGCCCGATTAAAAGCACCAGCCCCTTATCTAGGGTGGCCTTCAGCAGTCTAGGTCTGGGTAAAAAAAGCTGCTGCCGCGTTTCTAAGCCCAAAACGCCTCCCAAGTCTTTAGCAACAACCCAGAGACTGGCCATGCCAAACAGATCAGGAATAATCATTAGGTGAGGAAAGGTACGGCCATAGCGCTCTAGTAGCTGCATCAGCTGATGGCGGGCGACGCCCGGCATCGCCACGATCGCATAGGGAATCTTCAGCTCTCGGGCTAATACCGGAGCAAGAGCCAGATTCCCCACCACCGGCACACCCGCTAAAGACCCATGCTTACCCGGATCGTCATCCAAAACAGCAATGGGTTTGAGCCCCAAGCTGGGCTGACGTTGCAAGGTGCGAATCACCATTTCTCCCGTCGCCCCCGCCCCCATCACCACCACCGGATAGCCCCACCAGGGCTGGCGAGCACACAGCGACCGAATACCATAGCGGCCAATAATCACAAAGACAATAGAGAACAGCCAGGCCATCAAAAAAGCCGCTCTAGAGTAAAGCGCGACCTCTCGAAAAAGAAAAATAGAGGAGCCCAATAGTAAATAGAGCAGCGTTGTCGTCAGGGTCAGGCGACGCAGCTCGTCTACTGGGCTCATAGCAATTCCTGGGTAGAGGCTAGCCAGCGCGTAGGCCAGTATAAAAATGCCCGCGATCGGCCACAGCCGCCAGTATAGAGAAGGGTGAAATTGACCACCGAATATCAGCCGCACCCAGACGCTAGCGACCCCCGCCAGCCCAAGACATAGCAGATCAATCGCGATCAGCGTAATCAGCGTGAGCCAGGGACGGGTAGAAACTCGGGCGATCGCCCGCTTAAGGCTAGTTCCACTAACACTGTTAGAGCTTGAGATTGGATAGATGGTCACAGCGGCATGTCCTACTCCCCGTCGGTGATGCCTGTCATATAGCCGGTCATTCACCCGCTTTGAACTGCACCCAGGCATTCTCAACAAAACCCTTAAACCGCGACTGAAAACACGCGATTGAGAACTTTTCGGCATGGTCTTTAAGCGCACCCGATTCAAATTGACCCACACATGACTCTAGCCATTTGACCGACTGTACCAGACTTTCAACTGTCTGATGAGGAAAGAGTAGCCCGGTCTGCTGGTGGATCACCGTCTCAGCTTGCCCGCCTTTGGCATAAGCAATCACGGGTGCACCGGCTGCTTGAGCTTCAACTGGGGTAATGCCAAAATCCTCCTCTGGCGGAAAAATAAAGCCCCGACAGCGCTGCATGTAATCTTCTACCACGCTATCTGGCTGTTTGCCTAAAAAGCGAATATTGGGCTGGGCCATTTGCCGCATAGCCTTATCGCTGGGGCCATCGCCAATGATCACCAGAGGTAATCCCAATTGATTGAAGGCGGCAATGGTCAGATCGACCCGTTTATAAGGCACAAATCGCGATACCGTCAGGTAAAAATCTTCCCGAGCGTAGTCTGCTCGAAACCGGCCAGTATCAACCGGTGGATAGATAACCTCAGCAGAACGACGATAGGTTTTTTCAATGCGCCGAGCGACATAGCGGGAGTTCGCTAAATAGTGATCCACCCGGTGAGCGCTCGCCACGTCCCATAGCCGCAAATAGTGCAAAACCGCGCGGGTCAATCCGCTTTTAAGGCCGCGCGTTAGCCCGGCCTGCCGCAGATACTGATGCTGTAATTCCCAGCCATAGCGCAGCGGCGTGTGTACATAGCTAATATGCAGCTGATCAGGGCGGGTCAGAATGCCTTTGGCCACGGCGTGATGACTCGAAATAATCAGGTCATAGGCGGCCAGATCGAACTGCTCAACTGCCAAGGGCATCAGCGGCAAATAGCTGCGAAAATGCCGCTCAGCAAAAGGCAGCTTTTGAATAAAGGAGGTGGTGACCGGCTTGTGCTGAATGAAATAACGCAGAGACTCAGGCAAAAAGTCTACTAGGCTATACAAATCCGCATCAGGATAGAGCTTGAGAATTTGCTCGACTACTTTCTCAGAACCGGCATGGCTAGTCAGCCACTCGTGAATGACGGCAATTCTCTTCATAGCGGCGGCTAGTAGACTGGGATCTGGGGCGCGCAGCGTGCAGATTACCCGCCGCAGTTGGCTATGGCTGTCAACAACTTTCTCCAGAGCGCGCAGCAGCCTGCCAGCCAGCTTACCAGCAAAAAGCAGCCCCAGAAAGCCTCCTGAGACCGCCGCCGAAGCGATGAGATACGTTATGAGCTGAATCGACGGATGGGCTTACGTAACCGGGGCGCGATCGCTCTCACCCGATTGAGCCTTCATCCGGCTAGACAGCTTGCGCTGGAGAGATGAGTAAGCCCTGACCGGAAACTCCCTAATCTGGTGAATAGCCAGGTTCCAAATGTAGCCATACTGAGGAAACTGACGCAGCAGAATGATCTCTGCAAAAACGTAGAACCGGCCCCGGCGGCGATGCTCAGGCGGATTATCTTCTACGCGCAGCTGAGCCGGAGCCGGTAGCTGGTAGCCAATCACCTGATCGGGCTGAGCCGGATCGTAAAACTTAGCCTGCAAAGCCAAACCTAGCAGCCGATCTAAACACCAGAAAGGCAGATACTTAACCGGGCCAAAGAGATTGAACCCCTTTAAAATTTCTTGTAGGGCCTCCTGCACCATGGCGTTTATCCAGACCTTCTTATCGAAGTTTTCGGCGTGAGGCCCTAAGTGATCACGCCGACCGCGCCAGATACAGCCCCAGTCAAACTTGTTATGCATGGGGGCAATCGGAATTTCTAGTAGATGGCCTTCGGCATATAGCCGCAGATTACCATCGGCCTTGCGGCAAATCGGTAGCGACGTGAGGTCTTCTGGCAACTCTTCCCAGGGAGCGTGCAGTGCGGCCTGGTCGCCATAGGCGTATTCTTCTTTGGCCAGGCGCATCACCCAGCTACCAGGGAACTGCTGAAAATACCGCTCTGCCAGCGCCGGGACTTCGGGGTTGATATACTCGTCGCAGTTAAAGGTCAGCAGGTAAGTGCCTGAAGCGTTTAGCATACCGCTGAGACGCTGAATAATTTCGCCGCGAAAAGGGCTCACTAGCTGGCGCAGGCGACCGTCAGCGCAGGGCTCAGGGCAGACACCGGGCGGATGCACCAGAATGAACTCCACATCGCCTTGCACTTTGAGCAATTCTTGCAGCCATTGAGCTGAGAACCCCTCTCGCATAGGTATGACAATAGAGAGGAAGGGAGGAGTCATAGCAAAACGTCCTAAGGCGTACTGTCTTAAAAGCGCAGATCTCATAGCGCAGATTTTTGAAGCGCGAGTCTTAAAGTGCAGAGAGAGCAGCTATCTGGTTGCGCTGCTCTCCCATTATTCCCACAGTCTCTATTTACTAGGAAGCCGTACTGTTGTCTTTTTGAAAGATTTACGTGAGTATGAGCTGCCTGCGTTTTTCCGCTTAAAGGTAATTTGCGCCAGCGCTGCATAAGCTAAACATTGGAATAGGTATTGATCGATTGCAAAACCCGGTTTCTGCTATGGTTTTTCTCTCGCCCCGATCGCAGCCGTCAAGCGACCAGTTTAGTGTCGATTTAAGAGCTTCAGTATGCAGATTACGCCGACCAAAATTCCCGAAGTCGTCATAATTGAGCCTCGGGTTTTTCAAGATGAACGCGGCTTCTTCTTAGAGAGCTTTAATCAGCGAGCCTTTGATGAGGCTATAGTCGCTAGCTATTCATTCGTTCAAGATAACCACTCCTCGTCTGCAGCTAATATCCTGCGCGGGCTACACTACCAGGTTAAACAGGCCCAGGGCAAGCTCGTGCGGGCGGTCGTCGGTAGCATTTACGACGTAGCGGTCGATATTCGCCAGGGGTCACCGACTTTTGGCAAGTCGGTAGGTAAGATCTTGAGCGCCGAAAATAAAAAGCAGCTGTGGATTCCGCCAGGATTTGCGCATGGGTTTTATGTGCTCTCAGAAACGGCTGACGTGCTTTATAAAGCGACAGACTTTTACAGCCCAGCAGATGAGCGCTGCCTGGTGTGGAATGATCCCGCGCTCAGTATTCAGTGGCCCACAGCAGGCCAAACGCCCGTGCTTTCGGACAAAGACGCGGCTGGAGAAACGCTAGCCTCAGCGGACTTGTTTGACTACGCAGACTTCAGCCGTGCAGACTTCAGCCAGGCCAACTCTGACCCTGCAAACCTTCCTGAAAACCTTGCAGAAGGTGCTAAGGCATGAGCATTTTGTTGATAGGCGCTCAAGGACAGGTCGGGCGGGAGCTGGTGAAAACGCTGACGCCGCTCGCACCGGTAACGGCAGTGGGCAGGCAGCAGCTAGATTTGACTGATTTGGAGGCGATCGCCCATCAGGTAGCCGCCGCCCATCCCAAACTCATCGTCAATGCCGCAGCCTACACCGCCGTAGACCAAGCCGAAAGCGAGCCAGAGCTGGCCTACCGGATCAATGCAGAAGCCCCTCAGGCATTGGCGCAGTCAGCAGCTAAGTGCGGTGCCGCGCTGATCCATATCTCTACCGACTATGTGTTTGCTGGGCAGGCCGGGTCGCCGCGCTGTGAAGCTGACCCAACTGGCCCGCTAAGCGTCTATGGCAAAACCAAGCTAGCGGGGGAAGCGGCCATTCGCGCTGCTCTCGACCAGCACATTATTTTGCGGACGGCCTGGGTCTACGGCGCTCAGGGCAAGGGTAATTTCGTCAAGACCATGCTGCGATTGGGGAAAGATCGAGACCATCTCAACGTAGTGGCCGATCAGGTCGGGTCGCCGACTTGGGCCAGAGATATTGCGATCGCCATCGCGCAGCTCAGCCAGCAAGTGACTCAGAGGCCGGGCACTTACCACTACACCAACAGCGGTGTAGCCAGCTGGTACGACTTTGCGATCGCCATCTTCCAAGAGGCCCGCGCTCTGGGCATGCCGCTGCAAATTCAGACGGTCAACCCCATTACCACAGCAGACTACCCCACTCCGGCCCAGAGACCGGCCTACTCCGTTTTGAACTGCCAAAAGACAGCTCGCCTCTTAGGGCATAGCGCCCCCTACTGGCGGGAGAGCCTGCGGGCCATGCTACAGGAGCTAGCTCAATCCGGGCACGATTAGCCAGCGCTAACCCAGCCAATCCCCCCCCCTCTACGCTTGAAACTCACTCAGGGAAAATCGTATGAAAGCACTGATCTTATCGGGCGGTAAAGGCACCCGCCTCAGACCGCTGACCTACACAGGCGCAAAGCAGCTAGTGCCCGTGGCTAATAAGCCCATTCTCTGGTACGGCATTGAGAGCCTGGTCGCTGCTGGCATCACCGAAATTGGCATCATTGTCAGCCCAGAGACCGGCCCAGAAATTGAGGCAAAAACGGGAAAGGGCGATCGCTTTGGCGCAAACATTACCTACATCTCTCAAGCCAGCCCCGACGGTCTGGCCCACGCGGTCAAAATCGCTCAGCCTTTCTTGGGTGATTCTCCCTTTGTGATGTATCTGGGTGACAACCTGATTCAAGACCATCTGGTCGAATTTGTGGCTGACTTTAAGGCCAAGCCGCTGGGCGCGATCATCATGCTCAAGCAGGTGGCAAACCCCACTGCGTTTGGCGTCGCGCAAATTGCCGCCGATGGCAGCGTTATCAAGCTGGTAGAGAAGCCTAAAGATCCGCCTTCTAACCTGGCGCTGGTTGGCGTGTACTTATTTTCGGCAGAGATTCATCAGGCGATCGCCCAAATCAAACCCTCAGCGCGCGGCGAACTAGAAATTACCGACGCCATCCAGCAGCTGATTGATACCCATCAGCCAGTCGAAGCGAAAGAACTCTCTGGCTGGTGGCTAGATACGGGTAAAAAAGACGATCTGCTAGAGGCCAACCGCATCATTTTAGATGAGTACATTACCCATCCACAAATTTTGGGCGACGTAGATGCGCAGAGTAAAATCAGTGGCCGTGTTGTGGTCGGGCAGGGCTCTCGGCTGACTAACTGCACCGTGCGTGGTCCAGTCGTGATTGGTGAAAACTGCGTTTTGGAGAACTGCTTTGTCGGCTCTTACACCAGCATTGCTGATAGTACCTGCATGATCAATGTCGAAATCGATCACAGCGTGGTACTGCAAGGCGCGACAATTTCAGGCATTCATCAGCGCATCGTCGATAGTTTGATTGGGGCTCGGGCCAAGCTGACCGTGACCGACCATCGACCCAAGGCACTGCGGTTCATGGTGGGGGACGACTCTACTATTGAACTCACCTAGTCTGCTATTTTGCTTTCAAACCCCGTCTCTCCAACAAACTATTTCTCACAATCATGACAAAACGAGTTCTCATTACCGGCGGAGCTGGATTTATCGGGTCTAACTTTGTCCATCACTGGTGTAAAAATCACGAAGGGCGAGCGGTTGTTTTAGATATTTTGGGCTATGCAGGGAATAAAGAGAATTTAGCCGGACTGGAAGGCCAGGATAGATTTCGCCTGGTCAAGGGAGATATTTGCGACAGTCAATTAGTTGCAGCTTTGCTGGCAGAAGAAGAGATCGATACAGTCATTCACTTTGCAGCTGAGTCGCATGTAGACCGCTCAATTTTAGGCCCTGCCGCCTTTGTCCAGACTAACGTAGTTGGCACCTTTACCCTGCTAGAGGCCTTTCGCGATCGCTGGCAAACCCAAGGCAAACCGGCTGACTATCGCTTTCTCCATGTCTCCACCGACGAAGTATACGGCAGCTTAGAAGCAGACGGCCCTGCCTTTACAGAAACCACGCCCTACGCACCCAATAGTCCTTACTCAGCGTCTAAAGCAGGCAGCGATCATCTGGCCCGTGCCTATTTTCACACCTACGGCATGCCCACCCTGATTACCAACTGCTCAAATAACTACGGCCCCTATCAGTTTCCCGAAAAGCTAATTCCGCTCATGTGCCTCAACATTTTGCTCGGCAAGCCGCTGCCGGTGTATGGCGATGGCCAAAATGTGCGCGACTGGCTGCATGTGAGCGACCACTGCGCCGCAATTGATGGGGTGCTGCATCAGGCAAATCCAGGCGATGTCTATAATATCGGCGGCAATAACCAGGTCAAAAATATAGATATCGTCCATCAGCTTTGCGACCTGATGGGTGAACTAGCCGGTGACCTCCCGCAGCCACCCCGTGAGCTAATCACCTTCGTCACCGATAGACCCGGCCACGACCGCCGCTATGCGATGGACATCGCCAAAATTCAGCGAGAGTTGGGCTGGTCGCCCGCCTATGACTTTGCTACCGGGCTGCGGCAAACGGTCGAGTGGTATTTGAATCATCGCGACTGGTGGCAACCGCTGCTCTCTGACGAGTACAAGGGCTATTACGACCGGTTATATGGCGATCGCTAATCATCCCCCTTCAGCACTCTCCCACTCAACAGTTCTACAGCAGGCAGTCGGTCAGGTGGGGCATCGCAGACACACTCAGCCGTTGCCCTCACGGAATACGAGAGCCTAAGCAGCCAGATCGAACAGCAACACTTCTGTCATGACCCTATATCCAGACAGTCATGTACAGCTCACCCTGAATGACAGCAACTAGGTAGAGACCGAGACCGAGGATGAGCCCGACTGTTTTTCCTTGGCTTTAGAAAGCTTTTCGGAGACTGCCGCCACTTCTTCGAGCCGCGCAGCGTCTTTCTCTACATCGGCTGTGTCCGCACCGTCGGTGGGCTCTGCTGGACTAACCGGCGAGGGATCAGTGGCTTCGGCGGCGGGTTGGATGGCGGTGACCTTTTTAGAGGAGCTGACTGGAGCGATCGCCTTTTCCCCCTGAGCTTCCTCCTGAGATTCCCCTTGGGCCAGCGCCGCTGTCTCTGCCGCAATATCTTCTTGAATGCGCCGCGAGACAAACGAAACAAAGGCAATGCTAATAAATCCGGCGCTAAACAGCATCCACCCGTCAATTACATAGGTCATGAAGTGGTTGAGTTCACTGACAGACATAAGCAAAGCCTCGTCAAACGTTAAAAGTCGCCTGCCCCCAGTGCTGACCGTATCTCTACACAGAAAGCCATGAAAACACTCAGCGCATAATCGCCTATTATGCTAGCTCATCTGCAAAGATTCAATTCCGTGTGAAGAAGGGTTGCACAGTCAGATGTTTCACGCTCGACCACACAGATAGTCACACAACTCGTACAAAGTCGTAAGATTAAAAGACACATTCGTACGGTGGGAACCCATCGTTCAGCGCACTCCTAGCATTAGCCTTTAGCAATCATCATGGTCTCTAGCCCCTCTCAGATTTCGACTTCCGTTCAGCAATCTGCAACGCCAAACGCAGACTTAGTAAAGCAACCGGGCCGTACCGCTTCGGTCAGCCGGACGACTAAAGAAACTGACGTGCAGGTGGTGCTCAACGTCGATGGGCAGGGCCGCTGCACCGCTGATACCGGCATTCCCTTTTTAGATCATATGCTGCATCAGATTGCCTCGCATGGGCTGTTTGACCTGGAAGTGCGCGCGACTGGCGATATCGAAATCGACGATCACCATACGAATGAAGATGTCGGTATCACCTTAGGAATGGCACTGCATCAGGCACTGGGCGATCGCAAAGGCATTACCCGCTTTGGCCATTTTGTTGCCCCGCTAGATGAAGCCCTGGTACAGATAGCGCTCGACTTCTCGGGTCGCCCCCACCTCAGCTACGGCCTAGAGATCCCCACGCAGCGCGTCGGCACCTACGATACTCAGCTCGTGCGCGAATTTTTTGTCGCCATCATCAACCATGCGCAGCTGACGCTACATATTCGTCAGCTCAGTGGTATTAACTCCCATCACATTATTGAAGCCACCTTTAAGGCATTTGCCCGAGCCATGCGCATGGCCACCGAAACCGACCCCCGCCGGGCCGGAACGATTCCTAGCTCGAAAGGGGTGATCTAGTTTGCATAGGCGGCGTTACGACAGTTGCACGGTTGCTAGCTGCTGCTGCCGGGGCTGACTGTGATGCTCAGGGAGTGGATGATGAGTAGGGTTAGGCGTAATCGCCAGTCTGTAATTGCGCACAAAGACTTCAATTTTATTGAGCGCTTGGGCAACGGATTTTCCGATTGGAATAGGCTGGATGCATCGGGCGCGCACTTCTGTTATGGGCAGTTGAAACCACCATGACTGAGGCGATTGACCGTGGCGGCTGTGAGCTTCGCTGAGCAGAGCCGCTGGGCTTTGAAACGTTTGAAAGGTAGCAGGCGCTGCCAGAGCTGGCCGAGCAGTCCCGAGCGGGCTGACTTTCATCCGCGAGCAGGGCTGCGTATAGGGGGTGATAAAAATAGCGTAGTTGGCCTGCGCTAGCTGATCGATAGCGGCCATCCGCGACTGATCAATTAAAAGCGATCGCACGCCCGGCAACTGCCAGCCATCCACGGCGCTAGCAATTGCTTGAGTAGCTTCGGTGACTTCACAGCAGACAATCCAAAATTTTGTCTTGTGAGAGGTGGGCACTGACATATCGCTTAATAATAAGGGGACGATTTTATATAGCCGTCGTCGGATGCATACTCGCAGAGAAGGCGATGCCTACGTACGACGGCTAGCCACTTAGCCACTTAGTCACTTAGCCCGCAGCACATAGCGGTTCTAGCGATCGCTAATGGAGTGACCTCAGTGGCCAAAGCTATAGAACTCAAAATAACTGTAAGCCTTGCCCCCATCATGCCTTCGCTGAGCAAAAACTATCAACGGTTGTTGATGAAAGTTTAAGTGAACATTATCGTGGCGATGAAGCTTTAACAAAGCGTTCCAGAGCGCGTTCCAGAGCGCGTTTCAGCCGCTAGCAGAGAAATCAGGGGCACTGCACAGGCATCGTCTGCCATCAGTCGAACACTGAATTCGCTATATTTTTACCAGCCATCGTGCCTATTCCTCACCATGTCTTCATCTGTCATGCCTGCTGCCAAAGACAAAATCATGACCGCAAAGTTTTTAGAAGCGCTGAGCTTTGCCGCCTATCAACACCGCTATCAACAGCGTAAAGATAACGTCACGCCCTACATCAACCACCCGATTGCCGTTGCCAATATTTTGCTGAACGAAGCTGGCGTGAGCGATGAGACCGTGCTGATTGCCGCTTTGCTACACGATACCGTCGAAGACACGGGCACTGGCTTTGCCGATATTGAGCAGCGCTTTGGCCGAACAGTTCGCGATATCGTGGCCGAAGTGACTGACGATAAGTCTTTGCCTAAAAAGGCCCGTAAGCAAAAGCAAATTGACCATGCGCCAAGTTTGAGCGATCGCGCCCGCCTGGTAAAACTTGCCGACAAAACCGCCAACCTGCGCGATGTCACCTCCGCACCCCCCAAGGACTGGCCAGTCTCCCGGCTTGATGAATATCTCGACTGGGGCAAAGCCGTCATCGATCAAATTCGCGGCAGCCATGCCCAGCTAGAAGATTTATTTGATCAGGCGTATCGGCAGGGTAAGGAAACGGTTGGTGCGTTGAGCAAGTCGGCGTAGTGCCAGTCTAGTGGCCGCTTTTTTGGTCGCAGATGACGAGGCCGAGGCATTCTAGGCGCTGGAGGTTTTCGGTAATGGCATCCAATTTCTTCTGCGTAGTGCGGCCTTTAAACTGGGCGGCGATTTGTTTGGCGCTCCATTCGCCGGGGGTGGTGCGGAGGAGGTCGCGGATGGCGGCGAGCTGTTCTTTAGGTTTGGTGGGCCATTTTTGTTGTTCTACGGATTCGGTGATGGGTTCTTCTGGGGTGAGAACTTTGAGGGTGGTTTGTTGGGGTTGGGTTTCTTCGAGGGCTTGCCCAGGAGATTGGTACTCGGGGCGGAGCCAGCGGATGAGGCCGTTGCGTTCTTCTCCGGCTCGTTCGGCGTTGAGGGCAACGAGGTTTTCGAGGATTTGTTCATCGGTGAGGGTTGGGGGCCAGCCGTAGGCGTTGAGGACTGCGGCGTCTAGCTCGTCGTGGATTTGCTTGAGGGTGGAGACGAGGGCTTTGTTGTTGTAGCCTCAGTCGGCGTCGGTGAAGGGTTGGCCTGCGCGGAGTTTTTCGAGCAGGTTGTATATGCCGATGATGGTGTACTTCGCGACATCTCTTAACAAGCTCTCATCTGTTTAGGTAAAGCTTCGTGGCAAAGAACCAACACTAGAGCGTGCTGCAAAACGGCAACTTTGTTCCGGAAGTCGATCAGCTCCCCTACAGATAAGCTATTAGTGGTAGACGACCCGTGTGCAATTCCATTCCTACTCTCAAGTAACTGATCGAGAAATGTTATCCAAAAAGTATTTGCGCGCTTGCTTCCTCCTCTGTAATCAGAAGCATCAATTCCAAATTCACTTACATTCATGCTATATGGATAGACTTTTGTGCCGACCGACGTGTGATGCATCAGTTCCTTTAGTAGCGCTTCTATGTCAGATCTCACATCGCGAAAGATATTGTCTAGCCGCGAATTATCTATTCGTGAAAAGAAATTGTTTACGCCGAAGTTGGCACATACCTTATCGATAACTCTGGGCGAGGGATTCTTGTTATTTCCACGAGCACTCTCTATCAGAAAAGGTTCAAGGGAAAACTTTGTTTCTAGCCCGCATAGCAGACTAATTAGCTCTCTTGTTTGATTGCTGTCTTCCTTATCTGCGCCAGTGAATGTCTTGCAAAAAGTTGCTTGAATCGGGTACGGAGTTTCCTTAAAACTTGAGAACTTGTTCGCGTCATCTAAAATTGCTCTTGCTACCTCTTTTGTAAAGCCTTCAAGGTGAGCCACCATCAGCACAATAGATGCTCTACATAAAGCACTGTAGAGCGTAGGATTTTTGTCTTGTTCTTCAGCAGATCTTTCAATTAAAACATCTACCTCTTTCCACTGATCCTCTATAGAATTAACAAGATAGTTGACAAAAGTTTTCATTTACGAGAAAACCTGCTTTGCGGCTTCAATTCTTGCGATGACTTTTTCTCTGGCGCTTGTGCTAGCCGACACAGCATCAAAGAAGACCTGCTGCTTAAACAAATCTCTAAAGCCATCCACCGCACTGGGCGCTATCTGAGGATTGGCAAAGTCCATCGACATAGATGCTGAGACAGCTAGTGCATCAAAAACAGCGGCATTAAAGTTCGACATCTTATCAAAAGCGTCGTTTTCGTAACGATATTTTGCAAATGCCTTATCCCCAAAAGCTTCTCGAATCGTTCGCATGGTTATCAAGAATGTCTGTCTCATTTCCGATAGCTCACTTTTGCTAAGCTGATTAAACTTATCCATCTCATCGTTAAGAAACTGCTTAAGACCTTTTCCCAGAGATTGGTCATTATAGTTATTCAGCGCAAAGAACCTCAGTACAAGTTCGACATCTTCCATCTTTTTGACTTTGCTGTTGCTTTCAGGGTTGTTAGGGTCAATCTGTAACAATATCCTAAAATTTATATCCTTAGACAGCTCCTTCAGAAGGTCGTTAAATGGCCCTCGTGATACAGCATTTCTAAGTTCTTGAGCTTCTAGCTTCACTGAGCCAGAGTTAAGTCTCTCAAAAATATCGTACTTTACCTGATCGTCAACGGTAGAGTCGATTCGCAAACACTTGATAGTTCTCTCTTCTAATCTTCTAATTAAAAAAGGAGGTAAGTCTTTGTAGTAAGTTCCTTCTAGCTCGGTCAGTGCGTCGAGTCCTGTTAACGAAAACTCGTTGTTGAAGAATTTTGTAATAGCCGTTAATCGCTGCTGCCCATCAATGACAGAGTAACGAGATTCTTCGTCGCCTGTCTCAATATCAATGTCTACATCTTGAGATAGATAAATTAAAGGAACTGGAATGTTGAGGATAAGACTTTCAATCAGTCGCGATGAAGTTTCCGTAGTCCATCGATGTCTTCTTTGATAGTCGGGGTCAAGCTTGATAGTGCCTCTCTTGATTTTTTTGACCAGGGTTTCTAAGTCATACTCAATATTCTGAGTTTTGACGGTTCTTTCCCTAGCCTTTTGCTGTAAGCCAGATAGGTTTTGTTTGAGAGTGGTGATCATGCCATACGCCAAGAGCTTCGCTAAGTTTAGTTTATCGTGAGCGCAGTCAAATCGTGCGATTATTCGTTTGTGTTTTGTCGCTAACCCTGCTTCGCCTTAACGAAAAAGCAGCCTTATAAAAGTTCGCAAAGCGCGTCGTCGGGGCCATCTTCTGGCTGCTATAAAACTTGATGTCCTTATCAAAGCAATACGGATCGTCTGCCTGGTTACCCTTGGGCGCAGGCTTATCCACTCTCAGCGCCTCGCACAAGTCCAAGAAAAATCCCTGACAGTTGGCCCGCTCATTCCCCTCAGAGCCCAGCCACTTACCCAAAAACTGCTCGACCCGCTGCTGATCTGCCCTATCCATTCACGCCCTCTTGCGTCCGACTAGCCACCGGGATACCCCCGTTAGCCCTCACTATTCCCATAGTAGCCACGTCTGCCTGTGACCCGGCCCCCAAAGTTTTCTTAGGAACCGCTAAATACTGCTTACATAGCAGCTCGCACTGGTCAGGGAAGCGATCGCACTTCTCCGTAAGCTGCTCACACTATTCCCCAAGCAGCTCGCGCTCCTCGCCGAGCAACCCACACTCCTCGCCCAGTCGCTTGCACTTCTCCGTGAGCCGCTCGCACTTCTCCGTAAGTCGTTCACGCTTCTCTAGGAGCCGCTTGCGCTCTTTGCCGAGCAGTTCACGCTTTTCGCAGAGCAGCAAATACTTCTCACTTACCTGTAAACTCACGAGCGTCAATAGCGTCCTGCGATCGCCGCCCGCCACTCCCCACCGGCATCGCCTCAGGCAAGGCCATAGGCTGTGGAAAAATGACCACAACCCCTCTTACTGCTCTCTATTCAAAATGAAGAAAAAAGGCTGCTGAGACTCCTTGTAGTCCATCAGGCCAAGCAGCGTGTTTTCATCCACTTTTCTAAAGACATCGTGAATCGGCAAATGGTCGTAGATCATAGTGGCGCTAATTTTGCCTCGATGCTCCATCATTCGCAGCCGCGCCTGACTCTTTTCTGTTTTTAGCAGCGGATTAAACAACGTGAACACGGGTTTAACCGCTTCGTTCGTAGGAATGGGTAGGCTCAAAGCCATTTTCATCATCTGCGGATTAGGCGAAATCTTGAAGATCTGACCGTTGCCATCTAAAAACAGCAGCGGATGGACACAATCCGGGCTAACGAATTCTTTACCGTACCAGTTTGCCACCTCCAGCAAGCCATCCATCGGATGATCGGTGTCGAGGCCAGAGCCCTTCCATCTGCCAAACATAAAGGCTATATCCACCGGTTCTAGCTGATCAAATAGGGCTAAGGCTTCTTCTGTAGTCGCTTTCTTTTTCTGTAAGATCGGATGGATTTTTTCTTCAGTAAGCATGATATTTCCTGTAGAGCGCACTTTGCCGAGATTGAAGCAAGAGGTCCATAAAGTCTGCATTCTTAGTGTGACGAGAGAATAGCCGCCAATCGTCTAACTTTTGTGAGAACTTAGCCGAGCAAAACATCACCCACAGGTAGAAGAGACCTCTGACGTAGAGTCCCTATCATAGCGGACAGACAGACACCACCCCCACGTTCGCCCATGCAGACCTCTTCTCCCATCCAAACCGAGCCTCAAAAGCCTTTTAACTTAGACGATTGGCAGGGCAGCAAGAGTTATAACTATGGTCAGTGATTTACTCTTGCTCTCGCGGCTAGATAGCAAACAGCGGCCCTTAGTAAAAAGTGATTGCTGCTTGCAAGATTTGATTAGCGATATTGCTGAAGAATTGCCACTGCAGTTTTAGGTGGCCTTGTAATTTCTACATTGCTGACTTTAGTGGTCGTCCCAGTCGTGTATTCCTTTGTAGACGATGCTGCCGAGTTCTTTAAGCGTTTATCGAACCGGCGAGTAAAAAAAGCCCACCTGTCTCGATTGGAGCTTCCCTAGTTAAGATTCCGTTTCTTATCACCAGCCAATTTCTTTGCCTGCCAACGAGACAGAGATTACCGTCGTTTACCCTGTTTCATCCGCATTTCACTTTTCAGATCTATAATTTTCTATAGCTGTTATTTCATAAGGATTTGATTTCGTATGCGCCTGAAGCAAAATGTAGGTTTGGTTTTATCATTGGGGCTTTTAGCCTCTGCGTCTACCTTTCTAGCTGGATGCAGCCCCTCTGATTCGGTTTCTCAAACGCCTGAGCAGTCTACGCCTGTAGGCGACGACATGCCTATGGAAGACCATGCGATGACGATGGATCTTGGCCCCCAGGATGACGAGTTTGATCTGCGCTTTATTGATGGCATGATCTTGCACCATCAGGGAGCGATCGCCATGGCCGAAGCCGCTCTCCAAAATTCTCAGCGCGCCGAAACCAAGGAGCTGGCACAAAATATTATCAGAGACCAGAAAGATGAAATCTCCCAAATGCAGACATGGCGGCAGGCATGGTATCCGGAAGCTAGCGCTGAACCGATTATGTATGATGCTCAAATGGGACACACGATGGAGATGTCTACTGAGATGCAGTCGAGTATGCGAATGGATGGCGACTTAGGCAAGGCCGATGATGAGTTTGACCTGCGCTTTATCAACGGCATGATTCCTCACCATGACGGCGCTTTGGCGATGGCAGAGCAGGGACTGAAGAATAGCGATCGTCCTGAAATACAACAGGTGTCTAATGATATTCTTAGAACCCAACAGGTAGAGATTGATCTGATGAACCAGTGGAAAAAAGACTGGTATGGCCAATAGCTTCTAAGCTTACGATTACGTTGTGAGAAGGGATTAGTCAGTCAGAACAATATCCCTTCTCATCTGTCGGGTAGATAACTACCTAGTAAAACTGAAGCGCCCGTTAACCTTCTCTCCGTTGATATCAGAAAGAATAGCTACTTTGTATTCTCCTGCCGCATCGCTGGGCAAAAGCGCAGCGTAATGTTCGCCTTCAGCATCGTAGTCCATATCTAACGACTGTTGAGTGCCATCCGGCAGATCGATCTGGGCACTCACCTGAGCATCTGGAATAGGTGAGTGGCTCTCGCCGTCTTGCAAATACAGATCTAGGTGGGTGCCTGTTGCCTCTGCCTCAGGCACTAGCTCCAGATGGTAAGCGCCTACTTCAACAACCTGACCACCGGCTTGGGACTCGCCTGCGGCTGAAGGTTCAGTCACTTCAGTCGCAGCGCTTTCAGTCGCATCAGGTGCGGTAGGTTCTACCTCAGCGGTGGTATTGCCATTACCCTCACAGCCTGTCAACACCAACAGACTCGCGCTGGCCAGTACTGCAACCATAGATCGATTCAGTTTCATAAATTCTCTCTTTTTCAGTGAAAACGTGTTCATTAGATGACGGGCAGAAATAAACTTTACAGCAGATTCAGAATAGCAGTACCTCCTCATTTTTATTCTCTTTAGGAACATCAAGCGCAACCTCAAATCGCTGAAGCCTCCTCAGGCAAAGCGTCCCATGGGACATCGGCTTGAACAGAGGGGGTTGGTTTGGCAACCAGATATCGGCCAAACAGCGCATAAAGTGCAGGTAACACCAGCAGGGTAAGCGCTGTGGATGTCACCAAGCCGCCTAGCACCACAACTGCTAGCGGTTGCAAGATTTCTTTTCCAGCCCCGCTGCCAATCACCAGCGGAACCATGCCTAGAGCCGAAGTCAGCGCCGTCATCAAGATGGCCACAAGTCGCTCCATTGAGCCTTCGACAATCACCTCCTGAAGCGGCATTCCCTTGGCCAGCTTGGTATTGTAGTTGTCTACCAACAGCAGGCCGTTGCGAGTGGCCACCCCAAACAGGGTGATGAAGCCGACCAGTGATGCCACCGACACAATGCCGCCGCCGAGTGCAATCGAAAAGATGCCGCCGACCAGGGCAAGCGGCAGGTTAATCATAATCATCAGCATACCAACCACTGATTTGACGGCGAAGTACATCAGCACTGAAATTAGAACAAGGGCTAATCCACCAAAGACAAGGAGATTGTGACTGGCCCGCTGCTCTGATTCAAACTGTCCCCCGTATTGAATAAAGTATCCAGAGGGTAGCGGAATCGTATCTTTTACTTTAGCTTGAATGTCGTCTACAACCGATCCCAAATCTCGCCCCGCCACGTTCGCAGACACCACAATCAAGCGCGAAACATTCTCACGATTAATCGTGTTTGGGCCTGTTCCATAGTCAACTTGGGCTACCTGGGCTAGGGGAATCCTTTGGCCGGTTGGCGTATCAATCAGCAGGTTTTGAATCGTCTCTAAGTTGTTCCTTGCCCCGTCTTCTAGCCAAACTAGCAGATCAAATAGCTGCTGCTGCTCTAGCACCTGCGAGACTACACGACCATTGAGCGCGGTTTCAACAATCTCAGAGATTTGGCCGACGGTGAGGCCGTAGCGGGCGGCAGCCGCACGATCAAACTGAATTTGTACCTGGCGAATGGGAACTTGGGGCTCTAGCTGAAGATCGACGAGGCCATCAATCTCTCGAATAGCACTCTCTACTTCACTGCCAATGGAGCGGAGTTCGTCTAAATCAGGGCCGAAGATTTTGATGGCGATCGCACTCCTCACCCCAGAGAGCACCTCATCCATCCGGTGCGAAATAAACCCACCAATACTAGGTGCAATCCCTGGAATTCGCGCAAATTCCTCGCGAATTTTCTCAATCGACGCTTCCCGATCCGCCAACCCTATTGGACTCAGTTCTACGTCTAAGTGGCCCAAATTCACGCCGCCTGCATCGGCATCTCCGGGCGCACGTCCAGCGCGTAGCTGCACTGTCTCAAATCGCGGATCGTCCTTTAAAGCCGACTGCATAGCCAGCCCAGACTGGTTAGTCGCTTCTAGGGAAACCCCTGGATAAAGCAGCATGGCATTCACCAGCGAAGGCTCTTGAAACTCGGGCAAAAACACACGCCCCAGGCTAGAAAACATGATTAGAGCGGCCACTAATGAAGCACCGGCAATCATCAGTACAACTTTGGCTCGCCGCATCACAACCCCGAGCAAAGGGCGGTACAGCCGTTGCACAGAAGCGCTTACCCAGGTCTCATCGCTAGGCAGCGGGCGATTGGCTAGCAGAATGGCACACAGGGCGGGCGACAGGGTCATCGCCACGGCGGTAGAGGCAAAAATAGACACCAAATAAGCGATGCCCATCGGGGCAAAAATTCGGCCTTCCACGCCAACCAGGCTAAAAATGGGCGCAAACACCACTGCAATAATCACCGTCGAAAAAAGGACGCTGACTCGCACCTCTACCGAGGTTCGGTACACCACCTGAAACGGATGCTCCGGCGTGCCCGCTAGCTGATTTTTCCGCAGTCCCCGATAGGCATTTTCCATATCGACAATTGAGTCATCCACAACCGATCCAATCGCCACCGCTAGACCGCCCAGGGTCATGGTGTTAATGCCCTGACCAAAGGCGTTCAAAATTATCATGCCAACCAAAAGTGACAGGGGAATCGCGCTGAGGGTAATGACGGCGGTGCGCCAGTTCATCAAAAACAACAGCAAAATGATCGAGACAATGATGATGCCATCTCGCAGGGAACCCAGCACATTTTCAATCGAAGCTTCAATGAAGTTCTCTTGTCGAAACGTTTCTGTCACCGTCACGTCTTCAGGCAAAACCCCTTTGACCTCGGCCATTGCCTGCTCGACAGCCCGCGTAACGGTGGGTGTGTCGTTCAGCGGCTGCTTATTCACCACGATGATTACGGCGCGATCGCCATTAAAACTGCCATCGCCCCGCTTCAGCGCTGCCCCCACAGACACCTGAGCCACATCGCGCAGCAACACGGGCGGGCCATCGCGACCGGGCAGTACAGAAGCCCCTAACTCATCAATTGACGTGAGCCGTCCCACGCCGCGAATAATCATTTCCTGATCGGGCGTGGTGAGGAAGCCGCCTGCCGCATTGACATTAGCCGCCGCCGCCGCTTCGGTCACGGCTTGCAGCGAAACGTCAAAGGCCACCAGCTTAGCCGGATCAACCAATACCTGATACTGCCGCACATCTCCCCCGTAGGCAATCACCTGAGACACCCCAGGCACCGCCAGCAGTCGATTGGTGACATCGCGATCAACCAATCGCCGTACCTCCATCAAAGAGGTCGTTTGTGGCGTGAGGGCGTACATTAAAATCGTGCCAATCGGGGACGAAATCGGCGCGATTTGAGGGGTGCCGATGCCCTCTGGCAGCTTGTCTTGCACTTGCTGTAGCCGCTCTGCTACGAGCTGTCTGGCCTGATACACATCAGTGCCCCAGCCAAAAATAACCTTCACCACCGATATACTCACCGCCGAAGACGACCGCACCGTTTCCACGCCGGGGGTGCCATTTACCGCACTCTCAATCGGCAGGGTAATTAACGATTCGACTTCTTCGGGCGCTAAGCCGGGAGCCTCGGTCTGAATCTCAACCTGCGGCGGGGCAAAATCAGGAAACACATCTAGCGGCATTTGGGTGAGGTTGTAAATGCCCAGAACCGTCACCACCACCGCTCCTATCACCACTAGCCAGCGCTGGACAATCGACCATTTCAAAATTGAGTTGAGCATAGTTTAGCGATCGCCTGCTGACAGCGATAGGCGGCTGTAAAGGGAATGGAATAGGTTCTAGAATCGGCCTGGATTTAGGTCGCTCAGATCTGATCGAACGGTTGTGGTTGTGGTTGCTCGTTAATGACCGTTTGAGGAGATCTAATATCTGACCCGGCGGTGAGTAAAGGAGCAGATGTTTTTTGCGACCGGCGGCCTATCCAAAAAGCACCGGCTGCGATCGCCCCACCCACAGGCAGCATTACCCACCACGGCAAACCGGAACTATCAGCAATATCTACTTCATCCACTGCTGCTTCGGCTTCGCCCCCGCCGCGCAGCGACTGAGCGTAGAGCTGAGCTACTCGCTGGGTGACAATGCGATCGCCTTCAAAGACACCGCTCTTCACTTCCACCCAGTCTCCTGCCGTCTTTCCCAGAGTCACCTCTACGGGCTGATAACTACCGCCATTTTGCACATACACTACCTGCTGACCTTTAATTTCGGTCAGGGCCGATTGCGGCACCGCCAAGACAGGGGCTGAGCTACTCTGGTTCACGACTTCAATTTCGGCAAACATCCCTGGCTTTAGCGCCCCGTCAGAATTCTCAATTTCAGCCTTTACGGGAATCACCCGAGTGTCACCTTCTACGACAGCCCCTACTAACGTGACTTCTCCTGAAAAAGTCCGATCTGGAAAGCCCGCTACCTTCACCCTTACGGGCTGACCGATGGCAATCTGCTGCAAATCTTTCTCGTAGACGTTGGCCGTCGCTAGCACCGTGCGATCGTCAATAATTGTCATCAGCGCCGCACCAGCATCCTCAGACGACTGCCCCAATGACACTTCTCTATCGGCGATGCGTCCCGAAATCGGCGCGGTAATGGTGATAGTGCCGTCTTCGTTAGCGTTTGCCCCAAGCTGCTGAAGGCGGGTGTCGTAGGTTGCTGTGCTCAGCTCAGCGCGAGATTGAGCGACCTGCAGAGCAGTTTGGGCGCGATCTCTCTCAGCATCTGCATCTAGCACATCTAATCGGCTCTGCGCCTCTGTCAAAGCTTTTCTCGCCTCTGCTAAATGCGCTTCTGACTCCAAAAGGTCTCGTCTGGCGAGTGCCCCTTTTGCGGTCAGTTCGCGATCGCGGTCGTACTGTTCTTGCGCTACTCTCAGTTCTGTTTGTGCTTGCGCTATTGAAGTTTGAGCAATCTGCTGCTGTCGGGTATAGGTCTGCTGGGCAAGC
Source organism: Leptolyngbya sp. BC1307 (assembly GCF_002286735.1). Lineage (GTDB taxonomy): Bacteria > Cyanobacteriota > Cyanobacteriia > Phormidesmidales > Phormidesmidaceae > Phormidesmis. Next base: position 102,807 of record NZ_NRTA01000004.1, read on the forward strand.
TGTAAATTCGTCTGCGCTACTTGCACAGTGCCCGTCGCCTCGGCACGGCGATCCAATGCACTCACCCGTAGCTCTGCTAGTTCGCCGCTGGTGATAACAGCTAGCGCCTCTCCCTGCTGTACGCTGTCTCCCGGCTGCGCAAATAGCTGCACGACTGTGCCACCCGCAGGATTAGTCACCTCTACTCTGCGGCTAGGCGCAGTCTCAATCTGCCCGGTCACTTGAGTGCCAAAGGCCAAATGCCTAAGGGTGACTGGCTCTACCTTCAGCCCAATTCGCTCTGCAGTTTCGGCATCCACTTGAATACTGTCTGCTGAGGTGGCCTCTGCGCCCCCTTGAAATTCATCGCCATGACCCACATGAGCCAGCACAGCAGCAGGCGTAGTCAGCAGCAGCACACTCAAGAGCGTTCCAGAAAGTCTATAAAAAGAGCCACATCGACGATTAGGGTGGGTGGACATAAGCAATCCTATCCTGCTGAGTAAAACGCAAACTTTTATCCATCCGCTCATGTTTTCATGCAAATGTGAAATCAGGATGAAATCGAACTGGCTGTAGCGATCACAACTGTATTTTCTTTGTGTGCAAACTACGAAGTGCTTCTGGATTGACTGAAGAATCCAAAAGCACTTCGTAGTGGGTTCATTGAAATCTAGCGGATAAACCAGAAGCGAACCTAATCGCTCAAGCGTTTAATTTGTGCTGTAGTCCAAATAGTGAAGGCGTACCTCTTGTATGCTGACGACACCATCACCATTCCGGTCGGTCGCTGAGCTATGGCTTGAACCCTGTGCCATAGCGACTGGCGCGATCGCTGCCGCAGACATCAGCAAAAACAGGTTGGCAATCCAAAAACGTTTCATAATCAAAATCCTTAGCAAGTGTGGGTTGCTTTCATGCAACTGTCTTCTACGATACAAAGTGAATATGAAACCAAAGTGAAATCAGAGCCAGCAATTCCGAATTCCAGACTACGGACATCTAAAACCCTTGATTTCTCGTTCGCCTCAGGTCACAGTCAAATGCGTTTAGCAGATCTGAACAGCTGAGACCCAGTAAATTCGTTCCTCACTGAGGTGGTATGCATGTCTGCAAGTTGGAATTTGGAATTGCTGCAGAAATAGAGAATTATTTGATCGCCCTCTAAACAATCTCTCGGCAGTCAAACAGGTTTTACAAGCATTAGACCTCTTGCACAATAGATTTCATGGTGGGTTGATAGGCTTTGGTTCACTGTTGCCAACATAGGCCGATGAACGACAAAACCACCCAAACTCTCAGCGATCGCCACTCTCCACATCAAGCATCACTTACCAAGATTTTTGATCGCCGGCAGCAGCAGCGTAATCGCTAATTACTCAGCAAACTATCTGGCCCCTCGTGGTGAAATGCGGGAGATGCGCCGTAGGGAACCAGGTCATATAAAAGTTCACTTTGCAAATACACAACAGCAATCACCTGACCATCGCGCTTGAGCACGCCCCAAGTGCTAGGCAGCGTATTGTTAATCATCTGACCGGCTAACGGATCTGTGAGAGCCGGTAGTTCACCCGCAAAAAGCTGTTCAATCGTTTGGGTTTCTTGTTCGCTGGGAAAAGTGGTGTAGAGTTCTGGCGAGAGCTGCAGCTTGCCATCATTACTAGAGCGGATGCTGCTGCTGTTGATTCGCGCATATTTGAAAGGTGGTTGAGCGGCTGGCACGAGCAGCGTGGCATTGGGTGAATGCGGAAAAGAAGCTTTGATGGCGCTGAGAAGTTTTGAGAGATTTCCTAGCTGACCTTTCTCGGCGAGCGTATTCGTATCAATCGCTTCTAACAGCGGGGGAGTGAATAGGTTTAAAACCGCTTGCATAGAAGTATTGAGATCGGTTTGGGCCTGGGAAAATTCGGAGCGGGCTGCTTCGGCAGCAGCTTGAGCGCGAAAGTGGTTAGTGATTTGCAAGCCGCCAATGATCAGGGCGATCGCCACCAACCCCGCCACCAAGCTTTGCCGCATCCGCCTTTTAGCCCGCCGCGATACCGCGTAGTCTGGCAACCCGGCCCGGCTAGCGTTCGCCTCAGCCGTCAAAGCTAAAGATAGCAGCACATTCATCACGACCAGTACGAAGGTAACAATGCCGCCTGCGATCAGTAATGCCCGCACAAGCAGGCTCCAGGCATCGGGTAAAATATCCCACAGCAAGACTTCATCTATCACCCATAGCACAATGCCAGAGCAGGAAAAACTCAGTAGGACGATAGCCAAGTTAGTAAAGAACCGTAACAAAAAGCGGTGATTCATCAGGAATGCCTAGCAGTTACAGAGACTACAAATAAACAAAAGACTATTCCGGAAGCGTCACAACGCTTTCAGACTTGATGCCATTACGTCCTAAACCCTGTTAAAAACTAATAAAACCGCATATTTCTCCAAACTTTCTGATCGAAGAGCAAAAATATACTGAGCTTGTCGCTGAGCAGGTGCAGCTCAACTTAGAGAAGCTTTACGGCGATCGCGACTACGCCCTGCGAGACACCCACACCAAAACACACGCCTGCGTAAAAGGCACGCTCGACATTTTTGATTTTGATCAGCAGGCCATTAGGCAAACGCTTAATAGGTTGCATCTCATGACCATCGCTTTAATAATCATAAAGCAAGCAGAACAAGGCAAGCAGAATAATCATCTACAGACAGATAGCTCTATATGTTCCAGATCCGTTGCAGTGTATGTTCGAATCCTACAGATAAAAAGCTATGAATCAACCTACAGGGCGCTACTTACTCTCTATTGAGGCAATTCCAGCAACCGTAGAATCGCCTTCGCACAGCGCTGAGGCAGCTTTGCCAAGCTTCCCCGCCTATCTCGTTGGCAGTACGGCCCCTAACAATGTGGAAGATGGCGTTCAAAAAGTGCCCGATCCCGAAATTGCCATTACTGAAATTGCTAAGTTTTTGAGCAAGCAAGCGCAGCCTGAAATCCTGATCGCTATTCACGGCTATAACACAGGGCTAGGTGAGTTTGCGACGGCTCAAGATGGCTATAAGCACGGTAGCGGGGTTAAAGGCTGGTATCAAAATATCAGAAATCACATTGCGAAAACCCGTACTAACTGCCCACCGGGGCTGATGCTGATCGGCTATCGATGGCCGTCTGAAGAGGTTAAGGGCGTCGATAACGATACCTTAGGGCATAAGCTTCAGTATGCTCGCAAATCGCTTCCCCTTACGTTGAAGGTGATTTCGAGGATAGCGATCGCTATTTTCATCGTCCTGCTCATTCTTTCATTAGTCACTGATTTACCAGGGACACTGCTGTTTAGCATTGTGGGCGTGAGTCTTTTAGTGCTGGCGACCGTTGCGATTTCAATTGTTTTCACATTCTTTGCCCTCAGAATTGTTGGATACTTTCGAGATGCTTACAGGGCTAATCATTTTGGCGTTCCAGACTTAGTTGAGCTGATCAGGCAGCTGGATAAAGCCGTATTAGAAGAGACTCCCGGCGATGACTGGACTCATCGCCGCCGCATCAAGCTATCGTTTATCGGCCATAGTATGGGCGGATTTGTGGTGACAAACACCGTGAGAATTCTCTCAGATGTGTTTGATACCCGGTCGATTGGTCACACCAGCATCAATGCTAGCAAGGCAAAAACCCCCGCCCCTGATATTGGGAATGTTTTCTCACTAGGGCGACTGGTTTTAGTCTCGCCCGATATTCCTGCAGAGACAATTATCTCGGGCCGCGCTAATTTTCTCAGCTCGTCGCTGCGGCGGTTTGAAGAAACCTATCTATTTAGCAACGAAGGCGATATGGCGCTGAAGCTGGCCTCGACGATCGCTAACTATTCTAGTTTTCCAGCTCGCACCCGAGAAGGAGGATATCGCTTGGGCAACGTAGTGCTGCGATCGCCCCATGAATTTGCCAAAGCCAACCGACGGCCCCAGTACGGCATTCTCAACCTGGAGTCGCTACAGCCCCCACGGTCTCAGACAGATCGCCCAGCGCAGATGCCATCGTTTCTACAGTATCTCTACATTCTCGATCAAACCTCTTTGCGAGAGCGCCAGGCGGACCTGATAGAACCAGAGCGCAAGCCGATTGCAGAACTATTCACCGTTTTCGACTGCACCGACTATCAGGAGATCGTCATCGATCAGCAGACAGGGTCGCCCAAAAAAATCGGCCTGCTAAGTCATGCGCTGGGTAAGCGATCGCTCACTTTTGTCGATTGCTTTCTACTCACTATCGACTATTTCAGAGGCAAAATTGACACCCACGGCGGATATTTTTTCCCCGGTGATTTGCCCAGTGCTGTCGGCAAAAATGAACGCCTGGCCCGGCCCGATGCTCGCCTTACAAAGCATTTGATCTATGGTTTGGCTAGCTCAGGCTTTACCGCCTGCCTAGAATCGCTCAGCACTTACGACACTTCTGAAGCGGCAAGCCCGATGGTCGGCGAAGCAGCTTCAGGTTGCGAAATCCCTCCAGAGCAGCGCGTGATATACCTGAATAAGCTCTCTGAGCTGTGTCAGCAGCATGGCATTCAGGTGCTACTGGCAGCAGAGCGATACAACCGGGATGTTTTGGGGCTGACCATAGAGGGCGATCGCGATGGCTACTAAAGCACTCTCGTGACATCTGCCCGACGCTGATATGGCTAGCGGCGGCGATATTACGACAGAGCAATGGCCTAAGGCTCACAGAAAGCCATACTTCATGCGCATACCTGACCTTCGGATATAAGGGCCAGAAATTGAGGACTGTCGCGGATATCATCAAAGTCAGTGTCGGTTTTTGCCATTTCAGAATACTTGTCAGTGCCGTCTAGCTCAATGGCTTTTTGCAGGCAAGTTAAAGCATCTTCTAGTCGTTTTGAGAGTGCATAGCTACAGGCTTTGTTGTACCAAGTTGAAGCGTTATCAGGTTGAATAGCGAGGGCGGCATCATAGGCGGCGATCGCTTCCTCATATCGGCCCAATTCGCCTAGCGCAATGCCTTTGTTATCGAGGGCTGCGTGTTTGCCAGGTTGAATAGCGAGGGCGGCATCATAGGCGGCGATCGCTTCCTCATATCGGCCCAATTCGTCTAGCGCATAGCCTTTGTTATAGAGGGCATCGTGATAGTCAGGTTGAATAGCAAGGGCGGCATCATAGGCGGCAATCGCTTCCTCACTCCGGCCCAATTTACGCAGCGCATAGCCTCTGGCATACCAAGCGTTATCGTTTGTTGATTGAAGAGCAGTTGCGCCCTCACAGCAACGTAGCGCCGCCGCAAAGTCTTGACCTGCACCAAACACCCAGCTTTGTTCTACCAGCAGCTGAGACCGCCGTTCATCAGACTGATTTTTCTCATCAATCAAATCTTGCAGCTTTGCAATCTTTTCAATTCTCGCTGTCTCCGAAAGCGCTACATACTCCGAATATCTCGTGCCCAGTACCTGAGCCGTTTCTTGCGTGAGTTGTTCGTTATCAGCGGCAAACGTCCAAATGCCTGAGCGCCAGTCAAAAAAATCAACTGCCCGGTGCATAAAATACTTCAGCGCAAACGGCCTGACAACAAACACCAGACACAAATGACTAAACTGACGGTGAAAGTCCTCCCGCTGCCGATTGAGATGATTCAAGATGGGCGGCAGCACCTCTAGCTTGTAATAGTCATTCCGCCCCGCTTCTGTCTTAAGGTAAGGCGCTAAAGACTTGTCTATTCCTTCAATAAACAACACATTCAGCGCAGCCAGGTCTTCTCTTGCTTCAATCAAGCTGCGCAGGTTGTCAATCGGCTCATCCAGCATTAGCCTACCCAACCGCTTCTGCGGCAGGTCTTGCTTTAGCTGCGCAAAAATCTCTTGCCCTTTCGCTGGCGTACACTGCAAAAACAAAATTCCAAACCCGCTTCGTCGCCGCAGCGCCCTTACTAGCGACCGATACAGCGCTGCTGGATCATCTATTTTCTCTCTAGCGCCCTTTTGCAACGCGGGCGAAACCTGCGCAGCCTGCTCTATAGTTAGCGGCGCTGGGCTAACGGTGCCTGCTTTACGTTTGCATCCTCTACGCCAGCCATCAGCCCAGCTTCTCTACCCCCGCCTGATTCACCTTACCTGCCAGCGACTTTACCATCACCATCGGCAGCACATCCGGCTTGCTGTAGTAGTCCTCTAGCCGCGTCACCCGAGGCGAATAGATCATCTGAATCGGCACTGTGTAAATTACATGGCACGCCAGCCCCCGCATCGGCTCACTGCGATTGATATAAATTTCATCAAAATTGCTTCTGCCGTCGGTATTGTTCTCAGCGATCCGATCCAAATTATCGGCAATCACCACAATGCCTTTACAGTCGGGCGATATTTGCCTTTGGGCCTCCGCAATAAAGCCATTTAGCGCCGCCAACAACGAAGGTGTACTGTCACTCAGCTTTTTCCTCAGCTCCCGCCGAATATCCGGCACTGCCTGCACACTCGCCGTAATTTTGGCAAACTGACTCACCTGCTGCTCCAGACTCAAACTGTCAAACTCCAGTTCAGTCAGCGCCAGCTCCTTCAGCGACTGCCACCGCTCCCGCATCCACTCCACCAGCGGGTTATGATCTCTCAGCTCAATGCTCTGCACCAGATTTTTCGTACAGGCAAACAAAATATCGGCATACTCCGCATCCTGCGTCTCTACATCATCCTCCACCGCAAAATACACCACATGATAGCTCCGGCCCTGCAAATAATCCCGTAGCCGCAGCAGCTCCGTCGTTTTCCCCACCCCCCGATGCCCGCTATAAAGCTGACAGGTCGGCTGCTTAGAGCGAACAATTTGCTTACCCAGCTCGCGCACCACATCCCACCGACCGCGCACCTCCTCGCAGTTCACATACGTCCCCTCCGGCGGCGGCTCAAACGGCTGAAACACATTGTAAATTTCGGTCAGCAGCTCATCAGGTGTCATCAGGTCAGCCCAAAGCCTCAAAACTCCTGCCTAGCGTAACGCCTAACGCCAGCATTCAAAGCCCCTTTTACGCAGTTTTTTATATCCGGGCTGATCGCTTCGCCCCGGTTAGCTGCCTAGCGGTGAGGATATGAGTACATGCCGCACTGACCACCTGACTTCCAGACAAACGCTCATACGACAGGTCTACAGCGCTGATAGAACGGCGCAAATAGTCGGGAATAGAGGTCGCTTCGTCGGCTCTAGTTGCAAGCAGTCTTGCTGCAAACGGCGCAGCGTATTCAGGGTAGTGACCTCAGCCTGACTCTGCTCCTGACTCTGCTCAGGCGCGATCGCACAGCGCATCAACAAATCCTCCAGCAAGCAGCCAAACGCCCTTACCTCCAGCCGTTCTAATACCTTCCCCGTAGAGCGATCGCCCGGATCGTAAAAAGAGGCTGCGCCAAAGTCACCTAAAAAACTCTCCCCCGCTTCGTTGACCAAAATATTGTGCGCATAGAGATCGCCATGCGTAATGCCCCGGCAGTGAAGATGCGCAACAGCCGCCGCAATCCCGCTGGCAATCTTTAATATCACCGGCAGCGTAAACGCCGTGCCCGCTGCATAGGTATCTCGGGTGCAGGTATCCAAATCAGGCGGGCCACCCAGATTGGTATACGCCGAAGAGATAAACGAAAAGACCAGCCCGGCTTTACCTTTTGCCCCTTCAGCGCTGCCATCAATGCTGCCATCAGGGCGATCGCTCAGTTTACCAATCGCAGTCACCAAGTTAGGATGAGAACCCGCCGCCAGACAGGCCCGCATTTCATCTAGCGGCAGACCATCGCTCGTCATTTCGCCCTTAAACAGCTTTACAGCAACTACCTGAGGCTGACCCGTTGCCGATAGATCGGATGCTACAGCCGAAGGAATGCTCCACAGCCCTTTATAAATCACTCCCGATGCGCCCTGCCCTAAGATATCGCCTAGCTGTAGCTCAGCCGGGTCAATGGTCGGCAGCGCTTTTTCTGCTAACGGTATGGCCGGGCGATCGCCGCACGGATTACCCGCATAGGCCAGCCACGACAGGCGCGGCAGCGAAAACAACCAATCGGGCAGCGCCGTCAGACGATTAGCCGACAGCCGGATCAGTTCTAGATTCTGGCAATTTGCCAGCTCATCAGGGAGAGACCGCAGCCGATTGCCAGCGAGCATCAGCTTTTGCAATCGACTGAGCTTGCCAATAGCCGCAGGCAGCACTTCGAGCCGATTGCCTGTAAGAATGAGCCAGCGAATTGTCGGCGCTAGCGCCCGTTCGTCAATAGCAGCAATTCGATTGTCCTTGAAGCTAACCATCGAAAGCGCCGGGCAGTCAGCCAGCACCGCCGGAAACGCTTCAAACTGATTGTTATTGAAAAATACAATTTTGAGCTTCTTAAGCTGTCCAAACGACTCAGGCAGGCGGCTGAGACGATTATTTGATAGCACCAAAACTTCTAACGAATCAGCCAGGTCTAAAATTTCTAGCGGGAACTCAGTTAGCCCACAGGACAGCTTTAGCTCTTTGTGACCCATCAGCTGACCTGACTTCAGCAAAGCGAGCGTTTCCATATCACCGGTAAGTAGCAAACAACTTGAGCAAGACAGTAGCCACAACCGCTTCTAAATATTGAAGACATACTGAATACTGCCTACTGCCCACTACCCCGACATCTTACATTCTGTCAGGACAATCCACTCAGCTCGCCCTCCCAGTCATTCAGTTAACAGCCGTCCCTAAAATAGTCTCTGTGACCGGGCAAGCGTCATCCTTCTCCAGCATAGCCGTATCGAGCGCCAGCTCAATGTCTTCTGGATACAGACTCACCCATTGGGCTAGCTGCCTTTCTGCCGGTGCAAAATAAGTAGAGCTTTTTGAAATACTGCAAAAGTCTCTTAGCATAGGCAGCCATCTCCCATTCTGACCATGCTCCATACCTTTATCAAATAGCACCTTATATTGGACGTAGATGCCGTCAGGTGAAGGGGCAGCAGCTGGCTGGCTGGCGACTGGAGAATCAGGAGGGAGGTTGGGCGTAGCGATCGCCGAACTCTCAGGCTCTCGAACATAAGCAAAAACAGCGGCAGCTAAAACCGCTAACCCCAACACCGCCGCCGCCACCTTAGGATAAAGACTCGCCGATGGCACAGACTGTTCTGCAGCTAGCGTCGGCGAGACGATAGAAACCGGGCGAGTGATACCGGGCAACTGTTGCTCAAGCCAGGCAAAGTCAAACACATCTGCATAAATGGCATTGGCAACCTTTAGCTTGCCATTTTTGGCGACCACCAGGCCAGACTGCAGCAGCGTCTTTTGCCCACGACTATTGTCTACCGAGATCGCGCCTGGCTGTAAGATCTGCATGTATAGCAGCAGCAGCGCGTCTTTTCGCTCATAGTTTAAAAGGGCATCGCGAATTTCTTTAAGATGAGCCGCAGCGGCATTGTTTTCCCAATCATCGACTATCTTTTGGTGGACGATTCTATCTACAATGGCAGCCTCTTTGCCTTCGACGATTTGAGGTGAGTACTTAACGATGTAGTGGCAGAGAAGATTAGTCATAAAAAACTCTCCACCTGTCCACTCCCGAATTTTTTCAAGAATGTCAGAGACCGCATCTACGTCGCTCATCTGAGAGAAAAGCTCTGTCTTAAGATCGGCTAAGACGGCTGACGTTTGTGCCTGGTAATTTTCTGAGCTCATCTTTCCGCAACTCCTGAGTCAAACTATTGATAAGAATCATCTTTAAAATTTGCACCCATGCAAGCCTGCGGACTAAACATTCCTCTGCTCCAACCTCCTTAGTTTTTAGCCTGATAGCTGTTGACATTAGGATACAACCGGTAGATAGCGTCAGCCGGGACAGAAGAATCATGGCCATTATCCTTCTTCTAAGAACGATCTAGATAAAGGAAATGTAAGTATTACTGTGGATTCCCGGACCAGTTAGATAAAGAGAAGGTAAGTATTGTTCCGGACTAGCAGACGGCCCGCTGGTATAGCGGACTACGGGAGCGACGACTCTGCTGCAGTGGTGCTGCCAGATGAGGGATTAGGCGTGGGGCGCTCGCCGCCAAATTTTTCGCCAATCCAGTCAAACTTAATTTCCCGCAGGTAGTCAACTACCCAGGTAGCGCGTCGCTGCAGCATGTGATTGGGGTAAGTGTGAGCCACCCCCACAACCGGAATCTGCGCATTCTTAGCAGCTTCAATGCCAGCAAAAGAGTCCTCAATGGCGACACAGTCACCCGGCTGAAGCTGGAGCGTGGCATCTGCCTGGTTGAGCCGCTCAATAGCTTTGAGATAGCCATCCGGTGACGGTTTACTGCCGTCTGCTGAGATATCGTCTCCAGCAACGACAGCGGAAAAATGCTGACTGAGTTCAGCGCGATTGAGTACGCTCGTCACCACTGGCCGTTCGCTGCCCGTGACGATCACCATCTTGATCTGAGCAGCCCGGCAGCGAAAAATCAGATCTTCTAGCCCCGGATAAAGCGGCAGCTTGTCTAAGCGCTCTAGCCAGGACTGATAGTCGGCATTTTTTTGGTCGAGCAGTTTGGTCAGGGCCTCACTGCTAACCGTGCGACCGCGCTGCTGAAGTAGCCCCTGCAGACAGGCGCGATCGCTCCGCCCCAAGCAAACCTGACTGTAGTCGTCGGCATCAGGCCGCAGGTTTTCCGCCAGCAAAAGCTGATCGCTCAGCTGCTGCCGAATATCCTCATCATTGATGATGATGCCGTTAAAGCTAAAAAAAGCCGCCTTGAGTGCCATAGATGAATCGTTAAAAGTAGCCTTTAATACGTTTTGTTATCAATCTCTTTTTGTTTTACCAGAACTGATATGTTCTTATCTGCCGCTTGCCTGCTGCTTGCCTTCTACTTTAAATGTAACAGGATGATCGCCGCTTGAACGGTTTGACAAGCTTTTAAGCCATGTTTTAGGCCGTGCCCGGGGCGATCGCCAGCCGCTGTATGTAAAAAAACGACAATGTTCTAATATAAGAACTCTAATCTAAGAACATAAGTCGATCAGCTGAACTATCTCACGCGCGGCAGTTCTCCCAAACAGATTTTAGTTTCTGATCACCGTCTCAACCTGTCCTATACATTTCAGTTGAGAAGATTATCAATGGCCCCTAAAACTTCTTCTACCATCAAAGGTGTCTCCATTCCACTGCTGCTTGAGTGGTGGCAGCAGCGCAAGCGACTAGCGAGTTCTCACAGCAACCTGCACGCCACCTTACCTAAAAACGACGAAACCTACCTGCAGGCTTACTACCGGCTGATGGAAATCTACTCAGTCGTCAAGTCAGGCGGCGTCCAGACCCAAACCGAAGCCGTCCATGCGTTTGCCGCCCGCGAAACCCATCAGCTCAATCAGCAGATAGCAGCCATAGAGACCGCCACCGACCTCTCCGAGCAGGAAAAGCAGCAGCAGCGCGAAAAGCTTGAGCAGGAACTCAACGAACTGCACTCAGCCAACAGCTGGCGGCTACAGGCGCTCACCGACATTTCACCAGCGGAAGAGGCCATCGTCAGGCAATATCTGTCTACTATTGAGAGGACATTGATGCCGGTGAAGTGCGCTTAGCGGGAATGGGGTTTGGGGAGAAAACCTTCCCACCTGAGCCGCTATCCCCATCAGCCCTATTCAACTCCTCGCTAAAAATCCTATGCAAGCTGTAGACGCAATCATCATCGGCAGTGGCTTGGGCGGGCTCGTGTCTGGGGCACTGCTGGCCCGCTACGGTCGCCGGGTGGTTGTCTGTGAGAGCCATACGCTGCCGGGTGGGGCGGCACATGCCTTTCAGCGAGGCGGCTTTACCTTTGACTCTGGCCCCTCTTTTTACTGTGGTCTGGCTGACGCAGCCGGGGCAAATCCGCTGAGTCAGGTGCTGGCCGTACTGGGTGAATCGATTGAAGCGGTGCCCTACGATCCGTTTGGCTACTATCACTTTCCCGAAGGAACGCTGCCGGTCTACGGTGACGGTGAAAAGTACCGGCAGGCCGTCGAGCAGTTTAGCCCAGGAGCCGCCGATAGGCTAGCTAAATTAGAAGCGCGGCTGCTAAAGATCTATGCCCCTCTCAAAGCAATTCCAACGCTGGCCCTCAGATCTGACTGGCAGCTCTTGCCTTTGCTGCTGCGGCGCTACCCGAGAGCGATCGCGCATCTCCTCCCTACCCTGCCCGACTTAGGCCGCTCTATGGGCGAAGTCATGGCTGCCTGCAACCCCGCTGGCTACGATCCCTGGCTACAGCGCTTGCTCGACCTGGAGTGCTTTTTGCTCTCGGGGATGAAATGCGATCAGACCGTTGCGCCCGAAATGGCGTTTATGTTTGGCGAGCGAGCGCACTCGGTCATTGACTACCCCGTTGGCGGCAGCGGCGCTCTCGTAGAAGCATTGGTACGCGGGCTTAAGCGCTGGGGCGGTGAGCTGCGGCTAGGCGCTCATGTCGAGCAAATCGTGACCGAAAAAGGCCAGGCCAAAGGGGTAGTGCTGAAAAATGGCGATCGCCTCACCGCCCCCATCGTCATTTCTAATGCCACCCTTTGGGATACTTACAGCCAGCTACTCGACCCGGCTGCGCTACCGGCAGACTACCGCGCTCAGGCGCTGGAGACACCCGCCATCGACAGCTTTATGCATCTGCACTTAGGCATTCGGGCTGACGGGCTTGAAGATCTGGCGATTCATCATGTGGTCGTTCACGAGAGTGACACCGATATCACCACGCCCGGCAACACCTGCATGGTGTCCATTCCTACGGTGCTAGATCCGCAGCAAGCGCCGCCGAGCCATCACACCATTCATGCCTACACGCTAGAGCCATTTGCAGGCTGGCAAAAAGACGAGCATTACGAAGCTAAGAAAAAAGAGAAGGCAGAAACTCTCTTTAAAGCCGTAGAGAAAATCATTCCAGACGTAAGAGAGCGAATTGTCTTGGAGATGATTGGCACACCGCTGACTCACAGCCGTTTTTTGCGGCGATATCAGGGCACCTATGGGCCAGCCATAGCCGCCGACAAAGGCCGATTTCCTAGCTGCAAAACACCGATTAAAGGACTGTACCGGGTCGGTGATAGCACCCTACCCGGCATTGGCGTACCCGCCGTCGCCGCCTCAGGCATTCTCTGTGCCAACAGTCTGGTCACGCTCAAAGAGTCAGCCGGACTGCTGAACTTGCTGGAGCAAAAGACAAGTTAGGGCCTGAGCGGATTTTAAAGAGTGCTAATAGTCACTGCGTGGCCCCCCGACCCCCCAATGCTGGGGGGTCTGAGTTCGCGGGCTAAATGTCTCAGTTTCAGACAGCTTAGCTGCGCTCTAGCTTCCCCCAGGATTGGGGGACTGAGGGGGCCAATGCAGTAAGTTTGATGCCTCTCATACAGCCTCTGAGGTCAAGCGCTAAGGATTATCGGCGCTGCGATCGCTCCACCGCTTTCAGCATCTGATAGGTAATCAATAGCTGAGTTAGCGCCAGCGGATAGCTTTGCAGCGTTTCACCCGTTGTCCCGACTAGCTTACCCACGTCTTGATTGCCCTCCAAGCTGCAAAACTTACCCAGGTAAGGCACCTCATTGCACAGCACCCGCTCTAGCTGCTGCACTTGCGCTTCATTAGCACGGCCATCTACACAGAGTACGTCAACCGGCTTGCCCATATCGCGGTCTAGCGTCAGGCGAATGGCATTGCCCAGATCGTTGCCCTTGTCGTGCAGAATATGGGTAAAGTCTGGGTGAGGCAGCGTTGGCCGCAGCACCAGCTGCACGTTCAGCAGCAGGTCATTGCCCTGCTCATTTTCGTCGCTAGGGGGAGTGAAGGAAACGACTACATCAGCCCACTGTCGCTGCGGTCGAATAAACGCTTCCGAATCGGGCTCGCGCTTGCGCAGTGCCTCTAGCACCTGCTCATCGGTGTAACCGCGCTTGCGGGTGTCGCGCTTAATTTTCCACTTAGCGCGTAACTCTTCGGGCGGGGCCAGATATACTTTCACATCGTAGGCGTTGCGAGCGAGCTTAGTTGAGTAGCCCAGCAGCCCTTCAACGATGACGAATCGCTTAGGTTCAATGTATTCAGGCGCGTCAAATTTGCCCGTAGTATGGTTGTAAATCGGCTTGAGAATCGCCTTACCGTTTCTCAGCGTTTGCAAATGCTGCTCAATAATATCTAAATAGTTACATTTGGGATCGAGCGCGGAGATGCCCATTTCGGCGCGTTGCTGGCGGTCGTAGCGGTGATAGTCATCGGTACAGATAGAAACCACCTCGTCCTCCCCCAGCACCTGAGCGATTCCACGGGTCAATGTGGTTTTTCCAGCGGCGCTATCGCCTACAATGCCAAGGATAATCGGACGCTCAGCCATAGTGTCTCCTAAGTACTTCTCTCGAAAGCTTTTGCAGCTTTTACACCTTCCAATTCTAGAGATCAACGGTCATTGACTCAAGTTTCTACCCGCTCTATGCAATTTCTCTGCTGGTCAAAGCGGTGTCTGGCAGAAGGTACTCAAGAAAGATGACCGGCGCACAAGCATTCGCGCCTTCAGAAGAGACACCTGTAAAGATACAATGCAGAATGACTGCGGTTTTGGTTACTGGTTTTGGTCGCTAATTTGTTATTAAGATTGCGGTAATGGTAATTCCAAAAGACTGGCAAACCCAAGACTCTCAAGGCAACCCGCTACCTGTTCTATCCGCAGAAGATTTTTCCTTAGACGAAGAAAACAGCACTGCCGTTGTCTCAATCGCCTATAAGTTTGTCATTCCGGTGCCGCCGCTAGGTCAGCAGGCCGATCAGCTCGTCTATCCGAGCGGACATTCGCAGGCAGGCAAGCCCATTGTTGATGACCAGGGTAACCCGGCAGGCCAGCGCGGTCTGATATTTTTTAACGATCAAGATCAAGCGTGGCAGGCCGTTCCCGATGATGGCACCGGGGTAATTATCATTAATGAAGTTACCCCAGCGCAGGCTGCTCAGCTCGATGAAAAGGTGCGATCGCTAGCTGATTCTCTCTCGCAGCTCACACTCAACCAGCTCAAAGAGATTTTGACTTACAGCCGTACGATTCTTAACTTGGGCGACATCTACAACTCTACTCACGACTATGTGACGCATAAATTGGTAATTCCGTCCGACCAGCCAGCCGCCAGCACAGAAACCCGCGACGATCTAAATTACGGCCTTAGACAGCGGATGAGTAGCGATACCTATCAGGCAGCTTACGTGCCAACGGCCTTTGCTTTTGCAGGCGTTACGACCAGCGCCCAAATCTTTGCCCAGGGTGGCGTCATTTTAGAGCAGCAAGGCCAGCGGCGAAGCATTCAGCCAGACGTATTTATGCGCACCTATCGCTTGGCCAGTGGCGCGCCAGTTAGCGATTTGGCGGCAGATATAGCCCATCTAGAGATTGAGACCCGTCTGGGTTGAGAC
Organism: Leptolyngbya sp. BC1307; assembly: GCF_002286735.1. Classification (GTDB taxonomy): domain Bacteria; phylum Cyanobacteriota; class Cyanobacteriia; order Phormidesmidales; family Phormidesmidaceae; genus Phormidesmis. The sequence continues at coordinate 118,169 of NZ_NRTA01000004.1, forward strand.
CCGTCTGGGTAATGAAGACGAGTAGAGGAGGCGAGTAGAGGCGATCGCTCCAGTGCCCGACCCCGATACATAACTTTATTTCTTTTGACAGAGAAAACTCCCTCATTTGACCAAGGGCTAAAAGCAACAAAACGACTTAACTAGAAATGTTGCATATTGGAGGTACCCTCATGGCCGTCCGTTATTTTTCACTCATTATTGGCTTTGTCTATACCCTGTTTGGGCTCTTAGGCTTTTTTCCTGGCTTTGTCGAGCCCGCCCCAGCCCCCGACTTCATGACTCAAGTGGGGACCGGTACTGCTGCAGGGTTTGGCTACCTGTTTGGTCTGTTTCCAGTGACTACGGTCAACAATATTTTCCACCTGATCATCGGAACCATTGGATTTGCTGGCTTCTTGAGCACTGAGCCTGCTGCTCGTATCTTCTCAGACTCGTTGGCTGTTTGGTTTGGCCTACTCACTTTTTTAGGCTTGTTTCCCGTCGCCAATACCACCTTTGGGCTGATGCCGATCTTTGGCAACGATGTCTGGCTGCACCTGGTGACAGCTGTTTTGGCTGCATACTTTGGCTTCGCTCGTGATCGGGGTCGTCTGCGCAACAATCCTAGCCAATCAGGGGGTCGTCAGCTCAAGGAGTCGTTCTATCAGTAGAACACCAGCCTTTTTAAAGAGGCCATCATAGGGTAGTGGCATCTCTGCCAAATATTCTCTTTGACGAAAGCTCAGAGTTTCGCCATGCCTGACTTGATCCTTGCTTATCATCAGCTCCGCTCGCAGCCGTCGAAGTCGTAAATCCGCCGCGCTAGCATGGGGTAACTACAGCTACATTCCCAGCAACGGGGCTGAGGTTAAATAGTGACTATCCCCTTAACGCCCCTGCATCAGTGCCCAAACTCACCGCTACTGACTTAGACGTTTCGCGGCTTTTGTTTGACCTGAAGCTGTGCGCTGATCTGGTGCGGCAGTTTACCGGTTGGTTAGAGACCGATGCGATCGCTACCTGCGTTACCGATGGCCTGGTAGATCGCTTTAGCTGTGCCTTTGCGCGTATCTGGCTGGTGAACCGCGATCGCACTGCCCTATGTCTCGTCGCTTCCTCCGGTCTCTATACCCGGCTAGATGGCTCCTTTGCACTCGTGCCGATGGGGGCCTTTAAAGTAGGTAAAATTGCTCAGCACTGCATTCCATTTTTGAGTAATCGCCTGGCAGACGAAGAGTGGGTAAAAGATAGGGAGTGGGCAATTGACAACAAAATTCAGGGATTCGCTGGCCTGCCCCTGATGGTCAAAGATCAGGCTATCGGTGTACTGGCCGTATTTAGCCACGCCCAGATGGCTCCCGAGTTTTTAGAAGTCTTACAGATACTTAGCATGTCAGTGACAGGCGCACTGGCCAGCGCCCTGAACCATCAAGGCTTGATGGACAAATCTTTAGCAGCCGATAGTCTCTCTGAGCAGCTTGCCAACATTCTGGGCAGACAAAAGCTCAGCCTGCTAGGAACAGAGCAAATGCTTTCTGCCAGCGTCACACATCTATTAGTGCAGACCGCTCAGCAGCTGGTAGGGCTATCGTGTCACTACTGCCGCCTAGTCTATGAAGCAGACGCTGTGACGCTAGAAGCCATGCTAGCGTCACCTAATCAGACCCTGGCTGGCGATTCGCAAAACCCGATGCTTCACGGCATCGCCGCGACAGCCGACTGTTTAGGCGGAACCTACAAAGCTCAGCTCGGTTCTAATCAAAAGGTAATCCAGCTCCGTCTACGGCTACCGTATCAAACTGACCTGCTAGCCTCTGCTAATGGACCACCTACTCGTAATTCTCCTCTATCCGAAAGAGAACAAGAGGTGATCAAGTTACTCGCCCAAGGGCAAAGAGACCGAGACATTGCAGAGCGGCTCTACATTAGTGAAAGAACAGTTAAGTTTCACGTTAAAAATATGCTGAAGAAGCTAGGCGTGAGAACCCGTATTCAGGCTGTTTTTGAAGCCACTCAAAAAGGCTGGCTGAGATAGCAGCGACAGCTTTACGGTGCCGTCGGCGCTGCTGCTTGAGAAGCAACTCAAAGCATATCGTGATTTATATGGAGGAAAGCTGTTGGAGGTGATGCGCGAATAGGGCTATCACATCATACATACTCGGGAGGGGCATCGGCGCGATCGCCCTGATCTACCGAAAACTAAGCGATCGCGATCGCCACCGCCACCGACCTGATCGAGGCCCTTCAGTCCTGCCCCTATGAAATGCTACGTCTTCAATCTTTTCTTCGCCCTTGACGCCATTTTTTAGCATCGGGAGGCTTCCATCAGCCTCAGCCCATTCTGGGAAAAGAGATGGGTTTGGAGACTGCTCTAACCCAAACGTCCGCTCAAGGCAGTCAATGTCACTTCAGTTGCCAGAATTACCTCTGCGCCCTTATCTAAGCCTCTCACCACTAGCGCTAAGCATCCTGGCCTAAGTCTTATCTCCTCGGCTTAATAATCATAGCCCCGATGCATTGACTGCTTTTGGCACCTGTCTGCGCTTGTGTGCGTCAGCGTACTGACTAAGGTCACCCCTCTTTATATGATGCTTAACGCCTTATATAATCGAAAAGCACGCTGATCTAGCAACTGATGAACGGTATCCTCAACTGCCAGATCAGCATTGAGAACCATCCATAAAAACGACGACCCTGAGAATTTATAAAATAGTCTCAGTGCCTTTCTCAGGCAGATCGGCTTTAAAGAAGGAAATAACATAACCAATGTCAGAACAGCCTAGTGGACTATTTCAAAACCAGCTTCTAGCAGATCTATCAGAAGAGGCTTATCAGCGCCTCAGGCCTGATCTGAAGTTGCAGCATATGCGGCTAGGCAAGGTGCTCTACGAGCCTCTAGAACCCATTGCCAAAGCCTATTTTCCAGTGACTGCGCTGCTCTCCTGGATTTCTCTATTAGAAGATGGCACCCTGACCGAAATTGCGCTAGTTGGCAATGAAGGCATGACCGGCCTGCCAATTATCTGGGGCGGCAGTTCTACGCCGAATAGTGCCATTGTGCAGTTTCCGGGCGATGTCATGATTCTTGAAGCCGAGCCGCTGCTCGAAGAATTTAACCGGGGCGATGAGCTAAATAAGCTGGTCTTTCGCTACATGCAGGCGATATTTACCCAGGTGGCACAAAACGCCATGTGTAACCGCCAGCATACGACTGAAGAACGCCTCGCCCGCTGGCTGCTTTCAGTGCAAGATAGCGTCCAGCAAGATGAGCTGACGCTAACTCATGAATTTGTGGCAAAGATGCTGGGCATTCGTCGCTCTAGCGTAACGGTCAGCGCTGGCATATTGCAGCAAGCTGGGATGATTCGCTATACCCGAGGGCGATTGTCTATTTTAGATAGACCTCGATTAGAAGACACTGCCTGCGAATGCTATCGGGTGGTGCAAAGTGAGTATCATCGGCTGCTCGGTTCGCGATCGCACCACAGCTAGCCCTCAACGTTTTACCGCCACCTTCAAAGAGTCGAGCTTTTCAAGCGCATAATCACATAACAGCCGGTAAAAACACCAAAAACTGTGTTCCCATCTTCTCTGTGCTGATGACATCAATAAACCCGCCGTGGCTTTTAACAATGTCCATCGCGGTCGGCAACCCTAATCCGGTACCCCGACCGGCAGCTTTAGTCGTAAAAAAGGGCTCAAAGATCCGATCAAGAACTTTAGGCGGGATGCCAGAGCCAGTATCGGACACGCGGATCATGACATAGTCTGTGGGTGAGTCCTCTAGTTCGAGGGATCGATCAATACCGTCAATCTCGACGTTTTCCACCGATAGCTCCAGATTTCCGCCAGTTGGCATCGCGTCGCGAGCATTCAGGCAAAGGTTCATCAATACCTGGTGCAGCTGGTTTTCGTTGCCCACTATCTGCCCAATACCTGCCGGTACATAAGTCTGCACGGACACTGAGGAGGGTAGCGCCAGCTGAACTAGCTGTTTGACTGACAGTAAGAGCGGGTCGATGTCTAAGATATGGTGGTTTTCGGTATCTTCCTTCACGAAGTGGAGTATTTGCTTAACGAGCTTGACGGCACGGTTCGTATTGACGGTGAGAATTTCGAATAGCTGACGCTGCTTGCCGCCAGCCTCTGGAAACTCCCTCTGGAGCAACTGTGACACGCCCGAAACCGGAGTGAGTATGTTGGTCAGGTCGTGGACGATGCCAATAGTGAGTTCGCCCAGACTCTCTAGCCGCTGGTAGCGATGTAGATGGGACTCCAGGCGTTTGCGATCGCTCACATTCACCCCTTCCACCACCAGCATCGGCGGCTGCCTAGCCTGCTCAATCGGTCGCACGGTCAGGTCAAAGATAGCCGCATTCGTCGCCCCCTGAATATCAGCCTCGAAACGAACCGTTTCACCGTCTGCCGCCGATAGGATGGCAGCCCGCAGCCGCCCCTGCTCTTGATCTGGAAATGTCCAACCCATCACAGCCGCTAGCGGACGACCGACTATCTGCCCATAGCTGACATCGCCAAAATCTAGCGCCGTCTGGTTAGCATCCAAAAGCACGCCATCCGGGTTCAGCAGCCACATCATCTGAGCGGAGCGGTCGAGTAGCGCATGAAACGCTCTATTTGTGCCCTGAACATCCCGCTCAAGAGGGTTGTTTTCGAGGGTGCTCGTCGCCTGTAAAAGTTCTCTATCTAGCATGTTTCTATTCCGTTTAGTTTTTCAATATGGTGTTAGTCACTTTGCTGAGGCCCATCACACCGGCTGAAAGCCTCATATTCCAACTGGCAAAGTGACTCGCGGTTACCGAATGCATCCGGAAACCGCTATAGTCCGTAAATTCTCTTCGTGGTCGCTGCCCGTCATCTCTCACTGAGCAACCGTTATGGATATTATGTATAGATAGATAGATTAGATAGATTTGCGCTTGCGTAGCGGCTGCTCTCACCCCCTTACAGTGACGCAATTTCTATAAAACGTCAGTCTGCTGGCGTACATACCGCCCGAAACCTAACTGACTGCTAGCCTCGATCAATGCCAACCGATTGCTTCCAATTACAGCAGCGATGAATAGAACGGCAGGATAAAGCGACATGAGCCAATCTGACGGGCGGTGGCAGTTTTGGATCGACCGGGGAGGCACCTTCACTGACGTAGTAGCCAAGCGCCCCGACGGTGAGATTGTAGTGCATAAGCTGCTGTCAGAAAATCCTGAACAGTACTCAGATGCGCCCGTTCAAGGAATTCGTGACTGCTTAGGGCTTGGCCCGTCTGATCCTATCCCTGCCGAGCAGATTGCTGGGATCAAGATGGGAACAACGGTCGCGACCAATGCGCTGTTAGAACATCAGGGCGATCGTACGCTTCTCATCATCACGCAGGGCTTTGGCGACGCGCTCAAAATTGGCTATCAAAATCGGCCCGATATCTTTGCCCGCCAGATCGTGCTGCCGCAGATGCTTTACGCGTGTGTAGTAGAAATTGAAGAAAGAATCAGTGCCCAGGGTGAGGTATTGACGCCCTTGCAGGCAGAATCGGCTCGGAAACAATTACAAGCTGCTTATGATACGGGTATTCGAAGCTGTGCGATCGCTCTCATGCACGGCTACCGCTACCCTCAGCACGAGCAAGCCCTGGCCAAACTAACCCAGCAAATTGGTTTCACGCAGGTCTCTGTTTCTCACCAGGTAAGTCCGCTGATGAAGCTGGTTAGCCGGGGCGATACGACCGTTGTAGATGCCTATCTTTCGCCAATCCTACGGCGATATGTCGAGCAGGTGACCAGCCAAATTGCAGGAGAGGAAAGAGACCCCACTGATATTCCACCGCTAATGTTCATGCAGTCTAACGGCGGTCTTAGCGACGCCCGTTTTTTTCAGGGCAAAGACAGCATTCTTTCAGGGCCAGCAGGCGGTATTGTCGGCGCGGTTAAGACCAGCCAGCTTGCCGGGTTCGAGAAAATCATCAGCTTCGATATGGGGGGCACTTCTACAGATGTCGCTCACTATGCAGGCGATTACGAGCGTACCTTTGAGGCAGAAGTAGCCGGGGTGCGGCTGCGCACGCCGATGATGGCCATTAACACCGTAGCGGCGGGCGGCGGCTCGATCGTGCAGTATGATGGCAGTCGCTACCGGGTCGGGCCGGCTTCTGCCGGGGCTAATCCTGGCCCAGCTAGCTACGGGCGAGGTGGGCCGCTGACTGTGACCGATTGCAATGTGCAGGTCGGCAAACTTCAGCCCGATTTTTTTCCTCGGGTGTTTGGCCAAAACGCCGATGCCCCCTTAGATCGGCAGATCGTCGCTGAAAAATTTGAGCAGCTCACGGCTGAAATTGACGATGGCCGCAGTAGTGCCGCCGTCGCCTCGGGCTTTCTCAGCATCGCAGTGGAAAAAATGGCCAGTGCGATTAAGCAAATCTCCTTGCAGCGCGGCTATGACGTGTCTCAATACGCCCTCTGCTGCTTTGGAGGCGCGGGCGGCCAGCACGCCTGTCTGATCGCGACGGCGCTGGGCATGAAACAAATTTTGATCCATCCGTACGCCGGGGTGCTCTCTGCTTACGGCATCGGGCTAGCTGAGCTGCGAGTGCTCAAAGAAGGCTCGGTAGAAGCCCCGCTGACCGCTGAACTAGACTTGTCGCCGCGCTTCTCTGAGCTGATTGCCGATGCAGAGGCCGAACTCGCTCAGCAGTCAGTTCAGCCTACCGAGGTCAAAACCCAGCAGCGGGTACATCTCAAGTACGACGGCACCAACTCGGCACTGCTTGTCAACTTTGACACGGCTGATAAGATGCAACAACAGTTTGAAACACTACATCAGCAGCGCTATGGCTTTGTAGCTGCTGGCAAAGGGCTAATCGTAGAAGCCCTCTCAATCGAGGTGGTGGCCCAGACAGAGAAGATAAACGAACTCCGGGTAGAGCGGCAGTCGGCCATGGTCGAACCGATTACTCAAGTAAAAATATATACCGCTGATGACTGGCACACAGCGCCGGTGTATCAACGGGCTGACTTACAGCCGGGAGATGAGATTTCTGGCCCAGCGCTAATTGTCGAAGCGACCGGAACCAACGTGCTTGAACCGGGCTGGCGGGCCAAAGTGAGCGATCGCAACTATCTCATCCTCACTGATCAGGCCCCAGATGGCGCTATAGCCGATACCGACATCAGCGCCGGTCGTGTGATTCCGAGTGCCGACCCGGTCATGCTAGAAATCTTCAACAATCTCTTTCGCTCCATTGCCGAACAGATGGGAACCACGCTACAAAACACCAGTTACTCGGTAAATATCAAAGAGCGGCTCGACTTCTCCTGTGCCATTTTTGACCAGAACGGGCAGCTCGTCGCCAACGCGCCCCATATTCCAGTGCATTTAGGTTCAATGAGCGAGAGTGTGCGATCGCTGATGGACAGCCACGGTAAGTCTCTTCAGCCGGGAGACGTTTATATATTGAACAATCCTTATCACGGCGGCACGCACCTACCCGATATCACAGCCATTACGCCTGTATTTGAAGAGGGGCAAGACAACGTAATCTTCTATCTCGCCTCACGAGGACACCATGCCGATATTGGCGGAATCACACCCGGATCGATGCCGTCTGACAGTACCTCAGTAGAGCAAGAGGGCGTACTGCTAGATAACTTTAAGCTAGTCGAATCGGGACAATTTCGAGAGGCCGCGCTACGCGATGTGCTGACCTCAGGGCAGTATCCGGCGCGCAACCCAACCCAAAATATTGCCGATTTGCAGGCGCAGATCGCCGCCAATGAGAGAGGCATACAGGAGCTGCGGCGGCTGTTAGAACAGTATGGACTCGATACCGTTCAAGCCTATATGGGCTATGTACAAGACAATGCAGAAACGGCTGTGCGGCAGGCGATCAACCGGCTCAGAGACTGTGACTTTACCTATGAGATGGATAGCGGCGATCGCATTCAAGTCGCCATTCGCATTCACGCAGAAGACCGCAGCGCCACCATCGACTTTTCGGGCACTTCACCCCAGCTCAAAAACAACTTCAACGCCCCTGCTGCCATCTGCAAAGCTGCTGTTCTCTACGTATTTAGAACGCTAGTAGAAGACGACATTCCGCTCAATGCAGGCTGTCTCAAACCGCTAGAGATCATCATCCCCGAAGGCTGTCTGCTCAACCCTACATACCCAGCCGCTGTGGTCGCTGGCAACGTAGAAACCTCTCAAACCATTGTCGATACGCTATACGGCGCGCTAGGAGTGCTAGCCGCTTCGCAGGGCACCATGAACAACTTCACCTTTGGCAATCAGCGCTACCAATACTACGAAACCATCTGCGGCGGTTCTGGAGCTGGCCCCACTTTCGACGGCACAGACGCCGTGCAAACGCACATGACCAATTCTCACCTCACCGACCCGGAAGTACTCGAATGGCGGTTTCCCGTTCACTTAGAAAGCTTCTCCATCCGCCCAAACAGCGGCGGGCAGGGGCATCACCGGGGCGGTCACGGCGTCATTCGGCGGCTGCGCTTTGAAGAACCCATGACAGCCGCCATTCTCTCGGGCCATCGGCGCGTCCCGCCTTTTGGTCAGGCCGGTGGCGCAGCCGGAAAGGTAGGCCATAGCTGGATTCAGCGTCGTGACGGCAGCCGCGAAGATCTCGGCAGCACGGCTACCGTCGAAATGGCAGCAGGCGATACTTTCGTCATCGAAACCCCAGGTGGCGGCGGCTTCGGCAATCCATAAAGTCAATTTATCCCTTTTATTCCACCCGGGTCTTTTACAGCTCGGCTTGGTAAGCTCGCCAGCCGCCGAATTGAGTGATCTCTCTTTTCCCCTCTACCGTCAGCGGTTCGCCAATTACACCCAAGACTTCTTCTCCATCTTCTAGCATCACTTTACCAATGGCGAGCCCAGGTGGTTCTTGCGAGAGCACAATGCCCAACCCGGCCAGCGGCACCTGCCACACTTCTAGGGCAACAGCGATGCCGCCTGCTTTCACTTTGATCATGGCTGGATAGCGATCGTCAACAGACCAGATTCGGTAAGCTGCTTCGGTTTTAGCCTCTCGTTCAAATGTGGCACCAACATTCAGCAGATTAGGATTGAGTGCCAAGTCTCTCATCAGGGTGCCGTTCACCGCCAGCTTCAGGGTAGCTATCATGTGTCATTCATCCTTTCTTCTTACCCTTTAGAATTGAGAAAAGCCACACTTCGTTTTGTATTGTAGATATCATTTTTGGTGCAGATCCCCGTTCCGGGCGGAAATCTCTACTGCTTGGCGCTGTCGCAGGACTCTGGCAATGTGCACACACATAAGTATTGAAACCAGTCGCAATTGTTTACGCCATCACACGATCTTCTCCTCCGCTCAGATGCCTCCGCTCGGGTGACTCATGCAACGGAATCTTCCATTTCTGCTCAATATGCTGCCATTCACAGTCCTAATCACGCCCTACGCAGCAAAACGCATAAAGCGGAACGTTCGACCTATTCATGATCAGTGATCGAGATAACATTCTTTCCAATCGTGTGCTCAGTCTCGCCGTGAGTGTGCGCTTTAGCAATCTGCTCTAGTGAGTAGGTTTGATCAATAACAGATTCAATTTTTCCAGATTCAATCTGTTGTGTGAGATAGTCTAGATCTTCGCGCTTAGACTTGAGCAAAATCACTCTATACTTTTGCCCTGGCAACAAAGCACTGAGAAAGCTTTTGAGATAGTTGCCGGGGTAGGGCTGCGTCGTGACGTAGATGCCCTGCGGCTGTAATACCGATTTGCAGTCAGACAGGGAGCGATCGCCCACCACATCAAAAACAATATCGTACCGAGTATCACCCTTCGTAAAGTCCGCTTGCGTATAGTCAATCACCCGGTCCGCGCCCAGTCGCCTGACCAGTTCACTATTTTTACCGCTGCAAACGCCCGTCACCTCAGCCGCTCCCAGCACCTTGGCAATCTGCACCGCGTAGGTACCCACCCCACCCGAGGCCCCATTGATCAGCACCTTCTGCCCGGCTTGGATCTGGCCTTCATCCCGCAGGGCTTGCAGCGCCGTCATGCCTGCTAGTGGCACTGCTGCTGCTTGCTCATGAGTCATGTTCGTCGGCTTTAGCGCTGCTACTTTTTCCGAGACAGCCGCATACTGCGCGTAGGCTCCGCCCGTCAGCTGATCCATCCGGGCATAAACCCGATCACCTGACTTAAACCGAGTTACCTGATTGCCCGTCGCCATGACTTCACCCGACACATCGAATCCCAAAATCATCGGAAAATCGCTGCCTGTCAATAGCTTGAGCATTCCCTTGCGCATTTTCCACTCAATCGGATTGACGCTGCTAGCAAACACTTTGACCAGCAGCTGATCGGGCTTAATCTCAGGCGCTGCTACCTCCGCCACCTGCAAAACATCAGGCGTACCGTAGCTATAGATGACCGCAGCTCTCATATCATGTCCAAAGCTTGTATTGTTTTACAGGCTGCTTGAATTCTGCTGAAAGATCATCAACCTGCAGGGTGAAGCATAGCAGCGTTAGCGAACGGGAAACCTATCGGGTGTAAGGTGCCTACTCTTAAAAAATCTAGCAATCATGACTCAGTCAACTAGCAGTGTTTTTTTGGCGCTCTCCCAGCACAGTCATGGCCGATTATCCGAGCGGGTGCAAGATCTCTCCATTCCTGACTTTATTGCCTTTTTAGATCGCACTACTCGCGACTTCAAGCAGTTTCTCAAGGTAATTGATCTCATTAACAATCAGTCTCTAGAGCCTATGCTCGACGAACTGCTTGAGACCTTCACGCTGAAAATTGGCCAGATTTTACAGGCAGAGCGCACGACCATCTTTATCGTCGATGAAGACCGGCAAGAGCTGTGGTCTAAGATCGCCCAGGGTATGGAACAGGGCAGTAGCTGCCTGGAAATTCGACTGCCTCTAGATCATGGGATCGCTGGCTATGTCGCCACTACCGGGCAAACGCTGAATATTCCAGAGGCATACGCCGATCCCCGATTTAGCGACGCGACCGATCAGCAGACGGGCTATCGCACCCGCAATATCTTATGTATGCCAGTGGTCAGCAGCAGCCATAAAGTGGTGGCGATCGCCCAGCTACTCAACAAAATCGGCACACAGCCCTTTTCCGCAGCAGACGAAGCCCGGTTTGCTCGCTTTGCCCCCTCCATTGGCATCTTGCTAGAGAGCTGTCAGTCGTTCTACCTGGCCGCCCGCAATCAAAAAGGCGTCGCCGCACTGCTCAAAGCAATCTCCTCAATGGAGCAAAGCCTGAACTTAGAAGTGACGCTGCAATCGGTCATGGCCGCCGCCCGTAACCTGATGCAGGCCGACCGCAGTACGCTGTGGCTGCTAGATGAAGCCCACAATGAACTCTGGTCACAAGTGCAAAGTGCCGATGGAGAAACGCTCATTGACCTGCGCTTACCCGCCGATAAAGGTATTGTCGGCCACGTCGCCGCCACGGGTGAAACGCTAAACATCATGGACGCCTACCGCGATGCCCGCTTTGATGTCTCGTCAGATCTCAAAACCGGCTACCGCACCCACAATATTTTGTGCATGCCCGTCTTTAACTCTAGCGGCAAGCTCATTGGCGTCAGCCAGCTGATCAACAAACTCCAGGGGCAGTTCACCCAGCTCGATGAATCTTTCATGCGCGCCTTTAATACCCAAGCAGGCATCGCTCTAGATAATGCGCAGCTATTCCGCCAAATCTCGCTAGAGAAGCAATATCAAAAAGATATTTTAGAGAGCCTGTCAGACGCCGTCATCTCCACCGATATGGCCGGGCGGATTGTCACGATTAACGGGGCAGCGCTGAAGCTGCTCGGCTGCCCGACTGGCGAGCTGAGCGAAGTTTTGCCTGGCGGTCTCAATGCCAATAGTGAAAACCGGGTGAATGCAGCGATCGCCCGGCAGTGGCAACAGTCACTACGCGGCCAGTGCTTGTGGGATGTCGTGCCCATAGAGCGACTCCAGCAGCGGCTAGAAGACAGCTTGCAAACGGGGGCGAGGCACTATGTACCCGAGCAGTCGCTGACGGTATCGGTGGCTTACGATCTTTCTGGCAGCTGCGCGTTGGTTGTGCCCGACGGCGAATCTCATCGCCTGTGGGGATCAGCTGACCGGCTGATGAAATCAGAGCAAATTATGGGTTGGAACCGCAGCATCAACTTGACCGTAAGCCCGCTGAGTGAGCCGAATGGCGGCGTGCGCGGCGGGCTGGTCGTGCTCGAAGATATCAGCCAGGAAAAGCGAATGAAAACAACACTTTACCGCTATATGACCCCGAGTGTGGCAGAGCGAGTGATGGCGCTAGGCGAAGACGTGCTGATGGTCGGAGAGCGCAAAGACGTAACGGTGCTGTTTTCCGATATTCGCGGCTACACCACTCTTACTGAGGCGCTAGAAGCAGCAGCCGTTGTCTCCATGCTCAATGAGTACTTTGAAACCATGGTCGAAGCGGTGTTTCACTGCGAGGGCACGCTCGATAAATTTATTGGCGATGCGCTGATGGCGGTTTTTGGGGCCCCCCTCCCGCTACAAAACCATGCCTGGGCCGCCGTGCAGTCAGCTTTGGATATGCGGCGACGGCTGGTGGTGTTCAACCGCGATCGCCTGGCCCAGGGTCAGCCAGAACTGCGCATTGGCATCGGTCTCAGCTCTGGAGAAGTGGTCTCCGGCAACATCGGCTCACAGCGCAAAATGGAATACACCGTTATCGGCGACGGGGTCAACCTCAGCGCCCGCCTGGAGAGCATTACCAAACAGTACGGCTGCGACATCGTCCTCAGCGAACACACCTACGATCTCTGTAAGGACAAAATTTGGGTGCGAGAGCTCGATCTCATTCGGGTCAAAGGCAAGCTAGAGCCGGTGAAGATCTATGAGCTGATTGGCGATCGCACTCAGCCGCTCCCCCCCGAGACTAAAACTTTTTTAGAACTCTACACCCAAGGGCAAGAAGCCTACAAAGCCATGGCCTTTGAGTCTGCCGTACTGCTATTTACCTCCGCCCAAGCCCTCCGCCCCGACGACCAGGCCGTGACCCTGCACTTAGACCGCGCCCAAAACTACTTGCATACGCCTCCACCCACCGACTGGAATGGGGTCCACGTCATGAAGACAAAATAGCGAGATAATGGGCAGGTTGCTTTCATTCTCTAGCAGATCCCATGGCCAATTCTCCAGCTCCCTCCGCCGACCACCTGGGCCAAAAGCTCTACGAGGGCAAAGCCAAAATCATCTATGCCACCGATAACCCAGAAGTCTTAATCACCTACTTCAAAGACGACGCCACCGCCTTCAACGCCCAAAAGCGAGGGCAAATTCTCAACAAAGGCGTCATCAACTGCAAAATTACCGCCTACCTATACGCCCTATTAGAAAAGCAAGGCATCGCCACTCATCTGTTAGAAACCACCAGCGAGCGTGAGCAACGCATTAAGCGGGTCCAGATCGTGCCGCTAGAAGTCGTCGTCCGCAATTTGGCCGCTGGCAGCCTCTGCAAGCAGACCGGCATCGCTTTAGGCACAAAGCTGGAGCCGTCTTTAGTCGAGTTCTACTACAAAAACGACGATCTCGGTGACCCGCTGCTAACCCGCGATCGCATTTTTGCCATGGGCCTTACCTCCCCCGAAAGGCTCACAGAACTCACTCAAAAAGCCGAAGCTATCAACCACATACTGAGCCAATTTTTTACCCGCTGCGGCATCACCCTCGTAGACTTCAAACTAGAATTTGGCACCGACTCAGCCGGCACCCTCCTGCTCGCCGACGAAATCAGCCCAGACACCTGTCGCCTGTGGGACACTAGCCAACCCGACGAACGCCAGCGCGTGATGGACAAAGACCGCTTCCGGCAAGACCTCGGCAACGTCGCCGCCGGTTACCAGGCAGTCCTCGAACGCATCGCCGCCCAGCTAGAAAACCCTGCCTGAGTCTCATCCCCCTTACCCCTTACCCCCTCAACGTGCAGCCTGCAATTCTGTCACAGTGAATTTTCGTATCCAGCTTGACAGTAGGGTAAGATCTTTCCGAATTGATTTATTCCAGTCAAGTCCCGGTCTGCCGTACATTTGTTCGCAGCCTTACCCCCAGTCTGGATGATTCAAGCCTTACTGACCTGATGTGCCCTTTCAGTCTGAATTTATACCGCAGGCCATGAAAGACTGAGGCAACAGCCGGTAAGCGCGCTGTGAGGAGTGACTCTAATACAAGGAATACAAGGATTAAGTGGTTATGCGTGTTTCCCCGGCTCTTGTGGCCTGCTTCAGTTTGGTTGCGATCGCCGGTTTCCCCAGTCAGGCGTCAGCTGAGACGACTCGTGTCAATGCGATTGAGGAAAACCTTCAGACTGCCCCTTCATTAATCACTGAAGCTGCTGGCCAGCGTTTAGCGCCTGCCGTCGAGCAGCCCCTAGCGCCCAAAATGTCCTTAGCGCAGCTACAGAGCGGCGCAACCAAGCAGATAGAAGACCCAGCGCCCATTCCTGAACCGTCTTTCCCATCGCCCGACGATGACGAAAACGCTCAGCCCCTCTTAGAAATTCCCGTACCCACCGACGATGCTGAGATCGAAGTTCTCCCCGAAGTAGATTCCTCAGCCGAGCCAACGCCTGCAGTTCCTGACCAGGTAATGCCAGAAACACCGGCTGAAGCACCGGCTGATGAGACAGAAACCGACGAAGCCAGCCCTGCTGAGGTCAGCCCAGACCCCGCCGCTGCCGAGCCCGAAGAGACCCGAGTACTGGTTTCAGAAGTAGATGTCGTCTCTACTAACGATCAGCCGCTGCCGCCCGAACTAGTTGACGCCGTTTATCGTGCCATCAGCACAACGCCTGGTCGCACCGCCACCCGCAGCCAGCTACAAGAAGACATCAACCGCGTCTTCAGCACAGGCTTCTTCTCTAACGTGCAGGCTACCCCCGAAGACACCCCGTTAGGAGTGAAAGTCACCTTTTTTGTCGAGCCCAACCCCGTCTTAACCAATGTAGAAATTCGCAACCGTCAGGTACTGCCCGACGAAACAATTGACGAAATCTTCGGCGACCAGTACAGCCAAATCTTAAACTTGCAAAATTTTCAAGAAGCGGTGCTAGATCTCAATGACTGGTATCAGGAAAATGGTTACGTGCTGGCTCAAGTCACCGCCGCGCCCCAAATCTCTGATGACGGCACAGTCACCCTCATCGTAGCCGAGGGCGAAATCGAATCCATCGAGGTACGCTACATCACCGCCGATGGCGAAGCCACCGATGAAAACGGCAACCCCATCGGCGGTAAAACCCGCGACTTCATCGTCACTCGTGAGTTTCAGACTCAGCCAGGCGACGTTTTCCAACAAAACGCTATTCAGCAAGACTTAGGCCGCGCTTTTGGCCTGGGAATTTTTGAAGACATTCGCCTATCGCTCGATCCCGGTGACGAAGATCCGCGCAAAGTAAAGGTGATTGTCAATATTGCCGAGCGTGATACGGGATCTATCGGCGCTTCTCTGGGTTTCAACCTACGCGGCGATCTGTTTGGCCAGCTCAGCTATAACGAAGATAACTTTGGCGGCAACAATCAAAAGCTGAGAACAGAAGGCCGGGTGACCACGCGCGGCGACTTCCTCTTTGACCTCAGCTTTACCGATCCCTGGATTGCCGGTGACCCCTACCGCACCTCCTACACGACCAGCTTGTTCAATCGCCGGGCGACCTCGCTGATCTTTGATAACGGCCCCATTGACGTGAATCTGCCCAATGGCGATACCCCCCGACTGAACCGCCTAGGCACTGGCTTGAGCTTTAGCCGTCCTTTAGACAATGGCCTCTCCCTTTCCCTGGGCGCTCAATACGAGCGGGTAGCGCTGCTAGATGCTGACTCTAGCGTCTCCCCTGTCGATGAGCTTGGCAACCAGCTTACGGCCAGCAGCTCCGGACGCGACGATCGGTTCACTGTGCAGTTTGGTGCAGTGCGAGATCGGCGTAATAGCGCCATCCAGCCTACCAGCGGTAGCCTGCTGCGCTTGGGCACCGAGCAGTCAGTCCCCATCGGCAACGGCAGCATTTTCTCCAATAAGCTCAGAGCTAGCTACAGCCAGTACGTCCCTGTCAACTTCTTTAACTCAGATCGCGGCGGTGAAACCTTTGCTTTCAACTTGCAAGGGGGCACGGTGCTAGGTGATTTGCCGCCTTACGAGGCATTCCCATTGGGCGGCGGTAACTCTGTGCGCGGCTACGAAGAAGGAGCCGTTGGCTCGGGTCGCTCGTTCTTGCTAGGCACAGCAGAGTATCGCTTTCCGCTGTTCAGTGAATTTTTGAGCGGGGCGCTGTTTGCTGACTACGGTACCGATCTCGGATCAGGTGACTCGGTGCCGGGCAATCCGGCTGGCGTCCGGGGTAAGCCCGGCAACGGCTTTGGCTATGGGGCCGGGGTCAGGGTGCAAACACCGTTGGGTGCGCTGCGGCTAGATTACGGCCTGAGCGATGAGGGCAGCCGTTTCCACTTTGGCTTTGGAGAGCGCTTCTAAATGGTAGGTTTATCAGCCGGGGCGCTGACAGCAGACAGTCAGGCAGCGGAGTCTCTACCGGCTCAGCGAACTTTGGCGGCTCCGGCCAGCGCTAGCGGCGTTGGGCTGCATCTCGGGCAGCAAACAACTGTCCGTCTGCTGCCAGCAGAAGCCAATCAGGGCCGCTACTTTGTCCGCACCGACCTGCCGGGAACCCCGCGCATTAAGGCTGAAGTTGCCAATGTGATCCAGACTCAGCTCTCGACTGAGCTAGGGATAGGTGCGCCACCTCAGCAGGCGACTGTCCGCACAGTGGAGCATTTGCTAGCAGCGATCGCTGCCCTAGAAATAGACAATGTCCGGATTGAGATTGACGCCCCTGAGCTGCCGCTACTTGACGGGTCGGCAAAAGCCTGGATAGCAGCGATCGCCTCCGCGGGATCGACCTCTCAATCGGCGGCCAAAAAACATCGCTCAGCGGTCAGTCAGCCCGTCCAGGTTCAGGCTGGCGACGCCTTTGTGACAGCTTTTCCCAGCAGTGAGCTGCGCTTTAGCTATGGCATAGACTTTGACTTAGCAGCGATCGGCAACCAGTGGCACAGCTGGTCGCCGGGGGCCGGTGATTTCGCAGTAGACATTGCCCCAGCTCGCACCTTCGCGCTGGCTCACCAAATTGATTACCTGCGCGGCCAGGGGCTCATCAAAGGCGGCAGCTTAGACAATGCGCTGGTGTGCGGTCAAGACGGCTGGCTCAACCCACCGCTGCGGTTTGATAACGAACCGGCCCGTCATAAGCTGCTCGATCTCATCGGTGACTTGAGTCTGCTCGGCGACATTCCCCAAGCTCACTACGTCGCCTATAAAGCTAGCCACACGCTGCATGTACAGCTCGCCCGACAGCTAGAGGCCGCTCTGCCTCTTTCAGGCGCAGTATCTGCCTAGTCTTTCGAGATCCTAATCTTTCGAGATCCTAATCTTTCAAGATCTGCGCGGTGCCTTTTTTAGCTTCCTCGTAGCGTCAGGCACCGTCTAATGGCAGAATCGTGAGGAGCTTTATGCAAGCTCTGCTGAGTTTTGACCTCAGACCTATTGCCTACCGTCTGAGCGCCGTCTGAGTGTAGATCCGCGCTCAAGCGATCGCAAAGGTGCCAGGAAGTGTCAGCGCCTATGCCGATAGGCCGCTGGCTCGATTGCCGTTTCAACTAATTTTCATGTCTATGTCAACGAGTGTTCCCGCCTCCGCTGAGGCCACCGCTGCTCACAACGGCTCAACTGATGAAGCAGCACCTAGTAGCTATACGCTCGAAGAGCTGCAGCAGCTATTACCCCACCGCTACCCCTTTGCCCTGATCGACCGGATTACTGAGTATGTGCCCGGAGAGCGCGCCGTCGGGCTCAAAAATGTCACTTTTAATGAGCCTCACTTCCAGGGGCACTTTCCGGGGCGACCGATTATGCCAGGGGTGCTCATTGTCGAGGCGATGGCTCAAGTCGGCGGCGTTGTCCTTAGCCAGGTGCCGGGAGTAAACGGACTCTGCGTATTTGCTGGCATCGATAAAGTCAAGTTTCGGCGACCTGTCATTCCGGGCGATCAGCTCATTATCACCACAGAACTGATAACCATCAAACGGCTGCGATTTGGCAAGATGAAATCGCGGGCCGAAGTGGATGGCCAGGTAGCTTGCGAAGGGGTTTTGATGTTTTCAATTGTCGATTAGTTAGCTGGGGTTAAATTAGACAAAAAGAGCCGGGGAGACAGATTTGGCCGGTTTGCCAAGGCCCATATCGGCCTGTATCTCACTGGCAGTAGTCGCCGTGTCGCCAGTAAGCAACTAGTGAGCGGCCAATGGACCGACCGACAAATTGGCCAACCGATCAGACTAGCGAACACACCTGAGTCATTACACTGTTGAGAAAGCCACCTTTTGGACAGTTGCTTGGCAAAATTGATAGCAGGATTGACGCAGGTTTGACCTGAGGGGTGGATTAACCTCTATAGTCATCTCGAACCTACAGTCATTTCCAACCGTTCACGGATTTTTTTATGTGCCCTACTCATTCGGCGGCTTTGCTGGAGGCATGGCTTTGACTACTCTGATTCACCCCACTGCTGTTCTCCATCCTGGTGCCCAAATCCATCCGAGCGCTAGCATTGGCCCCTATGCTGTCATTGGCGAAAAAGTCACGATTGGTGCAGATACCACTATTGGGGCGCATGCAGTTATTGATGGCTACACCAAAATTGGCGATCGCAATCGCATCTTTCCGCACACGGCCATTGGCCTGGAGCCCCAAGATCTAAAATATGACGGCTCTATGAGCCTAGTTGAGATTGGCAATGACAACGCTATCCGCGAGTGCGTCACCATCAATCGCCCCACCCGACTCGGCGAAGTTACCCGGCTCGGCAATCACAACTTGATCATGGCCTATGCCCACGTTGCCCATAACTGCGACATTGCCGACCGGGTGATTATTGCCAACTCAGTTGCCCTTGCCGGCCACGTACAGATTGAAGCGTACGCCCGGCTGAGTGGTCTAGTCGGCGTCCATCAGTTTGTGCATATTGGCCGCTACGCCATGGTCGGTGGCATGAGCCGGATTGAACGAGATGTGCCGCCCTACACCATGGTAGAAGGCAACCCATCGCGCGTCCGAGGGCTTAATCAAGTGTTACTGAGCCGGTCGGGTATCGCCAAAGAAGCCGATGGCCAGGTATACAAAGGCCTTAAAGAAGCGTTTCGCATTCTCTATCGCTCGGGGCTGACGCTAGAAGAAGCCATTGCCAAACTGGAGGCCATGTCCGACAATCACCACGTCCGACACCTCTACGAATTTTTGCGCGCTTCTGCCGACGAAAAAGGTCGCAGGGGCCCGATTCCTGGACGCAAAAAATAGCTGATTGCCGCATTTATAAGACATTTCTAAAACCTTCTCTCCAGCAGCGAAAACCAGTTGTGAAAAGCGCTCAAATATTTATTCATACCGGTGAAGTATCCGGCGACCTACAGGGCGGGTTGCTGGTCAGTGCGCTGCATCGGCAGGCGGCTAAACGCAACATAGATCTGACGGTCGTTGGCATCGGTGGCCAGCAGATGGAAGCTGCCGGCACTAAAGTCTTAGTCAATACTGTTCGGCTAAGCTCCATCGGCCTGATTGAGGCAATTCCTTACTTACTAGAGGGCCGACAGGCACAGCAGCAGATCAACCAATATCTGCTCGATTACCCGCCCGACTTGATGGTGCTGCTGGACTACATTACGCCCAACGTTGCTGTAGGTAAGTTTATTCGCAAACACCTGCCTCAGGTACCGCTGGTGTACTACATCGCGCCGCAGCAGTGGGTGTTTTCGACTAAAAGAGATACGCAAAACGTGCTGGATGTCAGCGATAAGCTGCTGGCGATTTTTCCGGAGGAGGCCACCTACTACCAGCAGGCCGGGGCGAATGTGCGCTGGGTGGGTCATCCGCTGGTCGATATTTTGGCAGAGCCGATGCCAAAGCATGAGGCACGAGCCGCCTTAAACATTGCGCCAGAAGCTCAGATTGTCACACTTCTACCAGCTTCGCGCAAGCAAGAGCTGAAATACATCATGCCGAGAATGTTTGCCGCCGCGCAGCAGATACAGGCGCAGCAGCCTGGCGTGAAGTTTTTGGTGCCTGCCTCGCTGCCCGATTTTGAAGCGGTAATCGCCCAGGCCGTCCGTGACTATGGCTTAAACGCGCAGCTCGTCAGTAAAGCAGACGGTCAGCGGGCGATCGCCGCCGCCGATCTGGTCATCAACAAGTCAGGCACCGCCAATTTAGAAGTCGCCCTGCTGAACGTGCCCCAGGTCGTCACCTACCGGCTCAGTCATCTGACCGGCTTCATCGCCAAATACATCGTGCGGTTTACCGGCAAGTATGTTTCGCCCGTTAACCTGATGGAAAATCAGCCGATTGTCCCCGAACTGCTCCAGTGGGACGCTACCCCCGAAAAAATTAGCCGCGCCGCCTTAGAGCTGCTGACTGACGAGGGCAAGCGACAGCAGATGCTAGCGGGTTACCGGCAAATGCGAAAGGCGATGGGAGAACCCGGCGTGTGCGATCGCGCGGCTAATGAAATCTTAGACATGCTGCCGGTTACCCGGATTTAAGACATCCTAGACACCTGCCAAACGCCTCCTAAACACCTAAAATAGTGGCGCTCAATCCGCTGCCTGCACCCAAATCAAAAAGTGTACATAAAATGGGTGAGGGCTAGCCGCTATGCACTACACTAGGTCAGAAAATAGCAGTGCTCTGTATGCATAAGGCCCAACTGACAGGCGGGCAACGAAGCGCAAATACCCCAAGCGTATCAGCAGTCATCAGAGCGCTTCGCTGGTTAGGAGGCGAGGAGTGAATATCTCAGAACTGTTCAGACAGGGCGGCATCGCGATGTGGCCGCTGCTCTTTTTATCGATTTTGGCGCTGAGCACCATCATCGAGCGGATCTGGTTTTGGTCCAAGATTTTGACCCGTGAGCGCGAGGTCTCAGGGCGAGTGCTAGAAGCGGCCCGGCGCGAATGGTCAGCCGCCACCAGCCTTTCCCAGCGGGCCAACCAGCTACCGATGGGCCGATTCCTGTTCTCAGCGCTCAAGCTCAAAGATCCAGCTCCCGAAGTCTTCCGCCTAGCCCTAGAAACCTCTGCCAGTGAAGAACTCGCCACCATGCGCCGGGGCGAAAAAGTCTTAGAGGCCGTGATTGCCCTATCGCCGCTGCTGGGCCTGCTCGGTACCGTCGTCGGCCTGATCAACTCTCTCGGCTCCATCGACCTCAACGACTTGGGCGTTGGCGATGCGACAGCAGGCACCGCCTTAGGCATCGGCGAAGCGCTCATTAGTACAGCGACCGGATTGGTGATTGCTATCATCAGCCTGGCCTTTTACCGGCTGTTTCAGGGATTTGTCTTTGGGCAAGCGAAGGTATTTCAGCTGTCGGGCAATGAGCTAGAGCTGCTGTATCGCCAGGCTTGGGCCTATACAGACGGCAAGCCCAGCTTGCTGAGCGAAAACTTGGCTAATTCACCGCCTTCGCCGCTAGTTGATGTGCCCCCACCCTCCCCAGATAAGCCACCCGCAGCTTTTTAAAGCAGCCTCTATTCGCCGAACCCCCTTGCCTAAAGCCCTATGAAAGTTGACCTAGACAGTCGCCCGTCAGATGTGCAGATTGAGATTCTGCCGATGATCGATGTGATTTTTTGCATTTTGACGTTCTTTATCTTAGCGGCGGTCGGGTTGACCCGGCAGCAGGCCATCGAGCTAGATCTGCCAGCGGTAAACAGCAGCTCACCGATAGAGGGCAACAGCAGCGATCGCCTTTACGTCAGCGTCGATAGTTCCGGTCAGGTCTATGTCGATAAAAGTGCCGTGCCGCTCGGTCTGCTGTACGACGTGCTGGTTCAGCATCAGCAGATTGCCCCCAATGGGACGATAGTGCTATACGCTTCCCGCAGCGCCCGCTATGAAGACGTGATTCAGGTGTTGGACCTGCTGCGCTCGGTTGGGGGCAATCGCGTTGCGTTAGCCACCCTGCCCAGCGATACCTCTTTAGACCCCACCCAGGGAAGCACCTCCACCCTAGAAGATGTGCTGCGTGACCAGGGAACCCTCTCGCCGCAGGACATTCCCCCCGGCAGCAACGGGTTAGATCCCACCCTCCCCACCGACGGTCAGCCCGCCTTTCCTAATGGCTTACCCCCGATTTCTCCCTCTGCCCCTACCGATCCTTTCGCACCGCCAGCGC
This sequence comes from Leptolyngbya sp. BC1307, assembly GCF_002286735.1. Taxonomy (GTDB): domain Bacteria; phylum Cyanobacteriota; class Cyanobacteriia; order Phormidesmidales; family Phormidesmidaceae; genus Phormidesmis. Next base: position 140,410 of record NZ_NRTA01000004.1, read on the forward strand.
CAGATCCTAACTCGCCTCAGCCGGTTGTGCCCTAGCCGGCTGTCTCTGTCCGATTCTTAGTAGCACAGGTCACTAATCGGGCTAAGATAGCGAAGTTAAAGTAACAGGCTGTGGTAGCGGGCGATCGCCCGCTTGATTGTCATGAAGCATACGCTCTCTGTATTGGTTGAAGACGAAGCGGGCGTTTTGACCCGAATTGCGGGCCTGTTTGCCCGTCGGGGCTTCAATATTGAAAGCCTAGCCGTCGGCCCCGCTGAGCAGGCTGGCATCTCTCGCATCACAATGGTCGTACCGGGCGATGATCAGGTGATTGAGCAGCTCGCCAAGCAGCTATATAAGCTGATCAACGTGCTAAAAGTGCAAGATATCACCGAAACCCCCAGCGTTGAACGCGAGCTGATGCTGCTAAAAGTCAACGCGGATGGGGCTAACCGCTCTGAGGTTGTCGGCCTCGCCCAAATCTTTAGAGCCCGCGTTGTCGATGTCTCTGAAGAGTCACTCACCTTAGAAGTCGTCGGTGACCCCGGCAAAATGGTCGCCATCGAGCAGGTGCTCAACCGCTTTGGCATTACAGAAATCGCTCGCACCGGCAAGATTGCCCTCACCCGCGAGTCTGGCGTCAATACAGAATATCTCAAGTCTTTAGAGAGCAGAGTCTAGCAGGCCAGGGCTGATAGAGCCCTAAGCCGTTTTTGAATGAGTCGTGCTAGCTGTGGGCGCTTCAGCCAACTGACTCGGCGGCTCAGCATGGCGCATCTCCCATACCTTCAGCAGAATGAGATATTCATAAAAAGCCTGAAGAACGCACCAGGTAAATCCAGCGCGGCCATCGAGAACGCCGCCTAGAAAAAAGTACATATAAAAAAAGCGCACCAGCGGCCGACCGGGAATGCGCAAAGATAGATCCTTTAGCGCCCGGCGGCGTTCTACCTCAGATTTGCCGACAAAGATTGATTTCCAGCGGACTTTACCTTCAGAAAGCTGCCTGACCGTCTCGCGAGCCTCGTCGGTAGAGTAGCGGTTGTGCTTTTCTATCCAGCGGCTAAAGCCTTTGCCACAGGTGTAGTGTGGATAGGTTTCTTGGAGAAAGCCAGACGATCCAGCCAATACTTCGCGCTCGGTGTGACCATAGTCATCAAACCAAACCTGCTGTTTGTCGAGCAGTCTGAGTTGGTAGCGAGGGTATTGGGTGCTGCGCTTAATCCACTTATCCATAAACATGACGCGCTCGGCCACGTAGTAACCTACATGCTCACCTGAAGTCGCCGCCGCCTCGCATTCGGCAAACAGCGCTGGCGTCATCCGCTCATCGGCCTCTAAGATATATGCCCAGTTGTGCTTAGTCGGCATCTGGCGCAGCATCCAGGTGCGCTGCTTGCCGTGGCTTTCAAAGGCGTGCTGTACGGTGCGTACGTGAGCGTAGCTCTGAGCGATTTCAAGCGTGCGATCGCTGCTAAAAGAATCCACTACAATCACATCGTCTGACAGGGAAGCTGACTCGATACAGGCGGAAATGTCCAACTCTTCGTTGTGAGTCAGGATAAAGATTGAGAACATGTAAGATTATTTTTGACCCTAAAGGGAGGGAATAGATAGCCGTATCCGTACTTACTAGCAGCTCCCTCAACATCCCGACAGTATCAGATGCTAGCCTCAGGCATCAGTACGTAGCTCAGTCATCGTCAAAACTACATATGTAAAAACTACAGATAAAATCTAGCGGTAAAGCAGTATTCCTAATCGCAGACACTAACCCGCTGCCCCATTCTTAATTTTAGATAAACTTTCACCTCAGATTATGAAAGCACCATCAGGCTGCTAGCCAGGTCAGCCCTACAGAAGGGACAGAGAGCAACCACTTCGCCCAACCGACTCGAACCCCACCTACCGATAAGAGACAGGCTCCGAGGACGGTAGAGAAGCCGGGTAAGGATAGCTACCGTCCGGTTCAAAATCTTGACAGCCAATCGCTTGCTCCGAAAATGCCTCAACTGGCCGCACTGAGCATTTTAGGCGGTAGTCACGAGTCGCATAGCAACAGCGGGCGCAGGGAATTTGATGCATTTGGCGAACATTGTCTAGGGCACTGCGAACAGCGGCAACTAAAGTCCAAGCCGCTAATGCCAGCGTTCCCCAAGCCAGCACCATGCACACAGCAGGCACCAGCGGGCGAATTAAAACAACCAGCCTGGCGAGCAGCACAAATATAAGTTGAAGAGCGTAATCTATCAAAGGCCAAATCTCCTGAGGCAGTCACCAGTTCCTCATCGATCCTAAGGTTCTTATCTCAGGGAGGGAACGGGTCTTCGCAGAAATTCAATGAATTTCATGAATACTATAGATTTGTTCAAGAAAGTGAACGGCGCTGCCTTTTATCTGCCCGCTGGGGGAGACTGACTTCTCAGTTTTTGAGCGATATCGGCGTGCATCAGCGCGATGTTAGGATCCCGCTGAATGGCCTGAAAGTAATGCTCACCGAGCGGGGTAGAAGAATGCTCGTTGGGTTTGAGCATGAGGCGAGCTTTTTCTAGCAAGATAGCAGCGCTCTCAGGCTCAACAGCGTCTTTTTTACGCAAGTCAAGCAGCTCGTCTATCTGAACGATGAATTTAGAAATCGGGCGCAGCCAGTCAAAAGCTGGGTCTTCGATCACCAAGCGAAAAAACTCGCCGCTATTGGCAATGGGGCCGTGGCTTTGCTCGTAGACAATGCGCTCCGAATCTAGCAGAGCTTTGTGCAGCCGCAGTAACTCGGGGCGAATCTCTTGCAGGCGAGTGATGGCCGGGTCGGTAGAGGGGTTGACACTCATGGGATACGGAGAAGTCGGCTTATCTACCCTAGCATTTTCACAGCATCCTAATGATTTGCTCTAGGGATTGACAGAGCGGTAAGCTCATACGACAGCAGCAGGGTGGGTAAAACGATGAAAGTTGGCGCGGTAGAAATTATGGACCGGGCCTGCGAGGCGGGCGGATTGCGGTGGGCCTACCGGGAAGCCGTGCCAATGAATAAAACTGACAGGCCGCCGGTTGTCCTGCTGCACGGCCTGGTTTCTCAGAGCTATAGCTGGCGCGGGGTGATGGCGCAGCTAGCGGCGGCTGGGATGAGATCTGTCGCCCCCGACTGGATTGGTCACGGCGCTTCAGCCAAACCAGAGAAGAGCGAGTTTGCCTATACCCCGGCGGCATTTGTCTCAGCCTTAGAAAGCTGGCTGCAGGCACTAGAGATTGAGCACTTTTATTTGGTTGTGCAGGGCTTCTTAGGCTCAGCCGGTCTGCTCTATGCAGCGCAGCATCCTGAGCAAATTGAGCGACTGGTGATTTTAAACACGCCCCTGACAGCAGCGGCTAAGCTACCTTTTAAGCTAGCTCAAATGGGCATACCCCTGGTGGGCGACATGCTCACGCAAGATCCGTTGCTGGTAGACCGCACCCTGGAGGGCGCTGGCCCTTACGAAATTGCTGATCTGGACCTCGACATCTACCGGCGACCGTTTTTAAAGAGTTCAGAGGCGGGGCGATCGCTACTGGCCACCATCAAGCAACTGCAGCTCAAACAGACCCTGGCTGATATTGATCAGGGCTTTGAAAATTGGCCGGTGCCCACCCTGATTGCCTGGGGCATGGCCGATAAGTGGCTACCCGTGACCCTGGCTGAAACCTTTGCCCAAAACTCAGGCAGCAACGTAGAAATCGCCAGACTTGAAGAGACTGGTCACTATGCTCAAGAAGACTGGGCCGAAAAAGTCAGCGAAACAATGGTGCCTTTTTTGCGTCGGATACAGCTATAGCAATTGTCAGCTATAGCGAGTGCCATCTCTACCCACCGTCTCTACCCATAGAAAGTAGTCGCAGACTCAAAATGCTCATACGCTGGTCGCAGCCTAGTGTGATGCTGAATACTCGCTAGCCAGTATAGGTACGCTATCTTAAGCTACTTAAAATAGTCTGCTCAAGCCATTTGCCCGTGGGCACTATGGCTCTATGGGTTTTGCAAGCTGTACGCCCCTACGCTTCAACAACAATGCTGCTTTCTTCCAACCGTGTTTCTACCAGCTCCGCTTCTACTAACTCTGCTCACACCCATCAAGGTTCTGCGCAGGTTCCCAGTCGGCTAAATCAGCTCAGCTATAGAGCAACTCAATCGCTGGTGTATCCACTGGCTGACTGGCGACGGCAGTTGGCTCAGCGATCGCAACCCCAAGAGATTATCAATCAAAAAGAGCTGCGCGTCGTGGGGATGCGCCGCACGGGCAACCACGCCATCATCACCTGGATAGAGCGACAGCAGCCAGGCACCACCTACCATCTCAATAATGTCGCGGCGGGTACTAACCCGTATCGCTATAAATCTAACAACCTGCGCCGGTACCATCCTCAGCATGGCAAGATGGCCGCCGTCTATCAGCGACAGGCCGCAGGAGAATTGATCAAGCGTGACTGCTTGATTCTCAGCTACGAAGACTGGGGCCTAGAGCAGGTAACTCAGCCTCGCTTTGAGCGCAACCGCACGCTTTACTTGGGTAAAAGTGCCCAGCAGCTAGACGTTTTGATTCTGCGTGACCCGTTCAATCTCTTCGCTAGCCGCCTGAAGCAAAACTTTATAGAGACTAAGTCTAAAACGGCCTCTATGGTAGATATGTGGCTAGCGTACGCCAGAGAATTTGCGGGCGAGAGCGGCTACCTGCAGCCAGACCGGGTCTGCATTAACTACAACCGGTGGTTTGCTGATGTCAACTACCGGCGCGAGCTAGCAGACCAGCTAGGGTTAGTATTTTCCGATGCTGGGCTGAGGCATGTCCCGTCTTTAGGCGGCGGCAGCTCTTTTAGCGGCACTCGTCACAGCGGTCAGGCCGGGTGCTTAGATGTGACCAATCGCTGGCGACACTTTGCCGATAACCCAGCCTTTCGTCAGCTCTTTCAAAACGAGGAGATCTGGCACTATTCGACGCAGATCTTTGGCGACCTTCCCGACACCGAAACTCTGCGGTCAGCTAGCTAACCGGGATCACATAACTCACCATCACTAGAAATCAACGCCGCGCTTGAGTTCGATGCCTCGCTCAGCATAGTGCTTATGGCAAAACACCTCTGAGTGGGCGCTCGCTAGCTGGAAGTAAGCCGGCTGATTTTTGCAGCGCCCCGTGATAATGACCTCGGTGTCTTTGGGCTTACGCAGCAGCGTCTGAATGATCGGCTCTTCCGGGATTAGCTCTAAGTCTACGGTGGGGTTAAGTTCGTCTAGAATGATCGTCTTGTAGAGACCTGAGGCGATCGCCGTCCCCGCGAGTTCCCACCCCCGCTCGGCTTCAATATAGTCAATCGGCTGCTGCTGACCGCGCCAGACAATCGCATCGCGACCGCAGCGCTGGTGGTCTACCAGGTGCGGATAGCTTTTGCGCAGGGCAGCGATCGCTGCGTCTTCGGTATAGCCCTGACCGCCTTTTAGCCACTGAATAATCATCACCCGGTGAGACTTGTCTTGACCGATGCCTCGCCCGATTGCCTGCAAAGCTTTGCCCAGCGCACTCGTAGACTTGCCCTTACCGTCACCGGTATAGATTTCAATCCCTTCGATGCCCATATCAGCGGCGCTCTGATGGATTTGCGGCTTCATCTCTGAGTGCAAATCAGCAATCTCTATGAGCTGTGGGGGTGCGCCGCGACCAGTGGCAATAATCTCTAGATGCTCAGGCTTATTTTTCAGCGACTTGACCACATCGCTAATCGAGAGCAGGTCAAGGTCTAGCACCGGGTTAATCTCATCAAGGACGACCACCGAGTAAAGGCCAGAGGCGATCGCCCCTTTAGCTACATCCCAACCCCGCTGTGCCTCCTGCTTGTCAAAGGTCGTAATCGCCTCCGGCCCAAAAAACTCAGCCCGCCCGGTACGCACCTGGTCGATTAAATGCGGAAAGCCTCGCTGCAGCGCTTCAATCGCGGCATCTTCGTCATAGGTACGCCCTGGCCCTTTGAGAAAACGCAGCAGCAGCACCCGGCTCTGCATAAAGTGATGGATGCCCAGGCCAATAGAGCGCAGCACCACGCCCAGCGCTACCTGCGATTTGCCTTTCCCTTCACCGTCGTAAAGATGAATCTGACCGGTGAGGCGTTCGGAAGTCGTTTGGGCAGTGCGGATGCCAATAGCTTTAGGCATAGTAATGCTCTGAGAAAGGCCGGAGCGGGCTGTATATAGAAATAGAACTGCGAAATAGAACTGCACGGGTTCTTAGTTTAACAGCGCAGACTTCGCTGTTATTTCAACGGCCAGATAGTTTTTGTTGTCAAAAGCGGTTTGGGCCGCCGTTGTGAGCGCTGTCGATAGAAAGTCCTATGAAAAAAATCAGGTTCGGAGGATAATCCCTGAAATACGGTATATTTTCCTGCTGTTTTCTCTACCAGGCTTGCTTCAACTCTGATCGGGGTGACTTCGCGCCGAGTGCTAGATACCGGGTATGGCAAGCAACTTAGCTGGTCAAAGTATTCATGGCTAGATATCTGGAGCGTATGGGACTCGTACTGGTATCTAGACATTGCTCAAAACGGCTACTCCACAGTCAGCAGCATTCCTGGCAATCCAGGTCAGACCAATTTCCCCTTTTTTCCGCTCTACCTTTTGCTGATGAAGCTCTTGGGCCAGCTGACCGGAGGTGAATACTTCTTCGCTGGAATCTCTATCTCTAATTGTTTGTCTGCTGGTCTCTGGCTATCTGCTGTACCAGCTGATCGAGCCAGACACTGACTGCAAAACGGCCCGGCTAGCGGTTAAATATCTTCTGCTATATCCAGTTTCCTTCATCCTCTCGGGCGTGTTTACCGAATCACTTTACCTCTGTCTGATGCTGCTTTGCTTTTACCTGGCAAAACGCCGCCGCCGGGTGCTCGCAGGGGCCGCCAGCATCCGGCCTGGGATGACGCGCTGACGCTTTTTCTGGGCTGTTTGCAGGGCGGGCTCATGGTGTACTGGTGTATGGGCCGATCACTGGTAGTTTAATGGTTGACCAGTTTGATTGACCCGCTTTGATTGGCCTGGGCATAGGTACGCTAACACCCAGGCGTTTCCGCGCATCTACCTAGCCCAAACGACCCGCCAGGCTATACCCTATGGCAAGTATGTAAAAAAGTTGATGCGCGTCTCTGTCATGGAATACGAACCGATATTGCCACTGAGAGCGATCGCCTTTCAAATCTTATTTTTGATGGTGGCGATCGCCATAGAGGCGGGTATCTTTCGGCAGCGGCTGCGACTGGGCTTTCAGACCAGTGTGCAATACACCCTCTTAATCAACCTGGCAGCGGTTGTCGTTGGCTGGGCCGCCTTTTTGATCATCGAGCCGCTGTCGCCGCCGCCCCTCAAGGCTCAGATTATCAGCTATGTACTCTTCGACCGACTGCTACTCAACGGCTGGACAGCCCAAGCAGGCGGGACGATTTTTGCAGTGGGGCTGGTGGCTTTTTTTGTCACATTTTTTATCAAGGCCAAAGGACTGGAGCTGATCATGCGCTCAGACAGCACCTGGGGAGTGCCTAAAACGACTAAGCCCTTTTCTCAGCTGCCGCGAGACCAGCGCTACGCCCGCGCTCGCGAAGGTCGCAACGAAGCGCAACAGGCGGTTTCTGACTTTACCGATACGGTGATTTTGGCCAATGCCGCCAGCTTTAGTGCCATTTTGCTACTGCTGTTGCTACGAGCCTTTGCGGAGGACTGGGTCTAATGCAAGATATGCTGCGAGACATCGGCGAACAGATGAGAACGCTGTTCTGGCCAGATCGCTACTTCGCCTGGCAAACCCTGCTGCTGCTCAGCCTTTTCTCACTCCTGACAGCGACTGCGCTCGAAACCCTCAGCGCTGAGGAAGAGCCCTTTCAGGTTGAGTTGCTCAGCACATTGAGCTGGATCTTTCTAGTCTCAGCCATCTGGTGGGCCTTATCCGAAAATCCCGTCCGAGTCGGTGGCTTCTCGATCAGTCCCTGGATTACCGGCGCGGTGCTGTGTCTGTTTTTATTTGAGCCCTGGTCAACGGCTGATCGGCTGCGCTGGTCGATTTCTAGTTGGCCGCTGATTTCTACAACGATTAAGGCACTGCCCTATTTCGTTAATTGGGAGCTAGAGGCCAAGCTGCCCAAAAGCCATGACCGCTCAGCGCTGCTCATGACGCTGCTGATCAATCTCCTGCTGACCAGCTGGATTTTGTTTTGCTTCCGGGTGCAAGATTGGGTGTCTAATTACCCCAGTTTGTTGGTTAGTGACTTAGATAGAAGCGCTTTTGTCACTGACTTTAACGCTGATCGCAACCAGCAGCCTCAGGGTGTCCCACTATTAGAGAGCACTGCCGATGCCATTGCCGAAGAGCTGAATGGCCAGCCCTGGTATCAGACTGAGCGCTGGCTCTACACTCGCCAAGAGCGCCTCGAAGCCATCTCCCAGCGGACGGTCAACTCATTTTCTGCCCCCGCTGAAAAGTCGTTTTGGCGAATTGAAGTCCCCCCGATTAAGCGATCAGGCGACGGCTACCTGCTGAAATTACAGGCTCAATGGCTGGGGCCAGTTTCCCGCGACCGGCGTTTCTTTTTAGAAAAAGACTGCAAAATTGTGCCGCAAGATCGGCTTCGGCCAGTCCCCACAGAAGCCGACCAGCCGCCGCCAACTTCTCAAATTACCGCTGTAGACTGTGGCGAAGAGCCGCCCGTAGTGCAGTGGACGGGTGATCCTTAGCCCGTTAATCGAGAACACTGCTTTGGGCACTGTTAGCAAAAGAAATACTCAAAAGGTGAGTGATGGAGTCTACTTTGACATCGTTTTCTATGGTCTGGGCCAGAATTTGGACGGTTGCTCGCAACGTATTTTTAGAAGTGTTGCGCGATCGCATTCTCTATGTCGTTGGCGTATTTGGGCTGGTAATGGTGATGGCGATCGCCCTACTGCCCGAAGTTGCCGCTGGCACTGAAAACAAACTCATCCTCGATACCGGCCTAGCTGCCATCAATCTGCTGTCTCTCTTTGTCGTGGTCTTTATCGGCACCGGCCTGATCAACAAAGAGATTGAGAAAAAAACGGTGCTGGTACTAATTGCCAAGCCCGTCAGCCGCCTGGAATTTATCTTAGGTAAACATCTGGGCCTGAGTCTGGTAATGGCAGTGCTGATCGCCTCGCTCACAGCCGTCATGCTTGGCTTACTGACTTTTAGCGGCGTCCCCTTTCAGCTCGATCTGATGCTGCTGGCCGTCCTGTTCATGTTTTTAGAAATGGTGCTGCTGATTGCGGCGGCGATGATGTTTGGCGTCGTCACCAGCAACGTCCTCGCGACCCTGATGACGCTAGCTATTTTTGCCGTCGGCCACGAAACGCGCAACATTCTAGAGCTAGACAAAATCGCAGAAAGCGAGAACTTTCGCCGCATCGCCGAAGGACTATTCCTCATCCTGCCTGACTTAGAGCGGCTAAACCTCAAAAATGAAATCGCCAATGGCTTTGTCGCTCCCCCGAGCGGCAGCGGTCTGCTCGAAAATGCGGCCTACGGTCTCATTTACACGGCGCTGCTGCTGACCGTGACGGTAGCCGTGTTTGAACGACGGCAGTTCTAGCGCTTCGTCATCAGCTCAAAATCTCGATGTCACTCTCGGCGTATACACACCATCTACGCCACCCTGAGGCGGATAGCGGGTTTCGACATCCAGCCTTGCAGTCGGGGGCCGATCAGCCGCGCGGATCTCCAGTTTGCCGAACTGGGCTACAGGAGTAAATTCAGGAATGGGGGCTTGATCGCGATCGCATACCACATGGCTCACATACCGCGCCCATTCATCTGCCTGAAGGCTGTCTATGTGGGTGGGCAGATAGATCGGCACGTCTCGGTGCAGATAGTAGTATCCTCCCGTGTGATACCAATCGCTGCTCAGATTGAGCACTGACACCAGCTCAGGCTGATCATTGAGATAGAGATAGGCCTGTAGCTGGTCTGCCTGAGGATCTAAAAAGAAAGAAGTGACGAGCAGCACGCCGCTGGTATAAAAAGCCATCAGACCTAGAATAAACCTGCCCCAGTTGCGTCTGCCCTGAGACCGCTTTCGAGCCGCTGAGGTGGCAGGCTCCTTTGAGGTAGTCCATAGTGCATCAATCGCAAAGGCGCTCAGCAGCAGGCAAATAGGCACCGCTGCAAAAATAAACCGATACTCTTTGTGGGCGATCGCCGAGTGAGGCACCACAACGCTAGCTAGCAAGGCCAAAATCAGCCAGGGCCTCGGCTTGCGGCTAAACAAGCTAGTGGCGATCGCCACCCAAAACACCCCGCCCGAATACATCGCCAAATCAGCCAGGTAGCCCCAGGCCGGGCCTTCCCCCCACAGACTGCTGACCTTATACACCCTGTTGTACAGGTAATTGTTGCGGTAAGACACAAAGTAGCTGCCCCAGGTGTAATCATCTAGCCAGCCAACCAACCCGATGACCGCCAAAAACCCGACTGCCGCAACCAGACACTGCCCGCGCGACCATCGCCCCTGCCACGTATAGACCAGCGCCATCACAATCACGACCGCCACCGCCGGTGCATACTGCAAGCGCAGCGCGATCGCCCCGGCCCCACATAGCCCCAACAGCAGCGCCGACCGGTAGCCAGGCTTGATTACCAGGCAGGCGATCGCTCCTATCAGCAGATAAGCGCCGAAAATTTCGGGTGTAATGGCGTTAGCCCGGATCACCATCTCATACCAGCCTGCCGTCAGCACACTGGCCAGCCGACCCACCGATTCAGAGCAAACGGTGCGTCCAATCAGATAGGCGCAGTAAATAGCCGAGAGAGAAATCAGACAGGCTAAAGTCTGTACCACTGGAATATATAGCGCCGGGTCAGTTAGCCCCAGCAGCCGACAGCCTGAGAGCACGAGCGAAATTGCGCCAGGCAGCAGCCAGTTACGCAGGCCGTGTACATACTCCCAGGGAACATAGCCATAGCCGTAGGTGAGCCGGTGAGCCTGCTCTACATATTGAAAAATTTCGTCGGAATGCAGCGATCGCTCTGTCAGCATGACCACCAGTAGCCGCAGCACCAGTCCACCGGCAATCACCCAGGGCAAGCCCCGCCAGATGCCGCGACGAGCCAGGGAATTTGGGTTGATCATCATTCCACCCACAGGCGTTTAGAAGCGCTAGAGTTAAGCTTGAAGTACTGTACCGCTTTTCTGCTTTTTCCTCTTGTTTCCTATGACTAGCAACGCATCGCACAAACTGGCTCAGCTCCAAGCTATCTTTCGTGAAATGGATCAGGCCCTGGTCGCGTATTCTGGGGGCATTGACAGTACGCTGGTCGCCAAGGTCGCTCACGATGTGCTGGGCGCTAGCGCTTTAGCGGTCACTGCCAATTCTCCTTCGCTGATGCCGGAAGATTTTATCGATGCGAAGTCTCAGGCGGCAGCAATGGGGATCGCTCACCAGGTGGTAGAAACCCACGAAATGGAAAACGAGCAGTACACCGCTAACCCGGTCAACCGCTGCTACTTTTGCAAGAGCGAGCTGCACGACACGCTCAGGCCGCTAGCCGATCAGTTGGGCTATCCCTATGTGGTAGATGGGCTCAACGCCGATGATTTGCAAGACTACCGACCGGGCATTGCGGCGGCTAAGGAAAGAGGTGTGCGATCGCCCCTCGCCGAAGTCGGCATCACCAAGCTAGAAGTACGAGAACTCTCCAAGCAGCTCGGCCTGCCCTGGTGGGATAAGCCTTCTCAACCCTGTCTGAGTTCGCGCTTTCCTTATGGCGAACTGATCACGACCGCAAAGCTACACCGCGTGGGCCGAGCCGAGCGCTACCTGCGAGATTTGGGCTATCGCAACCTGCGGGTGCGCTCAGATGGAGAGACAGCGCGAATCGAGCTGATGCCCGAAGAGATTCAAGAGTTTGTCACCAAGATAAATCTGCCCGCCTTAGTAGAGGCGTTTCAGGACTTGGGGTTTACCTATGTGACGCTAGATCTAGAAGGCTACCGCAGCGGTAAGCTGAACCGGGTGTTGAGCGCAGTAGGTTCATAATGGCTAGCCGCGATCAGCTCAATGTCGTTGACTTTGGCCGTGCTATTTGCAGCAGTTTGCCCCAGGCCGAGCAGCGCGAATGGCTGATTGCCAATGGCATTGGCGGCTATGGCTGTGGCACCCTCGCGGGCACGCTCACCCGCTGCTATCATGGCCTGCTGGTGGCCGCGCTCAAGCCACCTTTGGGCCGTACGCTGTTGCTCACTAAGCTAGACGAAACCGTTAGCTATCAGCGTATGTCTTATCCGCTGAGCTGCGATCGCTGGGCAGGCGGCACCCTCACGGGTCACGGCTACTTGCAGCTAGAGCGCTTTCATCTAGAGGGCACCATCCCGGTTTGGCACTATGCGATCGCCGACGCCCTTCTAGAAAAAAGAATCTGGATGCAGCCCGGCGAAAACACCACCTACATTCAGTACCAGCTTTGCCGTGCTACTGGCCCGCTCACCCTCTCTATCAAAGCGCTGATCAACTACCGCGATCACCACAGCGTCACTCAGAGCAAAGATTGGGACGAGCAGCCCGTCCAAACCAAACCCCACCCTAAAGGTCTGCAAATCCAAGCCTTTGAGGAGGCCACTCCTTTCTACCTGCTTAGCGACAAAGGCCAGCTCCTACCCGCCAGCAAGTGGTATCAGCACTATCTGCTCACCGTAGACCACTATCGCGGCCTCGTCCATCTAGACGACAACCTTCACGCCGCCACCCTTCGCACCACCCTCCGCCCCGGCGAAACCCTCACCATAGTCGCCAGCACCCATCCCCAACCCTCATTAGACGGCCAAACCGCTCTCTCCACCCGACAACAATACGAACAAAACCTTCTCACCCAAGCCCTTCCCGCCCCCTCTCTCCCACACTCCCCCGCGCCCCCGCCCTGGATTCAACAACTCACTCTCGCCGCCGACCAGTTCATTGTTGACCGCACCATCCCCGGTAATGACACCCCCGGCAATGACACCCCCGGTAAAACCATCATCGCGGGCTACCCCTGGTTTGGCGACTGGGGCCGAGATACGATGATTGCGCTACCGGGCCTTACCCTCGCGACCCAACGCCCCGAAATCGCCCGGCCCATTCTGCGCACTTTCGCTCGCTATCTCAGCCAGGGAATGTTGCCTAACGCCTTTCCCGAAGCCAACGATACGCCGGGCTACAACACTGTCGATGCCATTCTCTGGTACTTTGAAGCGATCCGCGCTTACATTGCGGCAACTCAAGATGACGATCTCTTACAAGAACTCTTTCCGGCGCTAGCTGAAGTGATTGACTGGCACGTTCGCGGCACGCGCTATCAGATTCATTTAGACAGTGACGGCTTAATCTACGCGGGTCAACCCGGCGAGCAGCTCACCTGGATGGACGCCAAGGTAGACGACTGGGTAGTTACCCCGCGCATCGGTAAGCCTGTAGAGATCAATGCCCTCTGGCACAATGCGCTGATGGCGATGGCCCAGTTCTGTCGGCGATTGAACAAGCCCGATAGCGAATATATGGCCCTGGCTCAGCGAGCCGCCACCAGCTTTGAGAAGTTTTGGCAGACCGACGCTGGCTACTGTTATGACGTGATTGATGGCCCTGAGGGAAATGACGCCGCGCTCAGACCCAATCAAGTGTTTGCCGTTTCACTGGCACTGGCCCCGCCTTTAACCGCTCAGCAGCAAAAGGCCATTGTTGACACTTCTGCTCAGCAATTGCTCACTTCTCATGGGATGCGATCGCTCAACCCCACTCATCCTGACTATATTGGTCGCTATGGGGGCGATCGCTACAAACGCGACGGTGCCTATCACCAGGGTACAGTCTGGAGCTGGCTGATCGGCCCCTTTGTACAGGCCCACCTCAAGGTCTACCAAGACCCGGCTGCGGCCCGTTCTCTGCTGATGCCGCTAGCTCACCATCTGCGCACTGGCTGCGTCGGCACCCTCAGCGAAATCTTTGACGGCGACCCGCCTTATCTGCCCCGAGGAGCCTATGCCCAAGCCTGGTCGGTGGCCGAAGTTCTCCGACTGTGGCAGCTCATTGACCAGTGGCCCCCAACGTAGTTCTTTGTTATCTGACCCTGGCCTCTAACCGCGCTGCGGGCGTGCCTGTCTGCGGAAATAGCCGCACCCGATCACAGTTGATTTTTACCCTGACGCGATCGCCTATTGCCAATCGCTGACTGGCGGGCGATCGCACTTGCAAAACTTGCGTAGAGGGCAGCAGCAGCTTGTACTGATACTCCCGGCCTAAAAACTGACGGCCCTGTACCTCCAAAGCTCCGGTCGGATCAGCGACGATCTGCAAATCTTCCTGAGCAATCATCAGCTCGCCCCGGTCAACGCCAGCCGCACCCGGTACCGGGCCTACTGGGCCTAGCTCTGTCTCCCATCCATCGGCTCGCCGCGCGGCGGGCACAAAATTTGCCTGCGTCACAAATTCAGCAATAAACCGCGACGCCGGATTTTGGTAGATGCCCTCAGGGGTATCTAGCTGCACCAGCTGCCCGGCGTGCATGACAGCGACTTGATCGGCGATCGCCAGCGCCTCCTCTTGGTCGTGCGTGACAAAAATCCCTGAGGCCCCAATGCTCTTAAGAATATCGCGGACTTCCTGACGCAAATACAGCCGCACCTGCACATCCAAATTGCTAAACGGCTCATCTAGCAAAATCAGCGGTGGGCGAGGAGCCATGGCTCGGGCTAGGGCCACCCGCTGCTGCTGACCGCCTGATAGCTCATGCGGATAGCGCTGCGCCATCTCTGCTAGCCCCACCAGGCTAATCGCCTCATGCGCCAGCGTCTGAATCTGCTTCTTGGGCAGATGCCCCCGCCGGCAGAGCTGCTTCAGACCAAAAGCAACATTCTCAATCACCCGCAGATGGGGAAACAGCGCGTAGTCCTGAAAAACAACGCCGACCTGCCGGTACTCTGGTGGCACCCAGCGCCCCGGGCTACACACCCGCTGCCCAGCCAGATCGATTTCGCCCGCTTCGGGCGTTTCAAAGCCAGCAACCAGACGAAGCAACGTCGTTTTGCCGCAGCCCGACGGCCCTAAAAGCCCTAGCAAATCGCCCCTATGCAGCGCAAAGCTGACCGCATCTACAGCCGGAGCAGCCGTCTTACCGTAGCGCTTAGTGATATTCCGGCAAGCCAGGACAGGAGAGAATGAGGACATAGAAGATGACGAGCAGATAAGCCTAAAAAAACAGAGAACACGCTGCCGTTCCCCTCAACTAGCAGGAAGCTCAACCAGCGGGAAGCTCAACTAGCAGGAAGACAAAAGTGCTCAGCCACTATTGCATACTAATTTCAATAGTGAGCTCTTTTACTATACGCCATTGCATATCAGATCTATTCTCATTAGGCTATCTGCCACACTCCCGCATCAGCAAAGAGCAGCTTACTCTACCCACTGCCTGACCAAGTTGTTCAAGCTTTTGGTAATCAGGTCAAACTCATTGGTCTTACCGTATTGGCTAAAGAGCGATCGCCGAGCCGTATCCAGCTCAAACAAAATCTCTCGCCGACCGGGATCGCGAATCTGACTTTGCACCCAGCCCACCGCCGCCCAGCGCACGCCGCTGACCACCGCATCTACCCGATGCAAACTCGCAGACGGATACACCAGCATAGATCCTGCTGGCAGCTTATAAGACTGTTCGCTATCCAACCCTTCAACGACCAGCGCGCCCCCCTCATAGCGCTCGGGATCAGATAAAAACAGCGTAAAAGAGAGATCCGAGCGAAATCCATTCATCAGCGCATTGTCCGTATGGCGACCGTAAGCCATACCGTCGCTATAGCGGTTAAAGCGCACGGTATGAATGCGGTGAGGCCGCGCCGCCGCCTGAAAGAGCGGGTGCCTAAAAGTAGTCTGTCGGACCTGCTCAACCAAAGTCTGAGCAGCTGGATGTTTAGCATCGAGCTGCTGGTTAGCCTTAACGGCCTTGGCGTGCCAGCCAGCCGTCGTTTTGCCATCTACCCAATCAGCGGCTGCGAGTTGCTCGCGCATAGCCGCCACTGCCTGCGGAGAAAGCAGCTCAGGAATTGTAAAAATCATCAGAAAACAGCCGCCTCAACTTACTGCCAACCGGCACGATCTATAATTTCATTCACCTTAGAATTATTACGACCATAAGAAGCCACATTCACTTCATCCACCTTAAATTCACCCAGCTCAGCCACCACCGGGTCTACATCTATACCTGTCACGACCGGATACTCATTATTGCCGTCTGCAAAGACCTTTTGCGCCTCGGGGCTCACCAAAAATTCCATAAAAGCAATGCCATTTTCAGGGTTAGGTGCAGTCTTTACTAGCCCCATTCCGCTGATATTGATATGAGTCCCCCGTCCCTCCTGGTTTGGGAAGAATAGCGCTGTTTTCGAGACTGCATCTTGATCGCCGGGATCATCAGACTTGGCTAGTCGCGCCCAGTAATAGTGGTTGACAATCGCCACATCGCACTGGCCTGCTGCGACCGCTTTAATCTGATCTGTATCGCCCCCTTCTGGCTGCCGAGCAAAGTTCGCCACTAAGCCCCTAGCCCAATTTTCAGTCGCCTCAACGCCGTCCGATTCAACCATCGAACCGACTAAAGACTGGTTGTACTCATTGCTAGAGCTGCGTACGCAGACCCGCCCTTCCCACTTAGGATCAGCGAGATCTTCGTAAGTAGAGAGTTCGCTTGGCTGCACATTTTCTGGGTTGTAGACCAGCAGCCGGGCTCGCGTCGTCAGCCCAAACCAGAGCCCGCTGGGCTCTCGCAGGTTCTCAGGCACTTTACTATTCAAAACTTCCGAATCTACTGGCTGCAAGATATCTGCTTCCTGAGCGCGCCATAGGCGACCCGCATCTACCGCCACAAATACATCTGCTGGGCTCTGCGCCCCTTCGCTGTTAATCCGCTCAATCAGTTCATCTGGATTACCTTCCAGGATATTGACCTGAATGCCAGTTTCGGCCGTAAATTCTTCGTAGAGCTGCTCATCGATGTCGTAGTGACGAGCGGAGTACAGGTTTATCACCTGCTCAGAGGAGTCTGAACTTTGGTCTGCACCAGACTGAGATCCGGGCTGGCTTTGGCAAGCGGTGATTCCGACCGATAGAGAAAGGGCGATGCCCCACAGCTGCCGTCTGGTGATTTTCATGGTTGTTAATTGCGTTGTTGACAATGATTACTAGAAAATATTTCTTTAGTTTAGTACGCAAGCTCCCGTTAATCCTCATTTGAATCCTCATTTGCCTATCAGGAATTTCTATCATCTCTGTCAAACGGCAATCTCTGAGCCAAAAAAAATCCCAAAACCCTCTAGAATAGGTTGGATTTATTGCCCCTGGTGTCTTATGCCTCGCCGAAATGACCTTAAAAAAATAATGCTCATCGGCTCTGGCCCAATTGTGATTGGCCAAGCCTGCGAGTTTGACTATTCTGGCACCCAGGCATGTAAGGCGCTGAGAGAAGAAGGATACGAAGTCGTACTGGTGAACTCTAACCCGGCGACTATCATGACTGACCCGGAGATTGCCGATCGCACTTATATTGAGCCCCTCACGGTTGAACTGCTAGAGCAGGTGATTGCCAAGGAGCGGCCCGATGCGTTGCTGCCGACGATGGGCGGACAGACAGCACTCAATCTGGCGGTGGATCTGGCAAAAGGCGGTGTCTTAGAGAAGTACGGCGTAGACCTGATTGGGGCCAATCTGGAAGCGATTGAAAAGGCGGAAGACCGGAAGCTGTTTAAAGAGGCAATGATCAAGATCGGCGTGGGGGTGTGTCCCTCTGGTCTGGCACAAACGATGGAAGAATCCTGGAAAATTGGCGCAGAGATTGGCAGCTACCCGCTGATTATTCGCCCGGCTTTTACGATGGGCGGCAGCGGCGGTGGGATTGCCTACAACCAGGAAGAATTTGAAACGATCTGCCGCTCTGGGCTCGATGCTAGTCCGGTTTCGCAGATTTTGATTGAGCAGTCGCTGCTAGGCTGGAAAGAGTATGAGCTGGAGGTGATGCGCGACCTGGCTGATAACGTGGTGATCATCTGCTCGATTGAAAATATCGACCCGATGGGCGTGCATACAGGCGATTCGATCACGGTCGCCCCCGCCCAAACCTTGACTGATAAGGAGTATCAGCGGCTGCGAGATGCCTCAATTAAGATCATTCGTGAAATTGGCGTAGAAACGGGGGGATCAAACATTCAGTTTTCGGTGAATCCGGATACGGGCGAAGTTGTAGTGATTGAGATGAACCCGCGCGTTTCTCGCAGTTCGGCGCTGGCTTCTAAAGCGACCGGTTTTCCCATTGCAAAATTTGCCGCCAAGCTCGCTGTGGGCTACCGGCTTAACGAAATCTCTAACGACATTACTCAAAAAACCCCGGCCAGCTTTGAACCGACGATTGACTACGTGGTGACTAAAATTCCGCGCTTTGCCTTTGAGAAGTTTCCGGGGGCTTCTTCGACGCTGACGACGCAAATGAAGTCAGTGGGCGAAGCGATGGCGATTGGCCGCACGTTTAATGAGTCTTTTCAAAAGGCATTGCGATCGCTCGAAATCGGTAGAGCTGGCTGGGGTTGCGATGGCCCCGAAAAGCTGCCCACCCTCTCTCAGGTGCGCTCCAATCTGCGCAGACCCCACCCGGAGCGCATTTTTGCGATTCGTCATGCCATGCAGCTCGGTCTTACCGTCGAAGAGATCTACGAGCTGACGGCCATTGACATCTGGTTTCTCGACAAGCTGAAGACCCTTCTCACCGTCGAAAAATTCATCAAGCGTACGCCGCTGGCCGATTTGACCGAGGTGCAGATGCTGGCGATTAAGCAGGAGGGCTTTAGCGACAAGCAGATTGCCTACGCTACCAAAACCAGCGAAGACGAGGTGCGTGCGTATCGCAAGTCGCTCGGTGTGATACCGGTATACAAAATGGTAGACACCTGCGCCGCCGAGTTTGAATCGTTTACGCCTTACTATTACTCAGCCTACGAAACAGAGAGCGAAGTGCTCCCGTCTGACCGGCGCAAAGTGATGATTTTGGGCGGTGGGCCTAACCGAATTGGTCAGGGAATTGAGTTTGACTATTGCTGTTGTCACGCTTCTTTTGCGCTGCAAGACGATGGCTATGAAACGATCATGGTCAACTCTAATCCTGAGACGGTTTCGACTGATTACGATACGAGCGATCGCCTCTATTTTGAGCCGCTCACCAAAGAAGACGTACTCAACATTATTGAAGCCGAAAATCCTGATGGCGTCATCATCCAGTTTGGCGGACAAACCCCGCTAAAGCTAGCCGTGCCGCTGCAAGCCTATCTAGAGTCAGCAGCCACTGATAACGCTGGGAATCCGATTAAAACCAAGATTTGGGGCACCTCTCCCGACGCGATTGACGCCGCCGAAGACAGAGAGCGCTTTGAGCAGATTTTGCGAGAGCTAGACATTCGTCAGCCGCCGAACGGCTTGGCCCGCAGCTATGACGAGTCGCTGGCGATCGCGCGTAAGATTAGCTATCCGGTTGTGGTGCGGCCTAGCTATGTGCTGGGTGGTCGGGCGATGGAGATTGTTTATTCGGATAAAGATTTGGAGCGCTACATGACGACTGCTGTGCAGGTAGAGCCGGATCACCCGATCTTGATCGACAAGTTTTTGGAGAATGCCATTGAAGTGGATGTCGATGCCATTTGTGACCATACCGGCCAAACTGTGATCGGCGGCATTATGGAACATATTGAGCAGGCGGGCATTCACTCGGGTGATTCGGCCTGTTCTTTGCCAACGGTCAACCTGTCAGAAGGGGCGCTCGCCACCATTCGCGATTGGACCTTTAAGCTCGCCAAACGCCTCAAAGTCATCGGCCTGATGAACATTCAGTACGCCATTCAAGGCGAACAAGTCTTTATTATTGAAGCGAATCCTCGGGCGTCGCGTACGGTGCCCTTTGTTTCTAAAACAACCGGCGCTCGTTTAGCGCAAATTGCTGTGCGGGTGATGTCGGGTAAAACGCTCGAAGAACTTGGGTTTACCGAAGAGATTATCCCCAATCACGTCGCCGTTAAAGAAGCCGTTCTCCCCTTTAATAAATTTCCGGGGACAGACACGCTGCTTGGCCCCGAGATGCGCTCTACGGGCGAAGTAATGGGCATTGACACCAGTTTTGGGCTGGCTTATGCCAAGGCCGAACTCGCCGCCTCCCAAATTCTCCCAACCAAAGGGACGGTGTTTGTCTCCGTCAACGACCGCGATAAGGCTGCTGTCATCCCGATCGCTCAGGGCTTCACCGATTTGGGGTTTGACATTGTTGCGACCAGCGGTACTTACAAAACGCTGGTTGATAAGGGCATTCCAGTCACGCTCGTGCTCAAGATTCACGAAGGTCGTCCGCATATTGGCGATGCCCTTAAAAATAAAGACGTGCAGCTAGTTGTGAATTCTCCAGTGGGGGAGACCGCTAAAGAAGATGACCGCATCCTCCGCCGCACTGCTCTGGAATACAAAATCCCGACGGTCACGACCATTGCTGGGGCTGACGCAACGCTGGCGGCGATTCGTGCCCTTAGAGACAGTAAGCTCACTGTCAAGGCGATTCAAGACTATCTCGCTGTTTAATTCTCGCTGTCTAGTACGGCGGGCACATTAAGAGCTACAAGGGCTAAGCGAGCGGGCCACTACACCCCACTACTCGCTTGGTCAAGATGGCCATCACCTCATTGGGGCGACCGGTAGACATCGGTTGGCTCCAGTCGTTGGGCTCGGCGTAGTGGCGTTTGTGCAGATCTTTGATGGTGGCTTGCACGGCGCTAAGGCTACCAAACAACATGTGGCGCACGGGTTCGGCCTGGCCAGACGGCTTGGCAGTGGGCACTGTGGACGCTGAAGCGCCCTGAGAGGAAGGAATAAACATAGGGGTTCTGGGTTCCGTCAGTGTGGGTTAAGGAAACCCAGAACTCGCGAATCCTCAGCCGCCCGCAGAGATGACGTGCAAATCGGGGTGGCTAAAGAGTACATTTACTCTTAGCGTCCGAGATTGACTGGTAATCTTGGGGGTTAGCCGTCGGTTAGGTGCTGGTTACACCTGCCGATGGCGCTAAGTCATGTTGAGTTCTGAGTAAGGCGGCGATGTGGCATCACAACCTTAGAACTGATAATAAGCGCATTTTCCTGTGGAGGCAAGCGGTAAATTTTGCCGGGGCGTTAGGACTGGTTCCCCTTGCCAAGGGGAACCGCAAGGGAGGGGTTCTCGATAATCCGTTACACACCGAGACCCCTCCGTTGGTTCCCCTTGGTAAGGGGGACCAGGATGCAAGACTGCTTGAATATGTCTGGGAATGTCTCGGATGGATAGGTCTGCTAGAGGGCTGTGTCTACTGGGCTTGCCTATGGGCTAGTGGTCACAGACGCAACTCGACGAGTGGGGCGCTTACGATCGCTCTTTTTTACGCCGCCTGCCATCTCATATTCGTTGCTGTCTTTGCCATAGCGGGCGGCGACGCCCAGCAGCATTTGCTCGGAGTGAATTGCCAGTAGCCGCTCGGCCTTATCGACTTCGTTTTGCAGCTCATCGACGTAAGAAAGCGTCTTGTTGTAAGCGTTGATCCGGTTGCGCAGATTGTCTATGCTTTGGCTGTAAAGCTCCATTGTCATGCCTGGCCCCAGGTCTAGCTTGTCATCAATTGACTGCATACCGGCTGAGCGCCGCTGTGCTTTGTCGAGAATGCGTGAGCTTCGTTTTGATCTGGCCATGATAGATCTCGCTTGTGAAAGATAAATAGCTGAAAGATAAACAACTTTTGGCGTTGCTGCTTTGGCGTTATTGCCGGAGCTGAAAGATTGTATGAGAAGTGTCGGGCTTACTGCATTGGCCCCCTTTTGAAAGACCAAGATGCTACCCATCGGTATCAAAGTGGGTTCCCCAATGCTGGGGGCTCTGAGTTTGCGGGCTGTCTTAGTTTCAGACAGTTTAGCTGCGCTCTGGCTTCCCCCAGAATTGGGGGACTGAGGGGGCCATGCAGTGCCTATTGGCGCTTTTCATACAGCTTCGTTCCTAAGCAGCGATCGCCTTTTCACGGACTGGAACATCTTTAGAATGGCCGTTTTGAGATGTAACTTTCTACGTGGGGTTAATGATTTTTAGCGGATATTGATCGAGCCGCTTCCGTACTCTTACTGGCTCAGCCCGCCGTTATCAACGAACGCCGCGCCCAAACCCTCGACAAGCCCGCCGTTACTAACAAACGCCGCGCCCAAACCCTCGACAAGCCCGCCGTTACTAACAAACGCCGCGCCCGAACCCTCGACAAGCCTGCCATTACAAACGAACGTCGCGTCCAAACCCTCGACGAGCCCGCCGTTATCAACGAACGTCGCGCCCGAACTCTCGACAAGCCCGCCGTTATCAACGAACGTCGCGCCCGAACCCTTGACAGGCTCCTTTTTTGCTGAGTACAACCAAGGGAGGGTTGCTCTGATAGGCCGGAATCAGGGCGAAGAAAGTTGGTGTAGAGTAAAAGCACATTATTCAAAATTTTATAGGCTGGTTTTATGGAACCGATTACGTTGGCCGCAGCATTTGCCGCCCTCACCGCAGTGGCAAGCGGCATTACCGCCGGGGCAACTGGCAAACTTGGCGAGGGGTTGGTTACTGCCGCGTTGCAATGGCTGGCACAATTGCAGCAGCATGTGCCTGAGACGGTGAAGCGCTTAGCAGCAGTGAGCGATCCTAATATGATAGATGTTGAAATTCTTGAAGAAGTGAAGCAGGTGGCCGCAGCCCAGCCGGACGTGCGGGCGGCGATGAATAAAACGGTGGCGGCAGTTGCCGATAGCGATAAGTTCCCAAATTTGACGAAGCTGGCTGACAAAATTGCAAACGTTAATTTTGGAACGATTACGACTCAGAACAATACTTTTAACTTTTGACTACAGTCGTCGGAAGGGATTCCGCCAAAGTTAAGCACCCCTAACAATTTGCCAGTGAGTAACGTTAGCCTCTTTGTCGGTCGGGCTGATGACTTGCAGGCGGTGGAAGATTTGCTGACGCAAAACAGCCGTGTGAATATTGCGGCGGCGGTGGGCATGGGCGGCGTGGGCAAAACAGAGCTGGCATGGCAGTATGCGCGGCGGCGGGGCGATGCTTTTGCGGGTGGGGTGTGCTGGCTGCGAGGAGTAGAGCCGATTGCGCCGCAGATTGTCAGCTTTGCACGAGATTATTTGAACTTAGAGGTGCCGGAGCAATCAGAAGATCCGGTGGCCTGGTGCGTTCAGCGGTGGCCGAAGGAAGGGGAGAGGAACGGGCCGGTGCTGATGGTAGTAGATGACGTGCAGGACTATGGCGCGTTGAAGCCTTTGCTGCCGAATGACGGGCGGTTTCGGGTGCTGCTGACGACGCGGCAGGCAATTTTGACTGAGGGTCAGCGGCTGGCGCTGGCGGTGCTGGTGCCGGAGGCGGCGCTGGAACTGTTGACAGGTTTGGTAGGTACAGCGCGGATTGAGGCGGCGCTGGCGGATGCGAAGGCGCTGTGTGAGTGGGTGGGGCGGTTGCCTTTGGGCGTTGAGCTGGTGGGCTGGTATTTGGCGCAGCGGCCTGATCTGACGATTGCGACGTTGCTAGAGCGATTAGAAGGCAAGCGGCTGGACGCGAAGGCATTGGTGGATACGCATCCGGAGATGACGGCGACGCTGGGGGTGGCGGCGGCGTTTGAGGTGAGCTGGGAGCCGCTGACGGCAGAGGCGAAGATGCTGGCGGGGCTGTTGGGGCTGTTTGTGGCTGCGCCGGTAGATTGGGATTGGGTGCGGCAGGCTTGCGGGCAGGATGTGTTAGATGAAGAAGCGCTAGAAGACGCGCAGGCGGAGCTATTACGAGTGAATTTGTTGCAGCGGCAGGCGGCGAAAAATGGGCCGCGCTATCAGGTGCATCCGCTGGTGCGAGAGTTCTTTGCGGTGAAGCTAGCGGAGTTGAGCAATGCTGAAGCTTTGCAGCGAGGCTTTGCGCAGGCGATGACGGAGATTGCTAAAGAAATACCGCAGCCAGCGACGCTAGCTGTGCAGAAGCGGGTGGGGGAAGCGGTGCCACATATGGAAGAGGTGACGCTGCGGTGGGCAGAGCGTTTAGAAGGGATTGATAAGCTTTGGTGCAGTGGGGGCTTAGCGCGATTTTACGAAAGCTTGAACCAGTGGGGAGAGGCGGAGCGGTGCTGGAAGCGATCGCTCACCATCAGCAGAGAACAGTTAGGCGATCGCCATCCCCACACCGCCAGCAGTCTGAATAACTTGGCGGGGCTGTATCGTTCGCAGGGGCGCTATAGCGAAGCGGAACCGCTGTATGTCCAAGCGCTCGAAATTTGGCAAACGGAGCTGGGCGATCGCCATCCCGACACCGCCACCAGTCTGAATAACTTGGCGGGGCTGTATCGTTTGCAGGGGCGCTATAGCGAAGCGGAACCGCTGTATGTCCAAGCGCTCGAAATTTGGCAAACGGAGCTGGGCGATCGCCATCCCGACACCGCCAGCAGTCTGAATAACTTGGCGGCGCTGTACAAGTCGCAGGGGCGCTATGGCGAGGCCGAACCGCTGTATGTGCAAGCGCTCGAAATTCGGCAAACGGAGCTGGGCGATCGCCATCCCGACACCGCCAGCAGTTTATTCAATCTTGCAGCGCTTTACTACCAAACCCAACGCCATCAGCAAGCTCTAGCCTATATTCAACAAGCCCTAGACATCTATGTTCCCGTGCTAGGCTCCGAGAACCCCACCACTCAAAACGCTCAAAGCTGGCTTGTAGGCATCCAGCAAGCAATCGATCAGTCCACTTAGCCCAAGTTCAGGATAAGCTGTCTCACGGCCAACCGCTCATACCAAAGCCAATCCGGGTTCCCCTTGCCAAGAGGAACCGTAAAGGAGGGGTTCTGACGACATACTCTATGCCCAGCCGAAACCCCTCTGCCTACGGCATCTCCCCTTGCCAAAGGGAGAAAAAATCCCCAACAGCAAACTCTAGTTATTCTTATCCCGAACTGACGTTACATAGCCAACAGGCAAACAGGTCGGACACTGGTCAAAGCGATTCCAGACCATCTCACCGGCTAACGCCCTTCCTCCAAAATCCGCCCACTCAAAAACCGACCTCCCAACCCCCATTATCAGGAGTCAAGAGATCGGCCAGTATCTACCGATTAACTTGATGCGGCTATTGCAGCCTGGCCTTAGTCGGCGGCATCACCACCTTAGTCGCCAAGCCCACCTGCTTCAGCCCTTTAATCAGCCACCAGGTCATATCAATCTCTCCAGGAGCCAGGCCCGCTTGCGCCATCTTAGGAAAAGCGTGGTGATTGTTGTGCCAGCCTTCGCCATAGGTCAAGATCGCAACCCACCAGAGATTGCGGGAGTTGTCATCAGTGTCGAAATGGCGACTTCCCCAGATATGATTAGCCGAATTGATCAACCAGGTACAGTGCCACAGCAGCACCGCCCGCACAAAGATACCGTAGATTACAAACGACCAGCCGCCAGCCGCATAGAGCAACAATGCCAACGGAACTTGCAAAAACAAAAAGTAACGGTCTAAAAAGGTGTAGTAAGGGTCATTCACCAGGTCAGGTGCGTATTTGGCGTATATCTTCCGGTCAAACACCTCAGGCTTTAGGTGAAACAACCATTCCATATGGCTCCACCAGAACCCTTTATCAGCAGAATAGGGATCTTTCTCAGTGTGCTCGGTAAAAGCATGGTGCTGCCGGTGCCCAGCCACCCAGAAAGTTGGCCCGCCCTGCAAAGCCAATGCGCCCATCGTAGCGATCGTATACTCTAGCCACTTCGGAACGCGAAAGCTGCGGTGCGTTAGCATCCGGTGATAGCCCATACAAATGCCGACGCTGCCAGATAGCCAGTGTAAAAAGATGGCTACACCCAAAGCCGACCAAGAGAAAAACCAGGGCGCAAGCAGAGCCAGACCGTGAATTACCGTAAAGAAACCGATAGAGACCCAGCTGATCTTATAAGGAGTCTGCGAATTGTCATCTGAGGAGCTTTCTACAGGCATTACTGCGGGGAGAGCTGCCGGAGAAACCGGTTCACCCAAGGGGCGAGAGGTCGTGTAGGGCATGGAACGTAAAAACCTTTTGCTAGATAGAGGAGTATTCGTCGGTGCTTGAATACGTTAGGGTATTGCAAGTATCGCTTACATTTTAAAGCTTAACCTGAGCTACCGTAAAAATGCAAGTAGTGCTTGCAAATTTATGCCCAATGATTGCTTGCCGCCAAAGCAAATCGTTTTCGTTTGACTTTTGCAGGTGAATTTGTTTCCTAAGAGAGATGGCCCCGGAGATGGCTGAGAGAAAACTATCAAGTCGAAAAAGGATTGTGCGCGCTGCCCTGACGTTGTTTTCACTGCAAGGCATTACCGCGACCACAACCAAGCAAATTGCTGAGCGAGCCAGAGTAAATGAGGTGACGCTATTTCGGCAGTTTGGCAGCAAACAAGGCTTGCTTTTGGCCGTGCTACAAGAAGCGCCCTTTCTAGAGGAAATGCGAGCAGCACTGACTGAAATTGCTGGCGCTAATCAGCCGCTATTAGCCTATGGGGCTTCGGGGCTAGAGCTGCTAGGCAATGTGCCAGAGCTAGTGCGATCGCTCATTGGTGAAGCCGGTCAGCTGCCGACCGAAACCCGGCAAGCCTTAGGGCAAGCTCTCTATCAGGCCAATCAGCAAACCGTGGGCTACCTGCGCGGGGCAAAAATGAGCTGGCCCGGTTTGTCAGTAGAGGCAGCAGCCAGCCTGTTGAACACGCTGATTGTAGGCCATGCCGTGATGACGTTTAGCAGCGACCAGCAGGGATTGTGGCAAAGTCAGGCAGATTTTTTGGCGGCAGTTGATATATTGCTTGCGACTGGTCGGACCGCAGTAGACAGTAGGGCCGTAGACAGTAGTTCGGAGGTAGCGCCCGTGGCAGACCTGCCTGCGGAAACGGTGCGATCGCTTTTTCAAAAGGCTAAAAAACAGGACGCTCAGACCTATGCACTGGTATACGTCCTATTTGGCGCAGGGCTGCGGGTAGAAGAAGTGGCGGGTTTATGGCGATCGCATTCCCTCAGCGGCAAAACCCAGCATCTGCTCACCCTGGTTGGCGACAAGCCGCGACAGGTTCCCCTCAACCGCTGGATTATGGGCCAACGCTATGGCACCTACCTGCGCAACCCGCTCACCCAATGGCTCAAAACCCGCCAAGATGACCAGCCCGAAGTTTTCATCGGCAAAGACGGTCAGCCTCTGAGCGCCGCCGAAATCACTGCGCTATGGGCAGAAATCGCCGTAGACAGTACTATCCTCACCGGCGCACCCGTTGATCCCTTTCAGGCGCGACAAACCTGGTGCATAGAGCTACTGATGAAAGGCATCAGCCTAGAGAGCCTGAGCCTATTGGCGGGCTCAAGTCTGGAGGCGCTAGCGGTCTATGACCATCGGGCTAAAGAGAAAGCTGCGCTAGAGCAGGCGCTAGCCATCGATCAAAAAAACAATTAACCTAAAAATCTATGACTCCTTTGGGTAGCAGGGTGGCAAATCTGTGACAGCAGCAAGTGAGACAGTGCGGGCCATGTACGCCGCCATCAATCAGCGCGATCTAGACCAGGCCATGACCTATGTAGACGAAGACTGCGTCTACCAAGATCTCAACTTTCCTCGGGCGTTTGAGGGAAAGCAAGGGGTGCGATCGCTCTTTGAAGACTCGATCAACAACGTGCCAGACGACTTCAAATTTGTAATTGACGACATCACAACCGGCGATGACCATGCCGTCGGCATTACCTGGCACGTTGAGCTAGACGGTGTGCCGTTCCCTAACACGCGGGGGGCCAGCTTTTATCGGGTATCTCCTAGCTCTGGCCTGCTGATATTTGGGCGAGATGTGGTTGAGTCGCCCGTAAAGCTCGGCAAGGTAGCCTTCACCATCATTCGAGCAGTCACCCCCCTGGCCCGGCGATTTCTTAAAGTCAGCGCAGACTCTTAAGTAAAGCCACAAGTAAAGCCACCATCAGCAACATGTCTGAGATTATTCAAGAGATAGAAAAAACAGCCCAGCAACAGGACTCTGCCACAGCCAAACGCAATCGGCGGCTCTCCCAGCTTTTGTGGGGTCTGGTGGTGCTGTATGTAGCGGTGCTTCTACTGTCGCCACCCGATCAGCTACTGCCAGGAGAACCGATTTGGGCAATCAAACCAGACA
This sequence comes from Leptolyngbya sp. BC1307, assembly GCF_002286735.1. Classification (GTDB taxonomy): domain Bacteria; phylum Cyanobacteriota; class Cyanobacteriia; order Phormidesmidales; family Phormidesmidaceae; genus Phormidesmis. The sequence goes on from NZ_NRTA01000004.1 coordinate 168,633, forward strand.
CCCTGACAGAAGTGCTGTCGGAGTCTCTCAATTTTTTCTTTGTACTGCCTATCTTAGGCAAGCTATTAAACACCTCCGCGCCTGTTGTTCATCCAGCCGCCGAAGCCTTTTTTAACTTTTCAGAAGCGTGGATCTTTATGTTTTTACCGCTAATGTTGTTAGATCGGCGCGGACAAAACCTGCCTCGGGGGGCGCTTTGGGGTGCAGCCATGTTTCTCACCAATGTGTTTTTAATGCCGTACATGGCGCAGCGGTTGAGGCAGCCTGCGGTAACTGATCAACCAATGCCTGAGAAGGGCTGGTTAGCTCGCAGTTTTGGGCTGGTTGGAGGGATAGTTGGGCTAGGGGCGATCGCCTGGCTGTGCCTGGCTCGTCCCGAATTTGGCTCATTAGCCGACCGAGGGCTCTATTTTTGGCAAAAGCTGGCGACCGACCGGGTGACGATTGCCTTCTGCGTAGACCTGCTGCTGTTTTGGATATTTCAGATCTGGCTGATGGGAGAAATAATCCCTAAAGACAGCAAAGAACACTCTCTTCGATGGGTTCCTTTTTGGGGTCTGGCAGTCTGGCTGCTAATTTGAGCTTCTGGCAATTTTGAGACAGCTGTCACCTGAGACCATCGCTATTTTGGCTGCAATAGGCACTCAAGCTGGGCGAGCTGCTGCTGTAATAAATATGGCTCTTCAGGAGTTGCCGTGAAGCGCCACTAAATTTAGTGTCGAGTTGAGTTGAAGGATTATGGGAGAATTAGAGGCGACGTATTGCGGCAGAGTTCAATGAAAAACTCAATAGAGATCCCGCTAGATTTACCAGATGTGCGAGTATTAGCGGTCGATAAAATGGATCAAGGTGATTAGCTGATCCGCTTAGAGAGCACTTTAGAAGGGACGGCCTGTCGTCAATGTGGCCGTCAGATCACTCAATTTCATGGATTTGACAGTGCGCTCCGTCTGCGGCACTTGCCGCTGTTTGAAGTGCCCGTGTTCGTTGAATTTCGACCTAAGCGCTACCGCTGTGGAGACTGTGAGGGTCATCCTATGACGACTCAGCAACTCAGCTGGGCGGGGTTCAAATGGGTTAAAAACGGGGTAACACTTTAGGCTTTAAGAATCGGCCTAAAGTGTTACCCGCTTTTGAACTATCTCTCTTTAACTGGTCCGTTAAGCGCGAACGTCGAAGCGATCCAGCATCATCACCTTGTTCCAGGCCGCGACGAAGTCTTTGACCATCCGCTCGTGACCGTCATCAGCGCCGTAGACTTCAGCCACCTGACGAAGCTCCGCGTTCGAACCGAAGATGAGATCGCATCGGGTCGCGGTGAACTTTGTTTCGCCCGTTTGGCGATCGCAGATGTTAAAGAGCATCTCGCGATTGTCAACCGGCTTCCACTCGTAGTCCATACTGGTCAGAACACGGAAAAAGTCGTTGGTCAAAACGCCGGGCCGATCAGTGAAGATACCGTGCTTTGAATGGTCATAGTTCTGGTCGAGGGCGCGAAGTCCGCCGACAAGAACCGTCCATTCGGGCGCGGTTAGCGTGAGGAGTTGCGCCCGATCAAGGAAGATGCGCTCCGCCTTCACCTTGTAGCCAACCGCCTCGTTGTGATAATTGCGGAAACCGTCCGAGACCGGCTTTAGCCATTCAAAGCTTTCAACATCTGTCAACTCCTGAGTCGTATCCATCCGTCCCGGCGTGAAGGGGACGGCAACGGAAAGCCCAGCATCTTGCGCAGCCTTCTCGACCGCAGCGCAGCCGCCGAGGACGATGAGATCCGCCATCGAGATTTTTTTGCCCGACTGAGCGCCGTTAAAGTCCGCTTGAATTCGCTCCAGAATCGATAGAACCTCACCCAGTTCCTGCGGGCGGTTCATCTCCCAGTCTTTCTGGGGATCCAGGCGAACCCGCGCCCCATTTGCGCCGCCGCGCTTGTCGGAATTGCGGTAGTTCGACGCCGATGCCCAAGCGGCTGATACCAGCGCCGAAACAGAAAGCCCACCGGCCAAAATATTGGCCAAAATATTGGCCTTCAGAGACTTGATATCGGCGTCGTCAACAACGTCATGGTCAAGCGCCGGAATCGGATCTTGCCAGGGCAGATCTTCCTCTGCAACCTCCGGGCCAAGATAGCGCGTTTTCGGACCCATATCCCGATGGGTCAGCTTATACCAGGCACGCGCGAACGCATCGCCGAAGTAATCGAAGTCATTTAGAAAGCGCTGACAGACCTCGTGATAGGCCGGATCGACCTTCAATGCAATATCCGAAGTCATCATCATTAGCGCTTGCTCAACGCCAGGCTGGTGAGCGTCTGGCGTCTTCGGCGCGTCAGGATTGCTCGGCGTCCACTGAATGGCACCGGCTGGGCTCTTGGTCTGCTCCCAGTCGTACTTAAAAAGATTTATCAGGTAGCTGTTGTCCCACTGGGTCGGGTTTGGCGTCCAGGACCCTTCAATTCCGTTCGTCATCGTATATTCGGCAAACCCGGTGCCTTCAGGGTTTTGCCACCCCATGCCCATAGCCTGAATCGGTGCACCCTCTGGCGCTGGACCGATCTGATCTGGCGCGACCATGCCGTGACTTTTACCAAAGGCATGACCGCCTGCGATCAGCGCAACAGTTTCCTCATCATTCATAGCCATCCGCGCAAAAGTCTCGCGAATGTCTCGCGCCGAGCCATGGGGGTCGCCTTCTCCGTTTGGCCCCTCCGGGTTAACGTAAATCAGCGCTTGGTGCGAAGCCGCTAGCGGATTTTCGAGGTCGTAATAGTCCTCGTCCGGCTTCCCGACCCAGCGAATATCGCGAGTGACCATCTCATCAGGATGACCGGACAGTTCCTTGTGGTGTTCCTTAACATCGTCAGCCGGATCGCCGTTCCAGAACTCGGATCCCCAATAGGTAGCGCGATCCGCCTCCCAAGCATCAATGCGACCGCCGCCAAAGCCGAAGGTCTTGAAGCCCATGATCTCAAGCGCGCAGTTGCCAGTGAGTACCATCAGGTCGGCCCAGCTCAGTGCCGCGCCGTATTTCTGCTTGATTGGCCAGAGTAGCCGGCGTGATTTATCGGTATTCCCGTTATCCCACCACGAATTGATTGGGGCGAAACGTTGCATGCCCTGACCTGCTCCGCCACGACCGTCCGCAATCCGGTAGGTGCCGGCGGCGTGCCACGCCATGCGAACCATCTGAGGCCCATAGTTGCCATAGTCGGCTGGCCACCAGTCCTTTGAATCCGTCAGCAGCGCTTTGATGTCGCGCTTCAACTGCTCGAAGTCAATCTTCCCGAAGGCTTCCTGGCTATCGAAATCTCGCAGCGGGTTGGCCTGGGGCGAATTTTGGTGAAGCAGCTCGACCTGAAGCCGGTTCGGCCACCAATCATCAGTTTGCGGCTTGGAGCCGAGCGCGCCGCCAACGCGGGTTCCCCGAAAGGGACATTGCGCAGAAGAGGTGGAAGGGGTGTTATTCATTCAGTCCAATCTTTTTTGATAGTTTTTGTTCGTCAAGCTGTTTGCCGAGCTGTAGCTGTTTGCCGAGCTGTAGCTGTTTGCCGAGCTGTATGGAGCGTCGCCATTCGCAGCGGTCTGAACGGCGAGTGCCTTTATAGCTAGAGTCTCTAGCAAGCGCTAAATGAGCTGCCGTTTGCTGAGGGCATTCTTTAAGGCATGTCTATCGTTTGCGGTTCGTCATGAGAATGTCTTCTGGGAGTGATTCAAACTGGAAGCGACTTATATCTCCACAGCGCATTATAGGGCGTGGCTCAGGTGAGGGTGTATACTTTCGGTTCAATAAAGTCGTCTACCAGCAGGGCGATAAGTTGAGCGTTTCCCAGTTCGTCAAAGTGTTCAGTTGAGCGTTTCCCAGTTCGTCAAAGTGTTCAATCGTCTTGTCCAGGTAATGCTTCAATCATGATCAGGACTCCTCTATCTTGTTCAAGTTAGGCTTGTTCAAGTTAGGAAAGTAAGGGCGCAGGAATAGGAGTTCGCACTCTGCTTGCTCAATTCAGTTCTCAAATCCGAGCAGACTTGTGAAAGCTAGCGTTGTCCATCACAACTATTTATTCTGGCTTCAGAGCAGAGACGAGTATCTGTTTTACCCGAGCTTCGGTGAGCAGCGTGTTGCCATCGCCCTTGAACGTCATCAGTGCGACAATCTCTTCGGCCCAATTTGGCTGCCCAGAGCTGACAAATTCACCTAGACAGCGCCGCAAGTCTCCTACAAGCGGTCTAAGTGCTCACCCATGGATTTTCGCGACTGTGATAACGAACGTAGCCAAAGATACCACCTCTTCCCGTAAAAAGCATTACAAAATTACGATGAGCAAAGCAAAATCTGCGTGTAGAGACCGATAAAGTCATGACACTATTTAGCAAGCCGCCCGCCATCGAAAAATCTGCGAGTGAAGATTATCCGCTCAGCGCTGTTCCTCTATCTGATCGCAAGCCGTTTTGGTCGCTCTCTCTACTGCTAATGGGCTTTGCCCTCACCTCGACGACGCTGTTTGCTGGGGGAGCTATCGGCCCATCTTTTAGCTTTCCGCAGATTATCGCCATCATCCTCATAGGCAACCTGATCTTAGGCGGGTATTGCGCTGCGCTAGGCTATATCGCCGCTAAAAGCGGACTGTCAACGGTGCTGATGGCTCGCTTCAGCTTTGGCAATGTCGGCTCCCGCTGGGTGGACTTTATCTTAGGGTTTACGCAAATTGGCTGGTATGCCTTTACTACAGCAGTTATTGTGCAGGTGCTGCTAGAGCTGATGGGCGTACCTAGCACGGGGCTGCCTTACATACTGCTGGTATTTTTCTTTAACTATGCCTTTTGCGCAACGGCCTATATTGGCTACCGGGCGATTGACTGGCTCAGTCGTTTGGCAGTACCGGCGATGCTAATTTTAGTAGCGGTGAGTTTGGCGCTGGCCTTTAGAGACTATGGCGGAGCGACGATTCCCCAGCCGACAGGAGAGCTAAGTATGAGCGCTGCGCTGGCGGTGGTGATCGGCACCTTTATTTCGGGGGGCACTCAGGCGACTAACTGGAGTCGGTTTGCCGATACGGGTAAGAATGCGGTTGTATCTACGCTAAGCGCATTTATGTTGGTAAACGGCATTCTGGTCTTTGCGGGCGCGTTTTGTACGCTGGTCTACGGCTCGGAAGATCTGATTAAGGCGATGGCCACTCAGGGAATTTTGGCGGGCGGCGTGATTTTGCTCGTGCTCAACGTGTGGACAACGCAGGATAATACCATCTACGCCTTTTCGGTCGCAGGGGCCAACATGTTTCGTACCCATAAGCGCCATGCCTTTGTGCTGGGCGGGGCAACCCTGGCGCTGATTCTCACGCTGTCGGGTATTTACGATCTGCTGCCGACCTATCTGATCTTTTTGGGCACAGTCATTCCTCCGGTCGGCGGCATTATTATGGTTGACTTTTGGCTGCGTCATCTGGGGCGCTTCCCTCGTCTGTCAGCCCGCATCCCAGCGTTTAACTGGGCCGGTGTGATTGCTTACGTGATTAGCTCTGTGATTGCTTACACGACGGGCAATGCGGGTATCGGCATTGGGCCAGTGAATGGGATTGTCACGGCAGCTATTCTCTATGCCATTCTCTATCGTGTGATTCCCCAGCCTATTCGCTAACCTGTTTGCTAAAAACACGGTGTTTAGCACCGTATAGAAAAAACATGTTTAGCGCCGCATAGAAAAGCTGCTAGGGTCACCTACCACTTCTAAACCGATGGTTTCGCCTGTCACCATCACAGAAGTAATTTCTACTTGAATCGGCAAGTTTTTCAGATCGGCTAGCGGATTGATGGTATCGGACAGGCGACGGGCGGCGATCGCACTCACATCTATCCCGGCTGCACTCACATTTGTAACATTAAAAATTAGCTGAGTGCCCTGCCCGGCTAGCTGCCCAGTGACCGCGACGGTTATCCCTGGCGGAACGACAAAATCACCGAGCTGAGGCCGCACCCGGATCGTTGCTTGATCGGGCGATTGCAGAATAATCTCGGCTTCGTTAACGTTGCGATTGGCCTCCAAAAAATCAGCGAGGTCTTCAGTTCTAATCACAGCTGTCAGCCGCGCCCCGCCGACTTCAGAGAGCCGCTCTGCTTTGCGGTCATACACCACTTCGCTGAGGTCTAGCGCCAGTCGTTCGATCACAGGCGCACCCTCAGGCCGAACGCGATTGCCAACTGCCACCACGCTTTCAGCGCTACCTGCCCCAACTCGTAGCCCTTCAATTTTGACATCGTAGCTGTCGGCTGGCCCCACATATTTAGGCAGCTCTCGCTCAATGCCCTGCTCTACCAAATTCGTTGGGCTACAGCTAGCCAACAGCAGACCGGTCATCCCGGCCCCAACCAAAGCAGACTGGCCTAGCTTTTGCCACCATTTTGCCTGAAGTGCGATCGCCACGATATTCCTCCGAATACAGACTGTTCTCTGCTGATGTGTAGCCGGCAGGCTAACTGGCTATAAGCTACCCTCAAATCAACTACTTTCAATCTATTAGTCACTAAACTATTAGCGACAGGCCGCTCACGGCTGTCAAACCGTTACAAAAGTATAGAGCGTCTTAAGCTAAGCCCATCCATTGGCTGCGCTCTGTCTCGCTCGCGTTCTGGATGCTGTCACCGGTTGTTGCTATGCCGCTTAACCAAAAGTCATCAAGCCTCAAGCAACTGACAACCGTTTCTCTCAATCCTATGTGGGCAGAAGAACTGCGGGCGATCTTGCGGGGGACAGCGGGCAGTTTCTTATTTGGCATTCCCCTGCTGTATACCGTTGAGGTGTGGGCGATTGGGTCTGCTACCGACTCGCTGCGGCTGTTGGGGGTGCAGGCTGTGACATTTGTCGTTGTGCTGCTGCTGACGCAGATTGAAGGCTTCCGGCGATCGCTCACTATTCAGCCAATCGAAACCGTGTTAGAAAGCATCGAGGCATTGGGAATTGGCATTGTTTGTGCAGCGATCGCTCTGATTCTGCTGCGCCGGATCACCCTCGAAACCCCACTTTCAGAAGCACTCGGCAAACTCATTTTTGAAGGAGTCCCTTTTTCCCTCGGCGTGACCCTGGCCCGCTCCACGCTTGAGCGTCGTCCGCGATCGCGCCGCACACTAGCCGAACCGTTTGCCACAGAGACCACCAGCTTTCGCAGTATTCTACGCGATACTCTGATCGACATCGACGCCACGCTGATCGGCGCGATTGTAATTGCCTTCAGCATCGCCCCGACTGAAGAGATTGCCATCATTGCTTCAGCGCTGCCTGACCTGTGGCTGCTGCTGGTGATGGCCGCCTCTTTGCTAGTGTCTTACATTATTGTGTTTGCCTCTGGCTTTACTGACCGCAGTGAGCGCGCCGAACGCGGACTGCTGCTCACCCCCCTGACCGAAACCCTGGTAGCCTATGTCGTAGTGCTGATCGCTTCGGCCCTGATGCTAATCTTTTTTCAGCAGCTCAGCGGCGATGATCCCTGGCAAGAATGGCTAGGCAATATAATCGTCTTAGGGTTGCCTGCGTCAGTCGGTGGAGCCGCCGGAAGAATTTTAGTGTAGGGACCTGGTTTTACATTGGCTGCAGATAAAAGCGATCCGACCGCGTCAGAGACGGCAGAGCAGGGCACAACAGACAGTAAGGCAGCGCGCAGCGCAAGGTCGCTCGCCGAATGGGTCACACTCTCTCTCTCCGCCTTAGTTCTGACAGCCATTATCAGCCTGGTGCTCTACGACTGGCAAATTAGCAGAAGCCTCCCCCCCGCCTTCCAAGTCGAAATGGCCAAGACCACTCGCCTGACTGAAGGTCACTACTATGTGCCCTTTACCCTTCACAATACCGGTGGCCGCATTGCTAGAACCGTCCAGGTAGTTGCCAAACTCCACCTGCCTGACAACAGCGATGAGACTGGTGAACAACAGTTCGATTTCCTCTCTGGCAACGAACGTAAGAGAGGTGAATTTGTGTTTGAGCACAATCCTCAGGCCGGAGAGCTAGTTATCAGAGTCGCTAGCTTTGGCTTGCCGTAGGCCAGGGTTGAAACAGCCTCAGTTACTCATGAATGCGTCCGTTGGGCATGATGGTACCGGTCAGGCGAGCGCCCAGCAGCTTGACCATAATCTTGTCGCCATAGCCCACTTTGGCCCCGCTCAGGTCAGCCCCGCTCAGGTCAGCCCCGCTCAAATCTGCGCCAATCAGGTCAGCCCCACTCAAATCGGCATGGCTCAAGTCGGCCTGTAGCAAATTTGCTCGAAACAAACGCGCTTTACGCAGATTCGCCCGATTGAGATTGACCCGGTGCATAAAGGTGTCGCTCAGGTCTGCGCCTGCTAGATCTGCGCCACTGAGATTGCGGCCTGAGAAGTCTTTTTCTTTGAGGTTGGCTCCCCGCAGATCTGCGCCGCTTAAGTCAGGGTCACGTTTAGAGCGGGCTGGCTGAGTGTAGTAGGGAAAACCACTGTTAGTTTGTGGGGCTGGTTGTGAGGAGGCTGGTTGCGATGAGGCTGACTTAGAAGGAGTTGAAGCGCTATCTCGACTGCGAAAGTAGCCGTTAGTTTGGCCGTTAGCTTGGCTGCTGGTCTGTCCGGTAGTTTGGTCAGGTGTCTTTGACTCTACCTTTTGGCTGTCGGCTGGGGTGTCTGTCTTCGAGCTAGGCGTCTTCCCATTAGACTGTCCGCTGCCTGCTGAGGCCTGGTCACTGGCAGACTGACGGGGCCACTGGCTGCTCGCATAGGGCCGGTAGCCATCGCCATAGGCACTGCTCGAATAGCTAGCAGCGCGGCGGTAGGCTTCATAGGGCGGACGATAGCCACCTGCCCGGCTATTGCTAGCGCTAGCCGACTGGTAGGAGGCGCGGCTGCGGCTGTAGGGCCGGTAGGTAGAATCATCGCCCGGGCGATAGGTTGAAGATCGAGATTGCGTTTTGCTCGCCGAGTCTGCCTTGACGGTGCTGCTAGCCGGGATTTTGCCATCGCGACACTGCGATCGCAAAAAAGAACGAGCCTCATTCAGCGCTTTGAGCTTTGCCTCAGCCTTGTCTCTGAGGCGTTCGCGATCAGCCGGAATCCGATCAGGATGCCAGATAAACACCAGATCCTTATACGACTGATTTACCTCCGTCATGGAAGTGCCCAGCTCTAGATCTAAAACTCTGTAGGCTTGTTCAATCTGATCCATACGCGCCGGTCAGCGTGGTTTTTATAAAAACGGGTATCACTCTTACTTGGCACCTGAAGAACTTATGGCGAACATAGTCCGGTCTACAGTCCGACCGTAGCGCCTGCGCCGATTTGTCCCCCTTCAGAGTATAAAGGCCTAGCTCTGATTATGGCGGATAGCGCCCTGACCCTACGGCAATCGCAGCAAACTTTAAAAAGCCGCTTAACCTTCTGTAAGATTCACCCGGTAAACAGGAGGGCTGATGAGGGCGATCGCCCAATCCAGTTCTCTAATCTAGTTCTCTGTCAGACTCAGCTCATTCAGGTTCCACAGTACGCCCCCCAACGCAGTATATTTCACATTCTCAACCTTGTTACGCACCGCACTCATTGAGTACTGCCCCACCAGATGAATGAAGGGCAGATTTTCTTGTACTAGCTCCTGAGTTTCTACATAGAGCGCTTTGCGTTTATCCTCGTCTAGCTCCTGAGCCGCCTTCACATACAGGTCGCTAATCGATTGCTCCCAGTCATAGACCTCCCGGCCCGGCATTGGCCCAGCCCCTGCCGGCTGCTGATTAAATAAATGCAGCCCGCCATTGGCCAGCCATAAATTAGCGCTACTGTTGGGCTCTACACCAGCACCAAAGCCCAGCACTATCGCCTCCCAGTCCATGGACGTATCCATTTTGCCAACCAGCGCATTGAAGTCAATAGGCTGAAAATTTACCGTGATGCCGATTTTCTCTAGATTTTGCTTAATTTGCGCTCCGGCAGATTCTCTGATTTTATTGCCTACGTTGGTTTGCAGGGTAAAGCGCACCCGGTTGCCATCTGCGTCAAAGAGCTGATTGCCCCGGTACTCAAAACCCGCCGACTCTAGCAGCGTTCTGGCTTTTTCGAGGTTGTAGTCATAAACGGGGAGCCCCGACTCTGCGTAGTAAGGGCTTTGCGGCGCAATTTGAGAATTTTGCAGCTCTCCTAGCCCCTTAAAAATATTGTTAAGCATGGTGTCACGGTCAATCGCATAGGCCACAGCCTGGCGAAATTCCAGCGCATTGAACCAGGCTGACTTAACGGGGTTTACGACTGGCTTGCCGTTGAGAGAACCTTTGTTGAGATTAAAAGTCAGAAACAGACGACTGGTGGTTGGCCCGCCGTTATACACGGTGTAGTTACCTTGTGCCTCATATTGCTTCATCAGCCCATAGTTATCTGGGGTGATGGTCATCAGGTCGGCATCGCCCGAGCGAAAGCGCACAAACTCGGCATCTTGCGAACTCACAACCGGCCACACTATTTCCTCAATGTAGGGCTGCTGCTCGCCATTAGGGCCTGTCTGCCAGTAATAGGGATTGCGCTGAAAAACAATGCGCTCGCCTGGAACGAACCGTTCGATTACGTAAAGACCATTACAGACAATTGTAGAAGGGTCAGTCCCGGTCCCCCACTTAGACAGAAATAGCGGTTGCCCTTCGCTGTTTTTGGTCTTTACCGATTCTTCGAGCGCGTGCTTAGGCATAATGGCGATGCCGGTCACCCGCAAAAAAGGCGCAAATGGCTCTGGAATTCTGAACTCGACTCGCCGCCCGTCTAGCTTCCGGACAGTCGGCAGCTTGCCCTCTGCGCCAATCCGCAGAATATCGCGAGTATCAGTAGGAATTTCTTCGTTGAGGATTAGATCGTTATAGGTAAAGACGACATCGTCTACGGTCAGGGGCTCACCGTCTGACCACTGCAGGTCTTCTCTTAAGGTGTAGGTAATTGTCTGGCCATCTTCAGAAGTTTCCCAGGATTCTGCTAGCGCCGGAATAATCTCGCTGGTGGTTTGGTCAATACCAATCAGGCCCTCATACATCAGAGCAAGTACCTGAGTGCTGGTACTTTCCTGGGTGAGCAGGTAGTTAAAGGTTTTAGGTTCGCCCAGTACGGTGCTGATTAGCCGAGGTACATCGGTGGCCTGCGTTCTGAAGTTTTCTAGCCGCAGTCGGTCTAAGCTACAGCTCGGCAAGGCTACCGCCAACACCAGCATTGTCAGCCCTAGCAGCAGCAACCGCCACAGGCGTACGCCTCGCAACCGACTTTCCCACGTTTGCCAACTCATACACTTACCAAAATCTGCCTGAGTTTTTCATGATAGATAAAAACTTAGCCGATTGGCGGGCTTTGCAGCACGACCAGGCTGCGGGCGGCAACGGTAATTTTGTCGTCTTCTCGGTAGGTCTTGGCGCGTTTGACAAAGCCTTCTGCTTTGGTGTCGATCAGTAAGCGCCAGGGGCGATCGCTCAATCCCTCAGGCAGCGCAAATTCTAGCAGCTCATAGTGAGCATTAAACATTAGCAAAAAGCTATCGTCTATCACCTGCTCGCCCCGGTGGTTGGGCGTGGCAATCTCTTCGCCATTGAGAAACACCGTCAGCGTTTTGACAAAGCCTGCCGTCCACTCGTCGTGCATTTCTGCACCTTCTACGTTAAACCAGCCAATATCGCTAATGCCCGAGCCGTGGATTTCGCGCCCGTAAAACCAGTGGCGACGACGAAATACCGGATGGTCGTGAACCAGGTCAATCAGTCGTTGGGTGTAGCGCAGCAGCGCCTTATTTTCGTCAGGTAGCTGCCAGTCGATCCACGACAGCTCATTGTCATGGCAGTAGGTATTGTTATTGCCAAGCTGCGATCGCCCCATCTCATCGCCTGCTATCAGCATCGGGACGCCCTGAGAGAGCAGCAGCGTCGCCAAAAAATTGCGCTGCTGCCGCGCCCTCAGTGCCAAGATCTCGGACTTATTAGTCTTGCCCTCTACGCCACAGTTCCAGGCGCGGTTGTGGTCTTCGCCATCGCGGTTATCTTCGCCGTTGGCTTCATTGTGCTTGCCGTTATAGCTGACCAAATCGCGCAGAGTAAACCCGTCATGGGCGGTGATGAAGTTAATGCTGGCGTGGGGTCTGCGCCCTGTGTGCTCATACAGATCGGAGCTACCGGTAAATCGCAGCGCAAATTCGCCCAGGGTGCTGTCTTCGCCCCGCCAGAAGTCTCGCGCCGTATCGCGATACTGACCATTCCACTCCGACCACAGCAGCGGAAATTTGCCCACCTGATAGCCGCCGTCTCCCACGTCCCAGGGTTCAGCAATCAGCTTTACTTTAGAAAGCACCGGGTCTTGGTGAATAATGTCAAAAAACGTCGCCAGCGTCCCCACTTCAAACATCTCACGCGCCAGCGCCGAAGCCAGGTCAAATCGAAAGCCGTCTACATGCATCTCTTGCACCCAGTAGCGCAGGCTGTCCATAATCAGCTTTAGCACCTGCGGGTGGCTCATCTTCAGCGAGTTGCCGCAGCCAGTGTAGTCCATGTAGTAGCGTTCGTTGCCCTCGACCAGCCGGTAGTAGGCCGCGTTGTCAATACCGCGAAAGCTCAGGGTTGGCCCCATGTGGTTGCCCTCACCTGTGTGGTTGTACACCACGTCTAAGATCACCTCAATGCCCTCTACGTGCAGCGCCTTGACCATCGACTTAAATTCTTTGACCTGCTCGCCAGTGCTGCCTGCCGCGCTATAGCCAGAGTAGGGCGCAAAGTAATTGAGTGAGTCGTAGCCCCAGTAGTTAGTCAGCCCTTTGTCTACCAGGTAGCCGGGCTTAGCATGAAAGTGGTGAATCGGCATCAGCTCCACGGCGCTAATGCCCAGGGATTTGAGGTGCTTAATCGCTGCCGGGTGAGCCAGGCCCGCATAGGTGCCCTGAAGCCGTTTGGGCACTTTGGGGTGTAGCTGTGTAAAGCCCTTGGTGTGCAGCTCGTAGATAATCGTCTCATTCCAGGGTATGGCCAAGGGGCGATCGCCTTCCCAGTTAAAGTCAGTATCGACGACGATGCACTTAGGCATAGATTTAGCGCTATCGGCATCGTTATAGCTCAGGTCTTCAGCCTCATTGAGCCAGTCGTAGCCAAAAGTTTCTTGCCCCGGGTCTACATCGCCAGCGATCGCCAGCGCATAAGGATCAATCAATAGCTTATTCGGATTAAACCGATGGCCGTTCTCAGGGTCAAATGGCCCATGCACCCGGTAGCCATAGCGCTGACCCGGCTCAATCTCTGGGAAATAGCCGTGCCAAACGAAGTTATAGACCTCCCGGAGCGGATAACGGGTCTCCTTGCCGCGCCTGCTAAACAGGCACAGCTCCACCTGGGTCGCGTTCTCAGAAAAGATAGCAAAGTTCGTTCCTCCACCATCCCAGGTTGCCCCTAACTGATTAGCTGTACCTGGCAGTTGTTGAATACTCATAGAAGAAGCAGGCTTGGGAATATGGGCGATCGCGACATCAAATCTGTAAAGATGTTCTCAATAGCATACCGCGCCTTTCTCAGAGGGAGTAACGTTTGGCTCTCGGCTGCCCGTCAAAAGCCCGTCAAAAGCCCGTCAAAAGCCCGTCAAAAGACCATCGAAAGCTTTATGATCATCCGTCACGATATTGAACCCGCTCTTCATCTATCGAGCCCGGCCCAGTTTCCGGCAGTCGTGCCGGTAGATACCCGTCAACAAGAAGTGCTGGTCGTCTACGACGATATTGACCAGCTGCTCAAACCCAGTCTGCTCCCTGCTGTTCAGTCAGTCCCCGACGTTTATGCTCGCTGCGATGGCATGGGTACGCTGATTCAGCCCCTTTGGATTCTAAGCGCAGCACATGTCGCTGTAGAACTTGCTATCAGTCACAAAATCGAATTCGCTAACACCCCCTACGCCATTCAGCAGATAATAATTCATCCTGATTTTTATACCTATAGTAGCCATAGAGAAATCTCTGAAGTGCAGAACGATATTGCGCTAATTCAGCTACAGCATCCAGTTCAAGGCATCGCGCCGCTACCGCTTTACCGGCAAACAGACGAACTCCGACAAACAGCAACCTTCGTTGGGCAAGGAGACTTCGGCACCGGACTGATCGGCCCAGACCAAGTAGATGGAAAAATGCGAATAGCCACCAATCGCATCGAAAAAGTAGACGATCAGTGGCTAATTTTTAAGTTCGATGCGCCCCCCGAGGCAACAGAGCTAGAAGGCATCTCCGGGCCAGGCGACGGCGGCTCCCCCGCTTTGCTAAAAACAGCTCAGGGCTGGGCCGTAGCCGGAGTCAGAGCCGGTCAAGACTCAGCCAGGCTGGGCGAAGGTTACTACGGCGTCTGGGAATATTACACCCGCATCTCACATCACCTGGACTGGATTGACTCAATCATGCAGCCATAAAGTCTGCTCACCACAGATACAGCAAGATAAACAAAATAATCCAAATCACATCGACAAAGTGCCAATACAGCTCTACCGCTTCAATGCCGAAGTGATTTTCGCTGGAGTAATGGCCAGGCTGACGCGATCGCAGCAAAACAGCCACCATCAGCAGCAGACCCACCAGCACATGCAGGCCGTGGAAACCCGTCAGCACATAAAAAGTACTGGCAAACAGATTATCTCGCAGCCCAAACTCTAAGTTGCTGTACTCATAGAGCTGACCTAGCAAGAAAACGGTTCCCATGATGATGGTGACGCTAAACCAGGTTCTGACGCCATCTACATTGTTGTTTTTGACGGCGGTATCTGCTTTGTGAATGACAAAACTGCTAGAGATTAAGATCAGTGAGTTAATCCCAGGCAGCAGAACCTCTAGCTCCGGCGTCCCCGTTGGCGGCCACTCTACGGCTACCAGCCGAAAGGTGACATAGGCAATAAATAAGCCCATGAACAGCATACTCTCAGCACACAGAAACACCAGCACGCCAAACAAGCGATGGTCAGGATGCTCCTCATGGTGACTAGCTGCGCCCTCTTGAGCGATATTGATCACGCCCTCAGCCGTATTAACAGAAGAACCTTGCATAGGTAAGTATCAGTGGTGTTTGCAATCGTTGAGTATTCAACTGAAAAGAAAAAGGTTAGCTCACACCCCGCCGCTGATCTAACGAGAGTATGTGAGCTACTTTTCTAGGTAGCCGGTACGGGCACACCGTGCTCATAGAGTTCCGGCGGATCTTCTTCAGCAATGTAGCCCAGACCGTAGTCATAGGGACCCGTTTTCAGCACGGGCAGCTCTTCAAAGTTCTCAATGGCCGGTGGCGAAAGGGTCTGCCACTCCAGCGTGAGGGCGCGCCAGGGGTTGGCTGGGGCTTTAGGCCCATAGCGCCAGCTCCACGCCGCATTGATCAAGAAGGGAATGGTCGAGACCGCCATGATATAGGAGCCAATCGTCGCCAGCACGTTGAGATCGGTGAACTGCGGATCGTATAGAGCAATCCGGCGGTTCATGCCCATCAGCCCGAGTTCATGCATGGGCATGAAGGTGAGGTTCATGCCGACAAAGGTCAGGGCAAAGTGAACCTTGCCCCAAAACTCATTCATCATATGCCCGGTCATCTTAGGGAACCAGTGGTAGACCGCCATGAAGACGCCGAAGACCGAAGCCCCAAACAGCACATAGTGAAAGTGAGCCACCACAAAGTAAGTGTCGTGAACGTGAATGTCGAAGGGCACCGCCGCGAGCATCACGCCGCTGATACCGCCGATCAAAAAGAGCGCAATAAAACCCATGGCAAACAGCATGGCACTGGTAAAAGCGATTTTGCCGCGCCAGAGCGTAGCCACCCAGCCAAACACCTTGATCCCGGTCGGTACCGCAATCACCATGGTGGTGATCATAAAGAACATCCGCAGCCAGGGCGGGGTGCCGCTAGTAAACATATGGTGCGCCCAGACAATCAGGCCCAAGAAGCTGATGACGATAGAGGAGTAGGCGATCGCCCGGTAGCCAAAAATCGGCTTACGCGCATGGACTGACACCACCTCACTAATCGCCCCAAACAGCGGCAGCACAAAGATATACACCGCCGGGTGAGAGTAAAACCAAAACATATGCTGGTAAACCACCGGGTTACCGCCGCCCGTGGGGTTAAAAAAGGCAGTCCCGGCGAACAGATCAAACGAGAGCAAAATGAGCGCCCCGGCCAGCACTGGCGTACTGATGAGGATCAGCAGAGAGGTCGCGATCATCGCCCAGCAAAACAGGGGCATATCGGTCAGCGTCATGCTAGGTACGCGCATCTTTAAGATGGTGACCAAAAAGTTGATCCCACCCAAAATAGAGGCCGTTCCTCCTACCAGGAGGCTCATAATCCAGATGCCTTCACCCAGCATGCCGGTCGTCAGGCTAAGCGGTGGGTAAGAGGTCCAGCCTGCCTGCGGCGGCTCGAAGAAAAAGCTGCTGATTAGCAACAGGCCAGAAGGCGGAATCAGCCAAAATGCTATGGCATTCAGCCTCGGGAAAGCCATATCCCGTGCCCCAATCATCAAAGGTATCAGGTAATTCGCTAGTCCTGCGCCCGCTGGCACAATCCACAAAAACAGCATCACCGTGCCATGCAGCGTTAGCAGACCGTTATACACATCGGGCGTAACAATATCGGGGGCCGGCGTTGCCAGCTCTGTGCGCATCACCGTCGCTAGCGAGCCGCCAACCAGATAAAAGAAAAAGGCCGTCACCAGATATTGAATCCCAATAACCTTGTGATCGGTACTAAAGGTGAAATAGTCAGTCCACTTGCGTTCGTTGCCCAAGAGCATAGGAATCTCTGATGGGGCGGCGGGCGCTTTTGCCTCTGGAGTTACTGTCATAAACGCTTTCAGTCGTTACGGCTAAAGTGTCAGGTAAATACTAAAGTCAGGAAAATATGGGGCGCTCGTCTCTCGTACTCATTTCTCGTACTTATTTCTAAGCGCCAGAGCAGAGTTTGTCTAGCCAGGGTGGTGCAGATGCTGGCCATGTGTCGCCACGCTATGCAGAGAGGCTAGGCTTTCGGGCGCGACTGCCAGCTGCATCGGCGCTACAAAGTTGCCCAGATATTCAGCGTCAGTGCGCTCGGCTGGCGGCGCAGGGAGATTAGCGATCGCCGTGTCGCCCCCGACCATCGCAGTCAGCCGGCTATCGACCCAGGCCGCATAGTCATCGGCAGAGTGAACGATAATCTGAGTGCGCATGCCGCCGTGGTAGGGGCCGCACAGCTCAGCGCAGACAACCGGATAGCTCCCTTCGCGAATAGCGTTAAACGCCAGCTTGGTCTCCTGCCCGGGAATCATGTCCTGCTTAATCCGAAACTCAGGTAGCCAAAAGGCGTGGAGCACATCTTCAGCGTTGAGATTCAGCGTGACTGGCATGTGAGAAGGAACATGCAGTTCGCCGTCTACGATGCCGTTAGGGTAGGTAAAGATGAAGGCATACTGCAAGCCTTTAACGTCTACTGCCAGGGTCGGTTCACTTGCCATTCCGGGCATGACGCCCATACCGGCCTTACTCAGCAGCGAATCGCCCGAGAGCGAATCAGGCGCGTAGGCCACCTGCACGGCTTTCGCGCTTGCGGGTGACATATCGTGATTCATCAGCTCCAAGCCACCCATGCGGCTGTAAATATCGAAGCTGTAAATAGAGATACCGAGTACGACGACCGCCGGGATCGCTGTCCACAAAATCTCTAAAGGAATATTGCCTTCTAGATGCTCCCCGTCGCCCATGTCACCTTCGCGGCGACGAAAGCGAACAGCGGCTACCACCAGCGCTCCCTCGACCAGCAAAAACAGGCCAAAGCCAATAGTCATCATCGTGTTGAACAGCCCGTCTACCAGCTCAGCTTCGCTGGAAGCCGCCACTGGCATCAGGCCGTGGTTTTGGCCGTACCATAGGCTGGCCAAGGTAACGAATATACCTACTAAAAGAGTCACAATCGAGCTGGGAATATTCACAGGATTCATTACAGATCGTGAATAGATCTGTTGCTTTCAACGTATGAGCGAGGTGTACCGATAGGCGAGGGTTCAGAATGCCTCATCGCCTATCTCAAGGTAGCGTTCTTTTGAAAGATATGAGCGCTTTTCCTAGCCACCTCTGTTCCCTTAATATTTTCTCTAGAATTTATTCGGCAGATAACGCTGACAAATCTTCATTAAACAAGCTTAAAGTTAGCTGAGGCCTCATTTCTACGGTCTCAATCTCTACTGTGTAAAAAAGCGTCTGGCCTCATCCCTGCTGTATAGCGGACTACGTCAGCTTCATTGCGTGCGTCTACTCTCTGGCTCACTGCTTGAGAGACTGCTGCCTGACCTCAGGGCTATTAAGGGTTAACCTCCACCCCAAAGAAATAAAAGAAGCAGAGCTAATTGTTAAGCAACATTAAACGCAGCCGTCACTATCAAAAGAAAATGTCTACAACAAGAGAATATCCGGCTGCTCGCGTTATATTTTCATCGAGAGGAAATTTGACCGGGACAAGTCACAAACTTTGAAAAGTTTGGTAGCCAATTCTCTATTTTCGCCCGGTCGTTACGCCCTAACCCCCGCTTTGATCCCTATGGCAAATCCCAGTTTTTCGAGCCCGTCCCTTTCTCCATCGGCTGCTCCCAACTTGGCTGCAAAAGATTCGTCAGCTCAAACGCTGATTCGAAGATGGATATGGAAGATGGCGATCGCCACGCTCGCCCTGATGGCCGTCGGCAGCGCTACCCGCGTCATGAATGCGGGTTTGGCCTGCCCCGACTGGCCGCTGTGCTACGGTCAGCTCGTGCCGACCGCTCAGATGAATTTGCGGGTGTTTTTAGAGTGGTTTCACCGGCTAGATGCTTCTTTAATTGGACTGATGGCGATTGGCTTAGTGGGACTGAGCGGCTGGTATCGGCGATCGCTGCCTGCCTGGTTACCCTGGTCTGCGGTCGGCGCTCTGTTTTTGATTGTGGTGCAGGGCCTGCTGGGGGGTCTGACCGTGATTGAGCTACTGCGATTTGACATTGTCACCGCGCACCTGGGCACGGCGCTGCTATTTTTCAGCACACTGCTGATTATCGGCACGGCGCTAATGCCCTACAAGCCCGCTGGCAACGTCGGCAAACTACCCTGGCTCGGGCTAGCGGCGGCGCTGCTGGTATACGCTCAGAGCATTATTGGCGGGTTGGTAGGCTCTCGCTGGGCCGCACATCAGTGCTTCGGCCTGGCAGACCTGTGCAATGTGATGAATACTCACATGGCTGGGGTCGTGCCACCGACGCTGACAGTTTTAGCTCTGGTTGTGGCCGTATGGCGAACGCCTGCTCTTGACCAGTGGCTACGCGGCTTGGCCAATGCTGCAGGGCTGTTGTTGCTGCTGCAGATTGCGCTGGGTGTGGCCACCTTTAAGCTGCGGCTACAGGTAGAGCCCTTGACGGTGTGTCACCAAACGATTGGCGCAGCCCTGCTAGGCTGTCTGGTGTGTTTTACGGTGCTGGCTTTGCGCGATCGCTCCTCACAGACCCGCTCCTCACAGACCCGCTCCTCACAGACCATAGTCGCTGCTGCCCCGTTTGAGGAAAGCAACCCTGAGGAAAACCCGCTCCAATTCCCGGCTTAATCACTCGCTGTAGCTGTTTCGGCCATCTCCTTTGATAACCCCCTTTGATAACCCCTGAGAAAAGCTTAACTATGCAAACTTCTTCCATCTGGGCCGCCCGCCACCACGACAGCTTCGGCGAGGTAGTGCGCAGCTACTGGCAGCTCACTAAGCCGCGCATTATTCCACTGCTGCTGATTGAGACGGCAGCGGGCATGTGGGTGGCAGGCCAGGGCCGTGTTGGTCCGGTGCTGCTGCTAGTAACGCTGCTCAGCGGTACGCTTGCTGCTGCTTCAGCGCAAACCATTAACTGCATTTACGACCGCGATATTGACTACGACATGGAGCGGACGCGCCATCGACCGATCCCCTCTGGTCGGGTGCAGCCCAGAGATGCGCTGGTGTTTGCCCTGGTCATGGCGGTGATGTCGTTTGCGCTGCTAGCCGGGTTTGCCAACCTGCTGAGCGCTAGCCTGGCAATGGCTGGGATCGCCGTGTACATCGGCGTATATACCTACTGGCTGAAGCGCTCCTCACCGCAGAACATTGTCATTGGCGGCGCAGCTGGGGCGATTCCACCGTTGGTGGGCTGGGCAGCGGTAACAGGCGATCTCAGTCTGGCTGCCTGGGTAATCTTTGCGATTGTCTTTGTGTGGACGCCGCCGCACTTCTGGGCGCTGGCAATGCTGATTCAAGACGACTACGCCAAGGTGAAGGTGCCGATGCTGCCGGTGGTGGTAGGTAACCAAGCCACTGCTAAACAGATCTGGGCTTACACGGTGGTGCTGGTGCCGCTCACGCTGCTACTGGTCTATCCGCTAGGCGTTTGTGGTGCGGTCTATGGGCTGAGTGCCTTAGCGCTGGGCCTGCTGTTTTTGCAAAAAGCCTGGCAGCTACGCGGCAGCTATGACGACCGCGATCTGGCGAGGGGCACTTTTAAGTACTCCATTTTTTATATGATGCTACTTTCGGTAGCGATGGTGATTGACTCACTGCCAATCGTGCGGATGGGGACGGCGGCGATCGCCAGCGCTCTACAGTCTGTTTTAGCCGCAGTTCCGATGGTGGGCTAGGGTATTGAGAGAGTCCGGTACAAAGGTAATCTATGGCTGCCGCTGTTTTAGTAGAAAATCTTAAGAAGTCCTACGGCGATGTAGAAGCGGTCAAGGATGTCTCTTTTGCGATTGAGCCTGGGGAGATTTTTGGCCTGCTCGGGCCAAATGGCGCAGGTAAGACCACGGTCATTCGCTGCCTCTGTACGCTGATGGCACCCGATGCCGGACGCCTAGAACTAAACGGCGTCTCAGTGCTGGACAATCCGCGTGCAGCCCGGCAGATGCTTGGCTACATTGCCCAGGAGGTCGCTCTAGACAAGGTACTGACCGGGCGAGAGCTGCTAGACCTACAGGCGGCGATCTATCACCTGCCCAAGGCTAAGACTAAAACCCGTATTGAGCAGATGCTCTCACTGCTAGAGATTACTGAAATTGCCGACAAAAAAACGGGCACCTATTCTGGCGGGCAAAAAAAGCGACTGGATCTAGCGGCAGGACTACTGCATCAGCCGTCTGTATTGGTACTCGATGAACCGACAGTGGGGCTCGATATTGAGAGTCGGACGGCGGTCTGGCGGTTTTTGCGTCAGCTGCGGACAGAGGGCACAACGATTTTGCTTACTAGCCATTACCTGGAAGAAGTAGACGCGCTGGCTAACCGCGTGGCGATTATTGACAAAGGAAAGGTGATCTCTACCGGAACGCCAACAGCACTAAAAGCTGAAGTAGGGGGCGATCGCATCACTCTCCGCATTCGAGAATTTACCGACGACGAGGAAGCCAGCAGCGCCCGCGATTTACTGGCCGCGCTGCCCGTTGTCCAAGAAGTCATTGTCAACAGCGCTCAGGGAAATTCCTTAAACTTAGTCGTTGATAAAGAGGCAGATGCGCTGGCCGCAGTTCAGTCAGCTCTGAAAGCAGCGGGCCTACCGACTTTTGGCATCTCTCAGTCTCAGCCCAGCCTGGACGATGTCTACTTAGCTGCAACTGGCCGGACTTTGATGGATGCCGAAATGGCCGCTGTGGGCCAGCGCGACGTGAAGAAAGAGCGCAAGCAGAGCATGCGATAGGCGCGGTTAGATAAGCTAATCGCATAACTCAGCCCGGCTGCGTTAGCCTAGAGCTAGCCCTACAGATTTGACCTCAGCAAACCTGAGTAAACCGATGAGTCAATCTATCACCCCTACTTCTAATCTTGACAGCGCGATCGCTCCAGCGCTGCCTTCCCCTGGCATCAGTGAATTTATCCAGGAGACAACGGCGCTCACCCGCCGTCTATTCATTCAGCTTCAGCGCCGCCCGACCACACTGGTCGCAGGCGTGATTCAGCCGCTGATGTGGCTCATTCTATTCGGCGCGCTCTTTCAAAATGTGCCTAAAGGTCTCTTTGGCGAAAGCCAGAACTATGGCCAGTTTTTAGGGGCAGGCATTATCGTTTTTACGGCCTTTGCTGGCGCGTTAAACGCGGGTCTACCCGTGATGTTTGACCGCGAGTTTGGCTTTCTCAATCGGCTGCTGGTTGCGCCGCTGGCCTCCCGCTTTTCGATTGTGGTCGCTTCGGCGCTGTTTATTGGCACCATGAGCCTGATTCAGACCACGGCGATTGTGGCGCTAAGCGCGGTGCTTGGAGCCGGATTGCCTGGTCCGGGCGGTTTGCTATTGGTAACGCTGATCGTGCTGACGCTGGTATTTGGCGTGACGGCCTTGAGTCTGGGATTAGCCTTTGCCCTACCCGGCCACATTGAGCTGCTAGCCGTTATCTTTATCACCAATTTGCCGCTGCTGTTTGCGAGTACGGCGCTGGTGCCGCTGTCTTTTATGCCGACCTGGCTACAGGTAGTCGCTAGTCTTAACCCGCTGAGCTACGCCATTGAGCCGATTCGCTACATCTATCTCCACTCAGACTGGAGCTTTGGCAGCATTGTGATGCAAGCGCCCTTCGGCGACATTAGTTTGGGCCTGGCTCTAGGCATTCTGCTGGTCTTTAGTGCCACTGCCCTGCTGACGATTCGCCCGCTGATCAGTCGTCGGATTGCCTGAAGGCCGACTTGAAGACCGGCACAGATTATGGGGTGAATGACAGAGTCATTGGTAAACTAAAGAAAACCAAGGCTTGGTGTCTAAGACCCGGCGGCTTGTGGCTTAACTAGAAACTTTTTTGGAGAGTGAACGGATGAATACCCTGTTGGTTCGGCTGATGGGCGCAGGTTTGGCCCTGGGTATGGTGGGCGTGGTCTCAGCGCCAGCGACCGCTCAAGACTCTGGCATTGCCAATACTGCTGAAGACTTCAAATCAGCTGATTCGAATGACGGCATTCTCGGCTCGGATATGGATATTTGGGATATTTTTCATCAGGCTGGTGCTCTAAATGGGGCAGGCGTGGTGGATGCCGGTTTCTACCGTAACCAGGGCCGTCGGATCAATAGCCAGGCGGAATCTTTGCGCGAGCGGCAGCGGGCAATTTTAGAGCAGCGCAATGAGTCTGCGCCTACTTCGACGGCTACACCGGCTGAGTAAAGCAGACTTTCACTCTCAGGCTGGTTTTTACTGAATAAAAATGACGGGAAGGGCACTGGGCGATCGCAAGACGACGCCCGGTGCCTTTTTCAATTGTGCCCGCCGCTGGCTTTTGCCAGTTCGAGTTGCTAGCCTGACCGCATGAAGGCTCAAATCACTGCTACCATTTACCTGACCGTATCCGCACCCCACCTGCAATGACCGCCACCACACCGACCCTAGCTAGCCAGTACGATCCCACCGCGACCGAGACAAAATGGCAGGAATACTGGGAAGCCCAAGAAGTCTTCAAAGCTGATCCGAGTCGGGGCGGCGAGCCGTTTTGCGTAATGATGCCGCCACCCAATGTCACCGGCAGCCTGCATATGGGCCACGCCTTTGAACATACGCTGATCGACACGGTCGTCCGCTACCAGCGAATGAAAGGGCGCAATACGCTGTGGCTACCCGGTACTGACCATGCCAGCATCGCTGTGCAAACGATATTAGAGCGTCAGTTCGCTGACGAAGGCAAAACCCGAGAAGCCGTCGGACGGCAAAAGTTTTTAGAGCGGGCCTGGGAGTGGAAGGCCGAATCGGGCGGCACGATTGTCAACCAACTGCGGAAACTGGCCGTTTCGGTAGACTGGTCGCGTGAGCGCTTCACGATGGATGAAGGGCTCTCGAAAGCTGTGCTTACCGCCTTTAACCGTCTTTACAACGAAGGGCTGATCTACCGGGGCAGCTACATGGTGAACTGGTGCCCGGCCAGCCAGTCAGCCGTGTCTGATCTAGAAGTAGAAAACAAAGAAGTTGACGGCCATCTGTGGCATCTGCGCTATCCGCTGAGCAGCGGTGAAGGCTCAGTGGAGGTGGCGACGACCCGGCCTGAGACCATGCTGGGCGATACGGCGGTGGCGGTCAATCCGAACGATGAGCGCTATCAGCACCTGATTGGCCAAACGCTAACGCTGCCAATTATGGGACGCGAAATTCCGATTATTGGCGATGAATTTGTCGATCTGGAGTTTGGTACGGGCTGCGTGAAGGTGACGCCCGCTCACGACCCGAATGATTTCGAGATGGGTAAGCGGCACCATCTGCCGGTAATCAATATTCTTAATAAAGACGGCTCGCTGAATGAAAATGCGGGTGAGTTTGCCGGCATAGACCGCTTTGAGGCGCGCGATCGCATCGTAGACCGCCTGGAGTCAGAAGGCTTTTTGGTGAAGCGAGAAGACTATCGGCATTCGGTGCCCTACAGCGATCGCGGCAAAGTCCCCGTTGAGCCGCTGATTTCTACCCAGTGGTTTGTCAAAATTCGCCCGCTGGCCGATAAAGCCCTGATTGCCCTAGATGAGCAGCAAGACCCTCAGTTTGTGCCCGACCGCTGGACAAAAGTCTACCGTGACTGGCTAGTGAACCTGAAAGACTGGTGTATCTCTCGCCAGCTGTGGTGGGGCCACCAAATTCCGGCCTGGTATATCGTCAGCGAAACCAACGGCGAAATCACCGACAATACGCCTTTTGTCGTGGCGATGAACGAAACCGAAGCCCTGAATAGAGCCGCTGAGGAAACGGGCCACGAGGTAGAGCTGCGTCAAGACCCAGACGTGCTGGATACCTGGTTTTCTTCCGGACTCTGGCCGATGTCTACTTTGGGCTGGCCCGATACCGACGCGCCCGACTACCAGTTTTACTATCCGACCCAAACGCTAGTCACGGGTTTCGACATCATTTTCTTCTGGGTAGCCCGCATGACCCTGATGGCCGGGCACTTCACCGGCCAAATGCCGTTTGACACGGTGTATATCCACGGCCTGGTGCGAGATGAAAATAGTCAAAAGATGTCAAAGTCTAAAAACAACGGCATCAACCCAATGGTGCTGATTGATAAATACGGCACCGATGCGCTGCGCTATACGCTGGTGCGCGAAGTTGCTGGAGCCGGGCAAGATATTCGCCTGGACTATGACCGCAAAACCGATGAATCTTCGGCGGTAGAAGCCTCGCGCAACTTTACCAATAAGCTGTGGAATGCCTCCCGGTTTGTGATGATGAATCTCGACGGCCAGACGCCCGCTATCTTGGGAACGCCAGGCAGCGGTGAGGATCCTTTAGAGCTGGCGGATAAATGGATTCTCTCGCGCTATCACCAGACGATTGAAAGATCGCGCCAGCAGCTAGACGACTACGGCATGGGCGAAGCAGCTAAAGAGCTATACGAATTTACACGCGGTGATTTTTGCGACTGGTACATTGAGCTAGTCAAACCCCGACTCTACGGCGACGGCGAGACTAAGTACACGGCTCAGCAAACTTTGGCCTATGTGCTGGAGGGCATTCTCAAGCTGCTACATCCTTTTATGCCGCACATCACTGAGGAGCTGTGGCATACGCTCACGGGTGCTTCAACGAGTGGGGAGACGGCTGACTGTTTAGCCGTACAGCGCTATCCGATGGCCGATGCTCAGCAGATCGACCCGGATTTAGAAGCGCAGTTTGAGCTGCTGATTGATACCATCCGCACCATTCGCAATCTGCGAGCTGAGGCGGGCATTAAGCCCTCTGCCAAAATTGAGACGCTGCTGAAGACAGATAGCGACCTTGAGCTGCAAATCCTCCAGGCCACCCGCTCCTACATTCAAGAGATGGCGAGGGTGGAAAGCCTATCTATTGGCGATACCGACTTTGCACCAGCGCATGAGACTACAGCTGAGACATTGGCGATCGCAGAGGCCGAAGAAATGGTTGAAATAGGCAACCCGCCCAACCTTCAGGCCACCTCTCTCTGGCAGCGGTTGTCCGACGCAATATCACAGTTTTTAGACCAGCCGACGCACTACTTCGGCAGCTTCTTCAGCGACTACAAAAAGCCTGCTTTTTCTCTGGCAATTCTCTTAGGCAGCCTCATGACCATCAAGGTATTTGGCTCCATGCTCGATGCCATTGATGATTTGCCGGGTCTCGCAGGACTGTTTCAGCTGGTTGGCGTTATCTATGTCGTCCGGTTTGTAGCGCAGAAGGGTTATACGGCTGAGAAACGCGATCGCGCGATCGCCGAACTCAATCAAGCCTGGGTAGAAGTGACCGGAAAGCCGACCAGCCAGGCCACGGCCAGCAGTGGCGAATCGCCTGACATGAGCCCCGCACCCACGGGCGTGACCCCCGCTGAAATTATCAGGGCTGACTCCAAAGCCAAGCCAACTGGCAGCCTGAATAAAGACCAGCGGAAAATGTTTGCGGGCGTAACCGGCACCGTGCAGGTGCTAATCCCACTAACGGGCGTGGTAGATGTAGAGGCGCTGAGAGCCAAGTTAGAAAAGGATCTGGGTAAGGCTGAAGGCGAAATGAAATCTCTCGGCGGGCGCTTAAGCAATCAGGGCTTTGTTAACCAAGCTCCGGTAGAGGTAGTGCAGGGCGCAAGAGACGCACTGGCTGAGGCAGAGAAGCAGGCCAAACTCATCCGTGAGCGCTTGGCAATGCTGTAAAACGTGACCGACCTTTCAGGAACTCAGTTCTGAATATTGACTCATATCAGAAGAACAGAGGACATGAGAATGCCTGATCTTAGCAACTTGCAAGATGATGTAGCCTCTCTACCAGAAAACGCTCAGCGACTAATTTTCGACTTTGTTGTTTTCCTGGTGTGCTAAATAATAGCGAATTGGCCCAAAAGCAAATGAAAAATTCGTGAGAAAGTACGGGGCGGCTATTCTCTCTGCCTATATCCGGCCTAATGCCAGCACCGCATTCTGCCCGCCAAACCCAAAGCTAAAGCAGAGCATGTGCTGCAGCGCCGTCGTCCTTGCCTGTCGGACAAAATTTAGATCGAAATCGGGCTGACATAACCCGGTACAGGGCGGCAGCTGCTGCGCTTGTAAACCGAGCAGGCTGAGAGCGATCGCCACTCCCCCAGAAGCCCCTAACGTATGCCCGGTCGCCCCCTTCGTCGCCATCACTGGCATCTCCCGGCCAAAAATCTGCTCAATTAAGCTCGCCTCCATCCGATCATTAAGCGCTGTGCTCGTGCCGTGAACATGCACCGCATCAATCTCACTCGGGCTTAGCCCACTGCGCTGCAAACACTGCGCCACCGCCCGCTTAGCCATGCCATAGCGCGGATCAGGCGAACTCAGATGGTGACTGTCATTGGTCAGGCCCGCCCCCAAAATCTGCCCATACACCCGCGCCCCGCGTCGCTCTGCCAACGCCGCCGACTCCAGTACTAGCGCCGCGCCGCCTTCCCCCAGCACAAACCCCTCCCGCCGCCGGTCAAACGGATAGCAGCCCGTCGCCGCCAGCGCCCCCATTTTTCTAAACCCTGCCAGCGTCAGCGGCGTAATCGGCGACTCCACCGCCCCCGCCACCACCCGGCTGCACTGCCCGGTGCGAATCAGATCTGCCGCCTGTGCGATCGCCCAAACCCCAGTCGCACAAGCCGCCATCGGCGCTAATACCGGCCCCTCACACCCCACGCGCCGCGCCGCCACCAAAGCCGGTTCGGAAGGCAACGCCGCCAGCCAATCGCCCCTCACTTGTCCCGGCATTGCCCGCTGCTCACCCGCCATCGTCTCCAAGTCCCGCAAACAGCTCCGGCTAGACCCCATCACCACCCCACAGGCAATCCTCCCCTTTTCCCCTTCTCCCTTTTCCCCTTCTCCTCTCTCCAACCCCGCATCCACCCAAGCCTCACCCACCACCCGCCGCGTCAGCGCCCTCAGATCCACAGGTCGCTTCCCTCCCATCGCCAGCGGACCTGGGGCCAGATCTAAAAAAGGCTGGCGAAGCGCGATCGCACTTTCACCAGCCATTAGTTTTTGCCAAGTCGTCAGCGCTGTCGGCGCTAGCGCTGTGGTCAGGCCGAGACCTGTCACGACTACAGTAGGCGAATCTTTCACTTGAGCATATAGCGAACGTGACCGCCTCTCATCAAAGCGACTAGCAACTCTATTCTGCTGCCGCTTTACCGCTTGCGGGTAGTACCAGGTTGTCTGCACCAGCGGTCACCGTCACTGACTCGATCACAGCACCCGCTTCAATTTCATCAACCACGTCCATGCCAGCGGTGACATAGCCAAACACCGCATAGTCACCGTCTAAAAAGGTGACATCTGCTAGCGTGATATAAAACTGCGCAGAGGCCGTATTAACGCCAGAACGCGCCATCGCTATAGCTCCTCGCCGATGGGTCAAAGCGGGCTCAGCATCAACGCCCGCCTCCAGAAAAGTCTGACCGTACACAGGCTGATCGGCCCCCTCAGGCAAAATCTCCAAGGGTATTAGCCGGGGCTGACCGGTGGCAGGGTCTATATAGCTACCGGTACCAAGCTGACTGACTGGCACGTTAGGGTCAGTACTCTGCGGGTCGCCGCCTTGGACTACAAAAGGCTCAGGCGATCGCACCACCCGGTGAAACACAGTGCCGTCATACACCCCCTTCTCAGCCAGATCGACAAAATTACCGGCGGTGTAAGGGGCCAGATCGCCATCTACCTCGATCGTAATCGGGCTCCCGTCAACCACGATTTCTACGGTGGCTTTACCCGTTAGCTTAGCCAGCCCGGCGGTAAGCTCAGCCGCATCGGGGGCAGCAGGCATGGCGGCAGTGGGTGCGGCTGGCGCTTCGGCGGCGGGAGGCTCCGCACCGCTACAGCTACCTAAAAGCAGCGCAATCGCAACCAGAACGCTCCACCGCGCTCGCGAATGTATTCCTAGTATCATGATTGTTCCTTATGTTGCTAATACTTGTGTCGCTGATGATAATGAGGGCCTATTTTGCCATAGGACGAGAGGCCGTTCAATGCGCTGACGCTGCAGCCAGTCAGTCAATTTGTTCTAAGGGTGCCTTCAGGGCGTTCGTTCCAGGCGTTCTCTTGAGCGTTTTACAGGCCCTCTAGCGGTACCTGCAAAAACCGGGCTAATTCAGCCCCCTGGTTTTCTAAATCGGCCAGAGAAATCGGCTGCCCGACTCGGGTCAGGGGAATATTGCCTTTGCCCTTTACTTTCAGGTAGAGCGATCGCTTGGGATTCAGCCCTTCTTTAATCTCAGCGCGGACGGCCAGCAAATCCTTTAGCGGGTAGCGCAGGTCAATCTTCCGATTTTCCCCAGGAAAGCCACGCCGGAAGATCTGCGCTTCCTTTGCCTCCTTGTCAAACTTGTTGTAGCCGCTGCCCACATTCCAAACAATGATCAGGCATAGATAAGTACACAGCAAAATCGCCGCCAGGCCGTAAAAGCCCATCGCAATGCCCTGCGGAATAAACACTAGCTGAGCGGGCAAATCGGAAAACGGCAGCAGGTTAGTGTGCAGATAGCTAGACACCCCGGCTAGAAAAAAGCCGATGCCCCCCACAGCAGTCACCGCCGCCCAGAAGTAGTTACTCGGACGCCGCGCGCCTAAAATCTCTCGTTGCAAGACCGTTTGGCCAGAAGTTTTAGCAGGTGTTTTAGAAGCAGCCATATATAACAAAGTAATAAGGTAAGGACTCGCCCAGATCAGACAGCCCATATAGCGTTACGCCAGCAGACTGACACAGGCTGCATGTAGCCTATTGCTAATCGGCAGGGATACTTAAATCTTATGATATCGGCTTTGCTCCCGTATCTACTGAGCAATCTGGTTTAGCAACCGGGCCATTTACAAACCGAAACATTCTCAGATAGCGACCAAACAGCGAGGCGCTGTGAACGC
The DNA here is from genome assembly GCF_002286735.1 of Leptolyngbya sp. BC1307. GTDB lineage: Bacteria > Cyanobacteriota > Cyanobacteriia > Phormidesmidales > Phormidesmidaceae > Phormidesmis. The sequence continues at coordinate 198,420 of NZ_NRTA01000004.1, forward strand.
TCAGCGAGATCAGGGGAGGAAAAAGGGACGCAAAAGCAGGGTGACCGGTAAGTAGACGCGCCCAGCTAACCGGTCTGTTAACCGTTTTACTTATTCTTTCGGAAAAGTTTATTATTCACTCAGGTGGCCGAGACCCCTTGCCGGATGTATCCACTGACAGCAAAGGGCTTGACCAGATTTTAGAGGGCGAAAGCCGGCGGCTGTTTCAGCTCATAGCCGGGAAATGCGGGCGATTTTCGCTCGGAAAGCAATCTGAGAATTTACATGACAGATTGTAAAAAAAGTGATCTGTCTTTATGATGGTTACATGCCAAAATCCTTTATGGCAGTGATTTCTAGCTGCCTGGTTATGGATCGCTCCGAATCTTCCGGGGTTCGATTCACCAGCATCTGAGGCTGCGTCTGCCCCCGGTGGACCCAATTTTAGATACAAAGGACTTAATCCCTATTAAGCGCCAACTAAAGAGGATTCTAAAATGACTATAGCAATGGGACAAGCGCCCGCCGGGCGGGGACGGTTTGACGTTCTCGACGACTGGCTAAAGCGCGACCGATTTGTCTTTATCGGCTGG
>NZ_NRTA01000005.1 GCF_002286735.1 Leptolyngbya sp. BC1307
ACTATGCTTCGGCGAAGGTGTTGAGACCGTTTCGAGCGCAGGGTTTACATTTGATCAGCCGAGCGGCGATTTCCACCGTGGCGCATGCCGACTTTTCAGCCAATTCGGATATTCGTGGACCCGGTCGGCCCAGAGTCTGGGGTTCTGACATAAAACTCAGAGAGCTATTTGCCCCGATGGATGCCTGCTCTCAAGCAGCCGTTTGGCTCTATGGTCAACGTCAAACCGTGTACTATCAGTGCTTTAAATTCTATTGGGACAGTCCTGATGAATTAGTGTTGTTCGTGCTCACGCAACTGCCCAATGGCAAACAGATTATTTTGCTCTCTAGTGACACCACACTCACCGGAGCGCAAGTGATTGAAGCCTATGGCTGGCGGTTCAAAATTGAGGTCAGCTTTCGCTCATTAGTTCAGTTGCTTGGGGGCTTTGACTATCGCTTCTGGTTGCGCTCTATGACCAGAGCCTCTGGCTGGCCCAAGAATCTTATCTTGGCTGACTTCGATGCCGATTTCCAGGCAAAGGTTGCCATTAAAGTTGAAGCATTTGAGCGCTTCGTCAATCTCAATGCTATTGCCTTGGGGCTATTGCAAGTACTCGCTTTAGAACTGCCTAACGTGGTTTGGGTACATTTTCCGCAATGGTTTCGGACGCTGCCAAAACATGGGTTGCCCAGCGAGCAAATTGTTCGAATGGCGCTTCAGCATCTACAACCGGTGGTTTTATCAAAACGTAGGCCCAATCTACTTCTGGCTAAATTACTCGCTGCCAAAATTCAGCCCCCTGAACCCCAACAACAGATACCTTTGGCCGCATAATTCTTCAACAGAAACTTAGGACTGTCTAGTTCATGAGCTTCTCTGCCTAAATTATGTTCAAGCAGTTGTTCTATCTTTTCGCAAGCTACAGAAAACCTTTCTTGGCTCTGAATCGGAGGTAAAAAAATAGGAATTTTCTTCATCTCTCCTAGCTGAAGATCTTGAACGGCATTCCCCTTAGCACGCCTTTGAGGAAGTGTCTGAACGTACTCTGTTCTCAGATAATGAAGTCCAAATATTGGAAGAATCTTGCTTGCTTCGAATACTAGCCGTGCAATATTTTGTGCAATAGATCCGTTTAGAAAAGTGCCCACGGCAATTACTTGTTTTAAGAATTTTTGATGTGATACGCCAGTTACACTTATCACCGCTTCGCAATCTGTGAGCGCTGATGACGAAGCCCTTTTATTTGCGCTAGTGAATGCCTGCGTATTTATCAAGATTCCCTGTATCGGATAGTTGATGCTCTTTAAAAGGGCTGATACGCTACTGTTTACGCGATCACACCTCCGTCTGTTGCGGGTGCAGGTGCGATCGCCTAACTACCTCGAAAAATTTAGCCGCTACCGGCATTGGTTGGCCCCAATACCGATAGCTCGCCCCTAACACTGACTCAGAATTCCAAAACTCTAAGGCATTAAAAAATACCGAAGTCGCGAAAATGTACGTCTCCAGACAGGGCGGCGATATCGAAGTGCCGTCAGCATCACCGTGGCATATCTTCGAGCGAACCTTTCTACTACGTTAGTTGAGCCACAACTGCTTGTATGGCCGTCGTCTGATGCAGACTCGCAGAGAAGGCTACGCCTACGTACGACGACGGCTAGCCATTTAGCCCTCAGCACATAGCGGTTCTAGCGATCGCTAATGCAGCCAGCTCTGTGGCCAAAGCTACAGTTGGCTAAAGGCTTCTGCATCCATCGCGAGCATGGGTAGACTGTCGTTCATGGTTTGTAACGTTGGCTGAGCGACCTCCAGCCGAGTCCTATGCAGCAACCACTTTTAGACCTCGAAGCCGATTGGCAACGGTGTTAGTACATCGGCTTTGCTGGCAGGCAATTTTAAAGGGATCGTGTCCTAGCGCAGAGCCTAACAGGTGAACTGGTTTGGCCTGCTAAACCGAGACTCACAAACAAGCTGGCTTCTGTCTCAGCGATACAACCGTCATAGCTGAGCTGTCGGCTCTGGAATGGTGATGTCAACCGGGGTAATCTCAGCGCCCAAAGTCGCCAGCGCGGGGTTCATCCCAGCCATATCTCCCACTACAAGGGTGATGAGTTTGTCAGGCACCAGCGTTGCTTGTGCCGCCGCCAGCACCTGCTCAGTCGTCGCACTTTCTACCTGGTCTCTAAACTGAAAGACAAAATCCGACGGGTAGTCGTAATATTCGTAGCGAATCAGCCGCGACAGGGTTTGATTCGGCGTTTGAAAGTTAAAGACAAAGCTGTTCAGCACCGAGTCTTTAGCAAAGGCTAGCTCTGTCTCAGTAATCGGCTCTTGGCGCACTCTTTCTAGCTCTTTATACATCGACTGAATAAAGGGCACTGTCGCCTCAGAGCGCGTTTGGCCACCGCCGATAAATAGACCGTTGTAGTCATAGCGAGGGCTCCAAAAAGCGTAGACGCTATAGGCCAGCCCCTGCCGCGAGCGAATCTCGTTGAACAACCGGCCCCCAAAGCCATTTAGCACTTCGTTGAGAACGGCCATAGGCGCATAGTAAGGGCTACTTAGCTCACCGCCAATATGCCCAATTTGAATGTAGCTCTGAGTCAGCTGAGGCTGATCTACCACGAATAGACCAGCTGTCTGCTGTTCGCCTGGTGGTGGCTCGCTCGCCGCTACAGCTTCCCCACTTTTCCACTGCCCTAATGTGCTATCGATCAGCGCCTTCATCTGAGCCGGGTCAAAGTCTCCGACGATTCCTAAAATCGTGTCTTCAGGTCTCAGCGCCTGCTGGTAAAACTCCACCACATCTTCACGGCTAATATTCTCCAAATTGGCATATTCTACCGTGCGAGCATAGGGGCTCTCATCGCCGTAAACCAGTTTGCGAAATTCTCGTGAGGCAATATCATCAGGCGAGTCGTTGCGGCGGGCAATTCCCCCGGCTGTGCGGCTTTTGATCAAAGCTACCTGTTCCTCATTAAAGGTCGGACGAACAATGACTTCCGCAAACAGATTAAAGACTTCAGCGAGATCTTCGCTCAGGGTAGAAAAGCTGGCGCTGCCTGCCGTATCGCTAATGCCGGTTTCTACAGAAGCAGCTCGCTGCTCCAGCATCTGACTGAGTTCGTCGGGCGAATGAGTGGCTGTACCGCCCAAACGCATCGCTTCGCCTGCAATATCCGCTAGCCCAACCTGCTCTGGAGACACCAGGTAGCTACCCGTGCGAAAAGTCGCTGAGCCGCTGACTAAGGGCAAGTCGTGATCTTCCATCAGGTAAACCACCAGACCGTTGTCTAGTGCGTAGCGCTCATACTCAGGGATCTGAATGTCTCCCAAAGGCGGAAAAACCAGCTCATCGTAAGGCTTGGCCTCTATTGCCTGAGCGGGCTCAGACCAGCCTAAGGTCAGCAGCACCGAAAGAGTAGCAGCCGCTAAAAACAGCAGGGGCAAAAGACGTTTGCGCGTGCGCCGTGAGATCAAACCCATAGATTTTCTTGATGACTCGCTGAATGACTTTGGATGATTGAATGGAACGATTGAGCCGCTTACCGAACTGTCTTAGGCACAGGGGTTGCTTTCGCGTCGGGCATGGTCTCAGATGGGGGGGAGCTAGCGGGCTCCGTCGAGGGCTCAGCCGTTTGACCGGTAGATTGATCGGGGGATGAGTCGGGGCTTGCTGGCGGCACTGGCGAAACATCACTTGGCGGCGGAGCAGGTGCGGTCTGGCCCGCAGAAATCAGCTTGCCCACGGTTTGATTGGCCGGGCGAAAGGTTGCTTGGGCTACGCGCTGCACATCGGCAGCACTAACCGCTTCAATCTCCTGAAGCTCTGCAAAAACATTGCGCCAGTCGCCGGTCTTGGCTTCGTATTCGCTCAGCAGGCTGGCCATGCCCTGGTTAGAATCTAGCTGTTGCAATAAGCCAGCTCTGGCCTGGGTTTTTACCCGCTCTAGGGTAGCTTCGTCTACGGGCTCCTGCTGTAAACGGGTGAGTTCGGCTTCTACGCCGACGGCTAGCTCCTCTACTGTGTGCCCCGGAGCAGTCAGACCGTACAGCAGTAGGACTGTCGGTTGGCGATCACCCGGAAATCCATTTGCGCTACCCACATCCAGCGCGATTTGTGGCTCCACCAGTGCCTTGTACAGGCGAGCCGTGCGTCCGCCCGTTAAGATGCTGTCGATCATGCTGTAGACGACATGATCCGGGTCATTAATTCCTGGCCGGTGGTAGCCCTCCAAATACCAGGGCTGAGAGATCAGCTCCAGGGTAAAGCTATTCGGCTGTTGCTGCTCAGCTTCGTCAACGACTAGCTCGGGCGGCGTAGTGCGAGACTGGTAGCGGCCAAAATAAGCCTCAGCTAGCTGCTTGACCTGGTTGGGGTCAACGTCGCCAACGACGGCGGCAATCAGGTTGCTTGGGCCGTAGTACTGGTCAAAAAATGCCTGCACATCAGCGCGGGTCGCCTTGCGCAGATCTTCCATGTAGCCGATTACCGGACGACGGTAGGGATTGTTGGTAAAGGCAACTTCCGAAAACCGCTCCACCATCTGGCCGATCGGTGAATTATCAACGCGCATCCGGCGCTCTTCTAAGATCACCTCTTTTTCTTTGTAAAACTCTCGAAAAACAGGGTCGAGGAAGCGCTCAGATTCGAGTGAAAACCACAGCTCTAGCTTATTAGAAGGCAGATTGTAAAAGTAACGGGTGGCATCGGCAGAGGTGGTCGCGTTTAGCCCAGTGCCCCCCGTCTGCTCAATAATTTGACCAAACTTATTTTGTTCGACATAGCTCGCGGCTTCTGCCTGAATGTCTTCAAAGCGCGATCGCAGCTCAGCTGCCTTAGCCTCATCGCCAGCGGCCTCTGCCGCCAGCAGCTGGTCAAAAACCTGATCGAGCTTGTCCAGTGCTTTTTTCTCAGCAGCATAGTCGCGGGTACCGATGCGGGTAGTCCCCTTAAAAGCTAAATGCTCCAGATAGTGAGCAATGCCCGTTTTCCCGTCTTCTTCGTAGGCCGAGCCGACATTGGCATAGAGCATCACCGAGACGATAGGAGCCTCGTGCTGCTCTAGCACGATAAATTTCATGCCGTTGTCAAGGGTGAACTCAGTCACCTCTTCGGCAACCCGGTCTAGATAGGGCTGAATCGAGTTGACAGGCTGAGCCAGGGCCGGGGGAGCAGAAGCGCTAATGCCAAACCAGCAGATCAAAAAAACAGCCACTAACCGCGTTCGGTATGGCTGTCGCTGAAGCAATATGAAGACCTGCGGTACTGCGCGGTAGCGGCCCCGAAAAAAACGCCACAAAAAGCCAGGGAGGCGGGAAAAACCCATAGAACCTAAGTTGTTTCTGCAAAACACTGCTTACTAGCATAGGTTTTTTTGCAAGATTCAGGGAGTCTTTATCGCTACCAACCCACTTAATTTAGAGCAGTCAACATTAGGCAGCTAAAAACGGAGCTAGTCTTTAGTCACGTTAGACATAGCCAGGTGCCACTCGGAGCGTTGGCTCCGCTTATAGGCGCTAAAGCCACCCAGCAGAGCAGTGACGACGCCGATAGTGACGGCAATGACGACCATGCCTTCGAGGCGATCGCCCCCGCCAAAGACTGCCAAGAACCAACTGGCCTGGACATAGCAGGGCTGAGCGATTGAGGCAACAGGCGACGCTTGCAGTACCAGCAGCCCGCCCATCAAAGTACTCAGAGCGAAAATCGAGAGCAAAAAGCCAGCTAGCAAGGTAACCACCAGCGACCGGAGAAAATGTAATAAGGTAGCCATAAATGACAGAGGAACGCTGCGTTCCTTCCTTTCAGTTGCGTTTAGCGGTTCAGTCTTCCAAGGCCATACCAACCCGCAGGGAAGGAGCCAAGCATGTAAGATTAGACCTTGCAACGCTGATTTCGCTCCGCCTACCGATCACCGCCTACCGATCACCATAGAGGATGTATTTTGCGAACCCCAGCGTCCTTGAGAAATCTTAAATTTTCATAAAACATCGTTGCTAAGTCCTGTAAACGATTCTCATGAACCGCTCCCTTCTTCCCGCTAATCTCACACTTTGGCTACGGCGGCTACTGGCGGCTATTTTTCTAGGCGGGCAGGTGCTGATTCATGTCATATCCCGGCCTATTCATCGCCGCAATACCATTGAGCAGATGGCCGCAGTCGGGCCGCAGTCTCTCATTATTTCTCTGGTGACGGCGCTGTTCGTTGCGATGGTCTTTACAATTCAGGTAGCCAGGGAATTTATCAACTTTGGGGCGACGAGTGCGATTGGCGGCATTTTGGCCCTGACCCTATCGCGAGAGCTAGCACCGGTGCTGACGGCTGTGGTGATTGCCGGTCGGGTGGGCTCCTCCTTTGCCGCCGAAATCGGCACTATGCGAGTAACAGAGCAAATTGATGCCTTGCAAATGCTGAAGAGTGATCCCGTAGACTATCTGGTCATTCCCCGGGTAATTGCTTGTGCCCTGATGCTGCCACTGCTGAATGTGCTGTCTTTTATCACCGGTATGATGGGAGGGTTGCTCGTCACAACCACCCTCTACGGTATTTCTTCGAGCGTATTTATCACCTCAGCGCGTAACTTTCTCACCATTTGGGATTTGGCCAGTTCTTTAATTAAAGCCGTGGTCTTTGGCATTTTGATCGCGGTTGTCGGCTCTAGCTGGGGACTGACGACGACGGGCGGCGCTAAGGGCGTGGGGCAATCGACGACGACGGCTGTCGTCACCTCCTTATTGGCAATTTTTGTGACGAATTTCTTTATGTCTTGGCTGATGTTCCAGGGCACCGGTAGCGCCTTTATCGGTAAGTAGCTCACAGCTGCCGTTTTTAGCTACCGTTTTGTTTTTAGCTTGAGAGGTAATTTCTATGACGACCGCACCAGCCGCCTCGATTACGCTCAATCCTAGCTACAGGCTACCGATTGGCATTGTTCTACTTTCCCTACCGGTCCTGTTCATTCAGCTAGGACTGGGTCTTGCTCTAGCCTTATTAGGTCTCTTCTTGCTCTATCAGAGCACCACCATTCGGCTTGTCTTTACCCCCACCGACCTGGAAGTCAGGCGAAATGATCGCTTGCTGAAGACTTTTCCCTATGCTGAGTGGCTAAACTGGCAGGTATTTTGGCCTTCTGTCCCGATTCTTTTTTACTTTAAAGAAGTCAACAGCATTCACTTCTTACCGGTGCTGTTTGATCCGCAGCAGCTGCGCGAGTGTCTAGATACGTACTGCGGTGACTGTGCTGAAACGCGATCGCAATCCTAATTGCCAAACGTCTTAGGTTCGGTGCCAGCAAACAGGCGAGCAATATTGCTGTGATGGCGATACACCACATAGCAGCCACCGGCGATCGCTAACAAAACATAGGCTGTTGGCTGCTGAGTCACTAGCATAAAAACGGTCGCCGATAGAGCGGCTGCGATCGAACCGACCGAAACCGTCCGCGAAACACCCAAGGCCACCGCAAAGACCGCAGCCGTTCCTAAACCAACCGGCCAGGCCAACGCTAGCAGTACGCCCAGACCAGTCGCTGCCGACTTGCCGCCCGTAAAACCCAGCCACACCGACTTGCTATGGCCTAACAAAGCTAAAAATGCCGCCAGCACGTGAGTCCATGGCTCCCAGGCTAGCGGTATCTGGCCGCGCAGCGCGGTCGCTACTAACCAAATCATCCCCGTTACTGCTAGCAGTCCCTTGACCAGATCAATCAGCAGCGCCGCTGTACCTGCCGCTTTGCCGACCACCCGAAACACGTTGGTTGCGCCCGTATTGCCAGACCCATGCTCGCGAATATCTACACCCAGGAGCGCTTTTGTCAGCAAAAAGCCCGTCGGAATGGAGCCCAGTAAGTACGCGCCCAGCAGCCCTAGTAGCAATATCGCGAGAGTAGACCCAGACATAGCAGTCGCTTAAATAATTGTCTTAAAGATTAGTCTTAAAGCTAATAGTAGTCGTAGTCGGTAGACGGATTGGCCGGGTCAGGGGCAAATCCTAACCACAGCGGAAACTGTAACAGTGAGAGGCTGACTTTGTCCTCCGCTTCATCCATGACCAAAAAGGGAATGCGGCCACTGTCCATCAGGCGCTCGGCCCGCTGAGTCATTGGCTCAGATGCTTCAAACAGCATGACGCCGCGATTCGTGCCAAAGTCGGCGCGGGCAATGCCCAGGCAATCTTGCAGCCAGCGTCGCCATTCGCCCAGACGCTCGGGGGTCGTTGCCAGCACCAGCACGCAGAGCCGACGGTCATAGATCGAATACAGGCAGGAGATCGCGGCTGACGCAACCAGCACATTTTGCAGACGGCTACCCATGCTCTTAACCGCGCCGCGCCCAGCCTGGGTAAAAAACCAGTTAGATACTCGGTCGGCATGAACAGGTTCAAAGGTGCGGCGTAGCTGCCAGGGCGGGCCGTAATAATCGGGGCGAGTCCGATATTGATCGAGCAGACTGCTGATGCGATCGCGCTGCTCGGCAAATCGTTGGGCTGCCAAAGGCACAATCTCAGTGTCTTCTGAAGCCGGCGCTACCGGTGTCGCTGGGGCCACCGGTTCAGGGGCAATCGGGGCGATGTCCATCTGTTCAGCAGCCGAAGCCAGATCTTGCAAGCTGCCGGCCAGATACTCCTTAAAGCCCTGTACGCGAATGGCAATGTCTTGAGAAACACCGGCAAAGCTAGAGCGCATTTCTATAGCTATCCGCTCTTTGCGCCGCTCTAGCTGCTCAATCTCTCGCTGCAAATCTCGCCGCTTGCTCTCTAGCTCTTGCAGCCCTTGACGCACCATCTGATCAACATCTGCCTGTGCGCCCGCCGAGGGGCTTCTCAAGGGTTGCCCTGAGGTCAGACTGCTGCTCCGACTGCGATCGCGCTGTAGTTCAAGCGGTGTCCGAGACGTTGGAGCGGTTTCAGCATTAGCGGTTTCAGCATTAGGAGGGGCCGTCTCACCGCTGGCTGCTTCTGAATTTTCGTAGGGCGTATCTTCTGGAGGCATGGGCGCAGGCTATGGGGGCTGTCGGGGCGTTTGAGAGGACTGACTAAATTGGATTGATTAGAAGAAGCAGATAGCCGAAGAAAGCCTTATTGGGTGGCCTTGCCTAACTCGCGCGATCGCGAACTAGCCGTCCGCACCGCCTCAATCAGCGCTGAGCGTAACCCTAGCTCTTCTAAGCAGGCAATGCCCGCAATCGTGGTGCCACCGGGGCTGCTGACGCGGTCTTTCAGCTCGGCAGGGTGAATGCCGGTAGTCCGTAACAGTTCGGCGGTCCCTAGCACGGTTTGCACCGCCAGCTGATTGGCGATCGCCCGAGGCAAACCTGCCGCCACGCCGCCATCGGCCAGCGCCTCAATCACAATCGACACATAGCCCGGCCCCGAACCAGACAGGCCCGTCACCGCGTCCATCATGCTTTCAGGCACCTGCACCACCTGGCCTACCGCTGAGAATATTTCATGGGCTAGCTCGCTGTGTTCGGGTAGCGCCCGGCTACCGAGGGCGATCGCCGTCATGCCAGCGCCTACAGTCGACGGCGTATTCGGCATGGCCCGCACTACCGGCCAACCGGGAACAGCCGCTTCTAACTTAGCTAGCGGCAGCCCGGCCAATATTGATAAAATTAAGGGCGGGGTCTCGCAGTGAACGCCTTGAAAATCTTTGGCTACCAGCTCGAATATCTGAGGCTTAATCGCCAGCAAAATGATCTGACTTCCCTCGATCACCTCAAGGTTGTTGCCTGTTATTTGCACGGAGTACTGCTCGGAGAGCACCTGCTGTCGCTCTGGAGTCGGGTCGCTCAGCAAGATTTCCTCAGGTGCATATAGCCCCTGAGCAAGAAGGCGAGATAACAGGGCTTCGCCCATTACCCCGCCGCCAATGATGCCAAGTCTTACAGGCAAAAGACGACGCCTCTAGCAATTCCTCCCACAGCATACCGCGAATGGTTCCTGGAATACAGCCGTCGATGCCAGCTTCCATGGCGGTTCTTTAGCTGATGGGGATAGAAATGCTTAAGAAAACTTGCCTTTCCCTGTGTTCAACAGCAGTCAAACTCGTCTACGCCATCCGAGCGACTTGCTCAGTTGCCCAAGCTGGCGTAGGCGCAGCCTGACGCGGGGCACTCATGGGCTCTTGGCCGCTGAATCCATCTTCGCCTTCAGTCGGCATACTCACCTGAACACAGTTAGGTGTAAACAAGAAGATGCTCTCGCCGATGCGCTCTTGATGGCCGTCCATGGCGTAGGTGCCGCCAGCGACAAAGTCAACTGCCCGCTGCGCCTGGTCAGGATCCATAATCGTCAGGTTGAGGACGACCGACTTGCGCTCACGCAGCGCCTGAATCGCCTGAGGCATTTCTTCAAAGGTGCGGGGCTCCATCACCAGTACTTCAGACATGCCGTTCATTGCGCCAGGCATACCGATCACGTTATTCATTGACACCATTCCAGAATCAGTTGACAAAACTCTCTCGCGGATGCGCCGACGGCTGGGCCGAGCTACTTCCTCAGGGGGAATTGGCGGGGCGATCGCCTCAGGTTCGGTATTTTCCTCTTCGTAAAGGCTCTGATACTCTTCGCCTTCTTCCTCGTATTCGTACTCGTAGTCAGCCGGATCGTTCAATCCGACAAAGTCCTTAATCTTTCCAAAAAGACCGCTCATAACTTGTGTTCCATTACGACGTTGACGACTTGGCAAAAAACTGCGTGAACATGTTTAGAACACAGCAGAATTATGGCAATAAAACTAAGGCATTTCCGAAAAATTCAACCCGCTTCAAAAGGCATGTTTTGTAGTGGGAGATCCCTGATGTTAGAAGTCCGTATGAATAGCTCCGTATAATAGCAGGCCCAGTCATCAAAGTTGCTGATAGATTTGGAGGGTTTCCAAAAGATGTCGGCACTTCGGCTGGTTTAGCTGACGGATCTCACTCAGTATATACACGCATGGGAAAACGGGAGTGACTGCTTAGTTTTCCCTAGTCTTAAGACTAGATTCACAAGCATTACCCCACGGTTTAGAAAATATGTCAAGCTTTTTTGATTGCTTTTTTTGACATAGCGCTTTCTCAAGAAATTTCGGCCTTTCCAGGCGTCAATTTCGGCGACCAAAAAGGCCACTGCCAATTCTCACCAGCGTAGCACCCGCTGCGATCGCCAGCTCAAAATCGTCTGACATCCCCATTGACAGCTCGTTCATTGTGATGCGCTGCCAGCCCTGCTGCTCAATTTTGGCTGCTAGCGCCTGAGCCCGTTCGAAGACTGCTTGGGTCTGCTCAGGCTGTAACCCGTAAGGTGCAATCACCATCAGCCCCTGAATGTTTAAGTGGCAAAGCTGATCTAGTGCTGGTAGCGCCGCCATTAGCTCGGCGGGGTCAAACCCGTCCTTGGTCGGGTCAGGTGCTAGCTTGACCTGCAAGCAGCAGTTAGGCTGCCTACCGAGGTCTGCTGCCTGTCGGTCGAGCCGAGTTGCTAGCTTTAAGCTGTCAATCGAGTGCACCCAGTCAAAGCTTTCGAGCACCTTGCGAGTTTTGTTAGATTGCAAGTGTCCAATGAAGTGCCAGGTGACATCTGTGAGATCGCCCAATTCTGCCTGTTTTGTCAGGGCTTCTTGCACCTTGTTCTCAGCAAACTCTCGTAGGCCAGCGGCGTAGGCTGCTCGCACCACTGCTGCCGGAAAGGTCTTAGTGACCGCAATCAGCCGCACCTGTGGCGGAATCAGTCGCTGAATTTTTGCGACACGAGCCGGCAAGTCAGCTGAAGATAAGGCATCGAACTGAAAGGGCATCGTCAGAACGCTTGCTTGTAGGTCTTCTGCAACCGGTCATACTCTACTTGCTGACCGGTGCGGCGAATGACTCGCAGCCGTTGCTCAATGAGCTGTTTGGCTTCTACTCGCCCAATCGGTTCGAACGAGAGACCGCCAGGATCATTGTTAACTAAGAAAAATAGCCGGTGCGCGTACAGGGTCGCAAACAGTTCCTGACCCTTACCGACTAGACACACTCTAAAAAGCAGGCCGAAATTAGGATGGTTAAGATAGTTTTCTGCGCTCATTCAGGCTTCTGAGGGAGAGTTTGGAAAAGATGCAGTCGTCGTATCGCTGCTAAAGTTATTTTTTAAGTATTGCCTTTTCGAGGTGTTCGTCCGCCTTTCCCGAACTTAAGCTCAAGCAACAGACTTGAAAGACTCACCTGAAGAGACATGCTGCGCAGCCACCCTGAAAAGTTAACGTTTCAAGAACATGATTCCGGCGCAGCAAAAAGTATCATATATGACTGAGTTTACAGCGTTTTCCTAAAACCCCCAAAGATTCCTTCAGAGATGTCTCTCAAAATCCTCCATACGGCTGTTCCCATACGGCCAGAGACCGGCTTCTAAATTAACTGCACTGCCATTTATAGCGTTACCCGGATGCATTCGAGTAACGCTAGTCACTTGGCCTGTTGTTATGCAAAGGTTTTGCCTGCGTTGCTGTATTCAAGCCAAGTGACCAACGCTATATTACAGCCCCAGTGCTAGCAGCTGTGCCTTCGCTTTTTGCAAAGACTCTCGCCACTCCCGCTCAGGTTCACTGTCGGCAACAATACCTGCGCCTACCTGCCCCCAAACGGTTTGCCAGTCTGAGACAGACGGCGGATGCTCGCTTGGTGCCATTAGCAGGGTGCGGATCAAAATGTTGAGATCTAGTCGGCCACGCCTATCAAAGTAGCCACACGATCCGTAAAATAAGCTGCGTCGCACCGGTTCTAGCGCTTCAATGATTTCCATGCAGCGCACTTTAGGGCAGCCGGTGATCGTCCCGCCGGGAAACATCGCAGCGACTAGCTGAGCCATTGATTGCTCAGCGCCAAGCTGACCGACAACGTTACTGACCAGATGCATGACATGACTGTAATATTCAATCGTCATGAGATCGCCCACCTGTACCGATCCCCATTCACATACCCGGCCCAGATCGTTGCGTTCTAAGTCCACTAGCATGATGTGTTCGGCTTGTTCCTTGGGATCGCGCTTTAGATCTTGAGCGATCGCCGCGTCCTCCTCTACCGTTGCTCCCCGAGGTCGCGTTCCCGCAATCGGCCTAGACTGAGCAACGCCTGTAGCCAAATGCACCAGGCGCTCCGGCGAGCAGCTAACGATCGCTCCCAAGGGGGTATGCCAGTAGCTGGCAAAAGGAGACGGATTAATGGCGTGCAGCGTCTTATAGACTTCCCAACTGGGCATAGTCGTCTGGGCGTGAAACCGCAGCGAGTGATTGACCTGGAAGACATCGCCCGCGCGAATATGGGCCTTTGCCTGCCGCACTGCCCGTTCAAATTCGGCTTGCTCAGTTTCAAAGACCAAAGACTGAGTCATCCAATGCTGAGCCGTAGCAGCTGTCTGTTTGGCGCTAGCAGGATTTTCCCTCAGTTGTTCAACCATACGAGCTAGCACGATGGCAGTTTCGGCGGCTAACCACAGCCGCTGTGAGTAATGATCGAGCACAGCAAACTCAGCCGGTTCGTACCAAAAAGCGACGGGAAAGGGCAGCTGCTCTCTCTTGAGCCAGGGCAATCGCTCGATCTCCCAGGCAAAGTCATAGCCGAGCCAGCCGAGCCAGCCACCCGTAAACGGCAGGTCGTCATCAGGTACGGTCTGATCTGTTAAAAACGGCTGTCTATTTGAGGCGCTATGAGCCGAGCTAACCACCTGCATCTGCACTAATAAGGGCAAAATCTGGCCAATCTTCGGTGTCCATAGCTGTGTCTGCCCGTCTGCTATGCGGGGGGGGCCAGCGCAGATAGAGTAGCGGGTCATTGCGCTGATGCCCTCATCGTGCGAGGCCGGGTTAGTCGGAAAACCGCTCGGCGAAAGGGGCGGGCTTTCTAGTAACGTAGCGATCCCCGCAGGGCCCGGGCGATCGCACTGTGGCTGAAACAAAGCGGCAAAAATATCTGAGCCAGTGCGCTGAGCGAGGGGGAGCGATCGCCATACCCGCCGTTCACAGGGGCGCAGCTCCAGATCAGCGCCATCGGTTCTTTTCTCTTCAGCACCGGCAAACGACTTCAAGCAACGCCTCCAAATACAATGCGGGCCCACCAAAAGCTGACCAAACCACCCAGCACCACCCAATCCCACCAGCGCAGGCGCAGCCGGTGCCACACTACCCGATGCTGGTTAGGACTGGTAAAGCCGCGAACCTGCATGGCACTGGCAATCTGCTCAGCCCGCAGCAGCAGGTTTTCGATCAGCCGCTCTGAGACCATTAGCCAAATTTGAATTGCCCCGCGCACGCCTAGTTTCTGCCATTTGATCGCCCGCGTCCGCACTGAACGCACCAGGTTTTGCACTTCTTCTAGCACCAGCGGAATAAACCGCAGCGCTAAAGTCAGGGTTAGAGCAATCTCGGTCACAGGTATGCCCAATTTGCTCAACGGCTGCATCAAATTTTCTAGGCCTTCGGTAATTTCTTCGGGCGCGGTGGTCAGCAAAAAAAGCGTCGTTGCATAGATGAGCGTGAACAACAGCGTGCTGACTTTAATTGCCAGGCGGAGCGATCGCTGCGTAATCTGCAGGCTCAAGTTGAGAGGTGGCAGTTTGGCAATCTCCAAATTCGCAATGTCGTACTGATAGCCCGTCACTGGTGGCACATCGGGCAGCTTCTCAGGTGTGGTCAGCTCGTCTGGCCAGCTATTGAGCGAATCGGCAGTGGGCAACCGGGGCTGTTGTGAAATAGCGATCCCGTCCGGCATTACCAGTATGAGCAGCGTGACGAGAGTGCCTAGTAATAGCAGCCAGCCCATTTGCTGTCGCCATACCCGCCAGGGAATGCGGGCGCTGATAGTCAGCAACACTAAAAACGCAACAATGGCGATGCGATAGGGCGAACTCGCCAACACTGGCGCAAGCAACAAGCTCAGCAGCCAGGCTATTTTTACCCGCGCGTCAATCCGGTGCAGCCAAGTCACCGGCTGCTCTAAATAGAGCCCAATGGGGAGCGATCGCAGCAGATCCATAGAGAATTAAATTACTTAACCTTAACCGCCCGGTTAGCATTGCTGCCCCGCTCAATATCGCGCATACTCTTACCGCGCCACATCAGGCGAATCGGCGTGCCATCGTAGCCCAAATTTTTGCGAAACTGCTTTTCGATATAGCGCCGGTAGCCATCGCCAAAGAGCTTGGGATCATTCACAAACAGCACAAACGAAGGTGGCTGAGCCGTTACCTGAGTGCCATAGTAAATCCGACCCTGACGGCCCTGACGAGTGGTCGGCGGTGTGTGCCAGCTCACGGCATCTTCTAGCACCTCATTCACCACCGAAGTCGTCACCCGTCGCCGATGCTCAGCCACCGCCGCATTCACCGCATCTAAAATATTGGGCAGGCGCTGACCGGTTAGAGCGCTCACATACAGACGCTTGGCCCAGCCCAAAAAGTGAATTTTCGCTTCAATGGTCTTATCAAATTCGTAGATGGTGTGCGCGTCTTTTTCGACCGCATCCCACTTGTTGACGACAATGACGCAGGCGCGGCCCTCTTCTTCAATGCGCCCGGCTAGCTTTTGATCCTGCTCAGTCACCCCGTCCAAGGCGTCGATTACCAGTAGCACCACATCGGCTCGCCGAATGGCTTTAAAGGCCCGGTTAATGCCAAAAAACTCCGGACCGAAGTCCACATTCTTCTTTTTGCGAATGCCCGCTGTATCGATCAGCCGGTAGCAATGCTCGCCCCGTGTCACCACCATATCGATGGCATCGCGCGTCGTACCAGAAATGGGGCTGACAATAGATCGAGATTCACCTACAAAAGCGTTGAGCATGCTCGATTTGCCGACATTGGGCCGTCCGACGATCGCCACCCGATACTCTTCAGTGACTTCGATCTCGTCTGCAGCAGGCAGATGCTCTATGAGCGCATCTAGCAGTTCGCCCGAGCCGCTGCCGTGAATGGCCGAAACCGGATAAGGCTCTCCCAGTCCTAATTCCCAAAACTGAGCCGCCTGGATCATGCCTTCATCAGGCGACTCGCACTTATTTACCGCTAGCATCACAGGCACGTTTTGCGTGCGCAGCCATGAGGCAATTTCCTGATCGCCTTCAGTCGGGCCAAACTGTCCATCTACTACAAATATAGCGGCTGAGGCTTCTACTAGCGCCGCCAGTGCCTGCTCGCGGATAAACGGCAAAAATTCGGTATCGTCATCAAATACCAATCCGCCCGTATCGACGACTAAAAAATCGCGGTCTTGCCAAAATGCTGGCTGATAGGTGCGATCGCGCGTCACCCCCGGCTGGTCAAACACAATCGACTGCCGCCCGCCTGCCAATCGGTTGACCAAAGCTGACTTGCCCACGTTAGGACGACCGATAATTGCAACAATAGGGAGAGCCATAGCGGAACCGAAAGGTGGTCGGAAACCATCATTGTAGCAATTCCCTTTGGTACTGCTGCGCCCAAAATGCTATAAAACAGCCTTAATCTCGGCCTTAGCGTCTTTCCTTAACCCTGCCGAAATCCGAAACAGCTCCTGCCCATCATGCAAATAGCTATCGTCATAGGTATAGGTGAACCGCTCAATCTCTTCTATCCCATCTTCTAACTGGTTAAGACAGTAGTAAAGATTAGCCGCGCCGCTAGCCACGCCAGACGGATTGGGCATAGAGCGAAACTTAGACTTGGCCTGCTCTAGAGCCTCCCGGCAGGTCTCTATATAAGCCTGAAAAGCAGCCATCAGTTCATCATCAAAAGGGTCTGCCGAAAGCGCCCTGACTTCAGCCTTCAAGGGTTTCAAAATTTGACCGATCAGCCGATCAGTCGGGTTAAAGACACTGCGCAGCCACTGCTCAATTGTCGTATCAGCCGGTTTGCTAGCCCGTCGTCGCCGGTACTGGTTATGAGAATCTACAGTCCGAGCAGCGCGTTTGCTAGCGGCCATTTCAACTAGCAATTGCCGCTCAGCGTCGTATTGGCGGCGTTCCTGAATATCCCCCAACACCTCGTAGGCGGCATTTATAGCCGCAATCCGGTCATGGGCCGCTGCCTGATTCTGGCTATCTGGGTGAAACTGCTTAGCCAGCTTGCGATAGGCTTGCTTCACCTCAGCCTGAGTGGCCCCAGCCGAAATGCCCAACGTTTCGTAGTGATTAGCAGCGCGATTGTCTTGTCCCATAGCGCTATTTTAAACCGATTTTGGGCACTAGCCCACCGGTTCTGGATCTTGAAAGAGGGGCGTACTCAAATAGCGCTCTCCAAAGCTGGGCTGAATCATCACAATCAGCTTGCCGGCGTTTTCCGGTCGCTGAGCGATTTTAACCGCCGCGCACAAGGCCGCGCCGCTAGAGATGCCTGAGAGGATTCCTTCTTCTTTAGCCAGTCGTCTGCCGTAGGCGATCGCCTCATCGTCTCGCACTGAGATCACTTCATCAATCAAATCTTGATTGAGCACCTTTGGGACAAATCCTGCCCCAATTCCCTGAATCTTATGAGGCCCTGGCCTGCCGCCCGACAGTACAGAGCTATTTACAGGCTCTACGGCTACGACCTGAAAACTCGGTTTGCGCTGCTTAATCACTTCGCCGACGCCGGTAATGGTGCCGCCAGTGCCGACGCCCGCCACCAAAAAATCTATCTCACCATCGGTGTCCTGCCAGATTTCTTCAGCGGTAGATCGTCGATGCACCGCCGGATTCGCCGGATTGTCAAACTGCTGCAGCATGTAGGCATCAGGCAGCCCTTCAACTAGCTCTTTAGCTCGCTGAATGCAACCGCTCATCCCCTCCACGCCTGGCGTTAGCTCTAGCTTAGCGCCATAGGCCCTGAGCATTGCCCGCCGCTCCGAGCTCATCGTTTCTGGCATGGTCAGCACGAGCTGGTAGCCTTTCGCCGCCGCCGCCATCGCCAGCGCAATCCCCGTATTGCCCGAAGTCGGCTCTACCAGAGTTGTTTTACCTGGCGCTATATCGCCTGCTGCCTCCGCCGCTTCGATCATACTGATGCCAATCCGGTCTTTCACCGAGGCCGATGGATTCATCCCCTCTAGCTTGACGGCAATTTGGGCGACGCAGCCCTCACGCTCTGGAATTCGATGCAGCCGCACCATCGGAGTATGGCCGATTAGCTCAGTGACATTGTTAGCAATTCGCATAGGTCTCGTATAGGAGGATTACGTCTATAGGGTTACATCTACTGCTGAGAGGCCCGCCTCTTAACGCCCTTTCCCTCAGATGTAGTACATCAAATCTACTTGCTGGTGGGCATTTCGCTTGTCTACCAGGTCTTGCAGCGTGTACTTTTCCAGCACTGTCTCCGCCGCCTGCCGCACTTCTTGCCACACTTCACAAAGTACGACGCCGTCAGTTGTCTGAGGCGATTTCGCTTCTTTGGCATTCGCTTCAAAGCCCTCTATGCAGCTCACGACATTCAGCAAAGTCACCTTCCAGGGCTCGCGAGTGAGCAGATACCCCCCTTTTGCGCCGCGCTGGCTCTTAACAAATCCTCCCCGGCGCAAAGTCGCGAGTAGCTGCTCCAGATAGCGATCAGGAATGCTTTGCTCGGCAGCGATTTGGCAGATCCGCAGGGGCTCACCTTTGCTGTAGTGCAGGCTTAGTTCCATCAGCGCTAGCAGCGCATACTCACTTTTGCACGATAGTTCCACAGTTTCGCCGATAGGGTTTTGCGGGCCGCCCGAGCCAAAGGTCAAGCCCTTTCATTATATCCCGGTTCTACGGTGGGGATTGTTTATTAAAGTCAACCGCCACTAAACAGATAGCCAGACGCCTCCGATAGCAGAATTTGACAGCAAAAAAAAGACCCCGCAAGCGAGGCCCCTTTCTTCAAACTATTGGTTCGCTAAGCCCGAAGGTCATAGCAAGCCAAATTTAGAAATTGAACGTAGCGCGGAGTGCACCGTAGACGTTGCTATCGTCACCAACACCCGAATCGTTATCAGTATAGATAACAGCAGGGGTAAAGGTGAAGAACTCGTTCACGGCTATTGCGTAGTAAGCCTCAACCAACAGAGGGTCTCTGTTGAGCGCAGGGGAAATACCACCGTACACGCCGAACTCATTGCCAACGCCAAAGAGGTCGGAGATAGCAACACCACCCATGTAAGAGTCAAGGTCGCCGCCGCCGTTAGCAGGCGTGTAGGCGTAGTGACCACCCACTTGGAAACGACCGAAGTTGAGGTTTAGCAAACCAGCAATGGTGTACTCAGGAGAACCTAAGCCATTTTGGTCACCGTCGACATAGGCAACAGCAGCGTTAATCAGGCCATCAGTCAGCAGGTTGAGCTGAGCGATGTAGCTGTAGCTGTTGAAGAGGCCACCCTCGGGGGTGTTTAGGTTACCGGTATCGGTAGCGTAGCCAAGGTCAAGAACCAGGTTATTTGTGAAGGCAATGTTAGCACCCGCACCAAAGGAGCTACCCCCTTGATAGAGGTCGTAGAATTCAGGGCCACCTGCGTCAGCAACACTCGGGCCATCAAAGGGCACGATGGTGCTAGTGACAAAGTCGTCAGTCACGACGCTGTTAGCAGCGATGATACCGCTGATGCGACTACCGACAGGGAAGCTGTAGTACACATCGTCTAGACGAACGTTGTCTTCGCCAAGACCACGACTACTCTGATTGGCTAAGCCACTTTCTGTGTTGCGCAAAGCTTGGGCATCGTCAGAAGCCTGCAAGCGAATTCGCAGTCTGTCTTCACCAGTGAAGCTGGTATCAAAGTTGAGACGAGCCCGATACTCAAACGTAGCGTCGGCTTCGGGGCCACCTACAGTTGGAGTGGTGGCTACCTCTGTCTCAGATGGATCAGTCCCTTGAAAACCATCAAGGCCAGTAAAAACTACATCAGCATCGCCAAAAGGCACTACCAAGTGTGCGTCTACCTGACCGCGTAGCTTAGTAGTCGTAGAGAACTGGTTAGCTTCTAGCTCAGCCACGTCAGTCTCTAGGGTGTCTACCCGGCCACGGATAGTAGCTAGCTCAGCAGCGAACTCTTCTTGCAGGCGACGGATTTCATCCAGACCAGTGCCGCCGTCAATCAGCTGAATAACCACGTCCAAGCAAGCGTTTAGACCGGCAGCAAACTCATAGCGAGTTAGGGCGCGGTTGCCTCGGTAGGTACGGTCAGGGTAGCCTTCTAAGCAACCGTATTCTTCTACAAGGCGCTGTAGTGCGGTAAAGGCCCAGTCGCCAGGCTGTACATCAGAAAGTTCGGAAACGCTGGTTACTTGAGCAAGTTGGATAGGCTCAGCAACGACGATACCTGCTGCTGCAGGCTCTACAGCAGCAGACTCGGTGGTGATTGCCTCAGCAGCGATCGCATTGCCAGAAACAGCTAGAGCCGCACCCAAAGCAGCGGGACCCACCAATAATGTTTTCCAGAGCATTTTCGTCATTTGTTTATTTCTCCTCACACCTTTTTAGATAAGAATGCTGTCAATATCTTAAGACCAATCGTACAGAGCATAGGCTCCAAGTACAGGTATTCAAAACGACTAACTTTCTCCAGCGCTTGAGACAAAACCACACAGCGGCCATCCGCTAGTGAGTAGCCTTTTCTCAAACTTACAGATGATGCTAGCAGATTCATTTGGCATAGGCTAGCAAATATGACAGTTTTGCTCGTTTGTTTAAACTGACCCTGCCTGATTCGCTTTGATGATCAAGATGGTTTCACAGCTCAATAGACGCTGCGCTAGCAATTCAGTGCTCTGTAGACCATGCAATCGGCAAAGTGAAGCGTATAAATCGGGCGCAGCCCAAAACGCCAACTGCTTTGCAATCAAATTTTAGATAATCAATATAGACAATCAAAATCGGTTTGCCCTTTAAAAAACCATCCGCTCCCATCTGGGGAAATGCCGATAGCTTCAAGAACAGCTTTACGACATTTCAAAGATGGGAGCGGTCTGGTCGGGTCTTCAGGTTAAAACCAAACTGCCGGAAGGAAATCCAGCTATCTAGCTCTAACTGATGTTAAAGCTAGTTCTAGAGAACAGCCCCGGCACACAGCCGGCTTACATCAACCTGGAGACCCACGCATTTATCACTTACTGACATGGGCATCACCTCCTATATTCCTAAACAGGTTACGTTCAGTAGCTGAGTGGCGAACCACTCACAGGAGCTAATATAGCATGCCTTTTATGGGGGGTGTGTAGACTTTGGGAGGAAAGTGGAAATAGCGTGCTGAAAATAGTGGTGCTCTACTAGATATAGCGTTACCCGGATGCATTCGGGTAACGCGAGTCACTTGGCCTGTTGTTATGCAAAGGTTTTACCTGCGTTGCTGTATTCAAGCCAAGTGACCAACGCTATAGTTCAACTAGACAAGCGTGTGAACTCCTGGGCAGATTTACCTATGGGATGGATAGCTACGAGGAAAACCCCTGAACGTCGCTGGCAGTGTTCTTTGGCAAAACTGCCTAAACGACCTCGGCAGTAGAGGCCGCTAGTTCTTCTAGGCGTTCCTGCTGGTCTTGAGTGATGCAAGACTGCACGACGGTTTCGATGTCGCCTTCTAAAATGCCGCTGAGTCCGAAGTTCTGGTTGAGCCGGTGATCGGTCATACGGTTGTCTTTGTAGTTGTAGGTGCGAATTTTTTCGGAGCGGGAGCCAGAGCCGACTTGCGATCGCCGCATCGAAGTAATCTCCGCCTGTTGCTCAGCGAGCTTCATTTCGTACAGCTTGGCCCGCAGGATCTGCATGGCGCGCTCACGGTTTTGCAGCTGCGATCGCTCTTCCGTACAAAACACCCGAATGCCCGTCGGTTTGTGCATCAGGTCAACCGCCGTCTCCACCTTGTTCACATTCTGACCACCCGCGCCGCCAGATCGGGCCGTAGTCATTTCAATGTCTTTTGGATCAATGTGAATTTCCACATCGTCCACTTCTGGCATCACCGCTACCGTCGCCGTAGAGGTATGTACCCGTCCACCCGACTCCGTCATGGGTACTCGCTGCACCCGGTGAACGCCCGACTCAAACTTCAGCTTGCTGTAAACCTGACCGCCCTTGACTTCAATGATGGCTTCTTTTACACCGCCCATATCTGCCCGCGATTCGCTGACTAGATGTGCTTTCCAGCCCTGACCTTCCGCATATCGACTGTACAGGCGCATCAGATCGCCCGCCCAAATGCCCGCCTCATCGCCGCCCGTCCCGGCGCGAATTTCCAGCATGATGTTTTTATCATCATTGGGATCTGTGGGCAGCAGCAGTACCTTCAGACGGTCTTCCAGCGTTTCATTTTTTTCTTCTAGCTCAGCCACTTCAAGCCCGGCCATCTCGTGCATTTCGGCATCGCTGACCGATTCCTTATACACTTCCTGAGCGCCTTTCAGATCTTCCTGCAACTGCTGCCACTGGCGATAGGTCATCACCGTCTCTTCTAGAGAAGCGCGCAGCTTCGCAATTTCTTGGAATTCATCAGGATTGCTGGCCACATCCGGGTCAGCCATGCGGCGAGTGAGCTCGGTAAAGGTTTGCTCTACCGATTCTAGTTTTTTAAGTAAATAGGGTTCAGCCATCGTCTTAACCAGAAATGTATTGATTGTTTCAAAAAAATATCCGAGCGGCCTACCACCAGTATCTGGGGTTTGCCACTCGGAAGCTTGTTAAGACTATGGTCGCTACTTCTTGGCGTCGCCAGTATCAGCCGCTTCGTCAGTTTGAGAAGACATGCCGTACTTACGCAAGAAGCGCTCAACGCGGCCTTCGGTGTCAATGATCTTTTGAGTGCCGGTGTAGAAAGGATGATTGCCTGACCACACGTCAACGCTCAGTTCAGGCTTGGTAGAGCCCACGGTCATTACCTGCTCGCCATTGCAAAAGACTTTGGCCTCAGGGTACCACTTGGGATGAATATCAGCTTTGGGCATTTTTCTAGAAAACTAAGGAGAGTACGTAGGGAAAAAATTAATGTCAGAACTTGAGAAAAATCAGCGCTTTGAGAACTGACCTGCTTTACGGGCCTTCTTCAAACCGTACTTTTTGCGCTCTTTTTGACGGGGGTCGCGAGTCAGGTAGCCTTCGGTCTTGAGCGGCATCCGATTGTCGGGATCAAGCACGCACAGGGCTCTGGCAACGCCTAGCTTAATCGAATCAGCCTGGCCAGTGAGGCCGCCGCCGCGCACGTTAACTAAAATATCGTACTCACCTTCTAGCCCTAAGGTTTCTAGAGGAGCCTTGGCAGCCGTTAGGTAGGCAGGATTGCCCTGAAGGTAATCTTCACCTGGCTTCTTGTTGACGGTGAGTTGTCCGCTGCCAGGAACCAGGCGGACTCTCGCGACTGAGGACTTGCGACGGCCTGTGCCCCAGTAGACGGCGCGATCAGATTGGTCAGCCATGGTCTATTTACCTCCAGTGGTATTAACGGTTAGGGTCTCGGGATTTTGGGCGGCGTGGGGATGCTCAGGCCCAGCGTAGACTTTGAGCTTGGTGAAAAGCTGACGGCCCAGGGTGTTTTTGGGCAGCATGCCTTTTACGGCCTTCTCAATGATGCGCTCAGGAATGCGTTTTTGCAGCTGGGCAAAGGTCTCTGTTTTCATGCCGCCGGGCCGACCGGAATGGCGATGGTAGAGCTTTTGCGAACTCTTTTTGCCAGTGACGGCTACTTTGTCAGCGTTGACAACGATTACAAAGTCACCTGTGTCCATGTGGGGCGCATAGTTGGGCTTTTTCTTGCCTCTAAGCACTTGCGCAATTTCAGTTGCCAACCGACCTAAGCGCTGATCGGCGGCATCTACCACATACCAGTCGCGCTCGATTTCTTTTACAGGAGTAAGGGTAGTTTTAGTGGACATAGCGGTTACCGTAAGCTTCGTGAATCGTTGAACATCACTGATTGACAGTGAAACTAGAGAGTGAAAACTGAGGCTGAGTATCTACCCAGACCTCGGGGGAAAACGGAAAATCTTTGTAGCCTACTCGCAGTAGGCAAAGTCCTTGAGGGGGAGCTGAATATCTTACCAAATCCCGACGCTGGTTTTGCCAGATGGCGGTAAAGTCAGCGGGCGATCGCCGCCCTTCCCCCACTTCCACCAGCAGCCCCATGATCAGGCGAACCATGCCATACAGAAAGCCGTTGGCCTGTAGCTCTACCTGAATAAAATGCCCCGAGCGGCGGCACTGTACTTCCTGCAGCTCTACCCAGGAATGCGATCGCTCTGAGCCAGCGCGATGAAACGCGGCCAGATCATGATAACCCAATAAAGGGTTAAGTGCAGCCAGCATCAGGCTTTCATCTAGCGCCCGCCGGTAGTAGTGCCAGACAAATGGCCCGACAAACAAGTTAGGGTAGCGGCTAGTGTAGAAAATATACCGATATCGCCGCCACTCGGCTGAGAACTGAGCGTGCCAATCATCGGCAACTAACGTAGCAGCTCGGATCACAATGTCATCATCGGGCAGCCGGTCATTGAGAATGGTGGCCCAGCGCTCTGCTGGAATCACCGCTGGGGCTACAAAGTGAGCCACTTGGGCGGCGGCATGTACGCCAGCGTCAGTTCTCCCTGCGCCCTGGAGGGCGGTGTGATGGCCAAGGACTGAGGCGATCGCTTCCTCAATCTCAGCCTGCACGGTCCGTTCGCTAGCCTGCCGTTGCCAGCCGTGAAATGCAGTCCCCCGATACTGGATAACTATCGCTACCCGCTGAGTTTTCTGCTTATCTGGTGGCACGTTTGCTAGCTGTTTGGAGGTTCGCTGCTCAGCCCGCCGGGCAGCGTAGCTAGCCATCTGTTAATTCCCTGGCAGCGATCAATCGCTAGGTGAGTTCGATGATTGCCATCCGAGCATTGTCGCCTCGACGGCTGACGGTTCGCACAACGCGAGTGTAGCCGCCTTCGCGATCCGCGTAGCGCTCAGGAGCCTGGTCAAACAGGGCATGCACCAGCTGCTTGTCGTAAATGTAGCCAATGGCCCGGCGGCGGGCAGAGAGCGAACCCTCTTTGGCCAGCGTCACCATCCGCTCGGCTTCGGCGCGGACGGCTTTGGCTCTGACTTCGGTGGTTTTGATTCGGCCGTGACGAATGAGCTCAGTAGTGAGCGATCGCAATAAGGCTTTGCGCTGGTCAGCAGCCTTACCCAGCTTTGGTATACGACGACCATGTCGCATCGATTTTCTCCCTTGTAACTATCTTGAATTTTGATGGTCTTGAGAAATGGGTTAGCTGAAAGCTAAAAACTAAGCAGTTTTGGCCGGTTTCTCCAGCGGCAGCATAATCCCCAAGTGCACCTGTAGAGCCTCGACCACTTCC
Source organism: Leptolyngbya sp. BC1307 (assembly GCF_002286735.1). Lineage (GTDB taxonomy): Bacteria > Cyanobacteriota > Cyanobacteriia > Phormidesmidales > Phormidesmidaceae > Phormidesmis. The sequence goes on from NZ_NRTA01000005.1 coordinate 25,225, forward strand.
TCAGCCGATTTCTGACCGAAGTTTTTGATCTCCAGCAGGTCTTCCTGGCTGTAGTCCAACAGGTCAGAAACTGCGTTGATCTGAGCCCGCTTAAGACAGTTGTAGGCACGTACCGACAGCTGCAGTTCCTCAATCGGAATCTGATAGGTGGGATCTTCTTCTTTGGTGTCTTCGTCGCGCTTAGGCTCTAAGGTGACATCTTTAAGCGGGCTAAACATGTCAACGAGCAGCGCTGCCGCCTCGCTCATCGCCTGCTGCGCCGTTAAGCTACCTTTTGTCCAAATCTCCATCACCAGCCGATCTTTTGGATCGCCAGCGGTGTCGATAAAGTTTTCGACACTGTAGTTGACCTTACGCACAGGCATAAAGACCGCGTCGATCTGCATAAAGTCTACGCCGCCTGTTTCTTCTCGGCTGCGGTCAATGGCCCGGTAGCCTTTGCCCTGCTCAATCCGAAACTCCATCTCTAGAGTATTGCCTGCCGAAACCGAAGCGATGTACTGATCAGTGCTGATCAGCTCGACCTCAGAGGGCAGATCAAAGCTGGCAGCGGTCACTTTAGCGGGGCCCTGCACCACTAATCGGCCAATTTGAGGCTGAACTGAATAACTTTTCATCACCATCTCCTTCATGTTCAGCAAGATGTCTAGTACATCTTCACGAACGCCTGGAATAGTGGAAAATTCGTGGCTGGCACCGGCAATTCGGACGGCAGTGATCGCCGTTCCCTCCAGGTTAGAGAGCAGCACACGGCGGAGGGCATTGCCGACGGTCGTCCCCTGGCTGCGCTCTAGGGGCTCTATGATAAACCGGCTGTACTGACTCTGGTCGTCGTCAACGATGGATTCTACGCAATTAACTTGAAACTGTGCCATTCACTCACCTCTTTTCTTTGCTCAAGTAGCCTGGCAAGGGCTTTATCGGCTAATTCTTGTTGCTTTTAGCTAAATATCTCTGTAAACGTTCAGATCGGGCGATCGCCTACACCCGACGACGCTTGGGTGGGCGGCAACCATTGTGAGGAATCGGCGTCACATCGCGGATCAGCGTAATTTCTAGCCCTGCGCCTTGCAAAGCGCGAATCGCCGTCTCGCGACCAGACCCAGGACCACTGACTTGAACTTCGCACTGACGCATGCCCTGATCAATGGCCCGACGAGCAGCCCCGTCGGCGGCAGTTTGAGCAGCAAAAGGCGTGCCCTTTTTTGCCCCTTTAAACCCGCTAGAACCCGCAGAGGCCCAAGAGACTGCATTACCGCTAGCATCGGTAATGGTCACAATGGTGTTGTTAAAAGTCGATTGAATGTGCGCAACCCCATTGGGGATATTTTTTTTCTGCTTACGAGGCCCGGTCTTTCTAACTGGTTTTGCCATGTCTAATTATCCAAACTATCCCTATCCAAAATGTCCTAAGAATTTCACGCGAAAGCGCGAACTGATCTCCATCAGTGCGCGCTACCGTCAGCCAGCTGTTGTCCGTATTTGCCAGGGCTTAACCCGTTCAAAACACAGCCGCTAAAGCCCATTGCTAGGCATTACTTGCGCGGCGGCTTTTTCTTGCCAGCAATCGTTCGCTTACCGCTGCGACGAGTGCGGCTATTAGTTCGAGTTCGCTGACCGCGCACGGGTAACCCCACCCGGTGACGACGACCCCGATAGCAACCGATATCCATCAGTCGCTTGATGTTTAGATTTACCTGACGGCGCAGATCACCCTCAATCAGGTAATCACCCTCGACGGTTTCTCTCAGCTTAATGACGTCTGCATCTTCTAGATCCTTTACCCGAGTGTCGGGGTTGACACCCGTTTTCTCTAAAATCTGATGAGAGCGACTGAGGCCCACGCCGTAGATGTAGGTCAGGCCGATTTCAATCCGTTTGTCTCTTGGCAGGTCAACGCCCGCAATCCGTGCCACCGATTATTTCTCCCTTCTTTGCCCGCTCACGCTGAGCGTAAATATTCGTCAAAAATAGATTTTCTATGCCCGCTGATTGGTAGGTAACCCCACCTGTAGAAAGCGCTATAGACCTATATTCTGTAGACTCAAAACCAACTGATACTTTACTCAATTGATTCAGATTTTTCTCTCTAGCTCTCTATGGTCTAGATCTTTATCACTGTTGACCGCTGCGCAGAATGATGAGCTTAGCTCAATCCTGACAGCAAGGCCTGCCGTTGCTAACCCTGACGCTGCTTATGCTTGGGGTTAGGGCAAATGACCATCACCCGACCACGACGGCGGATGACTCGGCACTTTTCACACATTTTTCGAACAGATGCTCGGACTTTCATGTCCTAAAATTGGTTAGGTTTACTACACAGATTTGCAATCTTAGCAAAGATCTCTACAAGTATCAAATAACTGTGTAGAGATTTTTGCTACGCTGCTTTCTCACTGAGGCTAAAGAGCAGCCTCAAAACCGTCAGGCCCCGCGTTTCAGGGCCGCTTCTACCTGGCGGAATTCTTGCTCTAGGCGATCCTGTAACTTTTGCGGTACGGGGCGGTTGGGGTAAGAGCTGTAGTGACCCGCTAAGGCATTGAGCGCGGTGCGCATAGTTGCAAACGAACTTAAGTTAGAAACTGCCCCATCGCGCCGATAGCGGGAGGCAAAGTCGTTAATTTGCTGTTTGGCTTCGGCCTGTAGCTCTACTTTGTCGGAAGTGTCATTGGGCAGGGCGATGGAATCTCTAAGGCTATCGATCAGCGCAATCGTGTCTTCGGTGTAGTTGCCACTGAGGCCATCGCTTGGCTCAACTGCACTACAGCCCGTCAACGCGATCACGGCCACCAGCATTAGGGCAAACGCGCGAGACAGTAAACTTCTCATGAAAAATCGGGGGATAGCATTTTGACAGGTTACGGGCGTGAATGCAGCTAGGCACGCACCTTAGCTGTCATCTTATCTGAATGGGGGACGGCAAGAATAGTCCTAAAGGCGGGGGAGATTTCGTTGATCCCCTGTCTTCAGTCTAGCTCTTAGGCAGGATAGATCCTCAGTCGCCGGTTAGGCTCCTCGCCAAAGCTCAAGGATTTGAGCCGGTAGTGCTCGGCTAGCTCATGCTGCATTTTTCGGATTTTGGGCGATCGCGGCAGCAATTCCACCGGCTGGCTTTTAGGGATGACAATCTGCTCGACGGCTAGCCGCGCTTCTTCTAGTGCCTCTAGCTCATCGTCTGCGCCGTTGTGGGCAAACAGATCCAGGTTGATCGCTTCTGACATTTCTCCTTCGTCGTCAAGATCTAAGACGCGCCGCAGGGAGCGAGTGATTTGAGGAATGCTGTTAGATTTGACGGTATATACCGGCACCTGCCGCGCCTTGGCGACCTGCTGGAGTTTGGAGTGGTTGCGGATATGCGATCGCAAAGCCAATACCGCATCTGCCGAAGCCAGCTCTTTGGTAAATTTCACTGGCAAAGACAGAGTACGCACAACATGATCTAGCTGCTGACGGCTAATGCCATAGGCGTAAATGCGGGTCAGATTGCTGTCATCTTCTTCGGTAGCGTTCACGCCCTTGCGATCTAGACGACTCGAAGAAGCCGGTAACTGAGCTAGTGAATTATCCAGCAGGGTCTGAAAGCTTTGCCGCTCATCGACAACCGCTGGCGGACGGCTGGCTCGCTTACCGAATGAGTCAGACCCCAAAGGCTTCATTCGCCCGGTAGAACGCCAACCACCTGGGGCAGGCTGTGGCGACTTTAAGCTGCCAGAGCGCAATTGCCCTCGCCGGTCAGCTCGCAGGGCAGGGGTCGCTAAAGAAGATTCACCAGGTAGCTCGTCGGTGATCACAACCTGGTTGTCAGGGCTGAGCGATCGCACCTGTTGACCTGGCACCCGGCCTCGCAGCAGATAGTCCACGGTATCGGCTACCTCTTCATGCACAACCCAGCGCTGACGCTCTAGCATCTCTACCGCGATGTCAAAAGTCGGCGGCGCTTTGCGCTCTAGTACGCTCTTCTGGCTACCTCGTCGCCGGGCCTCATCATCTCCTAACGTGACTGACTGAATGCCGCCGACCAAATCGGAGAGCGTTGGGTTTTTGATCAGGTTTTCCAGCCGGTTGCCGTGGGCCGTGCCGACTAGCTGCACGCCGCGTTCGGCAATGGTGCGAGCTGCCAGTGCTTCTAGCTCCGTGCCAATTTCGTCAATGACGATTACCTCAGGCATGTGGTTTTCTACCGCCTCAATCATCACCTGATGCTGTTGTTCGGGCCGGGCTACCTGCATTCGCCGCGCGCGCCCAATCGCCGGATGGGGAATATCGCCATCGCCCGCGATTTCATTGGAGGTGTCAATAATCACCACCCGCTTCATCAGATCGTCGGCCAGCACCCGAGCAATTTCTCTAAGCGCCGTCGTTTTCCCAACGCCTGGCCGTCCGAGCAGTAGGATTGACCCGCCGGTTTCTACCAGATCGCGAATCAGGCCAATCGTGCCAAAAATCGCTCGCCCTACCCGGCAGGTGAGTCCGATGACTTCACCCGCTCGGTTGCGAATGGCGCTAATTCGGTGCAGCGTTTTCTCTAGCCCAGCCCGGTTATCGCCGCCAAAGTGACCGACCCGGTCAATGCAGTGCTGCAAATCGGCCTTGGAAACTGGCGTCTCAGAGAGATATTCCACCGCGTCTGAAAATCGGGCTTCTGGCTGACGGCCCAGATCTAAAACCACCTCAATCAGCTGATCGCGGTGAGGGTGGTCGGTCAGGGTGGCTCGAATGTAGGCAGGCAGAATGGCTAGTAGCTGAGATAAGTCATCGGTGACTTGGGGAGTGGCGGACTGATCGGAGGCATTGTCGGTCTGAGCTGCGGCCTGTGGTTTTGAACGGGATGCTGATGAGACTTCGGTAGAGTTCTCTGTAGATTCTTCCGAGGGGCCACTGTCAAACAAGCTGTCGTCAAGACTTTGCATAGAGAATGGATGAGCGAGAAAGTAGTGTATTGGGTGACGGTCAGATGAAAGTCAAAAATGCTACTGCCCATAAATGCTACTGCTACTGCCCATACTCTATGCACAGAGGCTGTAAAAGGCGCAGCTACCTTGACGACATGACCGCTTTCAAAGGCCCCACTAAAGATTCGGCTAGCTCCACAGCCTTCCACAACGTATGGGGATCCTCTTCAAGATAAAGGGTTTGCTCAATAACTGACATTAACAAGTGTCGCGCGAAGCTGCCATAGGCGATCCCCGCTACTGTTTGATGAGTAGTATGGCCAGCGGTGCGACCTACCTGGCGTGAGTTTAAAAGACCTAGTTCTTTAAGCTTGAGCGCTGTGTATTGATTAGTCCCGCCTGCTAGCTGCACATAGCCCGTTAGCCCAGAAGCCAGAACTTTCTGAGCCAGGCGAATGGCGGCGTGCGTCGTGCCCCGACCAATGTCACCGCTCATGGGCCGACCGTCTGTCTGCCAGACCAAAGTCGGGCCGGTGGCGGTCGAACAAATAAGGCGCTGTAGCTCAGTGAGATAGGAAATTAGGCCTTCTCCATCAGGACAACTGATAGAAATCAGCTTGAGATGACCCATCTGCGGATACAGGGTTTGCCACAGGCGTTCAAAGGCTGCCTGCTGGCCAACCTGCGTATGAATTTCTAGGGCGTCTGCCTGGCTGAGCACCTGCTGAGCGATCGCATTTAACGTCGTCGGATATGACCGCGCTTCGATCAGTCCCAGCGGGCATACGGGCAAACAGCGTCCGCAGCCATAGCAGCGATCGCGAATGACCCCTGATGATTGGGCATCGAAAGCGATCGCCGCCGCCGGACAAATCTGCTCACAAGGGCGCGGACAATCAGCCGGACAGTTGGCCGGGTCAAACCAGGCTTTGCGAAAGTGAGGATCTGCCCCAGCGCTCATGCTGACCATCAGCCAGGGCCGCCGATAGGAACCGGAAAAATTAGGGCCGTTAGCAATGCGCTCAGCCGCTGCTAGTCCTGCCTTTGCCGCGGCTACTACGGCCGGATCTGCGGCCACGTCAATACAGTCAGCGCCTGCTAGAGCGTAGGCAAGCGCCAAGTTCCTGACTGCTGGAAGATCTTGATAGCTTGCACCGCAAATAAGCTTGAACCAAACGCCCGCTTGCAGTGAGGCTAGCGGCGTGAGCGGGTCAGTACGGAGGGTTGTTTTAGTCTTGGCTTCGGAGGTTTCCACCGCTCTATGCTAGCGGGTGGCAGGTCTCAAGCCGCGACAACTTCTTTGAGGGGGAACCAGGTAAAGGTGCGATCGCCCCCCACTTCTAATACCACTTTTACACGGGGCTCAATCGTCGGCAGCGATGCCAGAAAGTCCACCTCCTGACTGGAGAGAATATGGCCTTCGATCAGCCACAGCAACAGCCCTTTAGACTTAGGTGACAGTGCTTCTAAGCGGTAGCTCACGATTGGCGGGATGAAATAGCGATCGCCCACCGCCGCCCCCTCTATATTCTTCTTACCCAAGTGAGGAGGCCGCACGCCATGCACATCTAACAGATAAGCCGACAGATCGCCCAAGCCTCGCGCTGACATATAGGCGCACTCGTAGCCTGCCGAGCGCACCCGGCGGCGGTAACGGCCTTCAAACCCCCCTTCTAGTGGCATTCGTACTGCCAGAGCGCCGGCCTTTTCCAAATCGCGAGTAAACTTATTGCCCAGTGCAAGCAGTGCCATAGTAAATTAGCCGTCTAGAAGGGGACACAGAGGACATCCTACTCCATAAACCCGGCCCGAGAAAATAGCCCCATGGGCTGGTTAAACAGGTCTAATCTTAAGTGAGTCTTCTGCCAGCAACCGCCTACAACTCGATTGCGCCCCTTTTACCCATCCCCCATTTACCCTTGCCAAGACGACGAAAATCAATTTCCTAGTCCAAGTCCCAAGCATTGAGATCTTGCGGTATGATACAGCTTCTCTTGTGCGCGGCGATTCTCTAGTGTTGGCCAAGCGGCTTTGAAAGGTTTGCTCAAAAATTTTTTGCTCAAAAATTTCTCAAAAGGCTGAAAACACAGTCAAAAGCGTGTATGATTGGAGACTGTCGCCGTTAAACAGATACTGGAGAGAAACTGCTCTTTTGTCTGAAAGCTTGTTAGCGAAGACGATCTAGCGTGAGCTATTCCGTCCTAAGTCACGAGTTTCTTTCAGCTCTGAGTATCCTCCAAGTCTGAGGCGAAAAAGGTAAGCCGTGTTCGAGCGATCCCATTAATCTGGATCCCCTACACCGGTTCTACCAAGCGATTTCCAGTGTGGCTAAGTAAAGTAGGCGCTGGCTGACTGTTTTTCTGATGCTCATGGGCTAATAGGAAAGGTTGGTTAAGCGGCCTGCTGCTGGCTGGTTGTGTTGTGTCAAAAGGCATCGCGGTGGATTCGTCCATCAGTGCTCTTGGCGTCGTGAAGCGGAGACGAGGATTAGTGTCTGTCGGGATTCTTGGTACCAAACTGGGCATGACCCAGGTGTTTGACGAAATTGGCAATGCTGTGCCAGTGACCGTCATTCAAGCTGGCCCCTGCGTGATTACGCAGATAAAGACAAAGCAGACAGACGGATATTCGTCTGTGCAGCTTGGCTTTGGAGCGGTCAAAGAAAAGGCGCTTAACAGGCCCAAGCTAGGTCACCTGGGTAAGTCTGGAGCTTCTCCGGTGCGCCACCTGCGGGAGTACCGAGTCGATGAGGCTGACGAGTTTGAGGTGGGGCAAGCACTGGCAGCAGACCGTTTTGAAGCAGGTCAGCTGATCGATGTAAGCGGCATCAGCATCGGTAAAGGGTTTGCGGGCAACCAGAAGCGAAATAACTTCCGGCGCGGGCCAATGGCTCACGGTTCTAAAAACCATCGGGCTCCGGGCTCTATTGGTGCTGGTACCACACCAGGCCGCGTTTATCCCGGCAAAAAGATGGCGGGTCAGATGGGTAACAAAAGAGTAACGGTTCGCAAGCTGAGTGTGCAGAGAGTAGATAGCGATCGCAATCTGCTGCTTGTCAAAGGAACTGTACCGGGTAAGCCCGGCACACTGCTGAGTATTGTGCCTGCAAACATTGTCGGGCAGTAGCCTGCAGATATCGTCGGGCGGTAGGCCAAAGGATACATTATGGTTGATTGTGTAATTAAAGACTGGCAAGGCGGAGAGGCGGGCACAGCGACCCTAGACCTCAGAGTTGCCAACGAAGCAAACGCGCCGCATATCGTCCACCGGGCGTTGGTGCGTCAGATAAATAACGGTCGTCAGGGTACCGCCTCCAGCAAAACTCGCGCTGAAGTACGCGGGGGTGGCCGCAAGCCCTGGAGACAAAAGGGTACAGGGCGAGCGCGAGCAGGCTCCATTCGTTCTCCCCTATGGAGAGGCGGCGGTGTAATCTTTGGCCCCAAGCCTCGCGACTACACCACTAAAATGAATCGCAAAGAGCGGCGGTTGGCCCTGCGCACTGCTTTCTTGAGCTGCGCTGAAGACATGGTTGTCGTTCAAGATTTCGTTAGCGAACTGACTCAGCCCAAGACTAAAGAGATGTTAGCCGCTATTGATCGCTGGGGCGTTGATAGTACCGCTAAGATTCTGCTGATTACGGTTGAAAAGAACGAGACGCTTCACCGCTCCGTGCGCAATGTACCGACCATCAAGCTGATCTCCGCTGTCACCCTCAATATCTATGACATTTTGTATGCCGACAAGATCGTGGTAACGGCATCTGCCCTTGAAAAAATTCAGGAGGTCTACGGTGAGTAAACGATTTGAAGCGTACGAACTGCCCGACATTATTCGTAAGCCGCTGATTACCGAAAAGGCGACGATCGCCCTGGAAAACAATCAGTACACCTTTGAAGTGGCCCCCAAGGCAACCAAGCCTCAAATCCGGAGCGCCATTGAAGAACTCTTCGAGGTGAAGGTGATCGGCATTAGCACCCAAAATCCACCGCGCAAAAAGCGCCGAGTGGGTCAATTTATTGGCCACCGGGCGACTTACAAGCGAGCGGTGGTCACGCTGGCTGAGGGCGATACCATCACGCTCTTCCCAGACGTTTAAGCTGCTAACCCCAGACCATAGCCTCAGACCACAGAAGTACCAAAAGCGACAAGTATAGCCATGGGCATTCGCTCCTATCGACCTCTAACGCCGGGCACGCGCGAGCGTACCGTCTCCGACTTTTCTAGCATCACCGTAGATAAGCCAGAAAAGTCTCTGACCTACTCGGTTCACCGTCCTAAAGGGCGTAATAACCGAGGGGTAATTACCTGTCGTCACCGTGGTGGCGGTCACAAGCGGCTGTACCGTCAGGTTGACTTTAAGCGCGACAAGCGCAACATTCCCGCTAAAGTTGCCACTATTGAGTACGATCCCAACCGCAATGCTCGGATCGCGCTGGTCAACTACCAAGATGGTGAAAAGCGCTATATCCTCCACCCGGTTGGGCTAGCCGTTGGCGACTCAATCATTGCTAGTGAAGAGGCCCCTTTTGAAGTCGGCAATGCGCTGCCGCTGCACCGAATTCCTTTAGGAACCACGGTTCACAATGTAGAGCTAGTCGCTGGAAAGGGTGGCCAGATGGTGCGCTCAGCCGGTGCGGGCGCACAGCTAGTCGCTAAAGAAGGTGGCTATGTCACGCTGAAGCTGCCTTCTAGCGAAGTGCGAATGGTTCGCCGTGAGTGCTACGCCACGATCGGTCAGGTTGGCAACGTTGAGCACCGCAACCTGACTTTGGGTAAGGCGGGTCGCAAGCGCTGGGCCGGTCGTCGTCCGGAAGTACGCGGCAGTGTGATGAACCCGGTAGACCACCCACATGGTGGGGGTGAAGGCCGTGCGCCGATTGGTCGCAGCGGCCCGGTAACGCCTTGGGGTAAGCCAGCGCTCGGCTACAAAACCCGGAAGAAGAAGAAAGGCAGCGACTCGCTGATTGTGCGCCGACGGCGTCGGTCTTCTAAGCGGGGTCGTGGCGGTCGTAACGCTTAGGGTTTGAGTTTTTGGGTAGCTAAGCAGCTAGCAACGGCGATTTAGATTTTACAGGTTTAGTTTTTAGGTTTAATAGCATGTCTCGTTCCCTAAAGAAGGGGCCATTCGTGGCGGATCACCTTCTCACCAAAATTGAAAAGCTCAATGCGAAGAATGAAAAGCAGGTGATTAAAACCTGGTCTCGCGCTTCGACCATTATTCCTCAGTTCATCGGTCATACGGTGGCTGTGCACAATGGTCGTCAGCATGTGCCCGTCTTTATCAATGAGCAAATGGTGGGTCATAAGCTGGGTGAATTTGCCCCGACTCGAACCTTCAGGGGCCATGCTAAGAGCGACAAAAAGGCACGGCGCTAGAGGAATTTGAAGAAATGATTGATATTGATTCAGAGTTACAAGTGAAGGCAACGGCTAAGTTCGTTCGCATGTCGCCTCGCAAAGTGCGCCGCGTTCTCGACCAGATTCGCGGGCGCTCTTACCGTGAGGCGCTAATCATGCTCGAATTTATGCCTTATAAATCCTGCGAGCCAATTCTTAAAGTGCTGCGTTCGGCAGTCGCTAATGCAGAGCATAACAATGGGCTTGACCCGGTCGAACTCTACATCAGCGAAGCGTACGCCGACCAGGGTCCCGTATTGAAGCGCTTCAGGCCGCGCGCTCAGGGCCGTGCCTACCAGATTCGCAAGCCGACTTGCCATATTGCGATCGCTGTCGCCCCCGGCACCGAAGCATAGCTGCCCTGATCGCCATCAACCCCGTTCTAAAGTCGTTTTTTAAGGAGTACATCAGTGGGACAGAAGATTCACCCTACCGGTCTTCGTCTTGGCATCACCCAGGAGCATCGCTCCCGCTGGTATGCCGACAAAAACCGTTACCCGGACCTGCTCAAAGAAGATCATGAGATTCGTCAGTACGTTGAGAAAAACCTGGCCAACGCCGGTATTTCAGAGGTACATATTGAGCGCAAGGCAGATCAAATCGATCTGGAAGTGCGCACCGCTCGGCCTGGCGTAGTCGTCGGCAGAGGGGGCGCAGGTATTGAAGCGCTGCGAGTCGGTCTGCAAAACCAGATCAAAGACAGCAGTCGCCAGATCAGAATCAACGTGGTCGAAGTGACTCGCGTCGATGCTGACGCCGGACTGATCTGCGAGTACATCACGCAGCAGCTAGAGCGCCGGGTTTCTTTTCGCCGGGTTGTAAGGCAGGCGATTCAAAGAGCGCAGCGAGCTGGTGTCGAAGGCATCAAAATTCAGGTGAGCGGTCGCCTCAACGGGGCCGAAATTGCCCGTACTGAGTGGACCCGCGAAGGCCGGGTGCCTCTACACACGCTGCGAGCCAATATCGACTACGCCTATCGCACGGCTCAGACCACCTACGGCATCTTGGGCGTTAAAACCTGGGTATTTAAAGGTGAAGTCATACCGGGGCAAGAAAATCAGCCTGAAGATACCAAATCTCAGCCTCGCCGCCGTCAGCCTCGCCGCCGTCAGCAGTTTGAAGATCGCTCCAACGATTCGTAAACCCGCCTTGCCGACAGCCCTTGCCTCTATTTTTCAGTGTGATCAATCATGTTAAGCCCAAGAAGAACAAAATTTAGAAAGCAGCATCGCGGTCGGATGCGTGGCATGGCCCACCGAGGTAACGAAATCAACTTCGGCCAGTTTGCGCTGCAGGCGACTGAGCCCTCGTGGATGACCTCGCGCCAGATTGAAGCCGCTAGACGAGCCATGACTCGCTATATCCGTCGCGGCGGCAAGATTTGGATTCGGGTCTTTCCGGACAAGTCAGTGACGATGCGAGCCGCTGAAACCAGAATGGGTTCGGGTAAAGGTAACCCAGAATTTTGGGTGGCGGTAATTAAGCCGGGTCGAGTGGTCTTTGAGATTGCGGGTGTCACTGAAGAAATTGCTAGAGAAGCCATGCGACTGGCCTCTTTCAAGCTCCCTTTCAAGACCAAATTCATTGCGAAAGACAGCGAGGAGGGCTAATTCTAATGGCATTGACAAAAGTTACAGATATTAGAGCGCTGAGTGACGGAGAAATCACGACAGAGATTGCCCGAATCAAGCGAGAGCTGTTCGACTTGCGATTTAAGAAGGCCACCCGGCAAATGGAAACCGGCTTTCATCAGTTTCGGCACACGCGCCGTCAGCTAGCGCAGCTGATGACCATTCAAAAAGAGCGGCAGCTAGCGGCAAAAGAGACAGCGACTGAGACAGTGACTGAGACAGCGGCCCCGGGAGAGGCTTAAAGAACTATGGCAGCGAAAGAGAGAATTGGCCAAGTGGTCAGCGACAAGATGGATAAGACGGTGGTGGTGGCGGTGGAAACCCGCGTGCAGCACCCTAAGTACGGCAAAATTATGGTGCGAACTCAGCGCTATAAAGCCCACGACGAGGAAAATAACTGCAAAACGGGCGATCGCGTCAAGATCAGCGAGACCCGTCCGCTCAGCCGCACCAAACGATGGGTCGTGGCCGATATCCTCAGTTCTTCAGACATATAGAGCCAGACAGCTAAGGCGAGGATAAAACCATGATTCAGCAAGAGACCTATTTAAACGTAGCCGACAACAGCGGCGCTCGTAAGCTGATGTGCATTCGAGTGCTCGGTGGGCGCAAGCAATATGCAGGCGTGGGCGATGTCATTGTTGCCGTCGTCAAAGACGCGCTCCCTAACATGGGTGTAAAAAAATCCGATGTGGTCAAAGCAGTCGTCGTACGCACGCGCAAAGGCATTCGTCGTCAAAGCGGAATGAGCATCCGCTTTGATGACAACGCCGCTGTGATCATCACGCAAGATGGCAGCAACCCCAGAGGAACCCGGGTCTTTGGCCCAGTTGCTCGTGAGCTGCGCGATAAAGGCTTCACCAAAATTGTTTCGCTAGCGCCGGAGGTACTTTAAATGCGTAAGCAGAAAGAGGTCGTGCGTCAAAAGATGCACGTCAAAAAGGGAGACACCGTACAGGTGATCTCCGGTAAAGACAAAGGCAAGGTCGGTGAAGTCGTTGCCATCAGTGCCAAAAAGTCTCAGGTGATTGTGCAGGGCGTTAACATCCGCACCAAGCACGTTAAGCCTCAGCAAGAAGGCGAGTCCGGCCAAATTCTGACCAAAGAGTTTCCGGTTCACAGCTCCAATGTGATGCTCTACTCCACCAAACAAAAGGTGGCTAGCCGGGTAGCCCACACCTTGACTGACGATGGTCGTAAAGTGCGAATGCTTAAAAAGACCGGTGAGATTTTAGACTGATCAACAATGCCCTGACCAAGCCCAGGGAAACATTCAGAGGATGCAATGGCCGATTCACTCAAGACACTCTATCAAGAGCAGGTAGTCCCCAAGCTGACCGAACAGTTTGGCTATACTAACCCCCACCAGATTCCGAAGCTTGCCAAAGTTACCGTTAACCGGGGCTTAGGCGAGGCGTCTCAAAACGCTAAAGCTTTAGAATCTTCAATTAGCGAACTGGCCATGATTACCGGACAGCGTCCGGTGGTTACTAGAGCTAAGCGCGCGATCGCAGGCTTTAAGATTCGCGAAGGTATGCCGGTCGGCGTCAAAGTGACGCTTCGTTCAGACCGCATGTACGCTTTCACGAACCGCCTAATCAATTTAACCCTGCCCCGCATCAGAGACTTTAGAGGCGTTAGTCCTCGCAGCTTTGATGGCCGTGGCAACTACACCCTGGGCCTGCGCGAGCAGCTGATTTTCCCAGAGGTCGATTACGACAGCGTTGACCAAATTCGCGGTATGGACATCACCATTGTCACTACCGCGAGTACCGATGAAGAAGGCCGCGCCCTTCTGAAGGAATTGGGAATGCCCTTCCGAGATAACTGAGGCAGTAGCAAACAAGAGGATTATGGCGTCTAACGACACGATTTCAGATATGCTGACGCGCATTCGGAATGCTACGCTTGCGCATCACCAAACCGTCGATATTCCATCGACCAAAATGACTCGCAGCATTGCCAACGTTCTGAAAGAAGAAGGCTTTGTCGCCGAGACTGAGGATAGCGGCGAAGGCATCACGCGCAAAATTACCATCACGCTGAAGTACAAAGGCAAGCAGCGTCAGCCGATCATTCGCAACCTGACCCGCGTCAGCAAACCGGGCCTGCGGGTGTACTCCAACCGCAAAGAGCTACCTAGAGTGCTCGGCGGCATCGGTATTGCGATTATTTCCACCTCCAGCGGCGTTATGACTGATCGCGATGCGCGACGTCAGGGTATTGGCGGAGAAGTCCTTTGCTACATCTATTAGACCTGATCATGCAGGCCCAAAAGGAGGAAAAAAATGTCTAGAATTGGCAAGCAGCCTGTGGCCGTCCCTAAAGCGGTAACTATCACTATCGACGGCCAACACGTCACCGTCAAAGGCCCTAAGGGCGAACTCGCCCGCGAGCTACCCCCGGAGATAGCTTTTGTCCAAGAAGGCGAAGAAATTGTCGTGACTCGCCGCAATGAGTCTCGCAATGCCAGGCAGCGGCACGGCTTAGTTCGCACCCTGATTGCCAACATGGTAGAAGGGGTTTCCAACGGCTATCAAAAGAAGCTAGAAATCCAGGGCGTGGGCTACAGGGCTTCGCTGCAGGGTCAAAAGCTGGTGATGGCCCTTGGCTACAGTCACCCCGTAGAATTCGAACCGCCTCAGGGCATTCAGTTCGCAGTAGAAGGTAACACCAACGTTACCGTGAGCGGCATCGATAAAGAAATAGTCGGCAACACCGCCGCCAGAGTGCGCGCCGCTAGACCGCCCGAACCCTACAAAGGAAAAGGCGTTCGCTACGCAGGCGAACAAGTCAGACGTAAGGCCGGCAAGGCAGGCAAGTAGGTAGGTAACTAAACATGAAAACAACCCGTAGAGAATCTACCCGCCGCCGCCATGCGCGCGTTCGCCGTCGGGTAAAAGGCACCACCGAGCGACCCAGACTGGCTATCTTCCGCTCTAACCAGCACATTTATGCCCAGATAATTGACGATACTGAGCACAAGACGCTGGCGGCAGCGTCTACTTTAGATAAAGATGCTGAGATAAAAACGGGCTCTAATTCAGAAGCCGCCGCCGCCGTTGGTAAACTCATTGCAGAGCGATCCCTAGCAAAAGACATTTCGCAGGTGGTCTTTGACCGGGGCGGTAAGCTCTATCACGGTCGGGTAGCAGCTTTAGCGGATGCGGCCCGTGAAGCTGGCCTTAAGTTTTAAAGCTTCATACTGATTTGTACCCGAGGCAATTTGCCGGGGTAAATCACTCGCGCATACATCTAAGGTTGTAACAATGGTTAAAGAGCATGGCAGATAATAGAGATCGTCGAAAAAAAAATAAAGGCCGCGAGAAAGATTCTGAATGGCAGGAGCGCGTCGTCCAAATTCGCCGCGTGACCAAGGTAGTGAAGGGCGGTAAAAAGCTCAGCTTCCGGGCCATTGTGGTCGTCGGAAATGAAAAGGGCCAGGTGGGCGTCGGTGTGGGTAAAGCCAGCGATGTCATTGGCGCAGTCAAAAAAGGCGTTGCTGATGGCAAAAAGCATTTGGTAGAAGTGCCTTTGAATAAGGCTTACTCAATTCCGCATCCCTCAACTGGTCGCGCGGGTGGGGCAAGAGTGTTCATGCGTCCGGCGGCCCCAGGTACCGGGGTAATTGCTGGGGGTGCTGTACGCATTGTCCTAGAGCTAGCAGGCATTCGTAACATCCTGGCTAAGCAATTAGGATCAGACAACCCGCTCAACAATGCTCGCGCCGCCGCAGAAGCCCTTGACTCGCTGAGAACCCTGGCTGATGTTGCCGAAGAGCGTGGTATTCCGCTCGAAAAACTATACGCTTGACCTGCGATTACCCGAGCACAACTCGGGCGACGCTTACCCATAAGGAGACCACTCTGAGATGAGATTAGAAGACGCAAAGCCCAAGGCGGGCTCAAAAAGACGAAAAAAGCGTAAGGGGCGCGGCATCGCTGCAGGCCAGGGCGCTAGCTGCGGCTTTGGAATGCGCGGTCAAAAGTCTCGCTCCGGTAGTGGGACTCGTCCCGGGTTTGAAGGCGGTCAGATGCCCCTCTATCGTCGTATTCCCAAGCTGAAGCATTTTCCCATTGTCAATCAGAAGGACTACACGGTGATCAACGTCAGGGGGCTAGCTGACCTAGCGGCCAATAGCGACGTTACGCTAACCTCTCTGATGGAAGCTGGCATCATCACAACTGACGACGGCCCGCTGAAGATATTAGGCGATGGCGAACTGTCTACGGCGCTCAACGTAAAGGCGGCTGCTTTTACTCGGTCGGCACGCGAGAAAATTGAAGCTGCCGGGGGTAGCTGCGAAATCGTTTGATCTTCTCTCCGGGGTTGCTTAATGCCTCTATCGTTAAAGTAGAATCTTTAATCTAAAATGGAGACAGCCGATGTCCTTAAGGCATTAGGATATCGGCTTGTGACATCGTTGAGATCTGAGCAAAGTGGCCAGCGCTAATGCAGCCAAAGCGACAGAGACACGGCTTAGCGCTATAAGAGGTTTTTAGATATGGTTGTGAGTCAAGGCAAGTCGCCCAGCGCTCAAGAGACATTTTTGCAGATGGCCCAGGCAGCGGGGCTGCGTAGCCGTCTGCTGGTGACTGTTGGCCTTTTGGTGCTGGTGCGATTAGGGATTTATATTCCGGTTCCTGGCATTGATCGCGCCGAGTTTTCTAACTTCGTTCAGGGCGGCGGTGCGGGCGGCGTCCTCGGGTTTTTAGACATTATCGGCGGTGGCGGTCTGTCACTGGTTGGCATTTTTGCCCTGGGCATTTTGCCTTTCATTAACGCCTCCATCATCATGCAATTGCTGACGGCGGCAATTCCAGCCCTGGAAGACTTGCAGAAAAATGAAGGGGAAGCAGGCCGGCGGAAAATCTCTCAGGTAACCCGCTATGTTGCCTTTGGCTGGACTATTGTGCAGAGCACAATGCTCTCGTGCTTTTTGCTGCGAGACTTTGCCTACGATTTTGGTGTGCCGTTCGTTTTTGAGACGGTGATCGCACTGACGGCAGGCTCTATGTTCGTGATGTGGATCGGCGAGCTGATTACGGAGCGTGGACTGGGAAATGGGGCATCGCTGCTAATTTTTCTCAACATTGTGTCGTCGCTGCCTCGGGTATTGGGCGAGACGGTTGATCTGGCGCAGACGGGTGATCGCAGCACCATCGGCGGCATCGTCATTTTATTCCTCGTGTTTATCGCTACCATTATCGGCATTGTCTTTGTACAAGAAGGCACCCGCCGCATTCCCATCGTCTCTGCGCGTCGTCAGGTTGGCAGGAAGCTGTACTTAGAGAAAAGCAACTACTTACCACTGCGACTGAATCAGGGGGGCGTGATGCCGATCATTTTTGCTTCCTCTATGCTGATTATCCCGATCTCGCTGGTGCAGTACATCCCCAGCCAGGCTTTTGCCGAGTTTATGAGCGAAAACTTCCGGGCTACCTCGCCGCTGTACATTTTGGTGTACCTGCTGATGATTATTTTCTTCAGCTACTTTTATGCGTCGCTGGTGGTAAACCCAGAAGACATGTCTCGTAACTTGAAAAAAATGGGAGCTAGTATTCCGGGCATTCGGCCAGGGCGGGCGACGACCGACTACATCGGCAAAGTTCTAAACAGGCTGACGTTTTTAGGGGCAATCTTCTTGGGCCTGGTGGCGGTCGTCCCCAGTCTGGTGGAAAGCGCCACTCGCGTGCAGACCTTTCAAGGCTTCGGTGCCACTTCGCTGTTGATTTTGGTAGGGGTAGCCATCGATACGGCTAAGCAAATTCAAACCTACGTGATCTCGCAGCGCTACGAGGGCATGGTGAAGCAGTAATGACTAGACTGATTTTCTTAGGCCCGCCGGGTGCAGGGAAAGGCACGCAGGCTCAAATCCTGTCCCAGCGCTGCGAGGTTCCTCATATCTCTACTGGAGACATTCTGCGAGCAGCGGTCAAGGCAAAAACGGAGCTGGGGCAGAAGGCCGACGGATATATGAGCGCTGGGGAGCTAGTGCCCAATGATCTGATGCTGGGGCTGATTCGCGAGCGGCTAGGTCAAGCGGACACCGCCAACGGCTGGCTGCTAGACGGGTTTCCTCGCAATGTAGAGCAGGCTGAGTTTTTGGATCGGCTGCTAACCGAGATTGAGCAAACCTGCGAGTTTGTGATCAATCTAGAGGTGCCTGACGAAGAGCTGGTTGCGCGGATGCTAGAGCGAGGCCGTAAAGATGATGAGGAATCGGTCATTCGCAACCGTCTGGAAGTCTACCGGGAGCAGACTGAGCCGCTAATCGATTTTTATCAGGGGCGGCAGCTACTGCGCTCTGTGGATGGCAATCAAGATTTAGATACGGTAACTCAGGTGCTTCAGACCATCGTGAAGCAAGACCCAGAAGCCACGCCGGAAGTAGAACCAGATATAAAGTCAGAAGCTAAGCCATAAACTACCCATCGGTAGCGGCAACCAGCCAGACGGATCGGGTTTCCGATTCGGTGTTTATTCGGCAGTTTGCTAGGCTAGAGGTAACGATATACGTGACTGATGAGGAATAGCTAATTGTCTAAGCAGGATTTGATTGAAATGGAAGGGACGATTACCGAGTCGCTTCCGAACGCAATGTTTAGAGTCGATCTCGATAACGGCTTTAACGTACTGGCCCATATCTCTGGTAAGATTCGCCGCAACTATATTAAGATTTTGCCAGGCGATCGCGTCAAGGTAGAACTCACCCCCTACGATCTCACTAAAGGCCGCATTACCTATCGCCTGAAAAAGCCACGCTAATATTGGCGAACCGAGTGTTCAGATGACTGGTCAAGGTGGTTTTGACTGCGGCTAATTGTAGATGGAATAGGCGATTACGTTACAGTAGGTGATCGCCCATTTAAGTATGGATCGCATCAGTGCCAATTACGTCTTTGGTTTAGTGTCCCTCCATAATCTCTTTCAGTAAAGGCTCTCCACCGAATCGGACGGCGTCGGTGCAGGTTAAGCCGGTCTGTTGGGATGTGTCTGCGATCGCCCCCCTAGCCGCTTCCTCATCCAACCCAAACGTATTCAGCGCAATCCCTACCACCTTAGCCGGAGCAAACGTGCCGCCCGCTGTAGTAACCGATTCGTATAGCTTCACAACTTCAGTCAGCGGCGGAATTTGAAAGTCCGAAAAGTGCTGAATGTGGGTGAGATTAGCCTTGTGAACCAGGATGAGATGAGTAGGCTGAGTGCCTCTGATCAGCGGCAAAGTTGCCGTAGAAGCTGGGTTGAATAGCGAGCCCTGACCTTCTACAAAGAGAACATCGTGGTCGTCGCCATAGCGAGTTAAGCACTGCTCAACCGCACCCGAAGCGTAGTCTACGCGAATTGCATCGAGCGGGACTCCGTCTTCACCGAGCATGAGGCCAGTTTGACCGGTGGCAATCAGTTTGGAGCGCAGGCCGCTGGCCTTGGCGGTGCGGTTGAGTTCTATGCTGGTGGACATTTTGCCGACGGACATGTCAGTGCCGACTGTGAGCACGCGATCGCACTCCAACAACCTCGCCTTCCCCCCACCGACAGTCAGTCCCTCGGGCTCCTGCCGCATATCCCACACCCACCGACCGGGCGCAATTGAACCGGCGATCTCAGCATCCTGATTCATCTGAGTGTGCAGGCCATTCATCACCGAAAGCCCTGCCTTTACCGCCTGCTTAACTTCGGCGTACCAGGGCTCCGGCAAAATGCCGCCCGAGGGCGCTAACCCGATTGCTAAGACGGTCGGCTTTAGCGGCAAAGCCGCCTGCAAAGAGGGCACAATCGGCACCTCACGGTCGATTCCGGTCAAGGCTGGAATCGATTCACCAGCGGCAGCTTCGTCAATCACGGCCACGATAGAATTTTGGCTATAGCGCAGCAGGGAAATGCCGGTTTTGCCCTTGGCTCCCTGGAGGCCGTCGTGCATCAGAATGGCAATCCGATCATCAGAAGTCAGCATGGCGAGAGAGGCCCAGTCCGGGGTGATTGTTGGGTACTAGCGCGCCGTTAGCTAGCTGAGCGCCAGAGAACGGATCGTCTTTGAGGTTGAAGTGGCTATCAAGGTCGAGATGGTCAGCCAGGGGAGAAAGCTGGGCGAGGGCCGTGTTAGAAATGGCGCTGTCAGAATAGCAGCCAAACATCACCTGCAATCCGCAGGCTCTAGCCGTGTGGATCATTCGCCTCGCCTCTGTCAGCCCGCCCGATTTCATTAGCTTAATATTGATGCCATGAACACAGTGTGCCAAACGGGGAATATCTGCGCCGGTAAAGCAGCTTTCGTCTATGAAAATAGGCAGCGGCGACTTTTCATACAGATCGGGAAGCAGGGCGTCATCAGCTACAGCTAAAGGCTGCTCCAGGTAGGTCACGCCGCGCTCTGCTAGCCAGTGAGACATCGTCAGTGCATCCGCTAATGCCCAGCCACCGTTAGCGTCAGTGCTTACCTTGGCCCCTGATGGGACGTGAGGCATCAGCGCTTCAAACATAGCCTGGTCAGCGGCAATCCCAGCAGGACTTCCCAGCTTTACCTTCACAGAGGCGACCTGCTGCTGAGCGCACCATTTTTGCAATCGCTCTACGGCGCTTTCGGGCGAGCTGATGCCGACTGTTACCGCTGTCGGGCTAATCTGCTGAAGATCCAGACCCCAAAGCTGCCACAGCGGTAGGCCCGTGTGTTTGCCGAGCCAGTCGTGCAGGGCCACATCAATGGCGGCGCGCGCCGCCGAACAGGTTGCAGATTTGGCTAGCAGCGCTTCAATAGCTTGATGCTGAAGCGGATGCAGCGAGGACAGGAGCGGTACTACATCGGCTAAATCGCGAGCGATTTTCTCGTGCGTTTGCGCAGAGGCCGAATCTACTGAAAATGGCGTCGCTTCTCCCCATCCTGCGATGCCTTCTGCCTCAACGCGCACCCAAAGATTGGTAGAACTGGCGCTGGTGCCCCGACTGATGGTGAGTGGCACGCGCTTATGCACTGTAAAAGGCTCAAGGTGGATCTGCATTCAGCGGGTTGGCTACCTCAACTAGATTGCCGTCAGGATCACGAACATACACAGATAGGATAGGGCCAAGTGTGCCAGTACGCTGTATCGGGCCAGCAATAATTTGGATGTTTAAGTGGGAGAAATGTGCGATCGCTGCTTCCAGGGGTGTAGACATGATAAAACACAGATCGGCTGAACCCGGCTGGGGCATTTGTGCCGCAGGCTGAAACGGGTGCTCCGCTGAATGCAGGTTGAGCTTCTGCGGACTGTCGCCAATCCGCAAAGCCACTCTATCTTCGCCACTGACTGCTTTGGAGCGAACGACCTGACAACCCAATACCTTCGCGTACCACTGGCAGCTCAGCTCAATATCGGCAACCGTGAGCACTAAGTGATCTATCTGTTGAAGGGCATTCATGCCCTCTCCTTTTCCTGGAATGGATCCCTATTTGGAAGGCTACCTCTGGCCTGATGTGCATAGTGCCTTAGCCAGCAAAATCAGGCAGCATCTCACGCCTTTGCTTCGCCCCAAATACGCAGCGCGTTTAGAAGTCTACTTCGCTGAAGATCCTTTTCCTGAAGGCGAAATAGGCATCCTTTATCCCGCCCTTGAGGTAGTCGAAACGCAGCAGCGCCCTACTCTGCCTTCCACTGGCAGCACGCTCACTATTACGCCCGCAACCCTAGTGCTTCCTGTGACTCAAGCCATCCAGGTTCGATTGACCAGTGTTGAAATCCGCGATACGGCTAACAACAAGCTCGTGGCGAGCATCGAGATTCTTTCTCCGGTAAATAAACGGGAACCCGGTCTCACGGCCTATCGAAAAAAAAGGCAAAGGCTCTATCAGGCCGATGTTCACCTGCTTGAACTCGATCTCTTAAGACGTGGCACTCGCCCTTTTGCGCAGCCGCGCCTGCCGGACGTTTCTTACTGCATTGCCCTCACTCGCGCTCAGGCTAAGCAGGTTGAAATTTGGCCGGTTGACCTGCCCACGCCGCTTCCTGTTGTCCCGGTGCCGCTGCACTCGTCCGACTCTGACGTTCCGCTCGATCTGCAAGCTGCCCTTGTCGCTATCTACGACGAAGCAGCCTACGACCTTACCCTTGACTACCGCCAATCGCCGCCGCCGCCAGCACTTTCTAGCGACGATGTTGACTGGTCTAAGGCTTTGCTTGATTCTATGGATTAGTGTCAGCAGCCTTTACATCGGCTACACAGCGTCAAAGGGACAGGCCGCTCAGGGAAATCACTGAAGCTGAGTTTTGGAGGCGATGCGGGTCTTTTTGCGATCGCGCTCCGACAGCTCCCCGCCAGCCTGCAACTGCGTAGCATTCTCTTGCAAAACCGTAGCCGCGTTTTTATCGCCCATTTGAATGGCAGTATTCGCCGCCGATTGCAGCATGGTGACTGCGCCCTGGCGATCGCCCGACTTCAGCCTATCTTCCGCAATTTGTGTCTGCCGGTATTTGGCCAGCGCCAAAATATTTTGCTGAACGCTCGCATCTATCTTGGGAACGTAGGCGTCCTGGGCTTCCACTTGAATCTCGAAGGTCTCGGTCACCTGCCCGGTCAAACCCAGTGCTGGATTGTCGCAGGTCACCTGTAGCCGCGCAATCGTCGCCGTACTCGCCGCGAGCTGTGGTACGTACAAATTGAGCAAAATCACGCGGGGCCGCTCCTTCATCAGATCGCCAATACGCACCATCGCCTGATTGCCTTCCTGGACGGCGGTGAGTTCTATCGTCTCAGGCGAAACTTGGGCGACCGGCTTTAGATCGGCCAGTCGAGTACCGTCTGCTAGCTCTAAGTTGAGATAGGCGTTGGTGAGGCCGACTGATTGGATGCGCTTGAATAGACGACCAAAGATAGCGATCGCTTCCTCAGCATGCTCAATGTAGTTCAGCGAACCGCCGCCCGCGTCGGCAATTTGCTCCAGCACATCCTGATTCCAATGGTCGCCAAAGCCCAGCGTATTCACCGTCAAGTTATAGCCAGTGGCTACGTCTGCGAGCTTTAGTGCCCGCGCATTGTCGCCATGCTCATTTTCGCCATCGGTCAGCAGCAGCAGTTGAGAAACGCGATCCTCCTTGCCCGAAGCCAGTTCGCCGATCCCCGCCTTCAGGCCATCGTCAATCGAAGTGCCACCCCCGGCCCGTAGTCCGTCGATGCGTCTCTTGATGTCTTCCAGGTCAGTGGCGGGCTGATTTTTGACCAGGACTTCGGCTTTGTGGTCGAAGGCGATGATAGAGATGCGATCGCGCGCCGTCAGCCGATCAATAATTCGATGCGCCGCCTGCTTGACGGTCTTTAGCGGTGTGTCCATCATTGAGCCACTGCGATCTAGCACAAAGCACAGGTTCAAAGGCGCTTGCGAGCCTTCGCCGCTAGCTGACAGCGATACTGAAAGCTGTCGCTGACTATTGGGCTGATCGGTAGGAATGTGGGCATCGCTCAAGGCCCATTGCAAATCAACTTTCATACTCGACCAAGCTCCCGCATTTAACTAAACTCACTCTTATTTACCCCAATTAACTGATCTAACATCAGTGCCTCAAGGATCAATCCCAGATGTGAAAGAGGATGTCGGGGAGTGGGGTTATCCGCCAAAAACCGACCAAAAATCACCAAACTATCGACAGCGCAGCGAGTTCGCTCCCGAGCTACTATGGAAAACATACTATGTAATGTTTTGAAAACGTAGCAAGCTGAGCCATTTATGAGTTCTCCCATCAAGGCCGTTCAAGCTCCCTACGGTGGAGGCGCACAAGCCTATCGAACCCCGCCGCCAGATCTGCCGTCGCTTCTCCTCAAAGAGCGAATCGTTTATCTGGGTACACCGCTGGTTTCTTCTGACGACTTCAAGCGGCAGATGGGCGTTGATGTGACCAAGCTCATCATTGCCCAACTGCTGTACTTAGAGTTTGATGATCCCGATAAGCCTATCTATTTCTACATCAACTCTACCGGCACGTCCTGGTATACCGGTGACGCCGTAGGCTTCGAAACTGAAGCCTTCGCCATTTGCGACACGCTGAAATATATCAAGCCGCCGGTACACACCATCTGTTTAGGCCAGGCAATGGGTACCGCTGCGATGATTTTGTCTTCTGGGGCGAAGGGTTCGCGGGCGAGCTTACCCCATGCCACCATCGTTCTTAACCAGGCCCGCTCTGGGGCGCAAGGCCAGGCTACTGACATTCAGATTCGGGCAGAGGAAGTACTCTCTAACAAAGCTTCTTTCCTCGACATTTTATCGGGCAACACCGGCCAGTCTGTCGAAAAACTAGAGAAAGACACTGACCGTATGTTCTATCTTACGCCTGAAGAGGCGAAGGAATACGGGTTGATTGACCGCGTTCTCAGCAGCACTAAAGAGCTGCCCACCGCTATCCCTGTAGGCGTGACTTAGGCCAGCTCTGCCCTATTTGCTCTATGCCCATTATCTCCAAGTAAACCGCTTATGTCTGTCGATGGAATCCTGCGCGTTCCTTACAATCTGCCGGGTAGCCGCTCCTGGCAGTGGGTTAGCGTCTACACGCGCATGAGTCAGGAACGCATCCTCTTTATCAATCAGCCGCTGTCAGACGGGGTGGCCAATTCGATTGTCTCTGCCCTGCTCTATCTCGATTCTGAAGATCCTAACAAACCCATTTACCTCTATATCAATTCCATTGGCGATCCGGTGATGGGCGGAACGGCAGACGCTTCAGCGGGGATGGTGTCTATTCGCGCCGGGCTAGCGGTATACGATACGCTGGCCTATATCAAGTCTGAGGTGGTGACCGTCTGTATGGGAACTGCCTACGGCATGGCCGCTGTTTTGCTCTCTTCTGGCACTAAAGGTAAACGAGCCGCGCTGCCGCATACGAGCATCGCCCTGACTCACCCGCAAACGCTGACCCGGGGGCAGGCTACCGACATTGGCTTAGAAGCAGAAGAGGTGCTGGAGAAACGGCGTCTAATCCAGCGAATTTTAGCGGACAATACCGGTCAAAGCCCAGAGAAAGTTGCTAAAGATATGGAGCGGATGTTCTATCTTTCTCCAAAAGAAGCGAAAGCATATGGTCTAATTGACCGCGTCATTGAAAATCCGGCGGCCAATGTCACTGCGGATTTAGTCGATACATCAGTATCTTCTATTTAATCTTTTCTGTCTCAGACTCCTCCTACTCTCTACAACTGCTTAAACCCATGCCTATCGGAACTCCTAGCGTCCCCTATCGCCTCCCTGGCGGCACTTACGAACAGTGGATCAGCATCTACGAGCGGCTGTTTCGCGAGCGCATTATCTTTTTGACCGAAGAGGTCGATGACGGTATTGCCAACGCGATCGTTGCCTATATGCTGTATCTCGACTCAGAAGATTCGACTAAGCCAATCTATCTCTATATCAATTCGCCGGGTGGCTCAGTCACAGCGGGCATGGCCATTTACGATACGATGCAGTACATCAAGTCGGATGTGGTAACGATTTGCGTTGGGTTAGCGGCCAGTATGGGGGCATTTTTGCTCAATGCGGGGTCTAAGGGAAAGCGTCTAGCCCTGCCACATTCGCGCATCATGATTCACCAGCCTTCGGGTGGGGTGGGTCGCCGTCAGGCTACTGATATCGAAATTGAGGCGGCGAGAATCGTACAGGTGCGCCGGGAGCTCAATCAGCTAATGGCTGAGCACTCAGGGCAAGATTTAGCGCGGATTGAGAAAGATAGCGATCGCGACTACTTCATGTCAGCTGCTCAAGCCAAAGAATACGGCCTGATCGACCGGGTGATTGAAGAACGGTTGCCCGCTAGCTAGGAAGGCCCTTCAGCAAGCGCCTACAGTCAAAAAATAAGTCTGTTTTGCCAACAAAGCGCTGAACAGGCGGGGGATCTTCTATAATTTGTGCCAACTCGAATCTTACAGCGGGCTACTGGGTACGATCATGGTAGAAAGCTCAAGACCATAGCCTTTTGCTCCTCTCGCCTGCGCCGCTATGAATTTGGCCCATCACTATCAAACGCTAGGACTGCGCCGGGGGGCCTCGCTGCGGGATGTGAAAACAGCCTATCGGGGCTTAGCTAGGCGCTACCACCCCGATACCAATCCGGGTGAGCAGGCGATTGAGCACTTTATTCAAATCAACGATGCCTACACCGCGATTGTGGAGACCCTGCGATCAGCAGGCGGCGGGTATAAGGCACAAGACCATAGCCAGGCTCAGACCGAGGCGTTTGACTTAGACGGCCTTAGGTTGACTTTAGAGCAGCTAGGCATCGGTAACTTTGATGAAGAACCGTCAACCGCCTATGCTGCTGCACCGTATGACCAGACAGAATGGGCGAATGGTTCACAGTCAGCATCGTCAGCTAGGCCAGCGGGCGATCAGCTTTCTGACCGAGAAGAGAGCCTGAAGCAGGAGGCTTATAGTCAGCTCAAAGAGCTCTTGAGGCAGCAGAAGTTTCCCCGAGCGGTGGCGCTAGTCGAAGGCTTGGCGCAGCGCATGCCCGCCGACTCCGAAATCAGCCAGTGGCAGGCCATCGTCTACCAGCGCTGGGGACGGCAGCTAATCGGCCAGGGACAGCTGCAAAAAGCCCGTATCTATCTAAAAAAGGCGCTACGCACCGATCCGAATAATCAGTCTCTGTGGCGCGAGGTCAATCACGACTTTTGGCAGCTGGCTAACTTAACAGGGCAGTCAAGCTCGGCAACATAGGCCCGGCGACATGTCGATAGGTCACTCGCACCGGAATCGCGACAATAGACCTGCTTGCCTAAAGCCGACTGTTATCAAAACTGCGACAAAAGCTATCTACACCAGATTTCAAAACGTAGATAGCGACTGGCGCGGCGATTAAAGCCGGGCAGTCTGTCTCCTGAGTGAGATAGTTGATCAGAGTGCTCAACTGGCCTGCCGCGAGTGAATCTCTAAACTGAGGCTGACAGGCGATATGGCGATAGCGTTTGCTAAAACCGGCTAGCCACTGCTCATTGGTATCGGGCTCTTGTCCGGATCTAAGCGCTAGAGAAATAGCGGCATCTTCTACATCACCCTCACAGTCTTCGATCTCTTGAAGGGCCGATAGCGCTTCTGGATAGTCGGCCAGTCGAGCTTGAAGCTGGGTGATTTCTTCGGGGGTTAAGGCAATCATGCAAGTCTACGGAGGGTCGGGGGTGATCGAAATGGAATTATTGTGGCAGAGTAGCGACGATCTAAAATAAATCTCCCTTAAGAATTTCATTGATGGATAGGAAAATCCGTAACGGGGTTAAGTTAGCTGCCTATCGTACCGGAAATAATTTGATTGAACCACTGCTCGCAGCGATCGCCCCAGGCGGCCAATGAATACATGGTTTCGGCCTGTTGACGGCAGGCGTATCGGTCAATCTGCTCGATTTGCGCGATCGCCGCGACCATCCCCGCCCGATCACCCGGCTCTACCAGCCAGCCCGTTTTGCCATGACAAACAATTTCAGCAGGCCCACCACGCCGATAGGCAATGACGGGCACTCCACAGGCTAATGCTTCAATCACGCCAATGCCAAAGGCTTCTACCCACTGTGGCGTCACCAGCAGCGCCTGACAGTGGCCCAATGCCTGCTGCAACTGGGGCGTCGGTAAAAAGCCGCAGTACGTGATCAGCGCTGCCGCCGTTGCCGAGAGGCTTTGCTGAATGCTTTGCCAGTAGTCAGTCGTTTCTAGTTTGCCGAAGATTTTGAGCGGACGATTAGCCGCTACGGCTGCTGCGATCGCCGCCGTCAGCCCTTTCTCTGGAGAAATTCGCCCTACCCAGGCCAGAGAGTCACCGGGGCGATCGCAATAGTCATACTGAGCAATGTCAATGGCGCTACCCAAAATTTGCCACCGCAGGGGGGCTGTGCCTGTCGGCGAGACAAACGTGTCTGCCTGTGATCGCGTGTAGGCCCCTAGGGTGGCAGGAAACTGAGCCGACAGCTGAAAAATAGCTTCATCCAGACAGTCGTTCAGCGACCCCATGCTGACAAAATGAGCCACTGGCGTCGTCAAAAATGGCGTCAGATAAAAAGGTAGCCAGTCGTAGGCAAAATTGATCAGCAGGTCATAATTAGCCTGAGCCTGACGCGCATAGGCCCAAGCGTTAGCCAGCGCCGAGCCTACTATCACTGGAGCGCTGCGGTTTTGCGTCTGCGCTGTTGGCTGACAGCTGCCGGATACTTGAATAATCTCTATCTGGCAGTCTAGAGCGTCAGTGCGAGCGGCGGGCTGACCGGACAAAACAGAGCCCGCTGGCGCTGCGATCGCCACTCGATGTCCGCGCTGCCTCATCACCCGCGCCAAATTAGCCACCGTCAGCTCTACCCCGCCTCCCCGCCCAGACCCCAGCGGCCCGACCGGTGTAGACAGAATCAGCAACCGCAGAGAATTCACGCTGCTCCGAATGCCCTATTGAGTCCGGCGGATAGACGCTTCGCTAGACAGTAAATCTATGGGTTTTGCGCCGCTGCCGCCTGTGAAGGCGCGCATGTTCGGGTCTGTGTCGCTCACCCGGCGAATCCGGTTGAGCTGCTCAAGGGCCCAAGTCGCCGTCTGACGAACCTCGGCGTCTTCATCCTCGGTGGCATGACCGAGCATCTGGCTAATTTGGACCACTAGCTCGTAAATCCGGGTAAGGTCGCGAATGGCATTCTTACGAACCTCCGGGTTGTCGTCTTTAAGAGCGATCGCCAGCGCCCGGTTCATGGGTTTGAGCGATCGCGCCCCAATTTCTGAGAGAGCGGCTAACAGTAAGCTTTTCTCTTTAGAATCCGCATCGACCATTGCATCGACTAACGGCTGCACCGCCATCGAGTTGCCACGCTGGCCTAGCTCCCAAATCGACTTACGGCGGCTAACCGGGTCAGGATTGCGCAAATTGCCGATCAGCCCATCTACTACATCTCCTTGGGTTAGGGAGGAGACTTTCCCCATCTGACCGCTGGTTTGCAGGGCGCTGGTGGTAGGGGCGATCGCCCCTGTCTGCAAAGCCAGACTGCTGCCACTTAGTCTAGGCCCAGGCTGACCGGTCACCGGCGTCTCCATCCGAACAGATGGAGCTCGGTTTGGCGCTCCAGCATCGAGATCTGCCTCGCCCCACGGATCGCCTACCGCTGGGCCACCCTTAGATTTGCCGCGATTGGCGACCAAAAAACCGACCCCAAAACTAGCTAGCAAACCTGCCAACCCTAGCCCCCAGCCCAGCGCAGGGCTAATCCCGTCTGCCGTATCATCTACGACAACCGTGTCATCCACCGCTTCCGCACTATCTATGGTCTCCGCATCGTCTCCCGCCGCCGTATCATCGACGGTTTCCGCGTCATCAACGGTCGCTGCATCGGCAGTCGTTACGTTGATCGCTACGCCGTCTTGCTCAATGGCCGGTAGCTCGCTAGCGGTAGGCATTGCTTCTAGCAGCGGCGTAGCATCAGCTGCATTTGCAGCAAATGTCGCGGGCTCTGCGTCAGTAGCAGGTTTTTGATTAGCAGCAGGTTCTGTATTGGCATCATTTTGAGTAGAGAGCACTGCTTGCAGTTCCTGCCAGGTCTCATCGTCTAGTCTGCCGCTAGTCGCCAAATTCGCATCGGATTGAAAAGTGCTGACGGCTCGCTGAGTCGCCAACCCGTAAATACCATCAACAGGACCTTTGTAATACTGACTCTGCTGCAGACGGCGCTGAACTACCTTGACAGCTTCACCCCGAGCGCCTACGTCTAGAGCGCTACTCACCGAGCCCGCCGCCGAGCCTCCAGAAGCCTGAGCCATCAATGTTTGAGAAGAACCGGGCCTGGGCGCGATGATGGCAGCAGCAATCTTTGGCCGCATAGCCGGAGCGCCAATCGCAGTCAGGCAAGTTAGAAATACTAGAGTAGAACGCCGAATCATTGCTATCCTTACCTGTTATTTTTCAATATTTAACGACTATGTGAAGGTCGAATCTTGTGACAGGTGGTACTTTCGAGGAATTGCGCTGTATCAGGTCCGCACGTCGGACAAAAGCGAAAAATTCCTTTAACGTTGCTTCCACTAAAGTGTAGGATGCCCGCCTGAATTATTTTCTGTTAGTTTAAGACCAAACTGAGAAGATGCTACTGACCCTATAGAAACCTTTGAGCTTAAAAATGAACTCAAGTATTAAGTTTGAGCTAACTGCTGACGAATAATTTAGTCAGCCATTGGATGCGCTAAGCCCTGCATTGAGCTGTCTCAGTGAGTTGCTTTAAACTCCTCAATTTGTCAAAACGAATAAGAGTGCAGTGTGGCGTTTTCAGTGTGAACTGTAACCTTCACGCTAACCAGCTCAGCCATTTTACTGAGGTCATTCTATCCTGAGCATTCAATTTCAGCGACGGGTAGTAGCTTGAGTTTTTCGCTTCTTTACAGTCGCTCTCTGTATGTTTACGTATCTCTTTTGATGTATTGGGAGAGCTGCCTGCTAATCGGCGGATTTTTCAGCGATCGCCGCATTTTTGGGAGGCGTAGCCCAGGCAGGTATAGATAGCTGCGTCGAGAGCCAGTTAGCGAGCTGAGTACGCTGGTTAATCAAATAAATGCTGAGTAGAGTTAGCATGACGCCACTCCACTGTAGCAAGCTGAGGCTTTCTGAGAGTAAAAGGGTGCTAAACAGCAGGGCAAAGACTGGCGTGAGAAAGGTCAGGGCGCTCAGGCTGGTCAGATTGCCCTGAGCCGCAATATAAAAAAATACGCCGTAGGCGATCGCACTACCAAAAATAGTAGCGTAGCTCATCTCTAGCCAGCCAGGGAGCGAAATCCCCTGCCAGGGCGCTAGCTCAGCGTCCATAGACTCAACAACAGATAGCGCTAACAGCGGCACACCGCCTAACACCATATGCCACCCGGTTGCCGCAATCGGATCGGCCCAGCGCACCACATAGCGAATCAAGATGGTTCCGACCGCCATTGACAGAGCGGCCATCAGCATCAGCCACTCGCCCTGCTGAAACAAAGCCGTCCACACCTCTTGCTCAAAGGTGATCAGCGGCCCCAAGTCAAATCCCTGACCTTGAAAGAAGCCTAAAATCCACTCGTCAGGCAGACCAATACAGCTAATGCCCGCCAGCCCAATCAGCAGCCCCAACCAGCCCAGCGGCCCAATCCACTCTTGAAAGAGAAAGCGCGCCATAATCGCCACCGCCAACGGCTGAGAGTCAATCATGACTGAGCCTAGGCCCGCGCCCGTCCGCTCTAGCCCTCGGGCTAAAAAGCCCTGGAATAAGGTGCCATCTACCAGAGCAAAGAGCGCGATCCACAGCCATGCCCGCCAGCCCTGGGGCTGCTCTCGGCCCAATAGGAGAGAAACCAGCACAACCATTAGGCCGGCAGGCAGCAGCCGTACCCCTGCTAAAAACATGGGTGTGGTCTCTACCATCACCCCTTTCATCGCCACCATGGCAGTGCCCCAAAGAAAAAAGGGCGAAATCAGCACCAGCGGATGAGCGGCTAGCTTTGACAGCGGCTGCGGAACGGGAATATGGAGCGCATTGCGGGGGGAGGTCGCCGTGTCAGAAGAGGGGCGAGGGTTCATAAGCGAGCAGGATAGATAAGGGCACCAGCAGCGTCAGCAGAGGCCAGGTGCGCCTGGCAGGTCGTATACTTACTTTAAAGTAATGTAAAGCACAGCGCCCTGAAAGTTTTATGATTTGGCCTTTTAAGCCTCGCTATCGCAAACAAGTTGCCCGGATCGAAGTGACAGGTGCGATCGCTGGTGCGACCCGCAAGCACGTACTAGAGGCGCTTAAGGAAATTGAAGAAAAAAAGTTTCCGGCCTTGCTGCTACGGATTGATAGCCCCGGGGGCACCGTCGGCGACTCTCAGGAGATCTATAGTGCTCTCAAGCAGCTACAGGAAAAGGTCAAAATCGTCGCTAGCTTCGGCAATATTTCAGCGTCGGGCGGGGTTTACATTGGCGTGGGGGCTCACCACATCGTAGCTAACCCCGGCACGATTACCGGCTCTATTGGCGTCATTTTACGCGGCAACAATATAGAGAAGCTGCTGGACCGGGTGGGCGTATCTTTTAAGGTGATTAAATCTGGCCCCTACAAGGATATTTTGGCCTTTGACCGGCCACTGACGCCTGCCGAAGAAACGATCTTGCAGGAGCTGATTGACACTAGCTACGGTCAGTTCGTGCGGACGGTAGCAGAGGGGCGAAATCTGTCTGAGGAGAGCGTCAGGGCTTTTGCCGATGGCCGCGTGTTTACGGGCGAACAGGCGCTGGCTTTGGGCGTCGTAGACCGGCTGGGCAGCGAAGAAGATGCCCGGCGCTGGGCGGCTGAACTGGGCGGGCTCGATCCGGATAAGGCTGAGTGCTACACCTTTGAAGAGAAAAAATCGCTGCTGACCCGCCTGCTGCCGGGCAATCGCTCAGCGCTATCTATTTTACCGGCCGCTATGCCGGCTACGCTGGCGCGCATAGATTTTGAAGTGGCCACTAGCGGCGTGCCGCTGTGGCTCTATCAGCCGCCGGGTATGGCTAGCCAGTTGGCTCGTTACTAGGGTCGTTACTAGGGGGTGCGATCGCTCCCTCCCATCTGGATCTAGGCTCAAATCTGCACCGCTCTCAAATCGGGCGAGAATCAATGCTTAAATGGGGGAGCGTCAGAATAGCAAAGGAAGCAACCGCTGTGGACTGGCAGATACGAGCCATTCGAGGAGCAACCACCGTCCCTGAAAATTCGGTCGAGGCGATCGCTGCTGCCGTCACCGAACTGCTCGATGCGGTAGAGTTGGGCAATCCGCTAGACCCGGAGCGTATTGTCAGCGTGACGTTTTCGGCTACTCGCGATTTGGATTCTGTGTTTCCAGCGGCGATCGCCCGGTCACGTCCCCAATGGGACGATGTTCCCCTACTGGATGTTCAGCAAATGCACGTCAAGGGCAGCCTGCCCCGCTGCATTCGGCTGATGATTCACCTCTATTTACCAGCCCACCAGAGCGAAGTCAGCCATGCCTACCTGCGCGGGGCCCGCCACCTACGCCCAGATCTCTGCTTGACTTCTGATTAATCTAGCTGTGCCCAATCTGATTGTCCAAATTCCTCGGGCACTCGCTCTTTTGAGAGAGCTTCGCGGCCCTTGAGGTCTCCCTTTTGAGGTTTTATCTGCTCTGCTCCCACCGCTACGCTTTTAGAGAAAACGTATGCAAGGAACCAACTATGGTAAGCAGTTCACAAGCCTCTACTTCTCAGCCCAATATTCCTGATGATATCGCCCAAGAGCTTTCAGCTTTTAATTCATTGACGACCGATGACAAGCTAGGCCTGCTGTGGGTGCTCTATGAAAATATGGGCGAGTCGGTCACGCCAGCTGCGCCTGGATCAGCTAATACCCAGTTTACGGAAAGGCTGTACGAAGACGTGAAAGCAATGTCAGAGTCTGATCAGCTAGCTTTCATGCGAGATCTAGTAGAGAAAAAGCAGACCGAGCAGACCAAGACCTACGGCACCTTTGTTGAGAATAACAAGCTGGCATTTTGGTATCAGCTCTCTGAAGGCATGGCGGCTGGCGACATTATTCCCGTGCCTGATGACTACGAGCTGCCCTCATCAGCCTCTAAAGTCTTCACAGATATCACGGCGCTCGATTTTGAGCGGCAAATTACGCTGCTGCGTCACGCCGTTTTAGAGATGGGCGCTTAGGTTTATTAGAATCTGCTGAATATCAAAAAAGTCCTGCTGTGTAATTCAGCAGGACTTTTTTGTTTGCGCTATTAGCCAGTTGGCTTTTGAGTGTCTTTCTCCGGTTTGGGATGAAAGCGAATGCCCAAGAACAGGTCATATAAAAAGTTGAGAAAGTCCTTGGTCTGCATCAGGCCAAGAGACTGGGGTGAGCCCTTTTCATCCAGTAAAGGCTTCATCACCTCATACGTGCTCTTGTACTTATACCAGGGGATAGAAGGCCACAGATGATGAATCAAATGGTAATTCTGCCCCATGATCAGCAGATTGAGCAAGCCACTCGGATAGACCCGAGCATTTTGCCAACGGTTACGCGCTTTAAAAGGGCGGTGCGGCAAGTAATCGAAAAACAAACCCAGCGCCAACCCGACAACCAGTGCCGGGGAAAACCAGTAGTTGAACAGGTAATCAATAAAGCCAAAGTGACAGGCAGCGTAGACGAAGACACCCACCATCAATCGACTTAAAAACCACTCCAGTAGCTCGTATTTCTTCCATAACCGCCGCTGGAAAAAGTAAATTTCGTGATAGAAAAACCGGGCAGCAATCAACCACAGCGGGCCGCCAGTTGAGACAAAATGGTCGGGGTCGTTCTCTGGGTCGTTGACATGAGCGTGATGCTGCAAGTGCACCCGCGTAAACACCGGAAAGGTGAACCCCAACATCAGCGCACTGCCATGGCCGAGCGCCGCGTTGATAATTGGATTTCTATGGGCCGACTTGTGAGAAGCGTCATGAATGACGGTACCCACTAAGTGTAAGGCCAGTGTGTTTAGTGCAAAACAGCACCAGCTTAGCCAATGCCAAACGAAATATCCGACTGTCGAAAAAGTTACTAGAGAAACAGCCCCGAAAAAAATCACCAGATCGAGGCTTACGCCGCCATCTGCGTCTAGAAACCGCTTAGGGACTCTCCGAGTAACTGTCAGGGGCTCCACTGCCGCCGACACCATACATTCGCTCCTTCACACCACGTTTTCAGGTATACGTTCTTGGGTAGTATACGCTACCTGAGATAAATATTAAAGTTTTGTGACATTGATCCGCCGATTCGGACTCGTTTATTAAGGCGGTGGCAATTCCCCCTCGTTGTGAGCATCGCCATGTGCCTGGCAACTCCCCTGCACAGATCGCATCAGCGCTCTGACAGACAGTTATTAAGGCAGGTGAGCAGTCGGTATGCTCACTTAAAGACTCACTATATAGTCTATTCTCCTCATATTGTGGCCTAATCGGTAACTATTTTGCGAATTGCCGATCACTATAAAAATGAGTGAGGGCGCTGGTTTTATGAGCGACTCCCTGCAATGGATGGGGCCTCGCAATGGTATCGTTTGAGCAGATATGAACCTTTGTATTTTCACTAAAAAAAGCGTATGCGATTTTCCTCAGGAGAGGCTCCACTAGCGCGCCCCGCCCTGCGCCGAACTAAAATCGTCGCAACCATCGGCCCTGCTACTCAAGATGCAGATACGCTGAGAGCCTTGATCGAGGCGGGCGCAACCACGCTACGCCTTAACTTTTCGCACGGCGATCAAGAAAGCCATCGCCAAAATATTCAGCTAATTCGTCAGATCTCTTTCGAGCTTAAGCAGCCTGTCGGAATTTTGCAAGATTTGCAGGGGCCTAAAATCCGACTCGGCAGGTTTGAAGCAGGCTCTATTCAGCTGGCTAAAGGAGATAGCTTTATCCTCACTAGCCGCAACATTGCCGGTACGCAAACCGAAAGCTCTGTCACCTACGAACCCCTGGTCGAGGAAGTGCCATTAGACGCCACTATTTTGCTAGATGACGGCAAGGTGGAGATGAAAGTGGTGGGCAAAGACATGGAGCAGCGCAACTTGCTCTGTGAAGTGGTGGTTGGCGGTAAGCTCTCTAACAGCAAAGGCGTCAACTTCCCGGGCGTCTATCTGTCGATTAAAGCGCTGACGGATAAGGATCGCAAAGATCTGCTGTTTGGGCTGAATCAAAACGTAGACTGGGTAGCGCTGAGCTTTGTGCGCAATCCGCAAGATGTCTTAGAGATCAAAGAGATCATTCAAAACACAACGAGTCGCCGGGTGCCGGTGATTGTGAAAATTGAAAAGCACGAGGCGATTGAGCAGATGGATGCCATCTTATCGCTGTCGGATGGGGTGATGGTGGCTCGGGGTGACTTGGGCGTAGAGCTACCGGCTGAAGATGTGCCCGTTCTGCAAAAGCGGCTGATTGCTACGGCCAATCGCTTGGGCATTCCAGTCATTACGGCGACTCAGATGCTTGATAGCATGGTCGATAGCCCGCGCCCGACTCGCGCTGAGGTCTCTGATGTCGCCAATGCAATTTTTGACGGGACTGATGCGGTGATGCTCTCGAATGAGACGGCTGTGGGTCAGTACCCAGTTGAGGCCGTCGCGACGATGGCGCGGATTGCGCTACGCACTGAAAAAGAGCAGCTAAGGCGGGTCGTTGATGACATTGGCAAGAGCCATACCATTCCCAATGCCATCAGCCAGGCGGTGGGGCAAATTGCCTCTCAGCTCAAAGCCTCGGCGATTATGACCATGACCCGCACGGGGGCAACCGCTCGCAACGTTTCAAAATTTCGGCCCCAAGCGCCGATCTTGGCAGTGACGCCCTTGGTAGATGTCTCCCGGCAGCTGCAGGTGGTGTGGGGGGTGAATACGCTGCTGGTAGCCGATTTGCCGTCTACTGGGCAGACTTTTCAAGCAGCGCTAAACGTTGCTCAGGAAGCCTCATTTTTGCAAGATGGCGATCTGGTGGTGATGACGGCAGGCACTTCGCAGGGAGTCGCCGGATCGACCGACCTGATCAAGGTAGAGGTGGTGACAGCAGTGCTGGGCAAGGGGCGCGGTATTGGCGAGGGATCCGTTAGCGGTCGGGCTCGCATTGCTCACGATACGGCGGCTGTGAAGGATTTTCACACGGGCGAAATTTTGGTGGTGCCGCGCACTAGCGCTGACTATATCGATGCGATTCGCCGAGCGGGTGGCATTATCACTGAAGATGACAGCCTCACCAGTCACGCGGCGGTGTTGGGGCTGCGGCTAGGCATTCCGGTGATTGTCGGGGTGCAGAGAGCGACCGAGATTATCCGTAATGGAACGATGGTCACGCTAGATGTGAGCAAAGGGATGGTCTGCGCAGGCGCGTTTTATTCCCCTCAGTCAGAGATTGCCCTGGGTTGAGGGGTGCGCTCCGGTCAGCTAGCGGTGATAGAAGGCAGGGGAGCCCCGATAGATGCGATCGCGCTGCCCTTGGGGCAGTCTAGGCGATCTGGGGTCGCTGTCGGTCTGGTCAGACAGTTCCTGATTGCTGTTGTCGTAAGACTCTAGCAATTGGAACGGTGTCACGAAGATGTGGTTCTTGCGGTCGTAGGTAAGGACGGAGCCATCTTCGATGTTGTAGATCCAGCCGTGGAGGGCAATTTCGTTTTTGTGGAGGTGCGATCGCACCGAAGGATACGTCCGCAAGTTATCGATCTGGGTCAGCACATTTTCCGCTATCAGAGTTGCCAGCTTTTCCTGCTGGCCCAGATGCCCGTAATGCTCCTCAACCATCTCACGAGTGCCCTCGGTATGCTTCAGCCAGTTGTAAACCAGTGGCATTTTGTGCTCTAGCTCGCCCACTTGCAGCAGCCCCTTCATCGCCCCGCAGGTGGTGTGCCCGCAAACGATAATATGCTCAACCTCCAGCGACTTAATGGCGTATTCAATCGTGGCCCCTTCGCCGCCGTTGGTCGCTCCGTAGGGCGGGATGATGTTACCGGCATTTCGAATCACGAACAGATCACCCAGGTTAGACTGGGTAATCAGCTCGGGCTGCACCCGCGAATCGGAGCAGGTGATGAAAAGCACCCGAGGATGCTGCCCCTGCGCCAGCTCTTGCAGTAACTC
Organism: Leptolyngbya sp. BC1307; assembly: GCF_002286735.1. Classification (GTDB taxonomy): domain Bacteria; phylum Cyanobacteriota; class Cyanobacteriia; order Phormidesmidales; family Phormidesmidaceae; genus Phormidesmis. The sequence goes on from NZ_NRTA01000005.1 coordinate 62,712, forward strand.
CTTATGTTTAGGAACGTAGCTGCTCTGAAATTCGCGCAGCCCTTTGATCAAATCTTTCATAGCCTTGGCCCTTATCTCACCCCTCTATAATCTCACGCTGAGAGGCGATGAACCTTTGAAAATTTGATGCTGCGCTAGTCCTGCGAGCAGAGGCGACAAATCTTGCTTCTAACTTGTGATTGGCCGAAATCATACATAGGGCTAGACCGTTATCCGCATAGATTGCATATCTGTATTTCAGTGTGGTCTGTTTCGGGTTCAGCTACGGTGAAAAAGTAATAGCAAAGCGCGAACGCATCCACGCTTTGCTATTACTTCAGTACGTTTTAAGTAGCGCCAAACAGCTATCCTCTCGACGAAGACACACCTGCTAGCATCTCTTCCATCTGCTCAGCTGATACTTCTTCAAATCCATAGTGATCGTCCGCTGTAATTGGCCTCAGCCTGTTCTCATCAGCGTTGATACAGCGGCGATCGGAGACGTGACTACAAACCCTGGCATACAGCCGCTCACGACTGCCCGGCTTGCCAAAAGAGAAATGAACCGTATCTTTTTGATCAATGCGGACGCCGCAAAGTGAGCAGGTTTGGCAAGGTGAGGAGACTCGCTTAGCATCTAAACTCATAGCAATATCTGAGATAACGTCTTTGATGTACCCAGACATTAACAATACTTAACAAGATCCGACTGTGCCCATAGCAAGAATCTCGCTAGGGCTTTTTTCTGCCTACCTGTACAGGCATCCATATCGTTTTATCGCTCTCCAGGGAGAAATCGTGAGACCTGTAACAGCGAATACAGCCTTCCGTCACGAGCTGAAAAACAAGTCATGACAGCCGACCGTTATCGCATCTTGATCTCTGCTGAGGCAGCACTTTGAACAGTTGCTGATGGCACATTTGCCCGCACTGCTCGAAACATGCCAAACCGACACAGGCCGTTGCCAAACGCCAGACGCATGAGTAGCAGCGTCGGCACCTCTCGCACAGATTTGATAAATCCAGCCGGGCCAAACTTCACCAATCCCTGCGGACGGATGATGCCCTGCCAAATCGAATCTATCCAGGAAGGCAGCGTCTCTCTCGACCAATCGGCTGTGTCTACCGGACCCTTCACCAGACCAGTCGCCTCCAGCAGCTCCGAGAAGCCTTCAATGCTCGAAAATTCAGGATGGGACCATTGGTCGAGCAGTTGCCTCATCACCGGCTTTTCCCACCAGTTCAGCGGGCGATGGCGGTCATCTCGCTGGTTCCAGTCGGCTACGACCAATACACCGCCCGGCTTTAGCACCCGCAGCAGTTCCTTAGCAAATACAGCCTTATCAGGCATATGCGGCCCGGCCTCTACCGACCAAACCACATCAAAGCTCTCATCGGGAAAAGACAGCGCCATCGCATCATCTACTATGAACTTTGCGCTCAACCCCTCAGGCGTTAGCTGCTGGGCTCGCGCTACCTGGCCTGGGCTGATTGTCACCGCCGTCACATCAAAACCGTAGTCGTTTGCCAGTAGCCGACTGCTGCCACCGATCCCACAGCCCACGTCGAGCAGGGTGGTTCCCGGCGCACACCTGTCCAATCCGCCCCACTTCACCATTTCGTGAACAAAATCGTATTTAGCGGCCCGAAAATCTTTTTGGCGGAGCGGTGACCCGTAGTGACCCAGGTGAATGTGCTCTCCCCAATAAAATTCTAAAATGCCGTCTTGAGTCCACTCGTCGTAAGAATTAGCCACTGAATCGGCGGAGTCATAGCGCCGGGCCGTGAGTAAGTAGGCTGCGATCGCACCTATCAACAACAAAATTATTAAAATAGGCATGAGAAGTATGTTCATTTTTTGAGAGTGCTACTTTTTTATCTTGCACTGCCTTTGCAGTACGAACCATAAGGCCCAGAAACATCTATGAATATAGGAGAAAAGGGTCGAAGAAGCTGTAGCAAGTAAATATGTGAAAGACACAGAGAAAAAGCTACCAGTGCTACCCTTATTCAAAAGATAGGATTGCTACCTTCAATAACTGTAGCCATGGCAGATAAAATTTTAATAGCAGATACCTTAGCTTCCTTTAACTCTCGAAAGGTAATCTGAACGCCACCTCTGTGGGCGACATCGTGCCTATTGCTGACGGCGTTATTATATCGAGTAACTTCTGCATCATCTAACAAATCATTAAATTTATTCTTTTCCTCCTCCCCAAAGAATCCCACAAAACTTGCTATCTCTTTTTTACTAACACTGCGTAAAACACGATTACAAACTGTAGAAACAAAAGCAGATATTTGCCTATCGCTTATTGTATCTGCGCGTCTCTTGACAATGGCATATATTTCTTGTTGAACATCTGCGCAAAGAATAACTAGCGCGTATTGCACAAGGTATGACTCTATGGGTGAGCCGTACCCGCCGGAGCTTTCAAGAAAGGACTCGCAGTCGTCGATAATCGTCTGAGTTTTCAGTAAGGGCGCTGGCATAACGAACTATCGTACTGTGCCAAAGATATTGATTGCTTTTTGAAACCTTAGCTTGAGAGTTTCCTTGTCGCTTGTGTTTTTAGTAGCGTGGTCAATATACTCGGCATCATCTGTTAGATTACTGAAAGCCAATTTAAAATCTTCTTCACTAAGATCAAGCCTTCTCAAGATTGCCGCCATCACAGAATCTAAAACTGCGTAATTCAACCTCCCACGAAGATGGAAGGGCTTTTCTCCAAGGGCCTTTACTATTTTTTCAGTGACTTCAAAGAAATCGTCTTTTTCTCGCTGGATAGTGAGTGAAAGAGCATCTTCCGAAAGCTTGCGTTGGGAAGCTATATAATTGTTGAGAAATCTCTTCATTGGTTTCTCATACTTTTCGTGCCTGTACATTAGCGATAGTACACGCAAGACTAATTCCACATCACGCAACCTCTTGTCAACCTTCGATTTGCCTAGGATTCGTCTCCAAGAGTCATTTTGATTTAATTCTTCGAGATGCGTAAAGTATCGTCCGGAATAAACACACTTTCTGATCTCCATTGGGTTGAGATTCATCCCACCCGTGTTCAGCCGTTCGAATATGTGATAAATACTGGAATCATCTTCTGGGTCTAATTGCTGAACAACCGTGGCTCTAAGTACAGTATCGTCTAACTGAAACTTGTCGGATTCATCCAGATCTGCATAAGTTTTTCCCTCCCACTTAGGATTTATATTCTTCAACCGAAAGCTTCGCTCATCAAATTCATTCTTAAAGAATCGAACAGCAGAGATAATTCTTTGCTGTCCATCGATCACTTGTAGCCGATTCGTGCCTCTTTCTTTGTACAGGAAAACTCCTGGCACAGGAAGCCCCAGTAGGAATGATTCGATTAATTTGCTAGCTTTAACTTGATCCCACACGTAAGAGCGTTGAAAGGGAGGGATTTGCAATTGTCCACTATTATATTTATCTAAATAGCCCTTCAAAGTGAAATCGGCTGGGTAGTAAGATATCTGATAGGAAATAACGTCTTGCTCTTGAGATTCCGGCATTTCAGTCGGCTCAACTTCCCAGGTTTCATCCAATTCGCTTTCCATAGTTTCATTCATCTGAGTACCTAATAATGGCCGACTGCACATTTATATCCATCTAATAAAACGAGTTGTACTATTTCAAATCCTGCAAAAAGTCTGCTATGTTCACTAGGCTTTTTACCGAGGTTAGTATCTATAAATTCTAACAGTACACTTCCTTGATATTATAAATTCTAACAGGTGTTCAAAGCCGTAGCTGTTTACAGAGGTAGGCCGTAGTGACATTAGCTACAGGAAAACGTCGCCTCAAGTTCTCCCTATCACAGCTAGGCCCAGGCATGCTGATGGCGGGCGCGGCGATTGGCGTTTCTCACCTGGTGCAGAGTACGCGGGCTGGGGCACTGTACGGCTGGGGGGCACTGGTCTTTGTGCTGCTGGCTAATCTGATGAAATATCCGTTTTACGAGTATGGCCACCGATATGCAGCCGCTTCCGGCCAAAATCTGATTCAGGCGTATCGGCAGCAGGGTAAGCGGGTTTTTATTCCGTTTTTGGCTATCAGCGTCGTGAGCGCGGTGGGAAGCTTTGCAGTAGATGCGTTTGTCGCGGCGATGCTGCTGCAATATCTATGGCTGCCTGAGGTTTCGGCGACGATTTTGGCGGTGGGCGTGCTGCTCTTTTGCTGGGGGCTGATTGCGGTAGGGCGCTATCGCCTATTTGAGCAGATTACCAAGTGGTGCGTGATCTTTCTCTCGGTAGCGACTGTTGCCGCAGTGGTGATGGCAATTTCTACGACGTTTGCGTTGGCATCGACTGCTAGCGAGGCTTCCATAACACTGGAAGTTGCTAATACAACAATATATCAGCATAGCTCGGTTTTCTCCTGGTCAGCGGTGCCGTTTCTGGTCGCCTTTATGGGCTGGATGCCGGGTGGATTGGAGCTTTCGATCTGGCAGTCGCTGTGGGTGCAGGCCGATGGCGTAGAAAAAGGCGAGGCGACTTCTCTAGAGGCAGCGAGCTTTGATTTTAACTTTGGCTATGTGCTAACGGTGGTTTTGGCCTGCTTGTTTTTGACGCTGGGGACGCTGACGCTGCCTGAGCAAGGATTGGCGGATGAGCCTGCGGTCTTTGCTGGTCAGCTCGTGGGCATGTATACCAGCTACATTGGCGTGTGGGCGGAGCCGGTGATTGGGCTGTGTGCGATCGCTGCCATCTTCTCCACCACCTTTACCGTTGTAGACGCCTATCCTCGCACGCTAGAAGCAGGCTTACACGAGCTGATGCCCAACACCAAAGCCAGCACTTTCCCAATTCGGCAGGCCATAGCTCTCACCCTAATCGCCTTAGCCGCTCTACTGCTCACCGTCTTCACCGCCGGATTTGAGCCGCTGATAGACACGATTACGATCATCGCCTTCGGGGCTGCCCCCTTTTACGCCTGGCTAAACATGCGCAGCATTCGCACGCTAGCGATAGAGGATCAGCCCCAACCCTGGCTTTCTCGGCTAGCGGTCGTAGGGTTTCTCTATCTATCAGGATTCAGTCTGGTCTTCATCGCACTAGAGCTGGCATAGCCCCTTCCTCTCAGCTATTTATAGCTTTTATAGCTTCTGAAACCGGCGCTTAGAGACCTTGCGCAAATACAAAAATACCGACTGCGCTGACAAATACAGATGGATCATCGTCGGAATCATGGCTGAAAATCCCATCATTACCCCAAAGTAGATGTTCTTTATATTCTGCCGACCGGTCGGATCTTTGACCGCGTCGGTGAGACGGTTTTCGTACTTGGCGGAGCTTTCTACCAACGACTGAGACGAGTGTTGCAGCGTGCCTACCAACCAGCCCGATATCGAAAAGACCATCAGCACCCAGAACGTGGCGACAATGGCAATCAGCACATCGATGCTGAGGTGAGCAATGTAGCTAGGCAGTGAAGTCGTTTTCAGCGCTCGTCGCGCAATCCACACGGTGATAAAAAAAGAAAAGCTGTCAAACAGCGCCCCTAAAAAGCCCACCGGAAACTGCATGAGCATGTATTCGAAGCGCTCATTCCCAAAGGCTTCTTGCGGATAAGCCGTCAAAATCGCGATCCAGTAGCAGCTCATGTTGAGCAGCATGAAAAAGATAAACAGCTTTGGGAAAAATGATGTTAGGCTACCGCGCTTACGGGCATAAAAATTCAGCAGCCTTTCAAGTGACCTGCGCCAGATTGCCATGATCGGGCGAATGCTCAAGCTTTGATTCTTCATAGCGCAGCGAACACAATGGGTAAACAAGGGTGAGGCAGACTACACCTTAACCTCCCCAACGGTAATCGTCTGCCTACATGCGCTCTAATACATCAATTCCTAACAAATGCAAGCCTAGCTTGAGCGACCTGGCCGTCAAGTCACACAAAATCAATCGCGATGTGCGCAGCGGCTCTTCTGCCTGTAGTACCGAGCAGCGGTCATAGAACTGGTTAAACTTTTGGCTCAGCTCAAACAGGTATTGGCATAGACGATTGGGCAGTAGCTCGGTTTCTACTTCAGTGAGCACTTCATCTAACCCTAATAAATGCTTTGCCAAGGTAAACTCACTTTCTTCAGTCAGGTTGATCTCAGCGTCAAGCATCGAAAAGTCTATCTCCCCTTTGCGGCTGATGCCCTGCACGCGAACGTAGGCATACATCATGTAGGGGGCCGTATTGCCCTGCAGTGCCAGCATTTTGTCGTAGCTAAAGGTGTAGTCGCTAACGCGATTTTGGCTGAGGTCAGCGTATTTAATTGCGCCGATGCCTACTTTTTCTGCCGCGTTCTGGATAAACTCTTCAGTTTCGGTTCTCTCTTCAGCTTTTAGACGCTGTTCTATGTCGCTGCGAGTACGGGCGATCGCCTCATCCAACAAATCTTTTAGCGGCACCGCCTCCCCCGAACGAGACTTCAGTCGCTTACCGTCTTCACCCTGCACCAAGCCAAAAGGCGCATAGCTCAGCTCTACCGTCTCTGGAATCCATCCCGCTCGCCGTGCCACCTGAAATATTTGAGAGAAATGGTTAGATTGTCCGGCATCTGTCGTATAGATAATGCGGTCTACATTGTCTTCATTGATGCGGTAGCGAAGTGCCGCCAGATCTGTTGTAGCGTAGTTGTAACCACCATTCGACTTTTGAACAATCATGGGCAGCGGATCGCCGTCTTTGTTCGTAAAGCCTTCTAAGAAAACGCATTTGGCTCCGTCATCTTCTACCAGCAAACCGGCTTTGTCTAGATCTGTGATGACATCGGGCAAATACGGATTATAAAAAGACTCCCCGCGATCAACAATGTCTGCGGAAATATTCAACAGATCATAGATTTTGCGATAGGAGCGCTTAGAAAGCTGACAAACTCGCTTCCAGGCTTCTATCACTTCCGGATCGCCTGCCTGCAATTTCACCACTGCCTGCCGCGCATTCTCTTTGAACGTGTCATCGGTATCAAAGCGCTGCTTAGCCTGCCGGTAAAACGTCGCTAAATCACCCGAGGAAGAAGCTTCTGCGGCTTCCTGCGGATCGGGATAAGCTTCTTGCAAATAAGCGATCAGCATTCCAAAAGGCGTTCCCCAATCGCCAATGTGACTCACTTTCAGTACATCGTGACCTAAAAACTCCACCACCTTAGCAAAGCACTCACCGATCACCGCCGGTCGCAAATGGCCGACGTGCATTTCTTTGGCAATATTTGGGCTAGGGTAGTCAACGATAATTTTCTGAGGCGGGTTGGCCTTAGCGATACCGAGGCGATCGCTCCCATGCACTTCTTTGAGCTGCTGTTCTAGATACGCTGTCTTCAGCTTAAAGTTAATGAAACCTGGCCCTGCGATAGAAGGCGGTTCGCAAAAGTCTGCAACGTCTAAATTTTCGGTGATTTGAGTAGCGATCGCCCTCGGATTGCTTTTCAGCGGCTTCGCCAGCGACATCGCCACGTTCGCCTGATAGTCGCCAAACTTCGGATTATTGGTACTCACCAGCAGCGGATCGGTATGGGCATATTCTTCACCAAACGCTGCTGCCAAAGCAGCCTGCACCCGATTTTGGAGTTCGTTTAGCGTGGATTTCATAATGCGATCGCCCGCCCCAGGCATAACTAGACATTCACAACACAGACCCTACAATAATAGACTCCCGCCCACAGGTGTATCCCCTTTCCCTACCTCCCCATGCCCACCCCCCGCCCCACCCAAGCCGAAATTCTCGCTGCTCACGGCCAAACCATGCCCGATATCATCGCGCCCAACCTCAAAGTCCTCTTCTGCGGCATCAACCCCAGCCTCTACAGCGTCGTCATCGGCCATCACTTCGGCAGACCCGGCAACCGCTTTTGGAAAGCCCTGCACAAAGCTGGCATCACTCCGCGCCTGTACGACCCTAGCGAAGACGCCTCACTGATAGCCCTCGGTTACGGCATCACCAACATGGCTCCTCGCGCCACCGCCCGCGCCGACGAACTCAGCAAAGCCGAAATCCAAGCAGGCCGCGAACTCCTTGCCGCCAAAATTCAAAAATACCAGCCTAAATGCCTTGCCTTCTTGGGCATCACCGCCTACCGCATCGCCTTCGCTCAGCCCAAAGCCAAAATCGGCCCCCAGCCCGACTGGGAAGGCACTCAAGTATGGGCTTTACCGAACCCTAGCGGCCTGAATGCTCACTATCAGGTAGACGGTTTGGCTGAAGTGTATAGCTGGTTGCTAGCGTTGACATAGTGGATAGTGAAACACCGAGCTACGCAGAAAGGTAAATTTCACTACAGGTAGGACTAACCAGCCGTCGCTATTTGCTCAAGTACCCACTGCCGAAATTCCTTCTTTGCTTTACGGTGATTGCTAGTACGTGCCTTTCTCACGTACCTCCCGACGGCTTCTTTGATGGGCCATCCGGGAAATAATGGGCTTTCGTATTTCTCGACATACTCGCCCGCTTCTAAACAATCAATTCTCAAGCATCCCTGGTCGTAGCGCCACAGCTCGGCAACGCCTAGCCCCTTGTAGGCTTCTAGCTGGGTTTTAGAAGTCAAATCCACTTCAATGGCTAGCTCTGGCGGCGGATCAATGTCTAGATCTATGCGTAGCTTTCCTGCCATCCTGTCGGCGTACGTTAAGTAAAAGCAGTCATCAGGCTCTACAGCCTTTAACATCTTTTCATTCTTGAAAGTCGTGGAACCGTAGGATATATAGTCTCTCTCTAGTTCATCTAATAGAACTTCAACACAGCGCCCGATGCAAACTTTATCAATTTCATGGGCTGGCAATGGTGACACGATGGATAGAACTCCGTCACTGTAAGCAATCCGTGTGTTTCGGTTCTCACCTAGATCTTGAAGAATCTCCTCCAGCTCAGACCAGCTCACGTCTTGAATCTCAATAGTCTGGCCTTCTGGCACTCTGAGTTGTTTTACCTGAAGCGCTACCATAACCGGTCTACCTCTGCTAACCGCAGACAATTTGCGAATGATACTCGGCTTCACTCATAAGATCTAGGGTGCTTTCTACGCGATCTAAAAAGACTTTACCGTTGATGTGATCGTACTCGTGCTGAATGATGCGGGCAACGAAATCGGTGAATACTTTTTGTTGCTGCTCGCCGTGACGGTCGGTGTAGACAATCTCAATTTCTTTGGAGCGCTTCACCTTGCCGCGCAGTCCTGGTACGCTCAGGCACCCTTCCCAACCTTCGACCTGCTCGTCGGAATAGGCCATAATTTGAGGATTGATCATGGGGGTGGGCTCCATGACGGGCGCGTGCAGATAGCGCAGGTTTGGCCGCGAGGCGACGACAAATAGCCGCAGGCTCTCAGAGACTTGCGGGGCGGCAATGCCGACACCGTTGGCCTTGGCTGTGGTTTTGATCAGGTTGTCTATGAGCTTTTGGATGGCCGGGGCTTGGATGTTTTGAATGGGGTGGGCGGGCGATCGCAACACCGGATTGCCTAACTCTGCGACTGCTAATACTTTGGCCATAGCGTGAACCGTTGCTATTCAGTCACAGTTTAGCAAACGTCAGCATTGAGAGGAGTAAAACAGCTTAATTTTCAGCGTTTATCAGAACTGAGCTAAAGCGCTGGAAAACCGAGACGGAGCCGATTCCTATCAGCGGATTTTTTCAGCAGAGGCTAGAGCGATCGCAGCGGTTTGACAGGGTGCAATCAGATGATGGGAAACTGCTGCTGATTGATGCTATCTGCGAAGAGTGGCTACAGGGGACGCGGCGACTGAAAATATTGAAGGGTGCGTACCTGGATGGCGAAAATGTCTGCGGGAATGTTAACTATCTTATTGCTGAGCGGTGTGTGTATTTGGTGAATCCTTTTGGCTGTGTGATTCAGGCGAATAATGATGACTTTGAGCGCGGTGAGGCTCAGTGCCTGGTGGTGATGCAGACGTGCCAGTGGGCAAGTCAGCAATCAGGCAAGGCGACCAATATATACGGTGCTGTCACCGACGGAAAGTGGTGGAATTTTATCGACTAGAGGCGGGAGGCGAGATGAGGAGGTCATTGATGTCTGGGGCTGGGTATATGGTGGGTTTGCTGGGACAGGTGAGAGCTTTTTTTGAGCTTTGCGAACACAACCTGGTCTGAGTCTAGAGTTCGCAGCGGTCTGCCTTGTCAGACAAGATCTAGTTTGACAGAGATGCTACAGTTTGAATGCTAGCAAATTTTATTTTTGTAAAATTCAGCTAACCAAAACACGCAAGCGTCGGAGTAAATGGGTGTGTTACATTAGCCTGGATAAGAGTACTTCAGTGAACAGCCCTAAGGGCTTTCGGTTACTTGATGATTTTCCCGATCAGATATAGATATATGACATTTACTACCAGTATTAAACGTTTCTACTGCAAATGAAAAGAGAACTCTACAAAACAAAACTAGGAAAGCTTTTAGTTGGGGATTCTTTAGAAATTTCAAAAGGCTATTTAAGCAGATATTACAGAAATAAATTTCAGCTCATAATTACGTCGCCGCCTTTTCCTCTAAATGAGAAGAAGAAGTATGGGAATTTACAGGGCGATGAATATCTGAATTGGTTCGTAAGTCTTGCTCCAGTTTTTAGTGAGCTACTTACTGAAGATGGATCGTTGGTGATAGAAATAGGTAACTCATGGGAGAAAGGAAGACCGGTACAATCGCTATTGCATCTTAAGTGCCTTTTAGGTCTGGTAAACGATTCTAATTCCGACTTGAGGCTCATACAAGAATTTATCTCTTATAATCCTTCTCGTTTGCCGTCGCCAGCTCAATGGGTTACGGTGAACAGAATACGTACTGTAGATAGCTACACACATGTGTGGTGGATAGCCAAAAGCGATTTCCCGAAAGCTAACAACTCAAAAGTTTTGCGTCCTTACAGCAAGAGGATGAAGAAGTTGATTGATACAAAGAAGTTCAATTCGGGAAGAAGACCTTCTCAGCATCATCTGAGTCCGAAAGCTTTCGCAAAGGACAATGGAGGCAGTATTGCTCACAATCTATTTGAACTTGAGGAAATAGACGATAGCAGGGAAGTTCGCTTGCCGCACAGCGTATTAAGGTTCTCTAATACAAACTCAAACGATTATTACTTTCGCAAGTGTCGAGAGGAGGGGAAGACACCGCATCCCGCTAGAATGCACCCTGGGTTGGTCAGCTTCTTCACTGAGTTTTTGACAGATAAGAATGATTTAATTTTAGATCCATTTGCTGGAAGTAACACCGCTGGATACATAGCCGAGAAATTGGGAAGGAAGTGGATCGCAGTAGAGATTAATAAAGACTATGCACTCGACTCAATAGTTCGTTTCCAAGATCCAAGTTTGAACGCAGCTTTGAAAATTGAGTCCCCACAAGGAGCAGCCTAATGTTAGAAGAAAGAATTAAAGGTATTGCTAGCATTGACATCTTCGACAAGGGGCGTAACGAAGACTTGTTTGTAGGTCGGCCCTTTTACCTTGATTATGAGAAAGCCAGAATACTCATATCTGATGCATGGAAGCATCGTGTCAAAGGTATTCCTCAAGGTACTTTCCTACTAGCTTTCTACGACGGAGAGGATGGTGTCTCTGAGGCACTGCTTTTAAGGGCTCTGATACCATCGAAACTGCCTACGGATAATGACGTAGTTAGCTCAATGATTGAGTATTACAAGGAAGGCACTGACATAAGTGGTAGAGCTGGCAACCCGAAGGAGAGTAAGCTGGATGACTTTACAAGGTATGAGTTTAGCTTCTCAGGTCTTGAATGCCGTGTACTTGGTGCTTTTTATAAAACGAAAGAGACAATTACTGTTGATGGTGACGAAGAGGCAAAAGAAGGGTTAGAGTTTGGAGCGGATTTAGAGAACTTCTACTCAGCTAACAACTATAGTGTCTATAAAGCAACCGGTGACGTCCTGAAGAAGATAGTTAACCAGAGAGATTCCGAACTCATTGCTGGCAACGAGAACGAGTTTAGAATTGGGCATGTTCGTTACAGCTCCAGCCGTCGTTTTCAATCAACTGAAGCGCCTGTGGAAGTGTTTATAAGTCCGCAAGACTTTATCGGTAAAAGGACTGCTTTGTTTGGCATGACAAGAACAGGTAAATCCAACACGGTCAAGAAGATAATAGAAGCGACTGCGGAAATATCAAGCAAAGCGCATTCGAAGGAGCTTCCTGAGACCAAAAATGAACAGAGTCCGTTCACGGATGAAGGTGCTCCACAATATTCTGTGGGTCAGATCATATTTGACGTCAACGGTGAATATGCGAATCCAAATCTGCAAGATGATGGCACCGCAATCTTTGAGCTTTATGAGAACAACGTAGATCGATATTCCATTGTGGATAAAACTGACATGGGTTTCAAAGTTCTCAAAATCAATTTCTATAAGGAGATACAGGCAGGCTTCAAGCTGATCTCTAGTGGCTTGTCAGACCAGAGTAGTAATTATATAAAGAGTTTCCTTGCTATTGATCTTGTTGAGCCCGAGAACTACAAGAAACCGCTGAAAGATAAGACCAGCGATGAGCGCAATGCGGCTATCGCTTATGACAAAAAAATAGCGATTTATAAATGCTGCTTGGTAGGCGCTAGATTCAAACTACCCCCAGCTTCGAATACAGTTAAATTTTACGGTGATGCCGACACTATAAACGAGATTGTGCCGACCATAAAACCTCACAATGGAATAACTATCGAACAGGCTACCCATTGGTTTCAAGAAGTTTTTGAGGCCATGGGTAACAAGGAACATCAGGGCAAGTTCGACAAGTACAAGGAAAAGAAAGATAAAGACTTTTTTGATGAAGATATGGTAGCACTACTTACTTTCCTTACTAGAAAGTCTGGCCCCGGGCAGAAAGCAACCTACAGTGGTTTCCGGTTACTTAGACAATTCATCGATCTTCATACAGAATTGTCTGAGACATCCTTTGAAGAAGAGATTCTTAAAGCTTTGAGGAAAGGTAGAATTGTCATTATTGACCTGGCACAAGGTGACGAGAAAATTAGAAACTTGTACTCAGATAAGATAACAAAGAAAATTTTTGACGATTCAATGCGACGCTTCACTAAAACTCTGCCGAACAACCATATTCAGTTCTATTTCGAGGAAGCGCACAATCTTTTCCCCAAAAAAGAAGAAAAGGATTTAAGCGACGTATACAATCGCTTAGCAAAAGAAGGCGCAAAGCTTCATCTTGGCATGACTTACGCTACGCAGGAGGTTAGCTCTATTAGTTCAAATATCCTCAAGAATACTCAAAATTGGTTTATTGCTCATTTGAACAATGAGGATGAGCTTAAAGAGCTGAGGAAGTATTATGACTTCTCCGATTTCATTTCATCTCTATTAAGGTTCAGTGCTGGAAATGATAAGGGTTTTGTACGAATGAAAACTTACACTAATCCATTCGTTGTACCAGTACAGATAGATAGATTCTTAGCAAACAGAGGCTCTTGATATGGGTATAACTAGCCGAAGCCATAAGCCGAGTGAGTGGGCGTCTAAAGCCAATCACACTCATTTGATAAAAGATCCGTTCATACAGAGTTTTATCAAGACCTGCAAGTTTCCCAAAGAAGCCTCGGAAATAGAAGAAGCAGATAAGGAACTAATTCAGGATCTCGATGAAGATATAGTTAACCCTATCAAGCATATCCTTGCAGTTGATGGGGGTTACACAACCGTTGAAGTAAAAAAAAGCTTTCCCTCCTCTCAAATCGCGTTTTTTCAATTTGGCGCTGTGCTTTTTAGTGTCGAAGACTTGGAAGAACTATCTGAAAAGCCTTTCATATTTCCAGAAGATATGAACAAGCTACACGATCTTCAGCGATTTAAACTCGCTTTGCCAATTAAGAACGTAATCTCTGGAAATGAGCTATCCCTTAAAGACTCCGTCAGAAAGACAATCTATGACTTTTTCATGAGGGATAGAGATAGCTCAAATTTCATGGCAACGCTGAAGTGGCTTGTTTTTGAGGAATATAAAGCTCACTCATCTGAGATCTATGATTTAGGTACCGATCCTAATCTCGAACCAGGCGAGAAAGGAGGTGTCGAATTGAAAAGATCTCAAATGAAGAGCGATTATACTTTTGACACATCTAACGGCCCAGTGTTTCTGACTGACATTTTTAGGCTCCACGAGGCCGTAGATGAAGAACAGGGCGCTGGAGGCATACTCGGTTACGTCACACGCCTAATTGAGCAGATAGTTATTGTTCACTTTATTAGAGTCATATACAAACATCAAAGAAGCCTATTAAACAACTTTTTGTTCATTGCTGACGGACCTTTGAGTTTTTCGGGCCAGACTGCGAATATGCATAAGCTTTTCAGAGAGCTTTGCAAATTTCTGCAAGAAAGCAATAACTTGTTTTTGGTAGGATTAGAAAAAAGTGGGCCCTTCGTAGACCACGCTCAAGAGATCTGTCTACCAAGACAAGGGCAAGTGATCCTAAAAGGCGGGCAATACTTGATTCTGAGCAATGACTACATATATAAGTACGTGACACCCGGAGATTCTGAGAAGATGCACTATGGGATTACGTCTTACTATAGCGGGAAAATAATTTTTCATTCTTCGGACAATCAAGTCTTTGTATTGTCCATTCCCACTGCGGATAAAGACATTATCAAGGCTCCTCAAAAATTTCTTTATAGGAACCTCGACGAGATACTGATCAATATCCAGAAGTTGAAATGTGATATGTACGATGATGCGATAGTACCTATCGCTTTAGTAAACAAGCTAGTATCTCTAGCAAATCATCCAAGTAAAATCTTACTCGAAAAATTCGCACTAAAATCTGCAAGCAGTTTGTAGAGGGAGCAGAGTAGAGTCGCTCATCATGAATCCGCTTTAGCCACTCTCGCATCGTCAGCATTTATCACGGCGAAGTGCGAGAGGCGATTGAGACTATTAGCAGCCTTGAGCAAGCATTGAGGACGCCTCAAAATTCGTAGACAAGTATTCGTAGACAAGTAACTGTGCGACAATAGCTAATGGCACCGCCACAAATTAATCAGCCCATACATCAAGCGCTGGCTAGAATACTGCCTGCAAGCCGAACGGGAACAGGACGAAAATCCTACTCCCACAGTCCAACGACTACTCAAGCTTAAGTCGGAGAACATCTCGTTTTGATTGGGGCGATCGCTAGCATCAACGAATTCGGCGATCAAACCATACTCAAAAGACCCAAAATTCAACCATCATGGTAGTTGAACGTCTAGAAGTCCCTATCGCTAAGGGTGAGTATCTTCTCAACAACGCGACTCCTCCCGGGAAAGGGGGCGATAAGCGAAAGTTCTGGCGTGAAATCTTAGGTTTCAATAGTCCAGAAGCCGTTTGCGAAGCAATCCTGGCTCAGGCCACGCCTGATCAACTCGAAGCGACTGAGCCTAACGCCCAAGGTCAGCGCTACCAAGCTATCATTTTCATCACGGGGCCATCTGGCAAAACTAAGCGTATCAAAACGATTTGGATAGTGCTAACGGGAGAAACCATCGCCCGATTTGTGACCGCAGTCCCCCAAAGACGTAAGCAGACGTAAGAGGTAACCATGAACCAATTTCAACTGTTTGACTCCGTAAAGCTCAAGGAAGAGATTCCGCTAGAAGACGGTGGCACCGCCCCAGAAGGCTGCGTTGGCTCAATTGTCGAAGTCTTCAATAACGGCGAAGCCTACATGGTCGAGCTATTTGGCGGATGGGTAACCGATACTGAGGACGGCGACTTTACTGCGAGCACCCCTGAAGCAGCCGACTCCTTTATGGAAACCATCGGCGTAGAAACGGTCATGCCTCAACAAATTCGCTTAGTCACACCCGCTAGAGAAGCCGTCGGCGTACGCGCTCAGCTTTTAGCACTGGTCAATGAATTACCCGAAAACACGCTTGAAGAAGTCAGAGACTTTGCTGAATTTCTCAAGCAAAAACGAACAGAAGCAAAAGCCTCCTAACTCAGCGCTTTACCTGGGTGCAGGTGCTTCCCGCCGTTTGGCAAGAAGTTACCGCTTGGGCACGTTCTCAAAATCATCAAGCCCCAAACCCACCGCTTCGTTTTCGCTTCTTCGCCGATTTAGCTTGCTGCGCTAAGGCTGCAAAGCCTCGCTGGTCTTGCAGCCTCAACCGATGGCTCCGCTGCCGTTGATAAGTCTTAACTGAATCTGCTAGAGGATGCTCTGGGTCGATAATGAGGTGGGTGAAATGGCGCTGTCATAGTCATCAATGGTCATACGGTTTTATCTTTCCTAAAGTTCGACTTTACTGCACAGACTATCTCAATCAAAAGGGCCAGTCGAGGGGTTGGCTAACCAGAACTCGGGCGGATGGCTCTAGTTTACCGGAGAGCCTATCTAGCGCCCACTTCTATCAATTGGCAAAAAAGGGAATGTGTTGAATAGCGTTGGCGTCGCCGTTGTAAGGAGAGAAACCGCTCCCCAAATATCAATGTCCCGTAACAATTTGCAGGTTGATTCTGCGTAGAAATGCGCTTATTATCGTTTCTATGGTTGCGATCGCGTATCGCATCCTACTCAGAACTCAACATGACTTAGCGCCATCGGCAGGTGCTACGAACACCTACCGACGGCTAACCCCCAGGATTAGCAGGCAATCCCGGACGCTAAGGGTAAATGTAACCCCTAGCCACCCCGATTTGCACGTCATCTCTGCGGGCGGCTAAGGATTTGCGAGTTCTGGGTTTCGACCCATACACTCGGAAACCCAGAACCCCTATGTTTATCCCCTCCTCTCAGGGCGCAGCCGCGTTCACCCCTTCATTTGCCGAAAAGTCCACCGCGCAGCCCGAACCCGTTCGCCATATGCTGATTGGCACTGCCCCCGCCGTGCTAGCCACCATCAAGCACCTGCACAAACTTCGCTACGCCGACCCCAACGACTGGAGCTTGCCCATGCCCACCGGTCGCCCAAGTGAAGTAATGGCCATATTAACCAAGCGAGTCAGCTTAGAATAGTCACTTTAGCGCCGTTCGGCTGAGATCTCGACCGCGAACCCAGCCGACTATGGGATTTGCCTCTCAGATAGCAAAGGAACTGCCGAACTGCCGTCTAATACCCATAGCTCCATCGGGCATAGTAACCGCGTGTGTCGATATGGGTGAAGATAGACGAGCTAGCTAGGCCGCCCCGAGAGCCCCACCATCTATTTAGCCGGGAATATACAGTGGAGGAACCAAGGCCAATGACCACAAAATCGATAGCGTCGCCAGACATGTGACGAGAAAACCTAGCTCCGCCGACAGCCGCGTTAGACGCCGGGTCGCGATACCAGGAATTGACTCGAATAGGGCGATTGCCCAGCCGAGAACGCACTTCTTCCATCACCCGCGCAATCCGAATGATGCCATAGACCACATCGCGGTTGACCGGAATGCGGCTACCGTTTCTGGTTGCCTCCGCCCAGGTAAAGTTACCGTTTGGGATAATCGGCTCTGAGAGATAAAAAGTACTGCTGAAGCCCGGTAGCCGAAACGGGCCTGTGGGTTTATCCGGATCTGGTTCTGGAGTGGGGGGTTCAGGAATAGGTGGCTTAGGCGGTTCAGGAACGGGCTGTGGCGTGTTATCGGGCGGATTGCCTTCGATGACGATATCCGGGGCATAGGCGTACCAGGTTTTGAGTTGGCGATCGCCCAACCCCGTATTCGACAGCACTACCCGCACATGGTTGCCGGTCGCCTTTTCGCTATCGACGATTTCAAACTCAGTCCCATTCTTGACGAACACTTTTTCGGCGCTGGTGAGCTGAGAAGAAAA
Source organism: Leptolyngbya sp. BC1307 (assembly GCF_002286735.1). Lineage (GTDB taxonomy): Bacteria > Cyanobacteriota > Cyanobacteriia > Phormidesmidales > Phormidesmidaceae > Phormidesmis. The sequence goes on from NZ_NRTA01000005.1 coordinate 80,459, forward strand.
AACCGGCCTGAGCTTAAACAGCGTATCGCTGATGACCTTAAGCGTGACGATAGAACCGCTCACCCGCACATCGGGCTGATAGGCATACCAGGTATTGCGGTTGAGTGGGCCTAAAAACTTATTGGCCAGCGCTACTTTGAAGTGATTGTTGGCTGCTGGTAGGTAAGACTGCAAATCGAACTGAGTACCGTTTTTGACAAAGATCTTGTCCGCATCTGAGAGCTGAGAGGAAACCACAGGCCGCTGCTTAAACAGCGTATCGCTCACCACCACCAGCTTTACCGGTGACGCCTGAATTTCGATATCCGGGTTATAGCCGTACCATATCCGCTGACCATTCAGGGTTTCATTCGCTAGCACCAGCCGCGTATGGTCACCCTCAGCTTCGGTATAAGAAATCACCTCAAACTCAGTGCCATTTTTGACAAAGACCTTCTCTGAATTTGCCAGCTGTCCCGACAGCTTGGGCCTGAGCTTAAAAAGCGTGTCGCTAACCACTTTGACTTTCACTGTAAACGCAGCTCCCTATAATGAACGAAGACCGTCTTCAAAGGCTTTAACCCCGCCGGTTAATGAGAACCTATCCCCTCTAGATAAAATATCACCCCTAACTTTGCCTGAGGCTCGCTGGGAAAAGTATAGAACAAAGCTTCCTCAGCGCCTCGTCAGGTATTCTGCCACGCTTCCGCCAGGGCATTGGCCGTAGCCAGGCCAAAATCAGGCCACAATCAGGTCAAAATCGCCCCACCCATGAGCTTTTGATAGCGCCGTGCCAGTTCCTTTTCCATCAGCGGCCAGCGACTTAGCCCGTCTTCACCCAACTCACTCTCAGCTGCCAGCACTTTCGTCGCTGCCGTGCGGGCCTGCTCTAAGACTTCCTGGTCTTCTACCAGGCTGGCCAGGGCAAAATCTGGCAGACCTGACTGACGAGTGCCCAATACCTGCCCCGGCCCCCGAAAGCGCATATCCATTTCTGAGATAAAAAAGCCATCTTGAGACTGCTCTAAGACTCTTAGCCGCTGCATCGCCGGTTCACTTTTGCTGCTGCTCATGAGCAAACAGTACGACTGGTCACCGCCACGACCCACCCGCCCTCGCAGCTGGTGCAGTTGCGACAGGCCAAACCGCTCGGCATGTTCAATCAGCATGACGGTAGCGTTGGGCACGTCTACCCCGACTTCCACAACTGTTGTAGATACAAGTATTTGCGTCGTCTGCGCTCGAAAGGCACTGATCGCCGCATCTTTATCTGCCGAACTCATGCGACCGTGCAGCAGGCCCACCTGAAATTCTGGAAAGATAGTTTCTTGCAGACGCTGGTGTTCTTCTATGGCTGAGCGCAGATCTAGTTTTTCAGATTCTTCTACCAGCGGCAGCACAATATAGACCTGACGACCTTTGGCAATCTCTCGGCGGATCAGATCGTAGGCATCGGCCCGCTCACGCCCTCCCAGCACCGTCGTCTGGATGGCCTTGCGGCCCGGCGGCAGCTCGTCAATCTGGCTGACATCGAGATCGCCATGAATGGTCAGCGCCAGCGTCCGAGGGATCGGCGTTGCCGTCAGCGTCAGCACATGCGGATTGTCGCCTTTTTGCTGCAGCCTGGCCCGCTGCGCCACGCCAAACCGATGCTGCTCGTCAATGGTGACCAGGCCCAGATTGCTAAACTTCACCGGGTCTTCGATCAGCGCGTGGGTGCCGACTAAGACCGGCAGCTCACCCGTCAGCAGCTCCTGGTGAATCTGGCGACGCTTAGCGGCTTTGGTCGAGCCTGTCAGCAGCTCTACGGGTAAATGCAGCAGGTTAAACCATTCCACCAGCTTGCGATAGTGCTGCTCGGCGAGGACTTCGGTAGGGGCCATGAGCGCCGCCTGATAGCCTGCTTGAATGGCGGCCAGAATGCCGATGACGGCGACCACCGTCTTGCCCGAGCCTACATCGCCCTGCACCAGCCGGTTCATCGGCGCTGAAGACTGCAAATCGTGCAAAATTTCTTGAGTGACCCGCTGCTGGGCGCCTGTGAGCTTAAAGGGCAGCACCTGGTAAAAGGCGTCGATCAGTTCGCCTGTAGGGGCCATCTGAATGTGGGTTTGCTGCTGCTGCTGTTTCTGGCGGCGGCGCAGCAGGCCGAGCTGTAGGTAAAAGAATTCGTCAAAGACCAGGCGGCGGCGGGCCTGGGCTAGCGTTTCGCTATCTGGGGGGAAGTGGATGTGGGCGATCGCCACCGCCAAATCCACCAGCGCATACTGCTCGCGCAGCCCTCTTGGCAGCGGATCGCGCAGATCTACCGCCGACGGCAACGCCGCCACCACCGCCCGGCGAATCAGGTCGGCTCCCACACCGTCTGTCAGCGGATACACCGGCACCACCCGGCCAATCGTCAGCGAATCAATTGCATCGCCCTCGCCGCCCAGCAGCTCAATCTCAGGGCTGTCAATATTAATGCCGTATTTTGACTGCTTCACCAGCCCCGAAATCGCCACGACTGAGCCCGGCGGATACAGCCGCTTTTGCCTTTCTTGCCAGCCCCGCGAGCGAAAGTGAGTACCGGCTAGAAACCGGCTGATCTTTAACCGAGAGCTGCTGTCGTACACCGTTAGCTCAAAAATTGTCAGCTTAGAATTGCGCGGGCTATTAAAGCAGTTGCAGCGCTTCACTGTCGCTACGATCGTCACGGTTTCTCCGGGCACCAAATCTTTAATCTTGACCTGACGCGCATAGTCAATATAGTCACGCGGATAGTAAAACAGGGCATCGCGAATGCTAAGCAGCCCCAACTTAGCCAGCTTTTCGGCCTTGTGAGGCCCAATGCCCTTAAGGTAGGTTAGCGGCTGATCGAGCGGATGGCTGGATGTGGGGCGATTGACCAGCCCGGTTACGTCAGTGGTCTTAGGCGATTTGGCTGATCGCCGCGCTGAAGTCTTTTTAGATTTGGTAACGGATTTGGCGGTAGATTTTGCCGAGCCGGAGCGATCAGCCTCAGTTGGGCCATAGCTCGCCCCAGATTCGGCTAGTAGCGGCAGGGCGTCGGCTGTCTGCCTGGCCCGATGCAAAAATCGCCGCGTATCGGCAACCAGGTGCTGGCGCTGCGAAAAAGAGAGATCGCCGTACTGAGTAAACCGGTCGGCTAAGGTCTGCCACTTGTCGGCGCTGATCTGGCTGGCTAGCGGCACAGACAATGCCTGAGCGCCACTGACCAAACTATCCGCTAAAAACTCATTAAAGCGCTGCTGGTGGCCCGCGATATTGTTAAACCCGTGCTCAGACTCTACGCTCAGAGCCTTTTGCAGACGTACCCAGTCAGGCAGCACCACGGCTTTAGACTGGTCTACAGCTGGTTTGTCCGTGACCGATCTGGCCGCTGCGGTGTCGGCAGTCGTTTGGTCAAGGGCCAGCTGTTCGGGTGACGATTGATAGGGGGCCGGTTGATCCATGTGACGAGCGGGGTTAGCCAGTTTCATCGGCTGGGCGAACAGTCCAGCTGGCGCGCCAGGCATCTTCAGCTTGAGCGGTTTCTAGGGCACGCTGCGTCTTTTTATAGCGAATGCCTAATTGCTTCAGCTCGCCCAGCTTTTGCCGCAGCCGTCTGCGCCAGGCGGAGACAGTCGGGTCAGTAAATTCTACTTCACTCAGCCGCAGACTGATGGCCGCTAGCTCGGGCAGCGCGTCTATTTCAACCGCTTCTGAAGGGATCAGCCGAGGCGATCGCGATTCTTCGGCTCGCCTGTCTGATGGGTAAGGTCTAGATCGCGGCGATCGCCCCTCAGCCCCTGACGACCGGCGGTCAGGTCGGCTCGATCTGCGCCTGGATCGCGGGCGTTCTGGTTCATCGTCTTCTTCAGACTCCAGCATGGCTTCTCCGTGCATCACCCTCACCGACAGGGTGACGACGTTGGGCACGGCATTGATCGGTTCGCCCATGCCCTGCGAATCAGTTGCAGCGGCCATCAGCGCTTTGGGAAAACTCGGCATGATGTTAGCCTTTTGCAGCAGCTCATTCGCCTCTTCTGAGACTGCCTTAAACACCTCTCGCATAGCCTTTTCTAACAGCATCTGCTGCTTGACCAAATGAATGGGCGTCAGCGGTGCCTCGTCTGTCTCCTCAGGTTCATTCTGCTGAATAGAGCGGCGAGCCAACCCCTCTAGCGCAGCGAGCAAATCGTCTTCTTCAGAGATCGTCAGGCGCGGATCGGCGGCGGGCACCTCCATGTCGAACCCCAAATCGTCATCTAAATCGTCATCTAAATCGTCACCCAGGTCGTCATCCAACTCGTCATCTAGTTCGGCGGCGGTCAGATCTGAGGCTGGGTCTTGCCCGCCGTCTGCTGACTCATCGTCGTCTAGCGCCGGGGAGGCAAAATCAGTGTCAAAGCTATCGTCTTCACGGTCGTCTGGATAGGCATCGTAGCGATCGCCTTCGTCATCTAGCGACTGCATCTCCGCCTGCCAGTCTTCGGGGTCAGGGCCAGACAGCTCAGCATCAGGTGGCTGTGGATCTGACTGTGAGAGAGAAGATAGCTTTTCGAGTAGCTGATCGCGATCGCCCTCTGTGGCAATCACCGTCGCCCCAGCCGCTCTGGCTTCCAACAGCCGCTGCAAAAACGCCAGTCCGCCAGGCGGCTGAGATCGGCGGCTCATTTTTTTAGCCTGCTCTCGCTGGGCGCTGAGCTGGCTATAGATTTGCCCGCTCAGCGCCTGCAAGCCTTGCTGTACCTGGTTGCGCTGCTCCCAAGAAAGCGCCAAAAACCTGTCTGGATAGGCCCGCGTACATAGGTGATAGGCCGCCATCACCAGCTGCCGCTTACCTGCCTCACTCAGCGCCTTCAGATAGCTATCGTACAGCGGCTCCAGGGAGTTAGACATGGCCTCTGTCTGCCGCTGGAGCAGCCCCAGCTCCTTTTCAATTTGGCCGCTTGCTTTAACCATATGCTCTACACAATAGCGATTTTGCAGCGATACTGCGCCCTGCCCCGCCTGATTCATAATTTGATATTAAAAATTGGACTCTGATAGTAAAAATCGGACTCCTCGCCTTCAAGAAGAGTCCGATTCTAGAACCGTAAGTCAGTCATGCTGAAGTGGGATCAGCTTTGCAGACTAGCGATCGCCTTACTTCTTCTGCCCGGTCTGAGCCGCGACTTCATCAGCAAAGCTGACCGTTTCTTTTTCGATGCCCTCACCCAAAATGAAGCGAGAGAACCGGCGCACCTGAATATTTTCGCCAAGCTTAGCGACTGCCTGCTTCACCAGCTCTTCCACGGTGATATTTTGATCCTTAATAAAAGGCTGATCCAGCAGAGAAAGCTCCTTCAGGCGCTTGTCAATCCGGCCCTGCACAATCTTCTCTTTAATGTTTTCCGGCTTTTTGCCTAAGTCGTCGCGGCCCATCTCAATCTGTTTTTCGCTCTCGACGATTTCAGTAGGAATATCGCCCACTTTGACGTACTCAACGTTGGGAGAAGCCGCAATCTGCATGGCCACGTCCCGAGCTAGCTCTTTAAACTCATCGCGACGAGCCACAAAATCGGTTTCACAGTTGACTTCGACCAGCACACCAACCCGGCCACCTGTGTGAATGTAGCTATGCACCAAGCCCTCTGAAGCGACCCGGCTTTCCTTCTTAGCAGCTGAGGTGATCCCTTTCTGGCGCAGCCATTCGCTGGCTTTCTCCATGTCGCCATCGGTTTCTTTCAGCGCTTTTTTACAATTCATCATGCCTGCGCCAGTCTGATCGCGCAGTTCTTTTACCTGCTTTGCAGAAATCTCCGCCATTGTGCCTTCGTCCTAGTAGGGTGTGCTTAGGGCAAGTATTTGCGCCCTATGTTAGTCAAAAAAACTCACTCCTTACTACCTGTATTAGGTTAAGAAGTTACCAAGAAAGTATCCAAAAGAGTTGAGCAGTCGTCGTTAAGGTTAAACTAAACGGCCCAGTAGACTGCTGCTTAACCTTAACGAATTGACTCTGCTAGTTGATGGCTAGCTGACGACAAGAACTAGCTAGCTGGGGCCATCATTAGCTGTCAGCAGTAGCCGCTGCTGGTGCCGTCTCTGACGACTCTGCGGTAGCCGCTGCGTCTGAGGTATCTGTGGCTGCTTCGATTTCGGCTCCTTCATCATCGTAGTCTGCGCCATCGTAGCCGCCGTAGATATCGTCCATATCGCCGCTGCCGCCGCTACCACTGTCGGTGCCACCACCTCGGGAGCCCTCATAGATGGCGTCTGCCAACCGGCCAATCAGCAGCTTAATCGAGCGAATGGCATCGTCATTACCAGGAATCGGCACATCCACTACATCCGGGTCGCAGTTGGTATCTAGCAAAGAGATGATGGGCAGGCCCAGCTTTTGGCATTCTTGCACGGCGTTATATTCACGGCGTACATCGACGATGATCACCGCATCAGGAATGCGGCGCATGGTTTTGATGCCGCCCAGATACTTCTGCAGCTTCTCTAGCTCGCGGCGCAGCATTGCCCCTTCTTTTTTAGGCCGCAGGTCTAGCGCGCCTGACGACTGCATCCGCTCTAGCTCCTTCAGGCGCTCTATGCGGGTTTTGATCGTGGCCCAGTTGGTGAGCATACCGCCCAACCAGCGCTGGTTGACATAGTAAGAACCGCAGCGGCTGGCTTCTTCAGCGACAATGCCAGCGGCCTGGCGCTTGGTGCCGACAAACAAAAAGCTCTTACCGCTCTCTGCCGATTTGCGCACGTAGGTGTAGGCATCTTCTAGCAGTTGGGCAGTTTGCACCAGGTCAATGATATGAACGCCGTTGCGGGAAGTGAAGATGTATTCGTCCATCTTCGGATTCCAGCGGCGAGTTTGGTGACCAAAGTGCACGCCTGACTCTAATAAGTCAGACAGGGTTACGACTGGCATTATGTTTTTCTCCTTCCGGGTTAAACCTCCATCTGGCTGCATTTAGAGCGATTGACCGCCAATTGGCTAAGTCGAAAGGCCGCGCTAAACACCCGAAAATCCAGATGTGTGAATTTAATAGAACTTTACTAGGGTAGCACGCCAGAACGGGTTCATGCCAGATGCTTTTCAGAAGTTTTAGCAGGGCTTAGACATGCTGCTGAATGAGCGTTGATATGCCTCTTCGTCATTGATATCGACTAATACTTCAGGTACTGCAAACTCTACTTTTTTGATGTTGGCGTGCAGTTTTTGCGTAAGCTGTCGCAGTCCTACTCTCCACCGGTATTTGCTGCTGTAGCGCCTGGCGAACCATCCGGACACGTTTTTGACTGCCGACATGCCAATTACTCGCACTTTTCCGTCACACACACCCTGAGTCTCTCTGCCGGGCATACCCGTTAGATCTATTTCAACGAGTTGTTCTTTACTTTTGAACACCTTCAAGGCTTGTTCGATTATCTTCCCTTCACCCGCGCCACCGCCAACCGTACCGATCAGGCTACCGGAGTGCATCCCTCTTTTTCATTGCCGGAAGAGAACAACGCCTCTAAACTTCAAAAGAAGTTGATGGATGCTTTATTCTTTGTTTATCGATTGCCGATTAGGCTAGTCACAACCATCAGGAAGCAAGTTTGTCCAGTTTTTGTCTGCTTGTAGGCTGTTTGAAAAGGCGAGGTTTACAAGCTGCAGGCAATCTTTTGTGAGCCATTGTAGGGTTTAATTACCGATGTTTGATCGTGAGATTTACCGTCGGGCTAAATCCTGCAATGGCGACTCGCTTGAGACAAAAATTGGCTATCTCAGGAGAGTCTGCAGCTATGAAAATCGCTCCTTTTAGAATTCAAAAGCTAACTTTAGACGCCGCTAAAATGCGGGTAAGAACGGGCGCTGTAAACGGGTACGGCGATCGCTCACATCCCCCCCACTCTGAGCACCCGGCAGACGACTTTCCGGCTTATCTGGTCACTAGCACTGCTCCCCACAATATTGACGAAAGCATCGAAGTGCCGTCTGAGGATTCGGTGGCGCAAACCCAAAAGGGGCTGATGGCGATCGCCCGCACCCTTCACCGCATTCAAAGCGACCCGACCATTACCGAACCGCCTGAGCTAGTCGTCGCTGTTCATGGCTACAACACTGAGGAAGAAGGCATCCGTGCCTGGTATAGCGACATCTATCGCTATATTACTCAAGATGATCGGCAAATTCGCCAGCGACGCAATCTGGTATTTATTGGCTATCGCTGGTCTTCAGAACGGCTCTCGCTGAAGCCTCGTCATCTCTGGAGAAATTTGCGAGCCCTGCCTGAGGTGCCTCAGGGCGTGCTGGCGTTGGGACTGGCGCTGGTGCTGCTCTATTGGAGCTGGGCGGTGTTTGGCAGGCCGATGGGCCGGACTGGTTTTATGTATAACCTGCTGATAGAGGGTGGCTTGAGTGTGGCGATCGCCTTTGCAGTCATGATTTTGACCCTACTCATACTGCGGCTGTCAGTATACTTTCGAGATGTGTACCGGGCGATTAATTTTGGCGTGCCCGATCTGACAGAACTGCTCCGCCAGATCGATCAGGTGGTGGTCGATCTGCGGTCAGACGAGATGCCACGAACCTTTGCTGACAATGGCAGGGATATTCGCCAAGCCAAGCAGCCCTACGACGAATCGCTGCCTAGAATTCAGCTCAGCTTTTTGGGCCACAGCATGGGCGGACTGGTGGTTACCAACGTGGTGCGCATTCTCTCAGATGTGTTTGACCGGGGCTCCATTGCGCACAATCCGACGCCAAAGATTGGCGACACGCTCAGCCTGGGCCGGCTGATCTTAGCCTCACCCGATATTCCGGTGCTGTCGATTATCTCTAGCCGCGCTAATGGCCTGGCGTCTTCTTTACGGCGCTTCAGCGAAGCCTATTTGTTTAGCAATGAAGGTGATCTGGCGCTGCGGCTAGCCTCTACTGCCGTTAACTACATCTCTTTTCCGAGCGCCAAGCAGCACTACGGGCATCGCCTGGGCAGCATTGCACTGACGAACGATATCTATAAAAAGGGCATCGTTAATTTGCCAGCATTGCAAACGTACTACTCACTAGATAAAGACTTGGGCGAAGCGATCACCGCTGACCCAGGAGATATTCTAGATTCTCTCTTTATTACGCATGGCTCGGGGAGCGGTGACGGCTATCTCTCGCTGGGCGATCTGTTTGATATTGAGCATCGAGCGAAAGGTCCGGCTACCCTGGCCGATCTCTTTACCTTTTTTGACTGCACAGACTATAAAGACTACCGGCTGACATTAGGGGCAAATGGATGGCGCGATCGCTCCTTCCAAAAAACCGGCCTCCTGACGAGGGCAAAAAACCGGCGACACCTGACGACTTGGGACTATCTAGAGCTGTTGTTCGACACCGTAGCAGGGCGGCGCGATGTGCACGGTGGGTACTTCAAAGGTGTTTACAGTCGTCAGCTGATCTACCGCATCGCCTTCTTGGGTTTTGAAGGGACGTTGCAGGCGATCGCCGCCGAAATCACCTCAGATACCATCAGCCCAGAAAAAATTAGCCCAGAAAAAATTAGCCGAGAGCAGGCGCTAGAAGCCTTTAACGGTCGCTGCATGGAAAAAGGTATTGAAGTCTATCTCTCACCTTTACGTTATCGTGTCGATGTGCAGGGCGCAGCTCTCGCCGCCGCCCGAGAAGAGATGCTACAAACCGTGCGAGCCGCGCAGCAGCCTGACGACGACATTCCCACCAGTACCCCTAAAGGCGCTATGGCTCGGCAATCAGTGTCTGTAGCAGGTTAGAAATCTCCTCCGCCCGGTTCATCACCATCAGGTGACCGCAGTCTTCAATGGCGTAGTCAGGAAAGACAAAGCACAGCGGAAAAATATGGTCACGCATACCGTGAACATGAACAACACTATCGGGAACATCCTGATTTTTCCAGATAACAACTCTATGCAGCGCCCACTTGAGAAAGTGAGGATCGGTCTCGACCAAAATGTTTTTGAGCAGCTGACGCTGATCAGGTCCTTCTGGCGAAAATAGCCAGTAGGCTAGCCAGTAAACCGCTCGCAATGAGCTTTTAAAGGGGAAAATTCGGTGTATTGGTAGCGCTCGAAACAGCTTGAAATAGAGCGGAATTTCTGATTTCTTTTTGACGCTAGAGAGCAAAATCACCTTCTCTGTAGGGATCTGCTTAGCCACTTCAATGGCAATTAAGCCGCCAAAGGAAAGACCGACGATGATAGGGCGATCGCTCGTAATCTGCTCACTCAGCCGCTGAGCATAGCGCTCAATCGGTTCTCCTCGCTCGGGCGAAATCCAACGGATATGGACAGGCCGGAACCCATCGTAGCGCAACCATTGAAAGACCCGCTCATCCGCACCTAAACCGCTGACAAAGTAAATTGGCTTTAGCTGAGTCGCTTTGAGCGCTGCTTCAGTGACATTCGGTTCTGTATGAACTAGTTCTTCTAAGGTCGTCTCTGTGCAGTCATCTAAACGGGCAGACTCGTTAGGGATAGATTCAATGCTATCGAGGCTATTGGTCATTGATTGCAAATGGCTGCGTCCTAATCAGGTGTCTGCGAATCGAGGCCATAGGGTTTAGGTGCGACGCTTGATGTATTCCTCTATACGGTTGCTTCATGTCATATTAAACATCATAAGACACGCGGGCCATCGGAACAGGCATCTCCCTTTGCCAAGCGGGACATTCTGCCAAACGGGATATTGTTGGGCTTGCCGCATAGAAACGCTATAAAAGCGAACCGTAGACAATAGTATTTAAGTGAAGTGAAGCTCCCTATGACTGCCTCAATCCCCCAACTAAACGTCTCTGAGACGCCCCTATCAGCCGAAGAGCTGCGCAAGCTAGATGCCTTTTGGCGCGCCTGCAACTATCTTGCCATTGGCATGATCTATCTCAAAGATAATCCGCTGCTGGCTGAGCCGCTAAGTCTAGAGCACATTAAACCTCGCCTGTTGGGTCATTGGGGAACCAGCCCAGGACTGAGCTTTATGTATGTGCATTTCAGTCGGCTGATCAAAAAGTATGACCTTAACGCTATTTTTATTGCCGGGCCGGGCCACGGTGCGCCTGGCATATTAGCCCCGACGTACTTAGAAGGGACCTATTCAGAGGTGTACCCCGACAAAAGTGAAGACACCGAAGGGCTGCGCAAGTTTTTTAAGCAGTTTTCTTTTCCGGGGCAAATTGGCAGCCACTGCACGCCAGAGATGCCTGGATCTATTCACGAAGGGGGCGAACTGGGCTATAGCCTATCTCATGCCTATGGCACAGTATTTGACAAACCAGATTTGATTACGCTAGTAGCAGTTGGCGACGGAGAAGCTGAGACGGGGCCGCTGGCTACTGCCTGGCACTCAAACAAGTTTTTAAACCCAGCGCAGGATGGCGCTGTGCTGCCAATCTTGCATCTCAATGGCTACAAGATTGCGAACCCTACTATTCTCTCTCGGATTTCTCACGAAGAGCTGGACTATCTGTTCCGAGGCTATGGCTATACGCCTTATTTCGTAGAAGGTAGCGATCCGGCTCAGGTGCACCAGCAGATGGCCAGTGTGATGGAGGAGTGCATCAGCAAAATCCGCGCTATTCAGGCCAAGGCTCGCAGCAATGACGGAAAGCCTGAGCGCCCTCGTTGGCCGATGATTGTCATGCGCACGCCCAAAGGGTGGACAGGGCCTGATACTGTCGATGGTCACAAGGTCGAGGGCTTCTGGCGATCGCACCAAGTCCCTTTAGCAGGCTTAAAAGACAGCCCCGACCACCTGCAGCAGCTAGCAACCTGGATGCGTAGCTATCGGCCAGAGGAATTATTTGATGAAAACGGTCGGCTGATTGAGGAGCTGAGAGAGCTACCGCCGAAGGGCGATCGCCGTCTCAGCGCCAACCCGGTCGCCAACGGCGGCAGACTGCGCAAAACGCTGAAGCTGCCGGACTTTAAAGACTACGCCGTGCCTATAGAAGGGCCAGGTAAAGTGCAGGTAGAAAATACCCGGCTGATGGGCCGCTTTCTCAAAGATGTGATTGCTACCAACCCGACAAACTTCCGGCTATTTGGCCCCGATGAAACGCTCTCTAACCGGTTGGGAGAGGTCTTTGAAGTTACTAGCCGAGCTTGGATGGGCGACTATCTGCCAGAAGATCAAGATGGCGGCTTTCTTTCTCCCATTGGCCGAGTGATGGAAATGCTCAGCGAACATACGCTGCAAGGCTGGCTAGAGGGCTATTTGCTCACCGGGCGGCACGGCTTTTTCCATACTTATGAAGCCTTTGCTCACGTCGTCGATTCGATGTTTAATCAGCATGCCAAATGGTTGGACATCAGCAAGGAGGTCCCCTGGCGATCGCCGGTGGCCTCTCTCAATATTCTGCTCTCATCAGTCGTTTGGCGACAAGACCACAACGGCTTTAGCCACCAAGATCCCGGTTTTATTGACCTGGTCACCAATAAAAGCCCGGATGTCACCCGCATCTACTTACCGCCCGATGCTAACTGTCTGCTGTCGGTCGTTGACCACTGCCTGAATAGCACTGACTATATCAATGTGATTGTTTCTGACAAGCAAAAGCACCTGCAATATCTGACCATGGATGAAGCGGTGAAGCACTGCACGAAGGGCATCGGCATTTGGGAGTGGGCCAGTAACGACGACCAGGGCAAAGAGCCGGATGTACCCGATGTGATCATGGCCTCCTGCGGCGATGTGCCGACGATGGAGTCCCTGGCAGCAACGGCTATTCTACGGGATGAGTTTCCTGACTTGCGGGTGCGCTTTGTCAACGTAGTGGACTTATACAAGCTAATTCACCCTAAAGATCATTCTCACGGCCTCTCTGATCGAGATTTTGATACGCTCTTCACGACCGACAAGCCAGTCATTTTCAACTTTCATGGCTATCCCTGGCTAATTCACAAGCTGGTGTACAGCCGGTCAAATCAGGAGCGCATTCACGTGCGCGGCTACAAAGAGAAGGGAAATATCAACACGCCACTGGAGCTGGCAATCAACAATCAGATTGACCGGTTCAATTTGGTCATTGATGTGATCAACCGGGTGCCTAAGTTAGGGTCGGCGGCGGCCTACGTAAAAGAGAGGATGCAAAACGAGATTATTGACAATGTGAATTACGCGCGGTTGTATGGTGAAGACAAACCGGAGAGCCGCGATTGGGTGTGGCCTTATTAACCCCCTTAATTGACCCCCTTAATTAACCAAGATGAGTTTAAAGCTTTACTTTTTGCGCCACGGTGAGACGAGTTTTAGCGTGAGCGGCAACTACTGCGGCACCATTGACGCCGAGCTGACCGAGCAGGGGGAGGCGATGGCCCAGGCATTTGCAGACGAATACAAGCCGTTAAAGTGGGAGGCGATCTATTGCAGCCCGCTAAAGCGCACGCGGGCGACGGCTGCGCCGATCTCTAAGGCTACTGGATTAGAGCTGGAAATTCGCGAAGGGCTCAAAGAGGGTGACTACGGCAAGTGGGAGGGCAAAAGCAAGGATGAGGTCAGTCGCCTGTTTACCGATGACTACCAGGATTGGATGACCGAGCCTGCCTGGAATCCGCCGGCAGAGGGTGAGACGGCGGTGGAGATTCGCAATCGGGCAATGGCTGTGATCGCTGAGATAGAAGAAAAATACACCGATGGCAATGTGCTGGTGGTTTCTCACCGGACGACGCTGCGAATCGTGCTGTGCAGCTTAATGGGGATTGATCTGGGGCGGTATCGCGATCGCCTTGACTACCCGGCAGCTTCGCTCAGCGTGGTGCGCTTTGGTAAATATGGGCCGATGATGGAGCGCATGGGCGATCGCGCCTATATGCCTAAAGAACTGCGCCAGCGAGAAGACTGATGAACATCTTGGTGTTTAATGCCGGCTCTAGCAGTCATAAGAGCTGTCTGTATCAGCTCGGCGATGCGCTGCCTGATTCACCAATGGGTACGCCGCCTAATCCTCTGTGGGAGGCACAGATTGACTGGCAGCAGTCGCCGCCGTTGCTAACCGCGCTAGGCGCAGGCGAAACGGTAGAAATTGAACTGGCTGACGATGACTGGGCTGAGGCGATTTCTCAAATGCTACAGACGCTCCATCAGGGCAAAACGGCTGTGCTCTCTGCGCTAAAAGAAATTGATGTAGTCGGGCACCGGGTGGTGCATGGCGGGCGAGACTATCAGGAAAGTGTGTGGATAGATGACGGGGTGAGAGCGGCGATCGCTCGTCTTATTCCGCTTGCCCCTGCCCATAACCCGGCCAGTTTAGAAGGCATTCACGCCATTGATCAGCAGTTGGCAGAAGTTCGTCAATACGCCGTCTTTGACACTGCTTTTCACAGCAAAATGCCAGATGCGGCTGCCCTCTATCCCATTCCTCAAGCGTGGACAGACATCGGCATTCGGCGATACGGCTTTCACGGCATTAGCCACCAATACTGTTCGCATCGGGCAGCTCAGCTACTAGATCGTCCGCTAGCAGACTTACGCCTGGTTACCTGTCACTTAGGTAACGGCTGCTCTTTAGCTGCTGTACGAGGCGATCGCAGCATAGACACCACCATGGGATTCACCCCGCTAGAAGGGCTGATGATGGGCACTCGCTCTGGCAGCATCGATCCTAGCATTTTGACCTATCTGATGAGAGAACGTGGCTATACGCCCGAGCAGCTAGACCATCAGCTCAACAAAGAATCTGGCTTAAAAGGCGTCTCGGGTCTCTCTAGCGATATGCGCCAGCTCAAGCCTGCGATGGATAAGGGTCACCCCCAAGCCAAGCTCGCGATTGACATCTATATTCATCGGCTCAGGGCCGGAATTGCCGCGATGACAGCCAGCCTGGGCGGATTAGATGCGCTGGTGTTTACCGGGGGAGTCGGCGAGAATACAGCGCTTGTTCGCAACAGAGTCTGTCGCTCGCTTGCTTATTTAGGAATTGAGTTAGCGGAGAGAGAATCTGGAACGAGCGATCGCGATATCGCCGCTCAACACTCTGCCGTTCGAGTTTTGGTCATCCACGCTCAAGAAGATTGGCAAATTGCTAAACAATACTGGCAGTTGCGCAGATAACCGAACAAAGGGACGTGGTCGCTGATCTAACGATACGACTTGCACAGTCCCTGGGCAAGTCGTATCAAATTCTGAAACCAGTGCTCATGCCGTAGCAGGTTTGAATATATTAGAAACCTGCTACAACAGCGCTTATGCTGTAAGGATGTTTTATGGTGTCTCCTCGAACGGCTAGCTTTTGCGCCGGCTTAATGATTTTGGTCAGTGGCTTCCCAGCCTTCGCTTCTCAGTCTTCTGTCAACGTATCTCCAACCCAGCCCGCTGGAGAAATCGCTCAGTCTAATCGAACCCCATCGCGCTTACTGGCCCGCCGCGTTCGTCGCGACCTGGCTAAAAGGCTCAACGTTGCGCCCCGCCGCCTCCAAATTGTTGAAACAACTGCTCAAACCTGGCCAGATCAGTGCTTTGGTCTAGCGCGTCCGAATGAGCGCTGCATGGGCGGGGAAATTCAGGGCTGGCAAGTGCAGGTGGTTAGCGCGCAGCAGATGTGGACATATCGGACGGATCGCGCAGGTCAACGGCTACGCTTAGAGCCGCTATCTGGAACACCGGAATTTGGCCGAGGCGACTTTTCTGCTGAAGTTAGTCAGCAACTGCTTGAGACCGTCTCGCAACAGGTTCAGCAACCCATCGATAGCTTAGAGATTTTGGAAGTGCAGCCCGCTATTTGGGACGGCTGCTTGGGCATTTCTGAGCCGGATACTTTCTGTACCGCAATCGCCATTGCCGGATTTAGAACCATTATCAGCGATGGTCAAACCACCTGGGTTTATCACCTCAGTGAAGACGGTACTCAAATTGCTCAAAACAGCAGTGCGAGCGGTGCCGGGAGCCCGGTGAGTACTCTCTTCAGGCCAATAGAGTCCGAGCAGGTACCCGGTCTAGATTCTGAAATCATTTTTCAAAGTCAGCTCAGCGGCGACCTGACTGGTTCTGTGCAAGTAACGGCGCTCACAGCCGATGGCACGCTCTACCGCGAACAGTCGAGACTGGTCGAAGGCGAAGCGCCGACCAGAACAGTGATTCGCCAGCTCTCACCTGAAGAAATGTCCGCTTTCAGGGGCGTTTTAGAACAGCAGCGTTTTCCCAATCTCAACCGGATACGCTACCTCACAGAAGCAGCCTTTGCCGACTATCCGACCACCCGCCTGGAAGCGCACGGGATAAGCGTGGAGTATATCGATTTGGAGGTAGAGAGTTTGCCGGTGAGCCTGCGGAATGTGATTGCGGCCTGGCGGGCGATCGCGCCCTCCTAACCACAGGCGTGATTTCTCGCTGGGTGTTCTCGCACCCCTATAGCTTGCCTGCGCCTATCTGTCGGGCTAAGGTTGCAAGGACACCGGCGAGGAGTCCCCAAAAGGCTGAGCCGATGCCAAATAGGGTGAGGCCAGAAGCGGTCGCGAAAAATGTGACCAGGGCGGCTTCGCGATCGCGCTCATCTGCCACGGCGATCGCCAATCCATTCCCAATCGAACCGAATAGGGCAAGACCGGCGATCGCCAGCACTAATTCCTCCGGCAAGGCCCCAAAAACCGCCCCCACCGTCGCCCCAAATAATCCCACAATCAGATAAAACACGCCAACTGCTATCCCTGCTATATAGCGCTTCTCAGGATCTTCATGCGCCTCTCGACCCATGGAGATCGCCGCCGTAATAGAAGAGAGATTGATCGCAAAAGCCCCGAAGGGCGCAAGTAAAAACGTCGCCATCCCCGTCCAGCCAATCAGCGGAGAAATCGGGATAGCCGTATAGCCAAAAGCGCGAATCGTCGTTACGCCGGGCACATTTTGAGAGGCCATCGTCACGATGAATAACGGCAGCGCAACGCCTACAGTCCCGCTTGTAGAGAACTGAGGTCGCGTAAATACTGGCCGCGCTAGCTGTAAGCTCACCGTCTCTAGCGCTAGCAATCCCTGCACGCCCGCGATCAAAAGCCCGAGCACGAGCGCCAATAGCACCGCGTACCGTGGCAGGGCGCGGCGCATCAGCAAGTAACAGCAAAACATGGCAAAGACCAACACAAACTGAGTTTGCATCGCCACAAATACGTTTAGCCCGAACTGCAACAGTACGCCTGCCAGCATCCCAGAGGCCAGCGATATCGGGATTAAATTCATCACACGCGCAAACCAGCCGGTAAATCCGCACAGCATTATCAAGGCTGCGCAGACCAGAAAAGCGCCTATCGCTTCGGGCATCGACACCCCTGCCGCCGCCGTAATCAGCATCGCCGCGCCAGGCGTAGACCAGGCCGTCACCACCGGCACGCGGTAATGCCAAGATAGGGCAATGCTAGTGATACCCATCCCCAGACCCAACGCCCACATCCAGGAGGCAATCTCCGCAGGTGAGGCCCCTAGCGCTTGCGCCGCCTGAAAAACGAGTACGCCTGCGCTAGTGAAGCCGACTAACACCGTCACAAAACCGGCAACCACCGCCGAGATCGAAAAGTCTTGTCTGAAGGCTTTGAGAGAAGTCATGAGTACGCTGAATGAATTTGGCCATAGTTAAAGACCAGATTTGCAGAGGTCAGCGGGCTCTGTCTTGGACAGAATTGACTTTTCGATAAGCGCCGGGCGGTAGGGCAAACGTTTGCTTAAAGACACGATTAAAATGGCTTTGGTCGTAGAAGCAGCCCTCTAAAGGTGATCGCTCGTAAGCTTAATAATTGGCCAAAAACAATACTCAGCAAGGCTTTTAGCTGTATTTCCCCTTGCTCAAGGAAAGATCAGATGTACTAAATCACGAATAAGACTGACGAACTTATCAGTATTTCAGTCATTTCATTCTGAAGGCTTCGCTATTCCTATTAGGAAGCTCTCAGCTTGTAGAAAGCACTTTTTTAAGTGTGGAATCCTGAAATCATTATCCAGACAAGATTGTATGAATTATTAAAAGTATTCAATTGACCTTGAAAGGGCTGGTCGTAGAAGCCGTGTTCGAGAGCGATCGCCGCCAGCGATTGCTGACTATGCAGCGCCTTTTTCGCTGCCAGTAGCTGCCAGTGCTGCTTATACCGATGGGGAGAAATCCCCACCTGCTGACGAAAACAGCGAATCAGATAGTAAGGATTGAGGTCAACAAGATTAGCCAAATCCTCAATTGAAACGGCTGATGTGCAGTGTTCTCTCAAATAGTCACAGGCCACAGAAACCGCTCTTATCTCTGCTTTTGGCTCTCTGTGACAGCACTTGAGCTGAGCATGTCTCGAAAACAGTCGTGACAAAAACATCAGCAAAAGAGACTGTTGCTCTAGCGAAGAAGGAGACTCGTTCAGTACCCGAAAAAGCCGATAGAAAGGGGCGTGCAGCGACGGATCATTCACCACAATGTCTGGAAAATGGGGAAGATGCGAGGGCCAATCTAGCTGAGTCAAGACGTGCCTGACCAGCGGAATGCTGATGTAAATGTTGCGGAAGCCCCAACCATTAGCAGAGGCCGCTTCGCCGGTGTGAACCTCACCGGGATCAATCAAGTTAAAACTCCCTGGATAGTGACAGTGAGTTTTCTGCTGGTGAAGGCACTGGCCTTGCCCGCTTTCATTCAGCCCGATCACATAAGCATCATGAAAATGTTTGCCCAATTTGTGCTGAAATAGCTGCGCCCGGAAAAGCTCAATGCCTGGCGTAGCAACCGTCCAGAGCTGAGCAAATTCTGCGTGAGTGCCCACGATGACCTGCCTGAGCTAGATGCCCTTAGTCTAGCTTAAAGGCTAACTTAATCGCTCAACGCGAGAGCCTAGCCAGCAGCAGCAGCCCCGCGCCCAAGCCCAAACCCAGCGGCAGCCACCCCGCCACAAAAGGACTGATCACACCGCTTTCGCCCATCGCCGTTGTGATAAAGCTCAGCAGATAATAGCCAAAAATGATGACAATGCTCACCCCAAAGCTCGTGGCCTTTCCTGTTCGCTGCGGCCGTACGCCTACCGCTGACCCTACCAAGCCAAACACGACACAAGCGAAGGGAATCGAGTACTTCTGTTGAATATTGGTCTCCAGCTTGCGTACCGCTTTCTCATCACCGGTCTGGCGCAATACGTCTAAGTATTCCGTTGCTTCAGCGATGTTCATCTCCTCATTCTTTTTGGTGCGTCCTGCCAGATCTAAGGGCGTGCGCGGCAGCTGCAAATCTTGCCGGTCAAAGCGGATAATTTGCCGAAAAGAGCCGCTAGGGGAGACAGCGTAAATAGTGCCGTTGGTAAATTCCCACAGGTTGCGCGAAAAGTCCCAGGTGGCCGTGTCGGCGCTGACAATTTGCTTAAGCCCGTCCTCACCTTCTTCTTGAGAAAAATCTACTACCGTAATGTCGCTCATGGTTTCGCCATCAAACTTACGGGCATGAAAAAATCGCACCAGTTCATCGCCTGAGCCATCGGCAGCGGGTTGTTGCTGCTGAAAGGTGATATTGCCTTCTTGGAAGGGAGGCTTTTCTTCGTCTAAGGCCCGCGCTAATATCACGGTAGCCCGCTCTGTGCTAGCCGGAGCTATCACCTCATTCACCACAAAGCTCAAGCCGGTAATCAGCAGACTCAACACCACTGCCGGAACCACAATCCGCCGGATACTTACTCCGCTCGCTCGCAGCGCTGTCAGCTCGCTATCGCTAGAAAAGCGGCTGTAGGTCATCATCGTCGCGAGCAGCGTTGACATTGGGAATGCCAGCACGACGTATTCGGGCAGCTTCAGCAGAAAAACTTCCAGCACCAGTGCCGCTGGTAGCCCAAACTCAGTGACCTTACGAATCAGCTCAAACAGCGCGCCGATAGAAACGCCAATTGAGGAGAAAGCGCCAACGCCGAAGAGAAACGGCAGGGTCAGCTCGCGGGCGATGTAGCGATCCATCAGCGGGATCCGGGGCAGCCAGCGGGCAAGTTTTTGGGTGAAGTTGGGGGCAGTGGCAGTCATCGTATTAAAGTTGAAAGCTTTCGCCCAGATAGTATTCGCGAACTAGAGGATTGTCGGAGAGATCAGCGGCGCTGCCAGCGGCGAGAATTTGGCCGTCGCTCATGATGTAGGCCCGGTCAATAATTTGCAGGGTCTCGCGGACGTTGTGGTCGGTGATGAGGACACCCATATTGCGATCGCGCAGCTCTGCCACAATCGTCTGAATTTCGGCAACTGCGATCGGGTCTACCCCCGCGAAGGGCTCGTCTAAAAATAAAAAATCTGGTCCTTGCTCGCCTGCTGCCAGTGCCCGCGCTAATTCTGTGCGCCGCCTTTCACCGCCAGAGACCTGAATGCCCAGCGAATTTTCGACGGTTTCTAAACGAAACTCTTTGAGCAAGTGGCGCAGTCGGTCTTCTCGCTCGTGAAAAGGCACGCCCGTTTGCTCCATCACCAGGCGTAAATTATCGCGGACGCTGAGATTGCGAAAAATGCTGGCCTCCTGCGCCAGGTAGCCAATGCCCAGCCGCGCCCGCTGGTACATCGGCATCGCTGTAATATCGCGCTCATTGAGCGTTACCTTACCTACGTCGGGCTTGACCAAACCGGTCGCCATGTAGAAGGTGGTCGTTTTGCCAGCCCCATTTGGCCCTAATAAACCGACAATCTCGCCCTGGGCAACCGATAGATTGACCCCCTGAACGACCGTTCGCTTGCCGTATGTTTTTTGAACATTTTCGAGCGCAAGCTTCAATGGGGTTGCCCTGGGGATTGATCTAACTGGCTCAGATTTTACCAGAGAGGAAGTCATTGCATCCGGCCTGTAAGTACTCAGTTTTGGCGGTTAATAGAGCCTAGCTGATCGGGCAGCTCAGCCGGTGGAGTTGGAATTGAAAGCGGCGCTGGGGCTGCTGGCTGCGGATCGACGCGCGGCGCTGGGTCAGGATCTGCTGGCAAAATGTAAACGGCTTCTACCTGCTGGTTGGGCGCTGAGGTCGCGACAAACCGGCCTTCTTCAATTAAGTAAGTAACGGTTTCTGCCTGCAGCGTATTGCCCTCTTGCACCACATCGACATTGCCGCTGAGGACGATTCGCTGCTCGCGGCTGTAGTACAGCGCTTGGGCCGAGGTTGAGTAGATCTGGCGGTTAGGATAGTCAATCCGGACGTTGCCAGTGGCGGTCACCACGCCAGTATTGGAGTTAGCCTCGACGCGGCTAGCCTTAATCTGAATGGCACCGCCATTAGACTGGGCGCGCGCTAGCGAGTACGGTAAAACGCTTTGGGTGAGTAGTGGTAGTGAGAGGGCGATCGCCCAGCTCCAAGCCATTCGTCGCCAAAATCTTACAGGCCATCCCTGCCGGTCTGCTTTTAACAAGCAGGCAGCCTTTAGGAGCCAAACGTCAGATCGCCAGTGGAGCATTCTCAAAATAGTGAAGCAGGAATACTGCCATGCTAAAGACCTTCTATCAACCCAATCTGGCTTCGCAGACCGCTTTTATAACTGTCAGGAATAGCCTCTAATTCCACCATAGCCGCTGGCATCAAAATTTAGGGTAGATAACATCAGTCTTTATTGATTTTTTCACTCAGCAGTCGGCTCAGTCTGCTGCCGTCCCGTCCGGCTCGGTCGTCTCCAGGTCTGGTACCCAGAGAATCTGCGGCATTGGTAGCGGCGGCTCTGCCATCAAATCTGCCAACCCCTCAGGGCCAGCGGTTTGCACGAGCGTCAGCCATTCCACCGCCTGGTCAACGAGCTGCTCGACCCCAATGCCCCGGTAGGCGGGCTCAAACCGCCGCAGTCGGCTGATGCCTTCCCCCAGCAAAATCGCTCCGCCTCGCCAGTTCAGATTGCCCAAATGGTAGAACGCTACTGCTATCTGCAAAATTCCTTGATAGAAGGGCTTTTCGGCAGTTTCAGCGGTCATCCAGATAGCTTCTAGCGTGTCATGGCAGGCGTAAAATGCTTCCTGGTTAAATTCATCAATGCCTTTATTGAAGGGTTCACTCACAGCAAAATTGCTCGACGATGGCATAGGCAAAAGAGGGCTAGCTGATAGTCAGTGGGCATCTCTAAAGGGTAGGTCAATGCCGCACTCGACCGATAGCAGTTCATCCTTCAGGCCGCCGAAACTACGGTAGCCCCTGAGCGCCAGGACTTTACGGGAATTGGCACATCGCCCGCCATTCTTAAGTCTAAGGTGATATCCTCCACACTTAAGACGGTGATGTGAGCAGTCGCTCTAGCAGCGAACCTATTTGCAATTTAACTTTGCAATCTAATTTTGCAATTTAATTTTGCAATTCAATTTGTAGTATCAGGAGTGAATGGAATGGTGAGTTCTCCAGTTAAAAGCAGTCGTAGCCCGGTCCGGAGCCTGGATTCGATAGCGGCAGATAGATACACTGTGCAGCCGCTGCCGCAGTCGCCGCTGTTTGGCACCGATGGCATTCGTGGACAGGCGGGCACGCTGCTAACCGCGCCGCTAGCGACCCAGGTCGGCTTTTGGGCTGCTCAGGTGCTGCGCTGCCACGGTGAAAGCGGCCCGATTATGCTCGGTCAAGACTCTCGCAACTCTAGCGATATGCTGGCAGCGGCCCTCTCTGCCGGGCTGACCTCTGCCGGGCTCGAAGTGTGGAATCTGGGGCTCTGTCCGACGGCCGCTGTCGCCCATTTGGCTGCAGAAGGCGCTGGCGGCATTATGATTTCGGCCAGTCACAATCCGCCCGAAGACAATGGCATCAAATTTTTTGGCTCCGATGGTACCAAGCTATCTAGCCAGGTTCAGCGGCAGATTGAAGCGGCTTTACGTGGTCAGGAACTACCTGCCGACTTAGCCATCTCCCAGATGACAGCGCCAATCGCCTCAGCCCAATGGGGCCGGATCTTTCAGCGCCCCGATCTGGTCGAGCGCTACGTTAGCTTTTTGCATCAGCCTTTTCAGCCTCATCCCGACTTGAGCGGACTGCGGATTGTGCTCGACTTGGCATGGGGGGCAGCCACGCGGGTGGCGAAGCAGGTATTTGAGGCCACGGGCGCAGAAGTGGTGATTTTGCATGGGTTGCCGGATGGCGATCGCATCAATGTCAACTGCGGCTCTACCCATCTGGGCGCACTGACGACAGCAGTAGCTGAACTCAACGCCGATATCGGCTTTGCCTTTGATGGCGATGCTGACCGGGTGATGGCCGTTGATGGCCAGGGCCGGGTGATTGACGGCGATTATATTTTGTATTTTTGGGGGCAAACTCTGCAGCAGGCGAGCAAACTGCCTAACGATACGATCATCTCTACCGTGATGGCCAATTTGGGCTTTGAGCGCGCCTGGGAAAAGCTGGGCGGTACGCTGGTCCGAACCCCTGTGGGCGATCAGCACGTCTATGCAGAGATGGTCAGCCAGGGGGCCATGCTGGGCGGTGAGCAGTCGGGCCATATCTTATGTCACCACTACAGTCTGACGGGTGACGGCATTTTAACGGCTTTGCACCTGGCAGATCTGCTTAAGCAGGCGGGATGTTCCTTGCCTGAGCTGGTAGCGCAAAGCTTTGAAACCTATCCGCAGCGGCTAGAAAATGTGCGGGTAGAAGATGCTGCCGTGCGCGGCAATTGGCACACCTGTGAGGCTGTGCAGCAGGCGATCGCCCAGGCAGAATCGGCGATGGGCGATCAGGGCCGGGTGCTGGTTCGCGCTTCGGGCACTGAGCCGCTGATCAGGGTCATGGTAGAAGCCGCGAATAGGGAACTCGTCAATCACTGGACAGATACGCTAGCCGCTAAGATTTCTCAGCATCTGGCATAGGTGTCTGGCTCAAACTTTACCGCTACTTTCTACAGCCCGGCGGCAGCATGAAGATTTGCGAAGCCGTTTAAAATTGTGCTATCTCTGGTTAAGTTTTTTAATCAGATTGCTATGGCGGCAACTCTCCCTCATTCTCCCCTTATGCGGGCAGTCAGCGCTCATCCTAAAAAAGTGATTGCGATTGGCGATAGCCTGATTTACGGCTATGGCGACGGTGAGGGCGGTGGCTGGGTAGATCGGCTGCGCCTCTGCTGGATGAACCCGGAGCAGCCAGGGCCGATCTTCTATAACTTGGGGGTGCGCGGTGATGGTGTGGCGCAAGTGGCTAGACGGCTAGAGCGGGAGTTTTGCGATCGCGGCGAACTGCGCCACCGCACACCCGACATTTTGATCCTGTCGGTCGGTCTCAACGATTCGGCCAGAGCCGGACGCCCGAATGGAAGACCGATGACCGATTTAGCCAGCTTTGAGCGCGATCTGGCGCATCTGCTGGACCGGGCCAGTCAGCTCTGCCCGGTATTTTTTGTCGGCATGACGCCGGTTAACGAAGCGGCGATGCCCTTTGCCAATATCCTCTACTTCAGCCGCGCCGACCAAATTCGCTATCGCAATGTCACCCGTCAGCTCTGTGAGGCTTGCCAGACTCCCTACCTGGATCTGCTTGAGCAGTGGAGTCAGCAGAGCGATAGCTGGGTGCAAAATCGCCTCTGCGCCGATGGCATTCACCCTAACGCGACTGGCTATCGCACTATTTTAAAAACCGTGCAGTCATGGCAGCCGCTGATGCGGGCTATTCATTAATCCCTACAGGTCACAAAGTTAGATCACAAAGTGTTTAGTCATAGGGCGTTGAGTCATGGGTGATCCCCCCATAGGCATTTATCAGTCCTGCTGATTGGAGAACTGGTATGCGCCGTAAAAGGCGAGCAGAATAGCGAAGCCGAGCAGGATAGGAATAGTGAACCAGGGGAATTCGGCTAGAGGCTTGTAGGCTACTGCTCGCAAGCCAATCGTTGTATAGGTCAATGGCAGCGCATACACAATTGGCTTGAGTGCAGCAGGCAGCGTCGCCGGGTCAAAAAAAGTACCGCCCAAAAAAGACATCGGCACGATCAGAAAATTGTTAAATAGCCCGACGCTTTCTAGCGACTTTACGTTCAATCCGACAATCACACCGAGCCCGGCGAAGACCGCACAGTTCAAAATAACTAGCAGAAAAAACAGCGGATTGATAAAGCTCCAGATCTTGCCCGTAAACAGCACCGCTACCAAAATCACCGCCGAAGCCGTCATCAATCCACGGACGATGCCCGCCAGCATTTTGCCTAAATGCAATGCCAGCGGGTGAATCGGGTACAGCAGCATTTCTTCAAACGTCTTCGAAAACAGTCGCTCGCCGCAAATTGAAAAAGTGGTACCGCCAAAGCTGATCACCATGGATGAAAGCGCCACCATACCCGGCAAGATAAACTCCAGATAAGTGTCTCCGGCAGTGGGCGTACTCACCTGATCTAGAGAACTGCCCAGACCCAGGCCAAACGCCAGAATGTAAATCAAGGGTGAGACTAGCCCTGAGGCAGCTACTTGAGGAATTCGCACCCGCAGATCGAGCCAGTCTCCCCAGAAGACCGTGAGCGTATCTGTTAGCAGCGTTCCCAGTGCGAATTGAAAGGATTTGGATGAGTGATGACGACTAATTTTCACAAAAACATCAGTCGGTAGAGCCCGAAGATGACACGACGCTTTTTTACTTATCTATTGTGACGCTATCGGTACCTATTATCCCAGCCTCTCTTCAATCCTATTTGGGTTATCTTTGGTCATCAGAGCGCTAAGGTAGCGGCTGACCAAAGGGAATCGGCTCTGGCCAGCGGCTCGTATTGGCCGGTGTGACGCTCTCAGCCGGAATTTCAACGATGGGTACGTCGGCTTCGACAGGCGCAGCAGCAGCGGTCGGCGGCGCATCCGCTGGTACATTCGCGATCGCGGCAGCATCGGCAGTCGAGGGCTCCGGCATAACCTCTGTCACAACTTCCGGCGCTGTCACAACTTCCGGCGCTGTCGTAGCGGGTCCATCAGCCGGCAAGTCAGCGGGCGCGGCGACCACCGGGATATCGAACTCACTAGCGTCGGTCTCTACTGACGGCAGCGGTTCTTCCGGCAAGCGATCGGCTGCTGGCGGTTCTGATAGAGGGGCCACAGGCTCATCTGTGTCCTCTAAGAAAGGGGGATCAAATGGAAACTCTTCGGTCTCGCTGACGACGATGGCCTCCTCGCTACGGTTGGCAGCGGGCGGGGCGGCTACTGAATCGATGGGCAGGGCTGCTTCATCTGCCGCCGCTGTGTCTGCTGGTATGACTTCTGCTGTCGGCGCGGCGTCTGCTGGTGACAGAATGGCTTCAGCCTGAATAGGTGCCGCTTCAGCCGGTTCGGGTGCTATCGGTGGCCTGTTTATGGGCTGCACGTCTGGTCGCACGTCTATAGGCGGTACCGTGACAGGCTCGCTCAACGGTATGGCTGGCTCTAGCAGCGGTAGTTCTGGAAAGTCGGGGATCTGGGCCAAATCTGCTGGCGAAAGAGCGATCGCCGACGGTGCAGTCGTCAGTGCATCGGCAGTCAGTGCGTCGGCAGTCAGTGCGTCGTCCTCGCCGTCGCTAGTCAGTGCCGGGCGAACTTGCCACTGCTGCAATCCTTCAGCCGTACCCGTCGGTACAGCGCTCTGAACGTCGGCTAAAACAACGCCCTCGGCAAATTCTACGACCATCCAAACAGTGTCTGGGGTAGCCTGCTCTAGCACGATGCTTTCCACAATGCCATCAGCCACAGTTTGAGCAGCAACCTCGCCCACTTGCGTATTGGGCAGCTCTACCCGCAGCCGGTTGGGGGCTAAGACTGAAAGCGTAGGCGCGACATTGGGCGGTAAGCTCAGGGTGAGCGATCGCGCCTGAGAATCGTAGCGCCACGACTCAAGCTGGTCGGCCTGAGCTGGCATGATCCCGGCTCCTGCTATCAGCACAGCAACCGATGCGCCCCAGCCCCAGCGAGAAAACTGCTTTAAAAACTGCTTGAGCTGATTGCTACGCGCCAATTTCCTGCCCATGAACGGTGCTTTCCATCAAATAAATTAAGTGTAAGGATACGCCAAATCTCAAAAACGGGATATGTTAGATTTCAGGAAGTTGTCGGCACTATCTAAGAAAATTGCTACATTTCGGTGATCAATTCGCCATGATAGAGACGGCGTCTCGGCTCAACGGCGGATAGACCCGCCAATTAGCGGCTGACACGGCCCCTCCTTTATCGGCGCAATCGCATGGAACTTCACGACTTTGGCTTACTCATTCTGCTGCTCAGCCCTGGGCTACTGCTCTCGGTCTTAGTCATGGCTGCAATGAGCGCTGGCGGCTAAAACGCCATGCCCGGCTGCGTCTAAGCGGCCTTTAAATCGGTTCAGCTGAGCTGATTTCTCTTTATTAAACTGATACTTCCCTTCTCCCTTTATCTATGGTTAGAACTGAATCCACCATGCTGCCCCTGGGCACCCCGGCCCCCGCATTTACCCTGGAAGATGTGGTCTCAGGCGAGACCGTGTCACTCGATACTTTTGCGGATAAAAAAGGGCTTCTGGTGATGTTTATTTGCCAGCACTGCCCCTTCGTCAAGCATGTTGAAGACGAACTAGGGCGCATTGGGCAAGACTACGTTCCGCAGGGTCTCGGCATCCTGGCAATTAGCGCTAACAGCATCGAAAGCCACCCGCAAGACGATCCCGACAATATGCGCGAGCAGGTAAAGCGGGCAAACTTTAACTTTCCCTACGCCTACGACGCCACTCAGGAAGTCGCCAAAAGCTATACTGCCGCCTGCACGCCTGACTTTTTCTTGTTTGACAGCGATCTTAAGCTAGCCTATCGCGGCCAGCTCGACGACAGCCGTCCCGGCAACGATAGGCCTGTAAACGGCGTGGATCTGCGAGCTGCGCTAGATAAAGTCGTTGCCGGTGAGCCGCTGCCCGAAGCGCAAAAGCCCAGCATTGGCTGCAATATTAAGTGGGTACCGGGAAAGGAACCAGCCTACTTTGGCGTTTGAGCAGGCGCTGAAGACTCTAAAAATGAGGGAATCACTTCGCACGGCCCCTCTTCTGCGTCATACATAGCTGGTAGGGGGGCTCGTGGGGTAGCGGGTGACCAGGTTTCAAAGTACGTCTGCAACGCTGCGATGATCGCATCTGCCGGTTGCGCGATGCCCTGCTCGTTTTGATACTCCTGAAGCTGGGCTCTTAGCGACTGTGGCATATCAACCGTCAATGTTTGCATGAAAATACCTCTTGGGCGTTTACGGAATGGAGAAGCCTGCCTTTCTACACCGGCAGATTGGCTCTTGGATCAAATCGCTCAATGTCTCGCAGCTCTTGATACAAAGCTTTTTCCTCATCGTCTAGCACGGTTGGAATAGCGACTTCTATTTCTACAAACTGATCGCCGTACAGATCTGGCCCGATGGGGTAGCCTTTGCCGGTTAGCCGCAGCCGCTGCCCTGATTGCACACTGGGGGGAATGATCATATTTACCAGTCCGCCTAAGGTGGGTACAGCAAGGGTGCCTCCGAGTACGGCTTCGCTGGGTGTGATGGGCAATCGGCAGTACACGTCACCGTCTTGCAGTGTGAAATAGGCGTGTGGCTCTACTTCAATTCGCAGATACAGATTGCCGCCGCCAATGCCCTGACCTTTCAGACGAATGCGCTGACCGGTGACCATGCCCGGAGGCATACTGACTTCGAGCGATCGCCCATCTTCTAAGCGAATGCGCTCTCGTCCGCCCGCATAGGCTTTTTCTAAAGGCACGGTCAGGTCGGCCTCGGCATCACGGCGCGACGGCGAGGCTGGTTGCGTTCTATAGTTGGGCCTGCGGCTAGTGGGTTGGCCAGATCGACTGCTAGATCCATTAGTTCTTTCTGCTGACCGGCCATTCGATCTGCGCTCAGACGTTACGGTCTCTTCAGTAGCGGCTGTAGAATCGACCCAAGACGAGGTAGTGGGGTCAATCGGCTGATGTCGTCTCAGCAGCTGCTCAACAAAGTTATCGAAATCTTCAAACGCACTGTACTCGGCATTCTCTAGCGAGACCGGGCTGTTGGCTCGCGGTTTTTTGCTGCGTTTGCCCCATCCTTTAAATCCTTTTTGGTTCCAGAAGCGACTGTACTCTTCATACTGTAAGCGCTTGTCGGCATCTGAGAGCACGTCATAGGCTTCGCTGAGCAGCTTAAACTTCTCCTCAGCAGCTTTATTGCCAGGATTTAAGTCAGGGTGATACTGCCTGGCGAGCGAGCGGTAGGCGCGCTTAATTTCTTCAGCAGTCGCCTCTTTGGCAATGCCTAGAATTTCGTAGTAATCCCGAAAATTTTGCATGAACGAAAGCGTATCGTACTACGAATCTTTAAAACCACTCATCTTCGTTGCTCCAGTTGTCCTCTGTAGAGCGAGGACGGTTCTCCGGAGGAGCCGTTTCTCCAACGCGGTCATAGCCTGCTGGGTTGTAGCGATCCTGCCGGTAGCGGTCCTGCTGGTAGCGGTCCTGCTGGTAGCTTTCGGGTGGATAATCTGCTGGCGGATAGCTTTCGGGCGGGTAGCCTTCGGGCGGATAGCTTTCTGGGGGGTAGTCACTGCGTCGATAGTCTTCTGCCCGGCGAGCTGAACTGCCGTTAGCAGCGCTGCCATTGGCCCGGCCCCGATCAGACGGGCGCTCATCGGGGCGAGGCTGATTGCTGTAGCCTTGGCGATCATCAGCCGGCGCATAGTCACCTGGCGCATAGTTTTGGCGATCGCTGTCTGAAGCATATCTATCTTGGGCATACCCATCTGGGGCATAGCGGTCTTGACTGTAACTGTCAGGGCTGTAGCTATCTTGAGCATAGCCATCCTGAGCATAGCTGTCCTGGGCATACCGATCTTGGGCATATCGGTCTTGAGCGTAGCCACTCTGACCATAAGCATCTTGAGCGTATCGATCTGCAGGATAGTCACGTTGCCCAGAGTCGGCCCGGTCAGCGCCACCACGGTCATAGGGCTGGTCTTGACGATAGCCCTCTCGGCTGTAGCCCCGATCAGAACTGCCCTGGTAGCCGTCCGGTCTGGCCCCGCCTGCACTGCCTGCACTGTAGGGCTGATCATCACGAACCGGATTCTGACTTTGGCCTGAGCCCGCGCTGCGTGAGTTCTCCCAGTCGTCGTCCCAATCATCCCAACTGCTGCCAGCGCTGCTGCTGCCACGATTCCATGCCGGTGAATCCCACTGAGCTTGGCGATCCCAGCTATCGGCATAGCCGTTGGTTTGATAGCCAGGAGAATAACTGCCATTGCCGTAGCTACCGCCGCCAGAGTTATAGTCACCTGGGCGGTAGTAGTCGTCATCTTCGCCCGAGAACGCTCGCTTCAGGGTGCTGCCGATCTGTCCTAAGATGCCCTCGCCGTCTTCGTCTATGTCGTAAAGGTAGGCTTCGCGGTTGAGTTCGTAAACCTCGTTTTGCAGGTCTGACTGGGTGATATCAATGCCGCGCTCATCGGCTTGCTCCAATGCAGCCCGTAGCTCTTGCACTAGGCTCTCGATGCGGCGACGGCGATCGCGCGCAAACTGCATCCCAAAGTCAATCGCCACCTCTCGCAAGACCCGCTCTGCTTTAAAGGTGAGCGTTTCTGCCCGGTTGCGTTTTTCAATTCGCTCACGCTGCAAACGGTCGGTCGCAGCATTTTCTTCAGCCGCGCGAATCA
This sequence comes from Leptolyngbya sp. BC1307, assembly GCF_002286735.1. Taxonomy (GTDB): domain Bacteria; phylum Cyanobacteriota; class Cyanobacteriia; order Phormidesmidales; family Phormidesmidaceae; genus Phormidesmis. Next base: position 110,912 of record NZ_NRTA01000005.1, read on the forward strand.
TGCCTTGAATGTCGGCCTCAGATAGATTCGACGCTTCTTGTACGGTAATGCTCTGCTGTCTGCCGGTAGTCTTATCGAGGGCCGACACCTGCAAAATACCGTTGGCGTCAATATCAAAAGAGACCTGCACCTGCGGAATGCCGCGCGGCGCAGGCGGAATGCCCATTAGCTTAAAGCGGCCCAGTGACTTATTGTCTTTGGCCATCTCGCGCTCGCCCTGCAATATATGCACTTCGACGACGGTCTGATTGTTTTCAGAAGTCGAAAAGGTGTCTGAGCGGCGCACCGGGATCGTCGTATTCCGAGGGATCAGCTTTTTCATCACGCCGCCAATGGTCTCGACGCCCAGTGAGAGGGGCGACACGTCTAGCAGCAAAATATCTTTGACTTCTTGCGTCAAGATGCCGGCCTGAATTGCCGCGCCGACCGCCACGACTTCGTCCGGATTGACGTTGCGGTTGGGCTCACGGTTCATCACTGAGCGCACCAAGTCTTGTACCATCGGCATGCGGCTCGCGCCACCGACGAGCACCACTTCGTCTACCTGGCTGGGAGTGACGTTGGCATCGGCTAGAGCCTGCTTGAGCGGGCCGCGCATCCGGCTGACGAGATCGCTACAGAGCGACTCGAACTGCGATCGCTCCATCTTCGTTTCAATATGCTTAGGCCCATCTGCCGTGGCTGTGATGAAGGGCAGATTGATCTCGGTAATGGGCACACCGGAAAGCTCGATTTTCGCTTTTTCGGCGGCTTCGCTGAGGCGTTGCAAGGATTGGCGATCGCGCCGCAAGTCCACCCCTTCTGCCTTCAAGAAATCTTCAGCTAGCCAATCGACAATTTTCTTGTCAAAGTTCAGACCGCCGAGCTGCGTGTCGCCACTGGTAGAGCGCACCTCAAACACGCCATCGCCTACATCTAAGACAGACACATCAAAGGTGCCGCCGCCCAAGTCAAACACCAAAATTGTCTGGTTGTACTGCTGGTCTAAGCCATAAGCCAGCGAAGCCGCCGTCGGCTCATTGATTATTCGCATTACCTCTAAGCCCGCCACTCGGCCCGCGTCGCGAGTTGCCTGCCGCTGCGCGTCATTAAAGTAAGCCGGTACGGTAATCACTGCGCCTGTCACGGGCTGGCCTAAGTACTGCGCAGCTTCTTCGGCTAGCTTGCGCAAAATCATCGCCGAAATTTCTTCGGGCGCAAAGTCTTTATCAAGCCGGGGGCAGCGAATTTTGACATTGCCTGTCTCTGCCCGCCGCACCGTGTAGGGCACCCGCTTAGAATCGGGTGACAGCTCATCGTACTTGCGCCCGACAAAGCGCTTGACCGCATAGAACGTATTTTGAGGATTCAGCACCGACTGGCGACGGGCCATCTGGCCAACCAGCTTTTCGCCCTCTTTGCTAAAGGCCACCACCGATGGCGTTGTCCGCATGCCCTCTGCGTTGGCAATGACGACGGGTTTGCCGCCTTCCATCACCGCCACTACAGAATTCGTCGTGCCGAGGTCAATGCCAACTACCTTACCCATCCAATCGGTTTCTCCTCATCTGAGATATCGTTGAGATACCCGTAGCCTTCCTTCATTTCCTTCATCATAAGCGCTCTGCGCAGTCATCGCCTGTGATGACCGGCGGCAATGCTCAGGCAAATTTACCGCCAATTAGCCCTTACTCTACCTTTCAGCGCAGTCCGCTGGCGAATCCTTGGATCAACCTTACATCTGCCACACATTTATTGCTACTATTATTACCCGACGCGGATGTGGCGGAATTGGTAGACGCGCTAGATTTAGGTTCTAGTGTCCTCGTGACGTGAAGGTTCAAGTCCTTTCATCCGCATTGATTTCATGCAAAATACTCAAAACGGCTGCACTTCAGAGATCTTGACGCCTCTGGGCGTAGCCGTGTTTTGTATCAATGGAGCGTCAAAAGAGTATTTAAGGCTACACCACAGACACAGATGGGTTGAGACATTGACGCTTTATACTGCTTTGGCGGGTTGATGCGTCAGTGACCAGCCATTGATACGGCCTTTTCATTGGGCCTTTTGAACCGTCATTTTTGACACAGTTTTAAATGCCCCTATATATAAGGAGAAGATCTGATAATTTTCTCCTGTAGATGAAGCGCTGATTTCACATAAGGACTCTAACTACTGTGCTGCTATCCAAAGGTTTTGAAGTCGAAATGTACACCGGTACGCCCGCCGGAGAGGTCGTTGGGTTTTCGGACAAAATCGTGGCTGAGCTAGAGGGATTTGTCCGCGAGCCCGATGCGCGCAATGTGGAGTACACGACCGCGCCCTTTTGCCGGTATGAGCATTTACTGTGCGAGCTGGTCAAGCCTCGGGTGCGGCTGAGAAACTACCTGAAGACGCTGGGCGACTATACGATCATTCCAGGCAGCACGTTGCCGCTCGGAGGAGCCGATGTTTTTCACCGCTCAGATCCGAAAAATCCGTATCACACTTATATAGAAGAAACCTACGGCACCGACGTGGTCACCGCCAGCATCCACATCAACGTGGGTCTGTCAGATCCAGAGCAGCTGATGCGCGCCTGCCGTCTGATTCGGGTAGAAGCGCCGTTGTTCTTAGCGCTGACCGCGTCTTCGCCCTTCTTTGATGGCAAGATCACGGGCTTTCACTCCACTCGCTGGCACCTGTTTCCGCAAACGCCTGCCCATGTGCCGCTGTTTGAAAGTCACCTGCACCATATTTGCTGGGTAGAAGCGCAGCTCGCGGCAGGTACGATGCAAAGCGTGCGTCACTTGTGGAGTGCGGTAAGGCCGAATGGCGATCGCCGCCCTTACAATCTCAACCGCCTGGAACTAAGAATCTGCGATCTGGTAACTGACCCGCTGCATCTGCTAGCGGTAACCGCTCTACTAGAAGCGCGAATGCAGCAGCTACTAGCCTCTCCCGAACTCGATCCGCTAGAGAGCAGTCAGCTCAGCGCCCATACCCGCAGCGAAGATCTGCTGGCGATTACCCTAGAAAACGAGCAGGCCGCTGCTAAAAACAGCCTTGATGCAACGCTGCGGCACTGGCAGACAGGTCAGCCGATCATTGCCCGCGACTGGATTAGCCAGATCTATAGTGAAGTGCATCCGGTGGCCCACCGCTCTGGTATTAGCTGTTTTTTGACGCCAGTTAAGCAAATTTTGAAAAATGGCAACCAGGCTCAGCAATGGCTTGCTCAGGCCGAACAGACGAATCCAACTGAGGTGATTCAGCAGGCGATCGCCAATATGCAGCAGCAGGAAAGCCAGCTCGCTCAAGATATTTGTCAGCCGGTGGCCGCTTAGTCTCATCCCGGACTATGTCAGATTGCCCCACTTAGTCGTTTTTCAGTATCTATTGCTGGTCTATGCCGCAAGTTGTCCTCGTTGAGCCTGAGATTCCGCCCAATACGGGCAATATTGCCCGCACCTGCGCGGCTACCGGGACGCCGCTCCATCTGGTGAGGCCGCTGGGATTTGAGCTGAGCGATCGCTATCTCAAGCGCGCTGGCCTGGACTACTGGCCCTATGTCGATCTGCATCTGCATGATTCGCTCGCAGATTTTTGGCAACATGCCCAAACCGAAGGCGGTAGGCTAATTGGCTTCAGCGCCCGGGGCACCCATAGCTATACCCATCTCACGTACCGGGCCGATGACTGGCTGCTGTTTGGCTGCGAAAGCCAGGGCCTACCGCCTGCTGCTGTCGAACGCTGCGATTGGCTGACGACCATTCCGATGAATAAGCAGCATGTCCGCAGCCTAAATCTTTCGGTGAGCGCGGCTGTCGGTCTTTTTGAAGCTCTGCGTCAGACCGGTAGCTAAGGCGGCTCATGAAAGGTATCCCTACCGATAGCCGACTGTGAGAGGTGGAGCGGTCGTCTATCTATAAATTGCATATATATAGATAGAGATTTCTAATTAGCAGTCTGCACAATGCTGATGAATGCTCTATGTTTGGGGGCAAAATTTTTCCCATCGTCTTCGCCTGCCCCAGAGCGCTGCCTCAGAGCGCTGCTTCTAAGCGGTCACTTCCGAAAAGGACTTGCCGCTAGCGCATCGGTCAAAATACAGAAGTTGGGCTCCGTAGTAGCAATTGTCAGGTTGCATTTTGTCACTTTGATCTGACAAAATCCTCCGCATGGTAGATGCCACTCATCAAGAAATCTTGAAATCGAATGAATTTACTGTCAAGATTGGACTTTATTGAATAAGTATTTCATATCATCTACGGCTTTGTTGATTACTCGTCGTTAAGCAACAGCGATTTCCTGTGGTTTTTACGGTAATTTGCTAAATCCCTCTTTCCATAAGGGTTGCAGGCGACGCTGACAGGTCACTACCCAAATTTTCAAGATTACACACGGCATTCCAAAGGTCGCCTGATTCGGAGTGTGCCAAAAAAACGATTGGCTCGTGACCAATTCGCCAAAAACCTAACCATTACAAGCGCTTCCGATTTGTAGGCGATCGCCCAGACGCACACTTAAATCCGTAAGAATACGGATGAAGTTTCAGGAATATAGCGCTCCGAGTATCTAGAACCGGTCAAAGCAGGGTCAAAGAAGTAAGGATTGAAATTAGGGTTAAGTCGTGTAAACTTGCCTAAGGTCAGACAAGCGACTAGTTTGTTGACTGGCATTGAGTACATAACGGGTAAGCTGATCCCACGGTCGAACCCGGATGTTCTTAGCGCTAGCAAGAGCAGCAATGCTGTTATCGAAGATTGTTGGATGGCCAATCGAACATCTGTTACGACGATTTGGTACTAACGGTTAAACGCTGATCATTAGGAGGTAATTCCTTGAAAAAAGAAATTTCACAGGAACCTATGTCTGATTCAAGTCATTCATGTATTCCAGCAGTTGGTGAGGGTAGTCCCTCTAGCAGCAATCGAGTTAAGTCGGCTGCCATGTTGGGTATCGCACTTTCAGTAGGGGCATCTGGGGCCTTTGTCTCTCAAGCAGACGCTGCCGCTGCAGTCTCCGCCCCTACCCCTTCTGCTACCACTGAGGTTTTTTCAAGTGATTCCCAAGTTTCAGCGGCTGCATCAGCTGAAACCGCCGCTGCGACGGCGATACCACAGCCAATCACGGGCTACCACACCGTAGCGTCAGGTGAGAGCCTGTGGCAGATTGCCCAGCAGCACCAAGTCGGGCTCCGCGACCTGAAGACTGCTAATGCACTAGCACCAGAGACCTCTATCCGAGTGGGTCAGGTATTGAAGGTTCCAGATAGCGCAGACAGCAGCGAGGCCGTTGCCCCCGCTCAGTCCCAGTCAGCTCAGCTAATTGCGGGTATCACTGCTGACGAGCAGGCTGTCCAAGTTTCCGATCCGCTGCTCTCGGCTCAATCCGCTGGTGAATCTGTAACGCCAACGGCAGAGAGCAGCCAAGCTGCTGTCAACGGAGCACCCAGCGCCCCGTCTGAAGTGACCGCCAGCGCGCCAACAATGGCGATTGAAATTGCAGATGCTTCCATAGCAGATGCTTCCATAGAGAGCGCAGCTACAGCGTCGGTTCCTCCAGTAGTTACCGCGCGCTCAGCATCGCCTACATTCAGCCAGTATCAGGTTCAGTCGGGCGATACCCTGGGCAGCATCGCCGCTGACTTAGAGACCACCTCAGACGAACTCATTCGCGCTAATGGGCTGAACGACCCTAACGTTATTTTGGCAGGCGCTACGCTGGTAGTCCCTACGGAGACAGCGCCAAGTTCGACTAAGAAAGTAGACACCTCTGCCGGTAGCGCTGATAGTTTGCAGCAGCAGTCGCATCGCGATCAGCGACTGGCTCATTTGCGCAGCACCGCCACTTCCCCGGATAGTGCTGGGCTTTTAGAAAACTTACGCAGCGCATCGCCCGAGGAGCCAGTTAGCGTAGGCGGCGAGCTCTCTACTGAAGCTGACCTGCTAGCGGCTGATCGCTCAGGCACAATGGCTGTAGATCCTTATGTAGCCAATCTGCTAGAAGAAGTTCAAAAGATTCGCGTTCAGTCAGTGGCCACTTCAGAGGCAGAGACAACTGAAATCGCAGCGGAACGGCCATCTGTAGCTCCTGTGGCTGACGCCGCTAGAGAGACCTCATCGCCACGAGTGGCCTTAGCGCCAGCAGCGCCCCCCACTGAAATAGACGCTGACCTATTGGCAGCTGCGCCCCTCAGCCCGGATGCTTATATTCCGGCACAGCGCTCTAGTGCTGGTCAGGTAGTCTCGCCAGGCATGCCGATTTTGCCGGCAGAAGGCGAGTATTTGCCTGAAGCGCCTGACTATTTTAATGGCTACATTTGGCCAACTCAGGGAACGGTTACCTCAGGTTATGGCTGGCGCTGGGGTCGCATGCACCGGGGTGTCGATGTCGCCGGACCTGTCGGTACACCGATTGTCGCGGCAGGTGCAGGTGTCGTTCAGCAGGCAGGCTGGAACTCTGGCGGCTATGGCAATCTTGTTGAGATTCGTCACCCAGATGGCAGCATGACTCGCTACGCGCACAACAATCGGCTGAACGTGAGCTCGGGCCAAAGTGTCAGACAGGGTCAGCAAATTGCTGAGATGGGTAGCACCGGCTATAGTACGGGGCCTCACCTGCACTTTGAAGTGCATCTTAACGGTCAGGGCGCTGTTAATCCGGTGGCCTATTTGCCCGGTCGCTAGATCTAAATCTCAGCTCATGTGAGCGATCGCTGCTAACTAGACGCTGTATGAGTAAAAGCACCTAACCTCGGGTGCTTTTGCTTGATTACTGCCGGTTAGCAGCTTTTTATGATCAGGCCAATGTCTGAATAGTCGCTGAGAAAGTCTTCTTTTTGAAGACAATTGATTTCGTGTTACATTTATTGGGCTGCAATTTTCAAGATGCCGATGCAGCGTTTCAAGGCTCTGTAGCTCAGTGGTTAGAGCAGGGGACTCATAAGCCCAAGGTCGCAGGTTCAAATCCCGCCAGAGCCATTTAAGTACTTGTTGATTGCTTGCTGATTGCTAAAAATTGCCTACGCCAGGTCAGTCGATTCTAATGCTGTCGGCGGCGGCTATTTCTTACCGCAGTCAGAAGATTTTGTTCGCTTGATCACCCACCATTTACGTAGACATAGCTGGCGACAGGTTCGTCGGTTTTACAACATTGCGAACTTGTTTGGGTGAATTATGAAAATTGCGTTGGTGACAGGCGGATCGGAAGGTATTGGGAAGGCGATCGCTGAGCGGCTGATTCAAGAAGAGTATGACGGCATTGCGATCGCAGCTCGCACGCCCGAGAAGTTAGTCGCTACCGCCAGCGAGCTAAAAACCCGATTGGCAACGCCAGTGATGCCGATACCGACAGATGTTCGCGATCCGCAGCAGGTGCAGCAGGCGGTGGAGCAGGTGCTGGCAGAATTTGGCCAGATCGATCTACTGGTTAACAACGCGGGCATTTACAGTTCTGGCCCCGCAGAAGAATTTAGCCTGGAAGACTGGCATCAGGTGATTGACACTAACCTGTGGGGCTATATCCACATGATTCATGCGGTGCTGCCTCACATGGTGGCCCAGCAGTCGGGGGCAATTGTGAATATTTGCTCAATTGCGGGCAAAGTGCCGATGCCATATTTAGTGCCTTACACGACCAGTAAACATGCGATCGCTGGCCTCAGTCAGTCACTAAGCGCCGAGCTTGCCCCTAAGGGAATTCATGTCTGCGCCATCTATCCCAACATTATTCGCACAGGTTTTCCAGAAAAAGCTGTCATGCGGGGTAAAACTTCAGAAGATAAAACAGCCCGCCGTGAGCAGCTAAACCAAACGTTGGCCATGCCATTTATTGAAAAGCCCGAAGATGTTGCCGAGGCAGTTTGGCAAGCGTTGACAAACCAAGAGAGTGAGCGCTTACCGGGTAGTGCAAAGCTGATGGGCGGAATGAACGCAGTGTTTCCTAAAGCTACTCAGTGGATGCTGCGAACCATTTTTCAAAACAAAGACAAGTCTGCCTGAAGAATAGCCCGGAGAAGATTGTTGTTTAGTCAAATAGTTGTCTGACAAATATTTCTCTTGCAAAATTTGCCTCCTGCTAGCGCTTACCGGACTAACGCCTGTTCAAGGTTACTTGAATACCGTGTTCTGGCCGCAATGTGATAGAAGGCTGGGGAATGATTTTATGCTCCGGTACCAGCTTCATCTGATACTGTTGCGCCACCGTGGCTAAAATCAAAACCGCTTCCATCAGGGCAAAGCCTTTGCCGATGCAGATGCGCGGGCCGTCACCAAAAGGGAAATAGACCCCCCTGGGTAGCTGTTTTTCTAAGTCACCGAGCCAGCGTTCGGGCTGAAAAGCGTCGGCAGCGTCAAAGTATTTCGGGCTGTGGTGCATAACCCACTGGCTGAGCATAACCACGCAGCCTTCTGGAATAAAATAGTCTCCCACTTCAACATCTTCGACGGCTTCTCGACCGACCAGCGAGACGGGTGGATATAGCCGCATAGATTCTGTGATGACGGCGCTGGCATACCGTAGCTGCGGCAGATCTTCAATAGTGGGCGAGCGGCCTTGAAGTACCTGCTGAAGTTCTTCGTGTAGTTTGACCTCGGCGTCAGGATTTTGAGCGAGGAGCATCCATGTCCAGGAGAGGGCATTAGCGGTTGTCTCGTGGCCAGCGAGCATTAGGGTAGCAATCTCATCGCGGAGCTGCTGATCGCTCATGCCGCTGCCGTCGTCTTCGTCGCGAGCTGCCATCATCATCGAAAGCAGATCACCGGGATCTTCACCACTTTCGCGGCGCTGGCGAATAATCTTGTAAATGGTGTCATCCATAGCGCTGATGGCGTTACGGTAGCGAATGTTTTCGGGTCGGGGAAACCATTCCCAAATCAGAAAGTTTTGACGACGCTTGCTGTCAAACCAGTTCATAGCAACAATCAAGCGCGTGCGCGACGGTCTCTGCTTCGCCGGTAGACACGTCCTGATTGAAGATTGCTTTCATGACGATATTGAGCGTTAGCCGCATCATATCGAGGTGAATGTCTCGGGATTGGTCAGGTTCCCAGGTAGCCAGCATTTGCTCGGTGTAGTCCACCATGATCTGGCCATAGCCTTCGATGCGCCTGCGGTGAAAAACGGGCTGAATCAGGCGGCGTTGCCGAAACCAGGAATCTCCCTCGTTGGTGAGTAAGCCTTTGCCTAAAAGCATATGTAACGCCCGGAAGCCACGGCTTTTGACGAAAGATTCTCTGCCTTTCAAGACCTGCTCAATGAGATCTGGGTGGGTGACCAGGCAGGCGGGTGTGAGACCGAGCCTGAGGGGGACAATGTCGCCATAGTCGCGATCGCATCTCACCAAAAATCCCAGTGGGTCTTCCCCTAGCTCACCCAGATTGCCCACCATCGAGTTGCCAGGTGGCCCCTCTAGTTCGAAAATGTTTTTGCCAGTCTTTTGAGAAGTCTCTTGAGGCATAGATGGAGTCTCCTGTTGGCTGCCTATTCGCCTATGACCAGGACAGGATAGCGCGGATTTGATCAGCTAGCGTCAGTGGGCGAAAGGGCTTGGCATATACAGTCACGACCTGGTCGGGGTCGATGCCGGTCTGAGCGAGGGCTGTACTTTGGCCGTCACCAAAATGACGGGCTGAGTCTGTGGATTGTCCTTCAATCTTTCTTAGGGTAGCGCGACTGTCCATATCTGGCATTATATCGAGCAGGATCAGATCGGGCTGCTGCATGGCGGCGAGATCTAGAGCCTACTGAAGGGTTCTCTCTGCCCAGATTTGTTCCTGGTGCTGTTGAATCATCTGCCGACAAATGGCTAGCTCTATCCTTTTTTTCGAGAGTCGGATTTTGCGAGAGTCGGAAGCGTCAACTTGTTGAAATCTCTCAAAAATACTCTCTAATTGAAATGTCATCGGCCAAGCGAAACAGACGTTCAGCGTTGCTAGTTGCCATTGAGACGAGGACGGTGCGGTGCTCACCCTGGCGCGTCTGACAGTTTAATTCCTGGCGGTAGATCAGCTTAGCCTCGGCAACCTGAGCGATCGCCTCAAGCAGCTCGTCCAGACAATTCCTACACAGCACACTCGCCTGATAGTCGCGCTAGAGACCCTGGCCAATACCTTCGACTACGATAGAATTCTTGAGCTAAGCCATCTTCAGCCGTCCGCCGAGCAGCCATAGCTGCGCTGTGGGGCTTCTAAATTCTTAATATATCTATCTCAAGGTATCCCTCCCCATGCTCAGGCCTCTTCTTTAGAGAGACGCTCAACCCGCCAAAATCTGATGAAATAGAAGAAGTAAAGGACGGAGAGAACAATATATATGAAACCTATCAGCATTGGTTTGAGCGAAGAGCAAAGACAGGGCGTCGTCGATCTACTGAACAAAGACTTAGCCGACTCCTACCTGCTCATCATCAAGACGAAAAAGTACCATTGGGACGTTGTCGGGCCACAGTTCAGAACCCTGCACGAACTCTGGGAAGAGCACTACGAGGCTCTCAGCCTAAACATTGACGCTATTGCTGAGCGGATCAGAGCCTTGGGCGGCTACCCCATTGGCACCGCCAAAGGATTTGTAGAAAATGCTACGCTGCGTGAGCACCCTGGTGACTTGCCCGCTGCCGAAGAAATGGTAGAGCGCCTAGTCAGCGACCACGAACAGGTGATTCGCAATCTGCGTGAGCACATCGATCAGTGTGGCGACGACCACCATGACGAAGGTACAGCCGACTTCTTGACTGGCCTGATGGAGCAGCATGAAGAAATGGCTTGGATGCTGCGCTCCTTCATCGAAGGCACTAGCCTCTCACCGACTGGCCAGCGTGAAACCGACTTGAAGACGCCAGCCGCTGTCTAGGTATCGAATTATATCTTCTAGGCAACGAACTAGGTCTAGGAAATCAACCCTTGGGTGCGGCTGCTCACAGCCGCACCTTGTAGATATCAAGAGCAGATTAACCAAAGGTACCGGCATGGCACAAGCATATAAAGCAGAGCAGACAATTTCTGCTGTTTTCAAGGAGCAGGCGCAGATTGACGGGGTGATTCGTCGTCTTTTAGATCGCGATGTTTCGAGAGATCACATCTCAGTCATGGGTCAAAACTTTCAGAGTGAGACTCGTATCTCTGGATTTTTGACGAAGAAGGACGTAATCCTCGGCGGACTGAGAACGGGTGCTATTTTCGGCTCGCTGTTTGGCTCATTGCTGAGCTTGCTGTCAGGCGTAGGCGTATTGTTTATTCCTTTCGTTGGCCCAATTGTAGCCGCTGGGCCAATTGGGGCAATTTTGCTGGGTGCAACGAGTGGGGCACTAGCCGGTAGTGCGGGTGCGGGATTAGTTTCTGTTTTGATGGCTATCGGCTTGCCAGAGGAGAAAGCAGCCATCTATCAGACTCGCCTGAAGGCAGGCGAATTTGTGCTGATGGCAGAAGTGCCGGCTGACCGTACCGGCGAGTACCAACTGCTAATAGAAAGCGCGGGCGGTCAGGAAATTCATGTAGTTGATCGACCGCTGGCTCGTGCCTGCGAGGGGCTCTGCAGCGGCGTAGAGGGACTGTCGCCCGAGATTCGCAACCACCTTTCGGAGAGTGCTCAAAAGGACTTTGTCGAAAAATATAACGAAGTTTATCGTGAGCATGAAGATTCTCTAGAGTCAGAAAAAGCCGCTTGGGACATCATTCATGAGCGTTACGACGAAGACGATAATGGCGTTTGGTCTAAGCAAAAAGTAACGACATAAGCCGTCACCTATAGTGGATAAGCAATGGAGTAAACTGCTCTTTTGCCTCCACCATTCAGGGCTCTAGTCTTTGGCTAGGGCCTTTTTCAATACCTACTTCAGCCGCTAGTGGTGAAGCGTATGCCTGAAGAGGGACTCATCAATCTACAGGCAGAGGGATGCTGTTTGTAGACCCAACTTTGTAAGATCAGTCCATTCCAATTTAATGAGGTGTTTAAATGAGCATATTAATGGAAGCCATGTCGGAATCAGCGCCATATACTTTGTCGCTGACCACTGTGGCAATTGTAGGCTTTATCGCCGCGACTACCATTGGCTCAATCGCTTGGTACAACTCAAAGCGCCCGGTAGGCTGGGAAGACAAAGAGCGTCCAGATATCGTGCCTGACGTAAAAAAATAATATGAGCAGGTAAACAGCCATCTGTTTGCCGAACCTGAATAACCCATAAAAATGGCTGAAGAAGGATAAACCTCTTCAGCCATTTTTATGGGTTATTTCCAAGTTTAAATGCTCAGAGTTTTTACTACTACTGTGCGTTCTGAGGGCTTACAGGTAAAGCGAGCACAGATTTGCGCGATTTGAGAAAAAAGCGATCACCAAAGTTAGGTTTACTGTTCATCGCTCAAGTCGCCGGGCTCATCGATGTACATTTCAGGCTCGATGGCGTAATTGTTTGTGAGTCCTTCGTTGCTGGTGGTGTAGCCAGCCGTTGTATCAGTGTCGCCCTCTGTGTCTTTGGGTGTTTGCTTATAGTCTGCACCCTCGCGTTTTTTGCGAGCAGCAGTCTCGGCCGGAACAATACCTCTGTCGAAGGTATCTGATTGAGTCTCTTCTGACTTTTCCATGGTTACAGGTGTCCTTTGCTAAACAAGCTTTTTACGGTAGTTTATGTATTGGGTATGTATTCAAAGAGATGCATTCACGGAACAGTATCCCGTAGGCGGCAAGCTTTTCTTTCCTCCCTAAGCCATAAATACAGAAAAATGGGAGTTGTTCTTCGGATTGATTCTGCGGCGGCTGCGCTTTTGCAGGGCAGATAACGCAGCCTTTTTGTGAGCAGTCAGTGAGCAGTCAGTGAGCAGTCACTGGGCACAAAATGGCCCAGACACACTGTGCCTGGGCCGCTCTTAGGAAATTAGAGAACTTGATAGTTCAAGCTTGTAGACGAGGTGAAAGCTTAGTCGATGGCTTTTTTGGCGCTGTCTTTCATGTCTTCTTTAGCGTTAGTAGCAGAGGCTTCTGCTTGCTTGCCCTTGCCTTTCACTTGAGCTTCTTTATTGTCTGTCACTTTACCAGCTGCTTCCTGAACTTTACCTTCAGCATCTTTAGCAGCAGCTTTAGCTTTATCGTCGATACCCATAATGAATATCCTCCATTTATTTGAATTCTTGGACTTCTACATTTTATGTGCTGGCTCTCGGCTTTCCCTCTGCCTTAAGGATATTTCTCGTCAGCCGTAGGTTACATCTTAAAATCTGTTTGAAAAATAGTCAAACAGATGATAGCCGGAGCAGCCTGACTACAAGCTGACTATTTGCTGTTGTCTTTGATATCTGTTTTCGCGTCTTCTTTGTCGACGAGGGCAGCGGCTTCTATCTGCTCGTCTTCACCTTCAGCCTGTGCTTCGGGATTGTCTTGCGCTCTGCCGTAGGCTTCCTTTAGTTTGCCTTCAGTAGCTTTAGCCGCTGCTTTTGCTTTGTCTTCGAGGCTCATGATAATCTTTCTCCCATAGGAGTAATACTACAACTATGATGCTACGTCGTAATATCTGAACAGGACTCTATCAAAGGATATTTTTTCTCGCATCGTAGGTTATGTCTATGAAGGTTATAATGCTATCGACTACAGTTGTCTGTCACCCGGTTGTCTGCCTGCTCTAAAAGGGTTTGCTTATGCCTCGAAAACATGCCCAAAAAAGAGAGTAGCTCGCAGCCAGCGCCTAAACGGCCAGCGCCCACAGGGGATGATCGGCCAGTGGCCCGGCGGCTGCCGATCTTAGCGCTATTACGTCATTACCTACCGCAGCACATTCACCGTCCAATCGTTCGCACGGCTCGCAAGGCCAACCGAGTATGGGCGGTAAACAGCGGTGATTGGCACTGGATGGCGAACAATCCGGTTCCTCTCAAAAGCCTGAATCGCAATTTGTGGCGCAACGCTGAGCCATCTTTTAACTACTACATCATGCTGTTTCTCTCCGGGATGATTTCTGCCCTGGGACTGCTGGCTGGCAGCACGGCGGCGATTATCGGGGCGATGATCGTCGCGCCGCTGATGGGGCCAATCACGGGCATGGCTTTTGCCATTACTATGGGCAACCGCCGGTTGCTGAAGCGATCTGGGCTATCGGTGGCAACCGGCGCGGCGATGACGGTGCTGACGGCCTACCTTATCTGTGTGGTGGTGGGGCTCAATACGCTAAATCCAGAAATTTTAGAACGGACAAGGCCAACTTTGATCGATCTGGCGATTGGCCTGGCAGCGGGGGCAGCGGGGGCTTTTGCAACCACCCGGCGGGATGTGGCCAGTGCGCTATCGGGGGTGGCGATCGCCGTAGCGCTAGTGCCGCCGCTGAGTGTGATTGGCATCGGCCTAGCCTTGGGCTCGCGCGATGTCGTCATCGGCTCGACGCTGCTGTTTTTGACCAACCTTTCTGGCATCATCCTCAGCGGCGGCCTGATTTTTGTCTGGCAAGACTATGGCACCATGAAAAGAGCCCGGCGAGGACTGCTGGCCTCGACGCTGATGATTACGCTTTTGGGCATTCCGCTGGGGCTGGCGCTGCGAGATTTGGTGATAGAAGAGCGGGCACGAACGTCGGTAGGGAGTATTATTCGGCAGGAGAACGATATTTTTAGAGAGACTGACATTCGCAGGCTGCAGGTAAACTCGCGCGGAAAATCCCTGATGGTGACGCTCGAAGTGGCCGCGCCCGCAGGCTCAATCTCGGCAGCGGATGTGGATAGCGTCCATCGTTTTTTAGAAGATAAGCTAAAGCGCCCGGTAAACCTGGCCGTGAGCGTTTTTCCGGTGGAAGCGTTTTCAATTGACCAAACGGCGCAGACTGCTGAGGCTGAATAGCCGCTAGCGTCTCTGTCTGAGATCGCCTACCGGCTCACTTTAGGCAGAGACAGGGTAAAGGTGCTGCCCTTTCCAACTTCAGACTCTAGCGTCAGCGTACCCTCGTGCATTTCTGCAATTCGCTTAGACAGGTGTAGCCCCAAGCCGCTGCCAGCCCGCATGTGGTCGCCCTGGTAAAACCAGTCAAAAATTTGGCTTTGCGCCTCCGGGTCAATACCGGCACCCGTGTCTTTAACCGCGATGTGAATAGCCTCGGGCGATCGCACTGCTTCAGTAGGCTCATGGCTAACCGACAGCAGCACCGATATGCTACCGGTGTCGGTAAATTTAATCGCGTTACCCAATAGATTGGTCAGGAGTCGTCTTAGCTCAATGCGATCGCCTTCGGTCTGATAGTATTCGCTGCTGGTTTGTCCATCGCTCGGCTGAGTCTCTAACTCTAGCGTCAGATTTTTCTCTTCGGCCAGAGGCTTGAGCTCTTGGACGACTTCTTTAGAGAGCGTGTAGATAGAAAGGGATGATCGCACCAGCTTTTTGTGTCCGGCCTCGTGGCGGTAGATCTGCAGCAGCGTGTTGGTCATCTGCAGCAGATTTTCGTTGTTGGTAATAACGTTGTCGATGGCCTCCTTCATTTCTTCGGGTGGCGTACCAAAAATGCCCTCTAGGCACAGAGACAGCACCCTATTGGCAGCGACCAGGGGCGTGCGCAGGTCGTGCGTGAGCCGCGCGACAAAGTCATCTCGCTGGCGAATCATCTCTGTCTGCTCATCTATACTGCGCTTGAGCCGGAGCAGCGATCGCACCCTGGCCATCAATTCATCAATATCAAACGGCTTCCGAATAAAGTCATCCGCGCCAGAGTCCAAGCCATCTGCCAGACTCGGCTGATCGTGAGCCGTTACGAGCAAAATCGGAATGTAGGGCAGCTTTTTATCCTGGCGGATGCGCCGGGTTACCTCGTAACCATCGATACCGGGCATCATCACGTCTAGCAAAATCAGCTCAGGAGGGCTATCTGCCACGTAATTCAGAGCAGCTTTCCCATTATTGACGCAATCAAGGTGGTATTCGTCTACTTCTGACAAAATAGAATCTAAAATAAACAAATTGTCTTGAACGTCATCGACAGCGAGTATCGTCACAGAGTTATTAGACATGTAGTAAAGACAACTTAAATAGAAGCGTATTAGCAGCTATGTTTATAGATGTGGAGCTGTCAGTGCCAGTTCCCTTTAAGCTGAGCGTTGACACCCATTTTGCTGACCAAAGGCGTTGACAAAAGACTTTCCCAACTTGGTTATATGGAGAGTAGCACTACTTCTGTAGCGCTTGTTTATAACCAGGGACATAGGCTGATCTTTCGCAAGGTCTGACTTAGGTCAGTCGGTGGCGTGAATGTGGGATATCAGGGGTAGGCGGCAGGAGACAGAAAGGTGCTTCTGGCTGCTGAATACTGGGGTAGCCCTTAAAACGGAGGGCTTAAGATCGCTGGCTTACGGGAGTTTGCGCCTGACAACAGATTCGACAGGCTCTGGGAAAACCAGCTCGCCGATCTGGTTGACCTCTTGAGGCGTTACTTTTCTAGGCAGCTCTATTCTAAACGTAGAGCCTTGCCCTAGCTGGCTACTGACCGTAATTTCTCCGTGCATGATCTTGACAAGAGAGTAGGTGATAGCGAGCCCGAGTCCGGTTCCGGAGTGCTTGCGCGTCACCTTTTGGTCGGCTTGGTGAAACGCATCAAAAATATATGTTAGGTCGGCCTCGCTAATGCCGCAGCCGGTGTCAGTCACCGAAATCACTATCTTGTCCGCTCGGTCGCCATTTCTAGACAGCTCTTTGGCCTGTACCCGCACCCGGCCCTGGTCGGTAAACTTAATCGCATTTGAAATGAGATTGACTAAAATCTGCCGCAGGCGCCCCCGGTCATTGACGACTGTCGGATTACTCAGCCTGATGTCGGTCTCTAAGCAGAGGTTCTTTTGCGCAGCGAGAGATCTCAGCTCCTCTGTTGTCTCCTCAATCAGCTGTGGTAATCCTACAGCCTCAGGCTCTAGCTCTAAGCGGCCCGCTTCAATTTTAGAAAAGGCTAAGATGTCGTTGATTAGCTCCAGCAGATTGCGACCGTTGGCCAGCACCCGGCTGAGCATATCCCCCTGGTAGCCGGTCAGCGGCCCTTTTGACTTGCTCAGTAAGATTTGAGAGAAGCCAATAATGGCATTGAGCGGAGTTCTCAGCTCGTGAGACATGGTGGCCAAAAATTCTGACTTGAGCCGTGATACTTCCTGTAGCTGCAGGTTTTGCTTATAGATGTAGCGGCGCTGCCGGTCTAGCTCCCAGTTTTGCCGTTCTAAGAGGCTGTTTTTTTCCCTGAGGTCCTGATTGACCTGCTCAATTTTGAGCTCTGCCCGGTGTACCAGGATGGCGCTACGCACTAAGCGGTCAACGGTTTCTGCAGAGAGCTTGCGCTTGGGCAAATAGTCAGAGGCACCGGCTTTCATCAGGCTTACAGCTGTTTGCTCGTCGCCTTGGCCGGTGAGGACAATCAGCGGCACCCGGATACCCTCGTGACGAATTTGCTTGACCAGCGCCAGGCCGCTTTTGTCGGGCAGGTGATAGTCCAAAAAGATGCAGTTGTAGTCGGTTTTCTCAATCGCTGCTAGCGCTGTATCCGCGTTCGTAGCTTCTGAAACGGAGAGGTTGAGCGTGGAGGCGCTGAGCGATCGCTGAAGCGCCATGCGATCAACTTCATCATCGTCCACAATTAATATATTTAAGGTTTTTTCAAAGAGATTAGGCATCTTTATCAAGCTTAGCCAACCGCATATCAAACTCTAACAGCCAAAAACTGGTAAGACTTAACCATCAGTTACTACCGAGCCGCTCGTCCTATCACCTTAAGTACTATTAAGACTAGACCATTAAGATTCAAGAGCCGCCTACACCAGCTTAACCAAGATTACCTGACAGGCGGGCTGCTTTGACAGCGTCAATAGTAACGAGCTCATCACAACATGCCTATTCTTAAGATACATTCCTATTTAGCGATATCCGTGATCTTCTGCAACGGCAGCGGGCTAGCTAGGGAATCTCAGATAGCGTCCAGTAGCGATTGAGTGCCGCCATCACTTCTGCAAACTGAATAAACGTCACCGGTTTGAGTATGTAGCCCGCTACGTTGAAATTGTAAGCTTCGACGCGATCTCTCTCCTGGTCAGAAGTGGTGAGCACAATCACAGGAATAGGCCGCAGCTCGGGATCTTTCCTCAGCTCTTCTAAGAACTCAATGCCGCCCATTTTCGGCATGTTTAAATCTAGTAAGATCAGGCGACGCAATTTAGGCATCTCTACCGCTTCCGACTCGCCCCGGAGAATTTCTAAAGCCTCTAATCCATTGCCAGCGACAAAGATGGGATTGGTGATATTCGCTCTTTTGAAAGAGCGCTGGACATTCATCACATCTACTCTGTCATCCTCTACTAACAATATATTGGTGGTGACCATCTCCGGCATTGCCCTGTATACTCCTCGCTTAAATGCTAGTGGTTTCAACACGAAATACCGACTCTCTGGCGATAGAGTCTGCTTCTAGCTGAAGAGAGTGGGCAAAAACTGACTTCCAACTCCTACTTAACTGCTGTAAGGGGGTCTTTGGGCCAGGTAAAGCAAAAAGTCGCGCCTTCCCCAACGGCTGACTCTAGCGTGATTTCGCCCCCTTCGGCAGTGACTATCTTTTTCACGAGCGATAGGCCAATGCCGGTACTCTCTAGATCGTCGCGCGGTTTTAGCGTCTGAAAGATGGCGAAAATTTTGTGGTGGTAGGCAGGCGCGATGCCAGGCCCATCGTCGGCAACCGTAAACTGGTAAAAATCGCCCAGATCTGCTGCCGATATCTGCACGCGCCCGCCCGGCTGATGATGGTGCTTGATAGCATTGCTAATCAGGTTAGAAAAGACCTGCATGAGCAGTACGCGCCTGGCCTCTAGCTCTGGCATGGGCGGTAAGACTTCGACAGTAAAACTCTTTGGCGGCGATATCGAATCGACAATATCAGTGAGCAGCTCATCTACCGATACGGCTTCATGACTCTGACGGGTGCGGCCAATGCGCGAATACTTCAGGAGCCCGTTGATCAGGCCCTCCATCCGATGCACCCGGTTGGTGAGCAGATCTAGCTGCTCTTTGTTTTCAGGTGGGAGGCGATCGCCCAAGTCTTCTTCTATCCAGGTGGCCAGGTTGGCGATCGCTCGCAGCGGCGCTTTGAGATCGTGAGAGGTGACGTAGGTAAACTGGTCGAGTTCCTGGTTGCGCTGCTCTAGAGCCGCCATGGTGCGGGTGAGCAGCAGATTGGCTTTGAGCAGGTCGTTTTTTTGCGATCGCAGAGCCAAGTTAGCCTGTTTGCGCTGGGTAATACCTTGAATAGTGGTAATAAAATAAAGCAGCTGACCCTGCTGGTCGCAGACCGGCGAAGCGGTGACCTGTGTCCACAGAACTTCGCCGTCTTTGGTCAGATAGCGCTTTTCAAAACCGGCGTGCAGTTTCTCCCCGTTGATCAGCTGCTGATAGTGCGCTTGGGCAATGCTAACGTCGTCTGGATGGGTTAACTCAAAAGCGTTTGTCTGTAGTAGCTCCGGCATGCTGTAGCCGAGCAAGTCACACAGTCGCTGATTGACCTGTATCCACTGGCCGCCACTATTGAGTCGAGCCATGCCGACAGCTGCCTGCTCAAAAATAATTCTCAGCTGCGTCTGTTGCTCCTGACGCAGGGCTTCCTGCTGCTTACGCACCGTGATATTTTCAAAAACGATGCCAACGCACCGGTCAGGCAGCGGAAATGCCTTCACCGAAAAGATGCCTTTCTCCACTCGTTCATCTTCGTAAGACACTTCCCCCAGGTTATGCTTCTGCCCGGAGCGAACCATGTCTGCATAGATTTGCGGCACCTCACTGTCGATGAACGCTGGGAAAGCCTCCAGGATGGGTTTGCCTACAATATCTTCTACCGGTACGCCAATCAATTCGCTGGCCGCTGGATTGGTCACGATTAGCCGCAGACTATGGGCGTCATCGGCTGATTCTAACTGCCAAATTTGAAACCCTATCTGCATATTCTGTACGGCATTTGCATATAGCTGCAGCTCTGCTTGAGACTGCTCTATGCGTTCGTCCGCCTGCCGCTTTGCCTGGAGCAGATCCAGATGGCGATACCGGGCGGTCTTGATCTGCTCAGTGCTTTGCTCAACCTGCCTTTCTAGGGTCGTATTAAACAGGTCAGCCTTACTTTTGACGGGATTGGGCTCCGTCTCATCGGGGGTCACATCACGGGCCACACAGTACAGCATTCGGCTGGCCTGGGCATTGTCAGCCATCGCTCTAGTGCCATTGATCGCTGAGATTTGCCACGTTAGCGATCGCCAGTCGCCCGGTTGAGTGCGGTAACGACCGGTTAACTGCCCGTCTGACTGCCCATCTGACTGGTCAGCTAGCAGCCGATCTATCTCAGCTTGGTGACTCGCCTGGTCACCCGGATGAACTAACGCTGTGAGCGGACGAGCATAGAGGTCGTCAGTGCTGTAGCCCAACGTTTGCCGAAAGGCCAGATTGACCTGTCTGCAGCAGCCCGACGCATCTAAAACGCAAATCAGGTCAGAAACGAAATCAAACAATTGCTCTAGCTCAGCCGTAGAGAGGCTGACCGCAGAGAGTCTGCTCATAGTGAAAAAGAGAGGTGAGAAGATGGAATTAGCAGTTTCAGATGGCTTTTTGTGAAAGCAGCTCTATCTATAACTATGTAGATTTAACTATGTAGATTTATACAGGATTTTAGACATTTTATTGAGGCATTTGAGCGGTCATCGGCGTTGGCGCAAGTGATCGGCGCAAAAGAGTGATCGCGACTCTGCCTAAAACCAGTTGCCTCACATGCAAGCTTAAAACTTAATCTATGAATATTAAGTTATTTATAGATCCTCTGAATTGGGAACGTCTGTTTCTTTGGATACACGACCCTGCGCAGTTTATCATCTGATCTGAGCTATGAATCTCTAGACTCTGATATGCCTGATATGTCTGCTTCTGAGGCTAGCTCGAAGATGACTGGCAAGCCGCTTTATAGGCTTTGTTGGCGGGCGATCGCGCTACTGGCTCATGGGCCTCTCTCCCTTTAGGACTGCGCTAACTTCTTTCCCTGGCTATCTAGACGCCTCTACCTTTAGAAAGAGTTGCCAGCGGTCTTTGTCATTCGGCTGGCAGATGCCCCGGTTGCCAATATGCTGCAACTTAATCTGAGTAGCCCCTTACTGAAGATTGCTACACTGACCTTATTCACAAGACTTTAGGCATTACGAAAGGCATGGCAGAAATTGACGAAGAAATTAGTGTTGCACTGATTGAAGATCATGACCTGACCCGGATGGGCTTGAGAGCAGCCTTTCGACAGGCAGGGCTGAGGTTTTTAGGCGAAGCGGGCAATGGTGAGAAGGGTATTGCACTGCTAGAGGAAATGCGGCCAGATGTTGCCGTTGTCGATGTGGGGCTGCCCGATATTGACGGCATTGAGCTCATTCAGCGATTCAAGAAAAATAATCCTGACAGCGAGACTCGCATTTTGATGCTGACCATGCACGACAGCGAAAAGGCCGTGCTTGCAGCCTTTGCCGCTGGTGCAGATTCGTACTGTACCAAAGAGATTGAGACTCAGGACCTGGTCACGGCCATTCGTGAGACCAATGCCGGTAACTCATGGATTGATCCGTCTATTGCTAGCTTGGTGCTCTCTCAGGTCAAGCCTACAGTTGCGGTAGGTGAGTCCTTTAACAGCCGCACCGTTGAGATTCGCGCGGTAGATCCAGAATATGAGCAGATCATTGAGTCTTACCCACTGACCGAGCGTGAGCTAGAGATTTTGGAGTGCATCGTCTCTGGCTGTAGCAATGCGCAAATTGCTGAAAAGCTTTTTGTCACCGTCGGTACGGTCAAAACCCACGTCCGCAACATTTTGAACAAGCTGGGCGCGAGCGATCGCACTCAGGCCGCCGTTCGGGCTTTGCGCTCAGGGCTAATTAGCTAGCGCTGGCAGACAGCCATTAATTGTTCGAGCTTGGCTCTCCACAGGCAATCCATTGGGTTGCCTGTTTTGATATTTTTCCTTTGATATTTTTTCTGTTTTTATCTTGTCATAGCAGCTATGTTATCTCTCTCTACTCTCTGGTCTCTCCTGCGGCAGACCTTTGCCGAATGGCAGCGGGACAAAGTCTCAAGGCTAGCGGCAGCTTTGGCCTACTACACGACATTTTCGTTGGCTCCGGTGCTGGTGATTGTAATTGCGATCGCCAGCTTCTTATTTGAGCAGAGTACCGTACAGTCTCGAATTATCGAGCAGTTGCAGGGGCTGCTAGGCGAAAACGGCGCAGCGCTCGTGCAGGAGATGTTGACCAATGCCCAAACGCAAGAGGGCGGCCTCTGGGCGACCGCTATCAGCTTAGCACTGTTGATTATTGGGGCATCGGGGCTGTTTATTCAGCTGCAAGATGCGCTCAATACGGTGTGGAACGTAGTGCCCCGGCCCGATGGCGGCATTTGGGCGCTGGTGCGAAATCGCCTGCTGTCTTTTGGCATGGTGCTGGCGATTGGGTTTTTGCTGATGGTGTCGCTGCTGCTGAGTGCGGCCCTAGCAGGGATTAGCGGCATGTTAGGCGACGGGCTGATCGGCTGGGATGTCGGCTGGCAGATACTCAATACGATTGTCTCGTTCGGCGTGATCACGCTGCTGTTTGCTCTGATCTATAGAATCTTGCCCGATGTCACCATTGCCTGGGGCGATGTTTGGGTAGGTGCTGCGATGACGGCGGTACTGTTTACGATTGGGAAGGCGCTGATTGGCTTTTACCTCGGTAACAGCGGTGTGGCCTCGGCCTACGGTGCGGCAGGCTCGTTTGTTGTGCTGCTGCTGTGGATTTACTATTCGGCCCAGATTTTGCTCTTTGGCGCAGAGTTTACTCAGGTATATGCCAATCGGTTTGGCTCTTACATTGAGCCCAATGAGCATGCTATTTTTGCCGCTGATGCCACGCCCGAAGAGAAGGCAGAAGATACGAACACAGAGTCAGAAACGACCCAAAACCAGGTGGCTCGCCCTGAGCCGCCGCAAACGCGATCGCAGTTTCGCTCTCAGGTCAGAGCCCAGCAGCGGGCACGGCGAATGAGAAGATCGCCCAGAAGATCATTGAGAGGGTCTCAGGGGCGATCGCTGGAGTAATCGAAAAAAGCTTGCCCTCATTGCCAGTTTCGCACCGATGGCTGAGCAATAATCCCTCTCTCTTTAGGTATATCTTCTAACGCTCCTTTCACAGTTTTCAGCGAGTAGTCACTCGTAGAACCCACCTAAAGAGATAAGTCAAACGAGAGAAACAATCTGTCTATCGTGCTCCATAAATCTGCCTGCACTCTCTCAAAAGAGCGAGCATTGCCTCTCACTTTTAGGCAAATTTTGCACGATGGCTTCCCTCTGGGGGGAGAGGAATTTTAGGCGGCGGTAACGCCTTAATAAAGAACGCACACCATTCGAATACAGCTAACTGAAGCAAAGAGAAATACGTTATGGAATTTCCTATGGGCCTATCGGCCACGCCCTTTTATGCGACCAGCTGGCTCGCGCAGCTCGCCGATCCGCGCATCGTTACGCCACGCGCCGTTACGCCAGAAGAAGCGGCTCTAGTTTTCTCGGGCCCGCAGTTCTTCATTGCGCTGCTCTCTGGAGTGATTTTGGCTTTTGGCTTTCAGCTACTGCTGACCAATCTTTCGATGGCGGCGGGCGTCTCTTATGTCAGCCACTCCGGCAGCTCTAGCAGCAGCTCGGGCAGCAGCTCTAGCAGCAGCTCGGGCACTGGCATTAAGAAAATCAGCGCCGCCTTTGGAGCTTGGACGCTGATTACCGTCAGCCTGGCTTTGTTCTTCGCCTGCTGGCTGGCCGTCAAGCTCAGCCTCTACAACAGTGTGACGCTCGGTGCGATTACTGGTCTGGTGATTTGGGCTACTTATTTCACCCTGCTGGTGTGGTTTAGCTCTACTGCGGTCGGCTCTTTGGTTGGTTCAGTCGTGAAGTCGGCCACTAACGGCTTTCAGGCACTGGTGGGCACGGCGACTGCTGCCCTCGGCGCTAAGACGGCTAGCAATCAGCTGGTCG
The DNA here is from genome assembly GCF_002286735.1 of Leptolyngbya sp. BC1307. Taxonomy (GTDB): domain Bacteria; phylum Cyanobacteriota; class Cyanobacteriia; order Phormidesmidales; family Phormidesmidaceae; genus Phormidesmis. Next base: position 134,871 of record NZ_NRTA01000005.1, read on the forward strand.
AAACCGCTGAAGCTACTGCCGCTGCAGTTCGCCGCGAGTTTACTACCGGTTTAGACACCTCAGCGATGCAAGATCGGCTGCAGGAGTATTTGTCCGGGTTACGCTCTCCTGAAGTGGACGTAACTTCGATTGAACAAGAATTTGAGCGACTGCTGCGCAGCTCTGAAATAGCAACTGCCAAAGATGGTGACGCGCTGCCCCCGGTTGACAGTGAAACGTTTGTTAAGCTGCTGAGCGATCGCACTAATCTTTCGCGGCAGGAGACCCGGCGCATTGCCAATCGCCTTTACAGAGTGTGGCAACGGAACACAGGCGGCAGCAATCGGCTCGATGAAATCATGACGTTTGTGGCTTCGGCAGGAGCCGGACAGCTAGCCTCTGAGGGCTTAGGTAGCCGGTTAGACCAGCTCGTAGACGAGCTCAAGCAGCAGCGCAGCCAAGGCCAGCAGAAGGGCCAGCAGAGCCAGGGCAGCGGCGGCAATGCCTTTTCCCAGGCGATGACCCAGAGCCTGAACGCTATGATTGGCATGGTTATGGGTAAGGTAGATCTCTCTGACTTCGACGCCAACAAAGTAGTCGGGCAGATTAAGTCAACCCAGCGTGAGCTGACCGGTCAGTCCGGAATGTCTTTGCCAGAAGACGATGCCTCTGATCAAAACCTGATTAAGGCCGATGTCGAAAACTATTTACACCATGCATACATTGGCGAGCTGAAGTCGCCTGAGTTAGAAGAAAACTTTCGCAACGTTCTCTACGACGTAGAGGCAGACGAAACTGAGCTGCGAGAGCAGATTTCTGGCATTAGCCGCAAGGTCTTTATCGATACGCTGTCAGCTCGTGGTCTGCTGACTCAAACAGAAGTTCGCGATCTAGCCAATCGCCTGGAGGTTGTGCGACAGAGCGTGCTCCAAGATGTGATCACAGCAGAGACAGTAGCCTCAGAGAAGCGAGTTCGTCAGGAATTAGAAACCTTCTTCCGCTTTACGCCGCTCAGCGAACTGTCTTCTGATATGGGTGAGCGGGCCTTTAGAGCTCTGATTGAAGATGAACCGCTCGACGCAGACTACATGCGCGATCGCTTAGGGCAAATCAGCAGTGACTACTTCCGGCAATTTTTAATTGCCCGCGAAGACATTGATGAGCCGACCAGCCACGATCTGGCCAATCGCTATCGCAGCTTGCTCGACCGCGTGATTGCCGATGCCGATAGCGTCAACCAGGCGGCTAAAGTGCGCTTGCAGCAGCAGCAGCAGTCTCTAGAAGACTATCTACGGCGCACAGACAAAGCCGAGCTTGATCCCGACGGCATTAAGCGCGATATTAGTGCGTTGCTAAATGAGCCTGACCAGGGCATTTATCAGATCCGAGGCCGGCTAGCCCGGTTTGATCGCGACACGCTGGTGAAGCTGTTAGGGCAGCGCCCCGAATTTTCTGAGCAAGAGGTTGACCATGTCGTCAGCACGATAGAAGAGAGCTGGAACGCTACTATTAGTGCGCCTAAAAAGATCAGCTTGCGGGCTCAGGCTAAGTACGACGAAGCGACAGCAGCGATCGCCGACTACCTGCGCAGCACAGGCAAGCCAGAGCTACACCCCAATGGCATTCAGCGCGACCTGCAAAAGCTGATCGACAACCCCAAGGTAGGGGCCAAGGCTATTCGCTATCGGCTCTCTAAAATGGACCGCGATACGCTGGTGCAACTGCTCAGCCAGCGCGACGACCTCAGCGAAGCCGAAGCCAACCAGGCCATTGACGATGTGCTCTCTAGCATTCAGGGCGTCATCAAAGCGCCCCGTCGATTGGCTCGCCGCGCCCAAACTCAGGCGCTCTCTTTCCAGAGCGCGCTAGAAGACTACCTGCGCAATACTGATAAAGAAGAGCTGAACCCGACGGGCATCAAGCGTGATCTGCAGCTGCTGCTGAACGATCCTAAGCTAGGAGTGAGCAGGTTGAGCGATCGCCTCTCGCAAATGGATGACTCCACGATGGTGGCACTATTGGCCCAGCGGCCAGACATGACCGAAGCGGAAGCCACTGATGTCGTCCGGCAGGTTACCGACGTGCGCAATCAGCTAGTCGCCCAGGTACGCAGTATTCAGCGCAGCGTCGAGTCGGTGATCAACCGGATCTTTGCCCGCATCCGCCAGTATCTGCAGTCGCTAGATCGTCCCGAGCTAGACTATTACGGCATCAAGAGCGATGTGCGCACTCTGTTTGATGATCCGCAGGCGGGCTTTTCTGCAATGCGCGATCGCCTCTCTCAGTTTGACCGCGATACGCTAGTTGCCCTGATCAGCTCTCACGACCGCGTCTCCGACGCCGATGCCAACCGTGTGGTAGACCAGATAGAATCTGCTCGCGACGGCGTTCTCCACAGGGCCGAGCGCATAGAGCAGCAGATAGAAGGCCGACTCAGTAGCATCAAAGCCCAAACTCAGCAGCAGATGGAAGATACCAAGGCAGCGGCTGAAGCAGCGGCCTGGTGGCTCTTTGGTACGGCGTTAGTCTCAGCAGTCGTCGCCGCTATTGGTGGCAGTCTGGCTGTAGTTGGCTAGTGTGCTGGAGTGGCTAGCTTACTAGTTCCACAGCGCAGAGTTTGATATAACAACCCGCTCACTAAGCCCTCTTTGAGAGATCTTTAGTGAGCGGGCTTTGTGCTTTAAAGAGTTTCAGCGTTGATATATAGCAAGCGTACGGATGCATTCGTACGCCTGCGCGCCACTTTGCCCGCTATACACAAGGGTTCCGACGATTACTTGTGTAGTAAGCAAAGCAGCCAACGCTATAGATGCAGGCGTCCCTAATGATGAATGGATAACTGGGGGGCTTGCTTACAACACAATCGGCGACACTGTCGAATGGCGCATTCACATTGGCCAGCCAGTGGCTATCATCTTGCGATACAACTTTATGGACGATGGCTTCATGGACGATGGCATCGATCCCACGAGCTGGTCAGAGCTGGCTGTCACCTCAATCGGACAGGCGGGTTCGCCCGGCTGCTTGATTGAATGGGTAGAAGCTGATGCACAACCCACCCAAAATACAGCCGCCCGCCAGATTGCCGATCAGCAAGCTGGAGACTTTGGTTGCAAATCGCCAGGGCTAGCCAATGAAGGGGCTGCCGCTGAGACAGCGCACAAAAAAAGTCAGCCAGAATAATCTGTCTGGCTGACTACTTGATGCTTTCTGGATTAATCCGCTTTAGCTATAAATCGCCCCTGGAAAATCGCCTCGGGGAAATCACCACTGGGCGAATGATAGCTAGCGGATCGCTACTGGTTGAAAAGCCACAAAGCCTTAAGGCGTGATCTTTTCAAGTGCTTCTTGAATCTCTTGTTCCACGGATTCGCCCGTTGCATTAGCAGGATTGGACATGTTTTCAGTATCTGCTGATCCTTGGACGCCGTTGAGCCCTTTTTCGGAGTTTTTCATCACGCTATCAGTACCGTTGTCGTCAGTCATAGGGCCCGAAATTGCCTGCTCAGACTTCTCCTGTACGGTATTGAGTGACTCTGAGCCTTTCGCGGGGCTAGAGCTGCTTTTGCCGAAGGCCAGGGCTGGGGCTGCGCTTGAAAATATCAATAGCGCGCAGGCAATGGCGATCGCCAGGGGCTGCAAACTAGCAAGAAAAGTAGAAAAGTAGTTACGAACGCTTTTCATGGAAAATCCCTCCTGGGAATAACATAAGTTTAAATGTGTGTAAGCACAAAGATGCGAAGACAGCTATAAAGCCAGCCGTGCTCATAAGAGCTACATACAGAGACTTCAGAACACAAAGACTTCAGACCTAGCCATGCCTACAGAAGCAGATTTAACAACGGCCGCTGGCTTTCATCAATAGAAATCCAACGGCGTTCAGTTCTGCTAAACCTTTCTTAACAGTCATGTCTAACGGTCGAAAAAGTCTTTTATTGACTCTACTACACCGTCAGCCTTATCTTGAATATCGTCGCCTATATCAGCGGCGGCACCCTTAGCTTTACCCACATCGCGCTTGACGCTGCCTTCGAGCTGGTCGGTAGCACCCTCTGCCTGCTTTGCTGTCCCTTCATACTGGCCGGTTACGTCGCCGACGCCGCGCTTTACCTTGCCGGTAGTCTCTTGAACTGCGCCTTCTAGCCTGTCGCTTGTTCCTTCACCAGACATGCGGTCTAGCTCTGCAGCAGCCCGAGAATTGAGCACGTCGCTGGCTGACTCAGAGCCCAAGGCGACTGCCCCAGGAACCCAAGCGCCACTCCATACGACTAGGCTCACCATCATCAGGCAAACAGCCCGAACAGCCAGCCGCTTTAATCGCTGACGATATTGGTTAATTTGAATCATTAAATTACGCCTCCTTATATTGTTTAAATTTGTTCACTACCTACCCATACAATCCCGTCGCTACCCTCTGGCAAATCCACCCTGTGACGGATTCGGCAGTATCTTTGGAAATAGACCCCGATATTCCTGGGGATTTACTTTTTATCTCTTCCAATATATGTATGCTATCGTTCACTAATCTCTACCGCTGGCGTAAAAAGTCATGGGCAGATAAATAGTTAACCTGAAGCATACGCAACAAAACGTGTCAAAAAAATAAGACGCCAAGGATTAAGACGCCAAGAATGTCAATACTTGGCTAACAGCGCCTCCCTTTATTTGATTTCATCAGCTTTTAATATCTATCGCTGCGCTGCCTTTCTTATCTGACGCTACTTGCAACTGTTGGCCAAGGGTAGTCATTTAGGTTGCGAATAGACTGACGGGCCCGTCAATCTAGCCAAGGTGAAAATGCTGACACCTCTTTAATTAAGTGCGTTTGTTTACTCTTTTATCCTCGCTGAGAGGATTATCGTTAGCAGGATCTAAGTACGTATGGAAACTACCGAACAACAAACCGTTGGTCAGTTGGAACGAGAAGTCTCTCAAAAAATGCAGGCGCTCTATAGAAAGTATTTAGGTCATCAGCCCAGTAAGGTCACTTGTCAGCTATTTGACGAAAAGTTAGCCATTATCTTAGAAGATTCTGTCACTCAGCCAGAGCAGCTACTGGCACAAGACGGACAGCTAGAGCTTGCCAAGCAAGTACGCGCTGATCTCAATCAGGCTATTCGGCCTCAGGTAAAAGCGCTCGTTGAAAGTATCCTCAAGGTAGAGGTGCTAGATCTCTTGAGCGATGCTACGTTAAAAACCGGACGTACAGGCATTATTGTGATTTTGTCAGATACGCCCGCAGTGCGTAATCCAGATGCGATTCCAAAGGCAAGGAAGGGGTAGTCGCTTTCCTCAGTCTCGATTTGGGGTTCTCACGATTCTGATAAGGCTACCGGGGCAGATGGCGGCTAATGATAGCGGCTAGCTCTTCAAGCATGTAGGGCTTAGCTAAATAGTCAGAAAAGCCAGCGGCGGCAATCCTTTGGCGATCGCGCGGATGATCCAGCGCCGTCACTGCAATAACTGGCACCTGGGCGATTAGCTCGTGCTGACGCAAACGCTTGAAAACATCAATGCCGCTAATGTCTTTAAGCAAAATATCGAGCAAAATGATGTCGGGAAAGCAGGTCAGCGCGGTAGCGATCGCCCCATCTCCTGACCAGACTGAGGTCGCCTGATAGCCCATAGACTCTACTGCATACTGAGCAAACAGCAGGTTGTCTTCATCGTCATCAATAATTAAGATGCTGTAGGGGCGTTCACCCCTCGTTGCCAAAGCTTGCTGGAGGGCAGGACGAGACGGCCTATTGGATATCGGTCCGCGCTGCTGCGTCCGGTTGAGCAAACTCATACTGGTTCCCAATTCAGCATACAGTTCAGCTAGCCATGATAGCGAGCTAGGAGCCGTCCTCTTAACCATTTTCATGGGGCTATCCGTCCTGTTAGATATCCTCCTCAGATGCCAACCAGGGAAGGAAGATGGTGGCGGCTGACGAGGGATTGACTTGCTCAACAAGGCCACTTTCTTAACAAAGCCCCTCTTAGTTGCTCTTAATTGAGAAAAGTTAGAGAGTTATGCGGTTGCCCTGAATTTAAAGGCTTGTATGGATGTCTAAAGAGGATATCACTGGTAGTATAGCGCTGTCATTTACTAAGCTACAGACAGCAGCAGGTAGCTATACTCCCTAGACTCGGATTATAAAGATATTTGAAGCGCCAGGGTCTATATTTTGAGCGGATCTGCTGCAATAATTCTGCTATTTTCGTTACTTCAGCGCAAAAATACGCTGCTGCCTGAAACCTGAAGAATAGATTATCCTTACTCAGAGAATACTGAAAGTACACTGGCTAAATTGGCTGACCAGCGGGATATCTTAAGGAATTACAGGGGCGTTACAGAAGGCATTACGAGTATCGCGGCATTTCCTGGCGCTGACTGAACCAATTTGCGCAGTTCCTTGCAAATCTATTCCTTGCAAATCTATATCAAAAGGTAGGCTTCAGTGACCGCTATTTTCTCTCCAGCGATTGACCGTGCTGTCAGCGCCTCTCCCGTACGATTAGGCAATACAAAAGGCTGAGTGCAGGCTTGTTCGTCACTGTTTACTATGATGAATTTTGTTGCCTGCTAAGGCTGCCGTGCGGGTTTCGCCTTGATAGGCCCGGCAGTATTGAGGTTTACGGCTGCTAATAAATCATTGGAGATATTTTTTTATGACTATAGAGTTAAAAGAAGACATTGCCTACATTCTGCTGAAGAAGATGGGCGATCGCCCAGAGGCAGAACGGGGCCAGCCGCTAGATCTCGAAGCTACTGATTTTGTTGGCCGCAACACTGACAAAACCGAGATCATGGCCCATCTGGACTATCTTAATCAAAAAGGATATATCAACGCCGACTTTAAAGGAGATGCCTACGCCGATGAGGGCCCCAACCCGCTCCCAGACGCTGTTAGCGTTAAGTCAGTTGAGCTGACGCCCAGCGGACAAGACCTCTTAAAGAAAATGAGCGAAAATCCGCCCAAAGAGATGCGGTCGGGCCCGAGCACTCAGGTTGCCAGTAAAGACATGGACTTTCTTAACAAAGTCATGCTCAAGGGACACATTGGCGACATCTACGACGCGCGCGACATTACAGAAGTGGTCTTTCGCACCATGCGCGATCTGATGACCACCGAAGCGACTCGCAACGTCGCCGAAGGGCTGCACACAGCGGCGACGCATACCGAGAAAAAATCAGCGCAAGAAGAGGTTGCCGACCTCTGGAAAGACTCTAACCCGCTGGTGCGTTTTCTTAGCAAGGTGCGTCCTCCGCTTAACTTTGACGATGAGACGTTTCTCTTTAGAGTGAAGCAGGAAGGCGGCCTACCCAAGTCCACTGGCCCCAATACGGTCGTCAAGGCAGTCTTCGGCGCGACCAAAGACGAACTGTCATCTGAACGCATTGCCGAAATTGCAGAATTCATGCCCGGCAAAATTCGTACCCTATGGGAGGAAGCATAGTCACTATGAGTGAACAAGAAAAACAAACCATCAATCCAGGCGATAAAGAAGCGCCCCCTTCTGCTTCGGTAGAAGAGAAAGCTGACAAAGTCGCTGTCGAATACGACGATGTTCTAGGCAACCCGGTTGAAGTGCCGACCTACTTCGCAGTAGAAGACAAGGAAAGCGGCGAAAAGAAAGCCCTGCATCATGTCGAAGACGCAGAAGAAATTTCTGATGTCATTCGTCAAGCGCGAACGAATGAAGATGGAGAGCGTACCTGGCGCTAGCTTATCTTCTACTAGACCTGAATGCTGGGTCCAAAATAGACGAAAACCGTCAGCTCTGCGCTTTCTCAAGGCAATAGGGCTCAGCCAAACAGCCTAACAAACCGAACATATAAGAGCTGCCACGATAGCTGCAACTGAGGTTTTGAAAACTGAAGTTATGACGGCTATTGTGGCAGCTTTCTAGCTTGTAATAGAGGTGATCACCCAGTCCCCCGGCCTCAGTGATCGCCTTGTAATAAACTTAGAAATAAGTTTAAGCAAAGGAGCGAACATGAGTTCTCTGATCGAAGGGGTTCGAGTCAGGCTGATAGATCTAGTGGCTGAAGGTGTTGCCATTTTGCCAGCGATCGCCTTCGCTCTGGTGATCTTGTTGCTAACTCGCTTAGCTGCCAATTTGGTACGCCGCGCTGCCCGTAGAATAGCAGATAGAACTCTCAAGAGCCTTTCTCTCCGCTCGCTACTCGTACAGACTAGCTATACCTTTGTCTGGGTCGCGGGCATTCTTCTGGCCTGCATTATCGCTTTCCCAAGCTTAGGATTGGGCGATCTGATCGCTTTGCTGGGGCTAGGTTCGGTTGCCATTGGTTTTGCTTTTCAAGATATCTTTAAAAACTTCCTGGCAGGTGTTTTACTGCTGTTGCAAGAGCCCTTTTCCTTAGGCGATCAAATTATTGTGAGCGACTTTGAGGGAACGGTCGAAGAGATTGCTCTGCGCTCTACTCAAATTCGCACCTATCAGGGCGAACTGGTGGTTATGCCCAATTCGATTGTATTCACTAGCCCGGTGCAGGTGATGACGGGTAAACTACAGCGGCGAACGGATTTAGAGATTGGGGTAGACTACAACACGCCGCTGCCACTGGCGATAAAAACGCTGCATAGCGCCGCTAAGACAGTCGAAGAAGTCGATAATACGCCCTCTATAGAAGTCGATATTACCGGCTTTGGCGACAGCTCAATTGATCTGGTTGTGCGCTATTGGACTCATCCGGAGCAAAAGAGTGTACGCCGAATCAAAACGCAGATGATGCTGGCACTCAAACAAGCCTGTGACCAGGCTGACATCACGATTCCCTACCCGATTCGGACGGTCTATCACTTTGATCAGGAAAAGTACAGTGATGCGAGCCCGATTGCGACGCCGGATGATTCGCGCGATCGCGCCAACCCAGAAAAGAGCCAGTCTGCTTCTGCTCAAAGTTAGTTTTTACGGACGGTATATAGCTGGTGTTTGAGAATATCTACCTGATTTTTAACCCTGCCTCAGGTCGAGGCGATCCCATCACCGAGCTGTCATTCATTCATGACTCGCTTAAGCAAACCCCTAAGCTGACCGTTTTAGAGACGACGCCTGAGCGCTCTGCTGGCGCTTTGGCCCAAGAGGCGATCGCCCAATCTGCTGACTGCCTGATCGCGTCCGGTGGTGACGGCACTGTCTCAGCGGTTGCAGGCGTGTTGTTTGGCAGCGATATTCCGCTAGGCATCGTGCCACGCGGTACGGCAAATGCGATCGCCGCTGCTTTTGACATTCCTAGCAACGACATCGACGCCGCCTGCCAAATCATCCTGAGCGGTGTTCCCAGAAAAATTGATGTTGCTACCTGCAATGGCGAGCCGCTGCTGCTACTCGCAGGCATTGGTCTAGAAGCCGACGTGATCGAACAAGCCAACCGCCAGCTCAAAAATAAGATGGGCACGATTGCCTACATTTTTTCTGCCTTTAAAGAGGTACAAGATCTCTCCCCGTTTCAGGCTACGCTAGAAACACCCGACCGCATTATCACGGTAGAGGCATCTGGCATTACGGTTGCCAACGCGGCTCCGGCCACTTCTGTCCTAGCCCAGGGGCCTTCAGATGTGGTTCCTTATGACGGTCTGTTAGATGTTACTATTTTTGCGCCCCAAGGAACTGGTGGGGCGATCGCCGCTTCTTATAATCTCTTGCAAACCGCTCTCAGCAAACGCTCTACCCAACGAAAAGACATTGGCTATTTCCGCTGCTCTTCAGTCAAGATTTCAGCAGATCCGGCCCAAGGCGTCGTTCTAGACGGTGAAATGATCGGCGATACCCCCATCGACATTCGCTGTTTTTCTAAGGGGCTTACCCTCATGACGCCCAAAGATGGCAACTTTGATCCGCCAGAGAAGCTAGAAGGGCTGCCTAACCTGAAGATTCAACACAAAGAGCAATAAAAAAGCCAGCGCTTTCTTCCCGACCCGTTTTTTTAGCGACGTAGCTTCTAGAGGCGTTTTGCGGCACTATGCAGGACACGGGTTCGAATAGAAACTGAGGCATGGATAAAAAGCAACTGTCTGAGCGCGAAATTTGTACGCAGTATATTACGCCAGCGATCGCTCAATCAGGCTGGGACATCGCGACGCAGGTGCGCGAAGAGTTTACGCTGACGGCGGGGCGAATTATCGTACGGGGCAAGCTGCATACTCGGGGACAGAGTAAGCGGGCGGACTATGTGCTGTTTTATAAGCCGAATATTCCAATCGCGGTGGTGGAAGCGAAGCGGAATGACCATGCGGTGGGCGATGGTATGCAGCAGGGGTTGGGCTATGCGGCGCTGCTGGAGGTGCCGTTTGTGTTTAGCTCGAATGGCGATGGCTTTCTCTTTCACAACAAAATTACGACCGATGGGGTAATTGAGCGGGAGCTGCCTTTGGAGGCGTTTCCTTCGCCGGAGACGCTGTGGCAGTGGTGGGCGGCGCATAAGGGGCTAAGCGCGCCGCAAAAGGCGCTGGTGACGCAGGACTATTACGGCGGGGGCGGGGAGAAAACGCCGCGCTACTATCAGCTACTGGCGATTAATAAGACGACGGAGGCGATCGCACGCGGTCAAAACCGGATTTTGCTGGTGATGGCGACGGGTACAGGCAAGACCTTTACAGCGTTTCAAATTATCTGGCGGCTGTGGAAGGCGAAGGCAAAAAAGCGGATTTTGTTTTTGGCGGATCGCAATGTTTTGGTCGATCAGACGATGACGAACGACTTTAAGCCGTTTGGGCAGGTGATGACCAAGATTAAGAAGCGGCAGGCGAATAAGGCTTATGAAATTTATCTGTGTCTGTATCAGGCGGTGACCGGTTCAGAAGAAGAACAAAATATTTATAAGCAGTTTAGCCCTGACTTTTTTGACCTGATTGTGATTGATGAGTGCCATCGGGGGAGCGCAAAAGAAGATTCTGCCTGGCGGGAGATTTTGGAGTACTTTTCGGCGGCGACGCAGATTGGGCTGACGGCGACACCCAAGGAGACGAAGACGGTTTCGAATATTGACTATTTTGGCGAGCCGATTTATACCTATTCGCTCAGAGAGGGGATTGACGACGGCTTTTTAGCGCCTTACAAGGTGGTGCGGATTGATCTGGATCGCGATCTTTCGGGCTGGCGACCGGATCGGGGCATGGTGGATATTTACGGCAATGAGATTGAAGATCGCATTTATAACCAGAAGGATTTTGATAAAAAGTTGGTGCTCACCCGGCGTAATCAACTTGTGGCTGAGAAGATTTCGGAATTTTTGAAACAGACGAATCGCTTCGATAAGACAATTGTGTTTTGTGAAAATATTGACCATGCGCAGCGAATGCGGCAGGCGCTGATCAACGAAAATAGCGATCTGGTGGCGGAAAACTATAAGTACGTGATGCAGATTACGGGCGATAACGCTGAAGGGAAGGCGGAGCTAGATAACTTTATTTTTCCGGAGAGTGTGTATCCGGTGATTGTGACCACTTCTAAGCTGATGACGACCGGGGTTGATGCGCAGACCTGCAAGCTGATTGTGCTCGATCAGCGGATTGCGTCGATGACGGAGTTTAAGCAGACGATTGGGCGCGGCACTCGCATCAATGAGGACTATGGCAAGTACTATTTCACGATTATGGATTTTAAAAAGGCGACAGAGCTGTTTGCCGATCCTGATTTTGATGGCGATCCGGTGCAGATCTATGAGCCGAAAAATCTAGACGACTCGCCGGTGCCGCCAGATGACGCAGACGATATGGCTGATGAGGGCTCTACTTACCCAGATCGGGGGGATGGGGCTGAGCGGTTTGGCGTAGCCGAGGAGGATGAGGGCTCGGCGGTACGGCGCTATGTGGTTGATAGCGTTGAGGTGCGGGTGGTGGCTGAGCGGGTGCTGTATTTTGATGCAGAGGGGCGGCAAATTACGGAGTCGCTGAAGGACTATACGCGCAAGCAGATGCTGGGGGAGTATGCGTCGCTGAATGATTTTTTGAGTCGGTGGAGCGGTGCGGATAAGAAGCAGGCGGTGATTGAGGAGTTGGCGAATCAGGGTGTTTTCTTTGAGGCGCTGGCGGATGAGGTGGGGCGAGATTTTGACCCGTTTGACCTGATTTGCCATGTGGTGTGGGATATGCCGCCGCTGACCCGGCGAGAGCGGGCGGACGAGGTGCGCAAGCAAAACTACTTTACGAAGTATGGCGAGCAGGCGCGGCGGGTGCTGGAGGCACTGCTAGAAAAGTATGCCGATGAAGGGATGGCACAGATTGAGCGGCCACAGATTTTGAATGTGTCGCCGTTTACGGAGATGGGGACGCCGATGGAAATTGCCTGGGCGTTTGGCGGGAGCACGGCATATTTGGCGGCTTTGCAAGAACTGACTCAGGCGCTTTATAGTGCGTAGTGGCTCGCCCCGTCCCTGCGGGCCACCCCTCCCAAAAGGGGATTTGCTTCAGGCTATGAGTTGTAAGGTTTACCGAAGATATGTCGATAAGAACGCTGGTCAAGACGATTCAGGACATTATGCGCAAGGATGTGGGCGTCGATGGGGACGCTCAGCGCATTAGTCAGCTTGTGTGGATGCTGTTTTTGAAGATTTTTGATGATAAGGAGAAAGAGTGGAAATTTATAGAGGATAGCTATGAGTCTCCTTTAGAGGATCGCTTTCGATGGCGCAACTGGGCGAAGAATGACGAAGGGAGGACGGGTGAGGAGCTGATTGATTTTGTCAATAATGATTTGTTTCCGGCGCTGCAAAAGCTCAGCTCGACGGCGGGGGTGAAGGCTCGGGGGAAGGTGATTGGCTCGGTGTTTGAAGATGCCTACAACTATATGAAGTCGGGGACGCTGCTGCGCCAGGTGATCAACACCATTGAGCAGGATTTAGACTTTAATTCTTCGGATGATCGCCATGTGTTTAACGATATTTACGAGAAGATTTTGGCGGATCTTCAGTCGGCGGGGAATGCGGGGGAGTACTATACGCCGCGTGCGGTGACGCAGTTTATGGTGGATATTTTGAATCCGCAGCTTGGGGAGACGGTGCTAGATCCGGCTTGTGGGACGGGGGGATTTTTGGCCTGTACGATTGACCATTTGGCGGGGCAGGTGAAGAATGCGGATGATCGGAAGACTTTGCAAAGTGGCGTGCGGGGCATAGAGAAGAAGTCGCTGCCGCATATGCTGGCGATGACGAATATGATGCTGCACGGGGTGGATGTGCCGACGAATATTCGCCATGACAATACGCTGAGTAAGCAGCTACAGAGCTATACGCCGAAGGATCGGGTGGATATTATCATCACGAATCCGCCGTTTGGGGGGATGGAGGAGGATGGGATTGAGACGAATTTTTTGAAGAAGTATCAGACGCGGGAGACGGCTGACCTCTTTATGGCGCTGATTATGCACTTGCTGAAGCATGACACGGGGCGGGCGGCGGTGGTGTTGCCGGATGGGTTTTTGTTTGGGGAAGGGGTGAAGACGACGCTGAAGCGGGAGCTGCTAGAAGAGTTCAATTTGCATACGATTGTACGATTGCCGAAGGGGGTGTTTAGCCCGTATACGAGCATTTCTACGAATATTTTGTTTTTTGAGAAGGGCGGGCCGACTAAGCAGGTTTGGTTTTTTGAGCATCCTTATCCGGAAGGATATAAGGCTTATTCGCGGACGCGGCCTTTGACGATTGGGGAATTTGACCGGGAGAAGAAGTGGTGGAAGAAGCGGAAGACGAGTGAGTACGCTTGGAAGGTTTCGGCTGAGGAGATCGCCAAGGGAAACTATAATCTGGATAGTAAGAATCCTCACGAAGAAGATGTGAACCTTGGCAACCCTGATGAGCTAATGGAAGAATACATAAAGATTTCTAGAAGGCTAAAAGATGCACAGAACGATCTAAAACAAGAACTTCTACAGGCTTTAAGGGATAGTAATTAGTGAAACTTCTGGAAAAGCATTTTGATACTGCCTTCAATGCGCACAACAGTGTAAAAAGGCTGCGGCAATTAATTTTGAATCTTGCTGTACGAGGAAAGTTAGTGTCGCAAGATCCTAATGATTTACCTGCTTCAGAAATTTTAGAGAAAGCTAGAACGGAGAGACAGAAGCTAATAGACGAAAAGAAAATCAGACAGCCTAAATTGTCGTCAGAAGTTAGTCAGACAGATCTCCCTTATGAATTGCCACTCGGGTGGGCATGGGTGAGATTTGGTGACATAAGCATAAATAGAGATGCAGAACGTATCCCTATCTCAAAAGAGCAGCGAGAGGGAACTCAGGGAGTCTACGATTACTACGGCGCTTCAGGCATTATAGATAAAATTGACGACTATCTCTTCGAAGGAGATCTATTACTCATAGGTGAAGACGGCGCAAACTTGATCAATAGAAGTACTCCTATTGCCTTTATTGCTCGCGGAAAGTATTGGGTAAACAACCATGCTCACGTTATTGACGCGCATGACCACGATTTACTGCTTTATCTAGAGAAGTACATTAACGCGATAGATCTCAAACCTTACGTCACAGGAACAGCTCAGCCGAAAATGAATCAGGTAAAGATGAACTCCATCATGGTTGCTTTACCTCCCATTCCTGAACAACGTCGCATCGTCGCCAAAATCGATCAGCTTATGGCTCGCTGTGACGAGCTAGAAAAACTCCGGGCTGAGCGCGATCGCCTCCAAATCACCGTTCATAAAGTGGCGTGCGATCGCCTCCTCACCGCCAAAGACCCCGATACCTTCACCCGATCTTGGCAGTTCATCACCCAGCACTTCAGCGAACTCTATTCAGTCAAAGAAAACGTCACCGAACTCCGCAAAGCCATCCTTCAGCTTGCCGTCATGGGCAAACTCGTCCCACAAGCTCCGAATGATATATCCGCTAGCGACTTATTAGAAGAGATTAGTTTAGAGAAGCAGCGACTTATAAAGGAAAAAACAACTAGAAAATCTAAACCACTGCCAGAGCTGACACAGGATGACTTCCCCTTCAGCATTCCGAACTCTTGGCGATGGTCGAAGTTTGAAGACCTCGTTGATATTGGAAGCGGCGTTACTAAAGGACGAAAACTTGCTGGAAGGAAGGTGATCGCTCTACCATATCTACGGGTAGCCAATGTTCAGCGCGGATATTTGGACTTAGACGTGATCAAAAAAATTGAGATTCCAAAAGATGAAATCGATAAGTACGCCCTTCATCAGGGGGATCTACTCCTGACAGAGGGTGGCGATTGGGACAAAGTCGGGCGAGCAGCAATCTGGAATTCAGAAATCACTCCTTGCATACACCAAAATCATGTTTTTAAGGCGCGTAGATATATTTCAAAGCAAAACGTTCACTGGCTAGAGTGCTTCCTTAACTCGGCTCCAGCAAGAGACTATTTTGCAGGAGCTTCCAAGCAAACGACGAATCTTGCATCCATAAACAAGACACAGCTTCGGAGATGTCCAATTCCGATGCCGCCTTTGCCGGAACAACACCGCATCGTCACCAAAGTCGATCAACTCATGACCCTCTGCGACACCCTAGAACAACAAATCGACGCCGCCACCCAAAAACAAACCGCCCTGCTAAACGTCATTATTAATCAAATTTGACTAAAAGTTAGTAGGTTCACCCCCATGCCTACTCTGATAGATTGTCAGAACCGGCCTGTCCGTCTCATCGATGAACGGCTTGCCCATATTTTGCTCCACCCTGAAATGGTCGGCATGGAATACCGCTATCATAGATACGTTGAGGCACCCGTAAGTACATGAGAGACAGCAACGAGGCTGTTTTGAGGCGAGTCGCTTGAGCGTTGTGATTGAATGACTTTGGAACACTTCAATGAAGGCAAATGCTATGAGTATTGAGCAGGCGTTGATTGCGGAAGTGCGAGCATTGACGCCACAGCAACAGCAAGAAGTCCTTAACTTCGCTGCATTCCTCCGCCACCAGCACAGCCCCGTCGTCGCCAATCCTCCCGTGCCCGGATTACACAAACACATTCCCTATTGGATGGCAGAAGACTTCGATGCCCCACTGCCAGATTCATTCTGGCTGGGAGAAAATGAAACTACTGCTTGATACGCACACATTTATCTGGTGGGACAGAGAACCGAGCCTGATCCCTGCCGCTACGCTTGACCAACTACAGCGCTCCGAACTTCTTTTAAGCCTGGTCTCACTTTGGGAAATTCAAATCAAATCGCAGATAGGGAAACTGCACCTGAATATGCCATTATCCGAAATGGTGAACCGTCATCAATCCAACGGCATTACGCTTCTACCCATCACAGTAGCCCACATTCTAGAGCTAGAGCAGCTTCCTCAACATCATAAAGATCCTTTTGATCGGCTACTCATTGCGCAGAGCCGCATTGAAGTCGTTACTATCGTTACCCGCGACTCAGTCTTTCAAGCGTATGACTGTAAAATTGTCTGGTAACTTTTAAGTTGTATTCTGTTGCATAATGCTGCTTAAAGCGTCTTTTACAGGCAGCCGATCTAAACCTTTGAAGCATTCGAGATCTTGCTATGACAAGGACATACTCCGACTTCAATACAGACCTTTCGCGATCGCAGCTAAGTCGGCTAGCGGACAAAACCACCGCACCAGATGCTTATAAAGACTCAATGATCCTACTAGGAGAACGTCTTGGCGAAGTCGTCTCTTCAAAAATTTCAGACAGCGCATCTACCCTATACCTTGCCTGCACCGTCGAAGATGCTGACTACCTAGCCAAAGGTATGCTGACCCCATTAGAGCGGCATTTTAAGTCTGTCTCACTCGCTTGCTTTTGGAACGAACGATTCTCACCCTTCAACGTAAGTGACATACAAGCCTCACCCATCATCAGAAAGTACACAGAGCCTGTCAACAGCACCGTCAACCACTTAGTCATTGTCAAATCCATTATTTCCGGTGGCTGCGTCGTGAAAACCAATCTGAACGACCTCATCCAGACCATTAACCCAGAGAAAATATTTATCGTCGCACCCGTCATTTACTCAGGGGCCGAAGAGAGACTAGCCGTTGAGTTTGAAGCCTCAGTCCGTGAAAAATTCCAGTTCATTTACCTCGCTGAAGACGACGAACGCAGTGACGAAGGGGAAGTTATCCCTGGTATTGGTGGCATGGTGTATGAGCGTCTTGGTTTCGATGGACAAGAGGGCAAAAATAAATACGTTCCTGAACTCGTCAGAACTCGGCGTCGTCAGCTCGTTTCAAAAGTATAAGCATCCACGCTCCAGATTAGTCTAGCGATCGCATTGTTCCACCTGCTAGTGTCTATCTGACACTAATTACCGGGTCTGCTGTGGTGCCTTCCTTCGACTTAACCAATACTGAAATTCAAGCTGCATTAATCTCTGGAATATTTACCGTCTTGAGTGCGCTCATTGCGGCAGTTGCCGCCGCAATAATAGGAAATACCATCGCTGACCGGAGAAAGCTACAAGAAAAACTCAAGATAGCCATTCAAGACATTGCTTTTTTACTGGAAGTCGAAGAACTACATTGCGAACACAACAAGCGCAGCAACAGACCCTCACGCAAGAATACTGTCCGTAATGAAGTCAGAGATGCAGGTCTGGATTTTTCAGGGCAATTCACACCTGGGAGAGTACGGGCCAACAAGCAGTTTCGATTGTGACTGAATGCCTGATTGGCGAATTCTTAGGGGGATTGAGCGAACGTGATCGCACACGTAACTGCAAAAAATTGGCTTTGGATTAATGGGATAAAACCGTCGAAGACGAGGACTACCTATTAAGCCCAATGAATATAGCGTTGTTCACTTGGCTGCTGAGAAGATTATAAAACCGCATGCAAAAGCAGGCAGATAGCTTAGCCGTCTGCCCGCTCATTCTGGCCGCTCATACCGTTACCTTCCATTGACTGACTGTATAGCCGCATGTTTGCTACACCTTGCGTTTACTCAGGAACCGCTGAAGGATAAATGCTGTCAGCAACAAATACAGGCTTTTGCTCATACTCGGCTTCGATATTTTCTTTCACCGAGAGATCCCACTGTAAGTCGTAGTCTCTGTCAAAATCTGACCGTATATAAGAGCGCAAGACACCTGTTACAGGATCTCTCAACGCAGGGCCTCTCAACAGCAGCCTTTCAGCCACCCACAGAAGTTAGAGAAGGCGACTACAGTTTCTCTATCTACGTAGATTTGCCTGGGGTTAGCGCTCAGACTATTAACATCGCTAGCTGTCCAACATCGGTGACGATTCAAGGAGAGCGGCGATCGCCTCATGCCAACAGCCAGACCGATAGCCAGCTAGTCAGTAGCGACCGAGCAACCGGCAGCTTTGAGCGGGTGATCCAGCTTGCTCAACCTATTTTAGGAGAGCAGGTTTACGCTGAGTACAGCCACGGTGTCTTAAAGCTAGAGCTTCCCAAACAGCTATGCGTAGACGATCAGGATAAGATGCCAGCCACCTGTCGCAGCGTGACGCCGCAGGTCATCTAATTTCACTGCCACTGCTTCACCCTCATTTGAGTCAGCTCAACCTCTTAACTGCTCAGACTCTTAGCTGCTCAAACTCTTAGCTGCTCAAACTGCTGCCAGCAAAGATACAATGCTCGGGGCACGTGGAAGCAGCCTTTCCACTTCCCGCCCTTTAGCGGCAATAGCACTTCACCTCGCCGGTTGAGATAGCCGTACCACTCAGCGCCGTCGCCATCGGCAAAGTGGCTCCAGGTATACTCATGCACCCGTTGATACCAGCTCCAGCACTCTTCTCGTCCGGTTAGGCGGTAGGCCATTGCCAGTGCTACCAGCGTTTCTAAATGCACCCACCAGAGCTTTTGATCCCACTCTAGCTGCTGAGGCGGATGGCCTTCAGCGTCCATAAAATAATAGAGGCCGCCGTACTCCTCATCCCAGGCAAAGCTAAGAATGCTGAGAACAACGTCGGTGGCCCGATTAATCAGCGCCAAATCGTTTTGCCGCTCGGCGTTGGCGGAGCCTCTCTTTTCGAGAATCGCCATCACAAACCACATGGCCTCAATTCCATGCCCCGGATTGATCAGCCGCCCCTCATAGCAATCGACATGAGTACCATCGGGGGCGACGTGTTCGTATAAGAGGGTGCGATCGCTATCTAAAAAGTCACCCATCACTTCATCCACCGTTCTTTGCAGCACCGCTTCGAGCTGCCCTGCCGCCAGTAGCCAATCCATCTCCAGCGACAGATTCGCCAGGATCATGGGCACCGCTAGAGATTTAAGCGGACGGGTACCCGGATAAGCCTTGTTATACTGACCCTTCGGATTTTCCTGACGGCGCAACACATTGCCATAGGCTTGCAATGCAATCTCTTTGGCCTGCTCTTTGGCCTGCTCTTCTCCTGTAGCCAACGCATATTGGCTAAACGCCATCGCCGCAAAGCAGTCAGAAAAAATGTTGTAAGGCTGCACGAGCGGCTGCCCCGCTTGATTAAGTGAAAAGTACCAGTTGCCCTCAGCATCTCGCCCGTGCTGCGCCAAAAAGTCTGCGCCGCTTTGAGCGATCGCCAGCCAACTCTCCCGCTTTTCGAGCTGGTTATACAGCATAGAAAACGTCCACACCTGTCGGTTTTGCAGCCAGACAAATTTGTCGGTGTCATACACCCTGCCGTCTTGGGCCAGACAGGTAAAATACCCGCCGTAAGTAGTGTCAATAGAGTATTTCTGCCAGAAGGGAATCACATTTTCTAGCAGAGCGGTTTTATATAGAGTAGCCAAAGCCGAAAAGTCGTAGGTCATAGGAGAATTCAATGCAAACGCTCAGGCTGAGCGCCGTAAGAGATGGGCGACTACTCGCGTCGTACCCTTTAGACTGGCTCAGCCCGAAACAAGTTTAGTTGTTTCCTTGAACGGGGCATAGTAAGCCTGCCCAGTCCGGTGAAGTAGCCCGGTGGAGGAGCCAGGGCCTGTGCTGCGGTTCAAGGCGGGCCAGATTCCGGAGGGCGGCGTAATTTTTTGTATAGAGGTGTAATCAAAGTGTTCGTTTTACTGGCACACCTTGTCGTATCTGGACAGGCCCTCATGCAACTCCATCAAGACGCCCCGTCTTTAGACTCACTCCAAGCTGAGCCCAAAGCTGAGCAGATAGACAGAGACAGCCGAGCCGATGCCCTTCCGGGCAATGGTCAGCGCAATGGTCAGCGCAATGGTCAGAGCACTGGGGCGCAATGGCGGTATGCGGGTGCCTTTACTGGGGCAGCGGCAGTGGCTTCAGCCGGTATAGTGCTGCCGCTAGCCGGAGAAAGCGCAGTTGCCTACAGCGGTCTGACTGAGGGCACTATTCCACAAGTGAGGGCCGCAGCCTCAGATCGGGCGACACAAGGCAATAGCCAGAGCCAGCCGCTAGCCCCTCAGATTGCGCAGGCGAAAGGCGTCAGGTTTAGCGAAAGCACTCAGCGCCGCGCCGCCGGTAGCCCCGAACAAAGCACTCAGCCGTCACAGCCCTCGCTGATCACTAGAGGAGAAGACGGTAGCTGGACGCTCGCCTATGAGTCTCAGGCAGGCTATCAGCCACAGCAGGTAATTGCCCAGCTAGCCAAAGAGACGGCTCAATCTGCCCAAGCCCAGCGCAACTGTAGCGGTGGCAGCTGCCAGAGCCTGGCCTACATTGCAGCGCAGTTGCCCCAGGCTCAGCAGCGCGTGCAAACCCTTCAGCAGGCTATTCAAAAGTTTGAGGCGCAGCACGGCCAGCAAGACATGGCGGCCTACCAGGAAGTGCTGACTGGCCGCATATCAGAAATTACCCAGCAAAATACGCAGCTCCAAAATAGCCTTGAGCAGACCCGGCGCAACCTGCTGCAGCTGAAGATGCGACTAGCGACCGTCGAGGCCGATGCGGGTATGGCGGAGCAGATCTTGTCTGAGGATGGCAATTATCAAGTTGCCTGGATGCGACTGCAGCGAGCAGAAGAAAATTTGCTTGCAGAGTTTAGCAAAGCGGATCTAGACGCGACGACGCTGAATGAGATTTACGCCGACTATCGATATCAGCAGCAGCAGTTGCAGCGAGCTGCCCAAGCGGCGCTAGGCAGCTACTTGACAGCGCCTGATACAGTGGCTCCAAGCTTTGTTTATCAGGCTCCAGCAGCGCTAGATATCATGCAGGATCTGGTGATCACCACTCATCAGTATCAGGTGCAGCAGCTCCGGCAGGACACGATTGATGAGATTGATCAGCGCTTGCAAGGTCGCCAAAAACAGCTATTAGAAAACCTGGGGCAGTATGAGCAACTGCAGCGCGAGCTGACCATCGCGAAGCAGAGCGTGGCCCAGTATCAGCAGGAAGGCGATCGCCTCAGCAACAATTCACAGACAACCGATCAGCCCAGCCCATCTGCTATGGCGGTGCCCAGGGCACGGACGCTGGCCTTGCAGTTGCCCGACGGCACGGTGGGTAAAACGGTGCTAGGCGTTGTCGTGGCCGCTGGGGCGATCGCCGCTGCAGTCGCACGGCAGCAAGCCAAAAAAGCTGCCGCTGTACCCTCTGCCGCTGTCTCCTCTGCTGCTATACCTCCATTCCGACCTACAGTCGATAGCACTACGCTCCACCTGCTACAGCAACCTTTGGTCGGCGCTTCCCGCTATACGTCTGTAACCCCAAAACCCCCAGAAAAAACCCCAGAAAAAACCCCAGAAAGAACCCCAGAAAGAATCTCAGAGCAAGCCGATCTAGTGACACAGCTACTGGAGATGACCGGCCAGTCTCCGCAGATGATAAGCGCTTCAGTATTCACCCAGGCAGATACTGCCGAAGACGATTTGACAATCGAGCTAATGGTGCGTGAGCTAGATGACATCCTCGATCAGGCAACCGCAGAAGCTAGCTTTGCCGATGCCGTCAGCGATCGCTCTATGCCACCTGTGCAGCTATCTCTCAAAGAGGTCGATCTGTTTGCCGAACATGCCGTGCGCTGGGTACTCAAAGATCTGGGCCTGAATCCTGACTCTGCCGAACCGATGGCTAAGCCCGTTCGCTTGGAACCTGCCGAGTATGCCAGGGCGACTTAACCGGGGCGCTTATGCACCGGAGTCTGCCCATCAGGGGATCATGCACGGCCTGAGCCGGTAGCAACCCCCTTCGATTTAGTTTGCTATAGTCCTTATCTATAGGCAAACGTCAATGATGCCCTCAGGCGCGTTTGCATTGCCCTTTGCGATCGCCCCTTATGGCTGCCTCCTCTCGCCATCCGTTTCAGCGCTTGCTAGCCTATGGCCGTCGGTATCGTGGCCGCATGTGGCTAGCTAGCCTCTGCTCAGTACTCAATACGATATTTGACCTGGCACCGCCCGCCCTGATCGGCATCGCCATTGATATTGTGGTCGATCAGCAAAACTCCATCCTGGCACAGTGGGGCATTACCGAGCTGCGATCGCAGTTCATGGTGCTCTCAGCACTGACTTTTTTGGTGTGGATATTAGAGTCGGCCTTTCAATATGCCTATGAGCTGCTCTGGCGCAATCTGGCGCAGACCATAGAGCACGATCTGCGAATGGAGGCTTATCAGCATGTGCAGGGGTTAGAGCTTGCCTATTTCGAAGAGCGCAGCACGGGCGAGCTGATGTCGATGCTCAATGATGACATCAATCAGCTAGAGCGCTTTTTAGATACGGGTGCTAATCGGCTTTTGCAAATGAGCGCGACGGTGGTGATTATCGGCACCGTCTTTTTTGTGCTGGCTCCGGGGCTGGCGTGGATGGCCGTAGTGCCGATGCCGTTGATTATTGTCGGGGCGATCGCCTTTCAAAAACGCTTGGGGCCGCGCTATGCCAAAGTGCGCGAACGAGCGGGGCTAATCAACTCCCGGCTGGCTAACAATCTGACCGGCATTGCCACGATTAAAAGCTTCACTGCCGAAGGCTATGAGCTGTCACAGTTAGGGCGAGAGAGCAACGCCTATCGTGCGAGTAACCGCCGAGCGATCTCCCTTAGCGCCGCCTTTATTCCGCTGATTCGCGTTATCATTTTGGTCGGCTTTACCGGCATTCTCTTCTATGGAGGGA
This sequence comes from Leptolyngbya sp. BC1307, assembly GCF_002286735.1. Classification (GTDB taxonomy): domain Bacteria; phylum Cyanobacteriota; class Cyanobacteriia; order Phormidesmidales; family Phormidesmidaceae; genus Phormidesmis. The sequence continues at coordinate 157,823 of NZ_NRTA01000005.1, forward strand.
TGGCTACTGCCGCTGGCAATCTAGAAGCGGGCACCTATACGGTGCTGGTCTTTCTCACGCAGCGCCTGCTCTGGCCGCTAACTCGTTTGGGTGAAACGCTCGACCAGTATCAGCGAGCCATGGCCTCGACGCAGCGAGTGATGAACCTGCTCGATACGCCCGTGATGATTCCGACCGGAAAGGTTGCCCTACCCTCTACGCAGGTCAGCGGCGACATTGTTTTTGAAAATGTCACCTTTGGCTATAGCGTTGGCGCAGCCTCTCCTCTGGAGAATCACCATCCCATTCTCAAAAATCTCTCACTGAAGATTCCAGCGGGTAAAACGATTGCCATTGTCGGCGCAACCGGATCGGGGAAAAGCACGCTGGTAAAGCTGCTGCTACGCTTTTACGAAGTCACGTCTGGCCAGATCACGCTGGATGGTCTAGATTTGCAATCGCTAGATCTTAGAGATTTGCGGCGCTCTATTGGTTTAGTCAGTCAAGATGTGTTCTTGTTTCACGGATCAGTCGCTGAAAACATTGCCTACGGTAGTTTCAACGCGACTCAATCAGAAATTGCAACAGCCGCGAAGATTGCCGAGGCTCACGATTTCATTACTCAGCTGCCTGCCGGTTATGACACGGTTGTTGGCGAACGCGGTCAAAAGCTCTCTGGCGGTCAAAGGCAGCGACTGGCGATCGCCCGCGCCCTGCTCAAAAATCCCCCCATTCTGATCTTAGATGAAGCGACTTCAGCCGTAGACAATGAGACCGAAGCGGCCATCCAAAAGTCATTAGAGAAGATCACTCAAGATCGGACTGTAGTAGCGATCGCTCACCGTCTCTCCACCGTCCGCAATGCCCACCGCATCTATGTTATGGAGCAGGGCGAACTGGTCGAAAGCGGCACCCACGAAGAACTGGTAGCCAAAAACGGCATTTATTCAGGACTGTGGAAAGTGCAGACAGGTGAGCGTGTCACTGCCTAGCGCCGCCTGCTGTGAACCCTGAGAATCTCTCGTTAATGACTATGCAATCAACTGTCTCTATTAAGAAAGATCTGGTCATGGTCGGCGGTGGGCACAGCCATGCGCTCGTATTGCGCAAAATGGGCATGAATCCCTGGCCTGGCGACGTGCGCCTGACGCTGATCACCAACCTGGCCGACACGCCCTACTCTGGCATGTTGCCCTGTCATATCTCCGGCCTCTACGACTTTGATACCGCCCACATCGACCTGCGGCCCCTCACTCGCTTTGCCAACTGTCGGCTGATTATGGATGAAATGATTGGCCTTGACCCCGATCAGCAGCAGATTATCTGCAACAACCATCCTCCCATCGCCTATGACACGCTCTCTATAGATGTTGGTAGCACACCCACAAAGTCTCAAGTACCCGGCGCAGCTCAATATGCGATACCGGCTAAACCTGTGCCAACGCTGTTAAAAGCTTGGGCCGACTATCTTAAGCAGCTTGCAAAAAATCTAAATAACAATCCTAAAACAACAGCGACGATTGCCATCGTTGGGGGCGGCGTCGGCGGCGTAGAAATGGCCTTTGCTATGCAAGTGCGGCTCACTCAGTTGCTGACTCACCGCGATCAAGATCCGCAACAGATAGCTATCCATATCTTCCAACGAGGTCCCCATCTAGCAAAAGGGCGCAACTGGCTGACTCAGCGCATGGTTGAGCGAATGTGCAAAGAGCGGCAGATTCGAGTGCATACCGGCGAAACGGTCTGTGAAGTGACATCTGAATCGGTGCGGTGCGAATCGGGTTTGGTCGTGGAATGCGATCGCACCTTTTGGGTCACCAACGCTTCTGCCCCACCCTGGCTGACTGACAGCGGCCTCACCCTCACCGACAGCGGTTTTCTCGCCGTCAAAGACACCCTGCAAACCTGCTCGCATCCCAACATTTTCGCTGCCGGCGATGTGGCCACCATGGTCAACCACCCACGTCCCAAAGCGGGCGTTTTTGCCGTTCGCCAAGGCCCGCCCCTCTACGAAAATCTGAAGCGCTATGTCACCGGCCAACCGCTCAAACCCTTCCGCCCGCAGAGCCGCTATCTCAACATTATTGATACCGATACTAAAAGTGCGATCGCCTCCTGGGGCCCCTTCGCCATCCATTCCAGATGGAGCCGCCGCTGGAAAAATCACATTGACCAAAAGTTCATGCGCCTCTTTTCAGACTTTCCAGACATGGCTTCGGCTACGCTCAGCGATCGCCTTCCGTCTCCAATATCTGAGCGCAGTCAAAGCTACATTCCCTGCGCAGGCTGTGGCTCCAAAGTCGGCAACCAAACCCTCACTCGCGCCCTCAGCAGAGTCCGCGCCGAATCAATCAGCAGCGCCGACTGGCCCGATTACAACAACATCTACACCGGCTTAGATTCGCCTGACGATGCTGCTATCGTCCGCGTCCCCCCTGGCAAACTGTCCGTCCACACCGTTGATCAATTCCGCGCCCTTGTGGACGACCCGTTTATCTTCGGACAAATCTGCGTGAATCACTGCCTGAGCGATCTGTTTGCCATGGGCGCAACTAGCAGCAACGTCCTCGCATTGGCGACCATTCCCTACGGCACCGACGCGAAACAAGAAGAAACCCTCTATCAACTGCTATCAGGGGCAAGTTTAGCGCTAGCTGATGCCAAAACTTTTTTGGTCGGCGGTCACACGACTGAAGGCCCCGATCTCTCTTTGGGGTTTGCTTGCAATGGCTGGATTGACCCCGATCAGGTGTGGCGCAAGGGCGGCATGGTGCCAGGTCAGTCGCTAATTCTTACCAAAGCGCTGGGCACGGGCAGTCTCTTTGCTGCCGATATGCAGCGTCAGGCCAAAGGCAGATGGATAGAAGCGGCTGTAGATAGTATGCTGCGCTCTAATCGCCTGGCTGCGGATTGTTTGAAGCAGTATGGCGCTACCGCCTGTACAGATGTCACCGGGTTTGGCTTGGCGGGTCACTTATTAGAGATGCTGACAGCTTCGGGGGTAGGTGCTGAGATTGATTTAGCGGCGATCGCCCTTCTCCCTGGCGTCACCGAAACGCTACAGCAGGGCCTTGTCAGCTCCCTACATGCGCGAAACCGTCAGGCAGCGATCAACAGCTTTCAAACCCACGCCTCCCAAACCGCTGTGCCCGCCTTTCAAATTCTCTTCGACCCGCAGACCTCAGGAGGTTTGCTCGCCAGCATGCCGTCAGCCCAAACTGAGGCTTGTTTAGCCGACCTGCACCGCTTGGGCTACTCAGAGAGCCGCTGCATTGGCACGATTACGACTGAGCTAACTTCGACGGCCAAACCCCTTACAATTAAGCAGTGGTAAGCAAAAAAGTATCTGTGTCCTCAGTTCAATCGGCAGAAGTCAAACTGCCAGAAGTCGAAATAGATAAGCGACAATCACCTCAGCTTACGATTGACGAATTCTTGACGGCTTCCGGCCCCATTCTAGACGTGCGCAGCCCCGGCGAATACGAGCAGGGCCACATTCCAGACGCGGTTAGCCTGCCGCTGTTTAGCAATGAAGAACGGGCTCAAGTCGGCACCTGCTACAAGCAGGAGAGTCGTGAGCAAGCCGTAGAGCTAGGCTTTGAGATTGTGGGGCCAAAGTTTGCAGATTTCATTCGCACCGCTAAAAAAAATGCGCCCGAGAAGACGGTGCGAATTCACTGCTGGCGGGGGGGTATGCGTAGTGGGGCGGTCGCCTGGGCGCTCAATCTGGCTGGGTTCAAAACGGTCACGCTCACTGGCGGTTACAAAGCCTTTCGGCAGTGGGTGCGCCGCACCGTCGCCACGCCCAAGCCGATCATCTTGCTCGGCGGCATGACCGGCACTGCTAAGACAGACATTCTTCACGCGCTGGCCCAGCAAGGCGAACAAATGCTTGACCTAGAAGGCTATGCCAACCACCGGGGCAGCAGCTTTGGCGCGCTCTGCCTGCCCCCGCAGCCGAGCACCGAGCACTTTGAAAATCTGATTGCCACTGAATGGCACCAGTTCGATGGCAATCGGCCTATTTGGGTAGAAGCCGAAAGCCGCAGCGTTGGGCCTTGCCGCATTCCGGCTGAGCTGTTTGAGCAGATGGAAACGGCCTTTGCGTTGGAAATTGTCCGCCCAATTGCTGAGCGGCTGGCGCTGCTGGTAGACATTTACGGTCAGGCCGATCCCGATGAACTGATAGCCGCGACCGAGCGCATTCGCAAACGGCTTGGCGGGCAGCGTACTCAAGAGGCAGTGGCCCTAGCCAAAGCAGGCGATCTGACGGCGGCTGTTGCTATTTTGCTTACCTACTACGACCGCGCCTATCGCTACGGGTTAGAGCAACGCGATCGCACGGTTCCCGAAGTAGACGTTACCGGCCTATCGCCTATCCAAGCCGCCCAGCGCCTGCTCCAAACCCTCAAGACCAGCCCAATCGCTACCTAGACCAACCGTGAGCGATCTCCCCCCATAAACGGATTAGAACGTATTAGTCCGCAAGTTGTAGCAAACAAAAGTCTATTAAAGCCAAATGAAGCAACCGCCAAAGAGATCGTCAAATCTTCACCCTGACAGCGAGAACTATCCTCTAGGATCGAAAACAAGTATTCAAGCTAAGCAGGACAAGTAGAGCAGCTTTAAGCCGCGCCGCCCAGATGAATGGCCGGACATCTCAACTTCTCTTACCCATTGACCTACTGAGCGGGCATATTAAATCATCCAAACTCATTTCTAAGATCGTCAATGGCTATTGCTTATTGGTCTGTGGCTGCTATTATCTTCTCCATCGTATTGGCCTCTTTCGTAAAAGACACCAACGCTCCCAAGTTTAGCGCTGATGCCTGGCTGTTTATTGCGATCGCCACGCTCCTCTGGCCAGTCACCCTACCTTCTATTCTCAGTAGCAAGCTGCGCAGCCGTCAGCGAACTAAACCGTCCAAATATACTGCCGAAAAGTCTTCTCCAGTCGAGTGCTCCGCCGCTGCATACTTCCCAGAGACCCTACCGACGCAGAGCCAGCCACCGGCTGTCCTCCCCAATGTGTATACCACCTCTACCTGTAACCTGTAGCCGGTGACCTGTAGGCTGTTTTGACCTATCTATAACCCTGTAGAAGGGCTAATCTAAGCCGCCATCGACTGCTGCGCGTCAGCCAAATGCTTGACTAACGTCGCTTTGGGCAAGGGGCCTGCCAAATGCTCCCAAGGCAGTACCCGGTCAGTCGGCCACTGCTCGTAAACGTAAAAATCTAGCGGCGGCAGCTTGCCCTTAAGCGTTTTGAAGGCGCGGCGGTAGCTGCCTAGCGTATCCCCATAGCCTCGGGTGAGCTCTAATAGGTCTGCTAGACGGCGATCGCCCCTCGAAATCAGCGCCTGAATTGCCGACCAGCTATAGCTCTCAGGGCGAAAGTCAATGCCGCAGGGCCGCAGTTGCTTTTGCAAAAACTTTAGCCGCTTTTCTGCCTGCCGGTCAACGCCGTACCATTGAAAAGGCGTGTGGCTCTTGGGCACAAACGTACTGCAGCCCAGTGTCAGCCGTAGCCCCGGCGTTTGCTTGTTAAGCTCGATCAGCAGATCCGCTGTCTGCGCCAGATCGTCTTGAGTTTCTCCCGGCACCCCGGCCATGCCATACAGCTTAAGCGCCTTTAGCCCGCCCGCCTTAGCCTGCTGCGCCGCTGCAAAAATCTGGTCGGTCTCTAGCTTTTTATTGACGATATCGCGTACCCGCTGCGAGCCGCTTTCAATCGCGATCGTAATTGACCGGGCACCATGTTTGACCAGTGTTTCAGTCAGCTTCTGATTCACCGTATTCGTCCGTACCGACGACATACTCACGCGCACATCGTCATACTGCGGCTGGTTGAGATAGTCCAGCAGCGCTTCAAACTCGGGATGCTGGGTAATCGAAGCCCCTAGCAGCCCCAATCGCCGGGTTGCCTGCAGTCCCTTTTCAATCGCCGGAATCAGCGACGCCTCCATACTCGCCGCCCGGAAAGGCAGCGTCAGATAGCTAGCCAAGCAAAAGCGACACATCTCCGGGCAGCTGCGCACCACCTCCACCATAAAGATATTCTCCCAGGCCGCTTTTTCGGTGACAACGGTCGAAGCAGAGAGGACGTTGCCGCGATAGGTCTGTTTCTGTACTGACGCTGGCACATCGCTGTCTATTGGCGAAATCGCCGCAATCGGTCCGTCAGTTGCCTGATAGCTCACGCTGTAGAGCGCTGGGATGTAGACTCCTGGTACCTGAGCCAGTGCCTTGAGCTGGGCCGTTCTAGGTTTCCCGCGTACCTGCTGATACGCATCTAAAAAGTCATCCAGCAAGGTTTCGCCATCTCCTAGCAAAATCACATCGAAGAAGGCGGCAAAGGGCTCTGGGTTGGCCGTCAGCACCGGCCCGCCGCCAAACACTAAGGGCTGTTCATCCGTGCGATCTGCTGTCCGCAGCGGAATTTGTTGAGACTCCAGCAGGTTGAGAACGTTGACGTAGTCTAGTTCCCACGAGAGGGAAAATCCCATTAGTTCGGCTTGGGCGGGCAGCGGCTCGCTGACATCGGTAAATAGCCGGCTGACATCAATATCGGCTCGCTGTGCCAGCATTGCCCACACCACCTGATAGCCCAAGCTGGTGATGCCCACGCTGTATTCGTTAGGGAAAGCGAAGATGAGGGGGATGGCGCGATCGCTCAAAGCCGCCGGAGTAAACAGGCGTTTCTCAGCTGAGAAGACAGAAGTAGACACAGATTAACAATTCCTTGATCTAGTTCAATTCTCCCTCATTTACCCTAGATTGAGCGCCCCCTTAAAGCTGCTAAGCCGCAAACGGCCACTAAAAAAGCAGGAGCTTTGCGCCCCTGCTCTGGTCTCTATCAGGCTTTAGATACCCAAATCTAGTCTTTCCACTTGGTGGCGATGAGTTCAGCTAAGTCTACTACCCGCTGGCTGTAGCCCCACTCGTTGTCATACCAGGCGATTACCTTGACTAGGTCGCCATCCATCACCAGCGTCAGGTCAGAGTCAATCGTGGCAGATTCATTGGTCTTGCGATAGTCGATAGAGACCAGCGGCTCATCGGTATAGCCCAAAATGCCCTTCATCGTCGTTTCAGAAGCCTTCTTGAGCACTTCGTTCATCTCTTCGGTGATGGTCTTTTTCTTCACCTGAGCAACCAAGTCAACGATAGATACGTTAGGGGTCGGCACTCGCAGCGCAATGCCGTTGAGCTTACCTTTCATCTCAGGAATCACCAAAGCAACTGCCTTAGCAGCGCCCGTTGTCGTCGGCACAATGTTGATTGCCGCTGCTCTAGCCCGGCGCAAGTCGCGGTGGCTCGCGTCTAAGATTCGCTGGTCGCCAGTATAGCTGTGAGTAGTGGTCATCGTCCCTTTGATGATGCCAAAGTTATCGTTGATCACTTTGACTACAGGGGCTAAGCAGTTAGTCGTGCAGCTAGCGTTGCTGACGACGTTTTGCTTGTCGTGTTCGTAGTCTTGGTCATTGACACCCATCACATAGGTGCCTATGTGACCGCCTTTGCCGGGCGCAGTGATCAAGACCTTTTTCGCGCCTGCTTCGAGATGGCGAGAAGCCCCTTCTTCACTGTTGAAGACGCCAGTCGATTCGATGACCAAGTCAATTCCCCAGTCCTTCCAGGGCAAGTTGCTAGGGTTACGGTCGGAGTAGCACTTAATTACTTTGCCGTTGACGGTCATGGTGTCGGCATCGTAAGAAATGTCTGCATCTAGACGACCCAGTAAGGAGTCGTATTTCAACAGGTGAGTGTTGATTCTAGGATCAGAAGTGTTGTTGACAGCAACCAGGTCCAGGTTGCTATTTTCACGTGTCAACCAACAACGTAAAAAGTTCCGGCCAATCCGCCCAAAACCGTTGATAGCTACTCTAACCACTGCGCGATAACCTCGTGTCTTTAGAAGAAAGGGGAGTCAAGTTATAAGTCTTGATAAGCAAGCTCATCATATCGCATCATCGTCACGCCAAGGTTAGGCAGACTGGGTTTTTATACTCAATGATTGCCGATGCCAGCGCTTGAGTTAGCAGGAAATTGATAGGGGTTAGGTGACCAGAAGCGACTGTTTGAGGAGCTAGTCAGTCAGTATTGAGGGCTGTCGTGGGCGGAGGCTGAGCTCAGCAAAAGCCCGCTATCTCTTTGCTGAGCGTTGACGGATCATGAGGGGTCTAATGCTTTTTAAGCGCTCATCAAATTGGGCCGTTCGGCTTTTGAGGATGAGTATTGATCCGGTCAGACAGACTTCAAATAAAAATTGACAATTTCTTTGCTTTTCTCAGATAAAAATCCGCTTGTCTTTGGGTCTTGTCTTTGGGTGAGGTTAATTTTTCTACCAGAGATTTTCTACTATTTTTTGTTTTTGTGAAATCAGGGAAACTATGTCGTGCAGGCTACAAGCAGTGTACTTGCTTTTGTACTCTCTGACTGGCTGGCACCTGAGCGCCTCTAGTTTAGGGCGGGACTGAAGATTCCTGGTATGATACGCCTGATTATGATGACGTACAGTGGTTTGTGAGGGAGTGAAACATGCTGAATTCAGTAGATTTCAGCGGTAAACCGTTCCATTTTATCGGAATTGGTGGCATCGGAATGTCGGCGCTGGCCCATGTCTTGGCGAGCCGCAAACTGCCGGTTTCCGGGTCTGATTTGCGCTTGAGTCACATCACTGAACGGCTAGAGCGGCAGGGGGCGCATATTTTTAACCAGCAGCGGGCAGAAAATTTGGCCTTTTTTACTGGCCCGGTGCCCCGACAGCCCGCAACTACTGCGTCGTCATTGCCTCAGGTCGTGTGCTCAACGGCCATTAGCGAAAGCAACGCTGAATATAAGGCAGCGATCGCTATGGGCTGTCCTATCTTTCATCGCTCAGACATTCTGGCAGCGCTGATGAATGAGCGCCGGGGGATTGCGATCGCGGGCACCCACGGCAAAACCACCACTAGCAGCATTACCGGCTATCTACTGCTGAAAGCGGGTATCGATCCAACCATCATTATCGGTGGCGAAGTCAGCGCCTGGTCGGGCAATGCCTATGTGGGTCAGAGTAACTATGTGGTCGCTGAAGCCGATGAGTCTGATGGGTCGCTGGTGAAGCTCTCAGCTGAGATCGGTGTGATTACCAATATTGAGCTAGATCACCCTGACCACTACAGCAACCTCGATCAGGTCGTGGAGATTTTTGACCGGTTTGTCGCTCAGTGTGAAACGGTGATCGGCAGCATAGATTGCCCAACCGTGCGCGATCGCATCAATCCAGACATCTCTTACAGTCTTGACCCGGACTCTGGCGCTGACTATATCGCTACCCACATCTGCGAAAGCGCGGACGGGATGACGGCCTGCATCTGGGAGCGGGGCCAAAAGCTTGGGGTGCTAGCAGTGCCTCTGCTGGGCCTGCACAACTTGAGCAATACGCTAGCGGCGATCGCCGTTGCCCGGCAGATCAAGGTCGATTTCGCCTCGATTGCTACTCACCTGCCTAACTTCAAGGGGGCGCGTCGTCGGTTTGAGCATCGTGGGTTCTACAACGACATTTTATTTATTGATGACTATGCCCACCATCCCAGCGAGATTAGAGCGACGCTTGCCGCTGCTCAGGTACAGCGCCGGGGGCCGTTGCCGTCTCAGCGCGATCGCCGGGTGGTTGCGGTCTTTCAGCCCCACCGCTACAGCCGCGCCGCTACGTTGCTGAGCGAATTTGCCACTGCCTTTGAGGGCGCAGACCGGGTAATCGCGACCGACATTTACAGCGCTGGCGAAACCAACACCGGTCGAATTACCGGCGAACAAGTGGCTCAAGCTATTTCTCAGCATCGGCCAACCGAATACTACCCGACGCTAGAAGGCGTTAGGCAAGCACTCGAAACCAGCCTGACGCCCGGCGATATTGTCATCTTTCTCACGGCTGGCAACCTCAATCAACTCATCCCCACCGTGATGGCTGCTTACCAAAGAGTGCCTCAGCCCGAAGCGGCACTCACATAGGGGGTGCCACAAGCGTGACGGTAAGAGCGGCGAAGACTGTTCAACTTGGCAATGATTTCAAAATTATCGCCTTATCGCCTTTGGCCAAGCTGACGACCTTTCGGGTGGGCGGCTGGGCCCAGTGGCTAGCGCTGCCTAAAACGTTTGATCAGCTGCAGGCAGCCTTAGGCTGGGGGCGATCTGAGGGGTTGCCGGTGACGCTGCTGGGCGCGGGGTCTAATCTGCTGATTAGCGATCGCGGTTTGCCGGGCCTGGTCATTTGCACCCGGGCCCTGCGCCATAGCGAATTTGACCCGGTGACTGGCCGCGTTACCGCTGCTGCTGGAGAGCCCTGGTCTTCTCTCGCCTGGAAAGCTGCCCGCTATGGGCTTAAAGGTTTTGAATGGACGATTGGCATTCCGGGTACGGTCGGCGGCGCAGTGGTGATGAATGCGGGCGCTCATGGCAGCGAAACCGCCGATATCTTAGTCAAGGCAGAAATCATTAGCCCAGACGGTAGGCTGAGCCTACTCAAACCCGCTGACTTGGGCTATCGCTACCGCACCTCCAATTTACAAGGGCTCGATCAGATCGTGACCACCGCCACCTTTCAGCTCAGTCCCGGCCACGACCCGGCCAAAATCAAAGCGGCCACCGCTGCCGATCTGAAACAGCGCCGTACCACTCAACCCTACCATCTGCCCAACTGCGGCAGCGTCTTTCGCAATCCTCGGCCCTACAGCGCCGGCCATCTGATCGAACAAGCCGGACTGAAGGGCTATCAGATCGGCCAGGCCCAAATCTCTATGCTGCATGCCAACTTTATCGTCAATCTCGGCAATGCCAAAGCCAGCGACGTGCTCGCCCTGATTCGCCATACCCAGAGCGTTATCTACGAGCACCATCAGATTCAGCTAGAAACAGAAGTCAAAATTATGGGTCACTTTAATGATGCTCCAGGCGATCAAAAGATCTCGACTTCAGCCCTGCCAAACGGCTGATTTTTGGTCAATCCCTGAATAGGGGCAATTGCAAATAACCAAGATGCGCCGTATAGTTTGACAGTTATTTGACAGTTAGTTTATCCCTAATTCAGCGAATTATGACTAAAGGACAAGGGCAAGGATTTGGCTTCGGCCTCGGCAAGATGAAAGAACTCACTGAGGCATTTAAGAAAGCCCAGCAGGTGCAGGAAGGGGCCAAACGCCTGCAAGAAGAGCTAGAGCAGATGATGATTGAAGGCCAGGCGGGTGATGGCATGGTCAAGGTCACCATGAGTGGTAACCAGGAGCCGCGCGATGTGGTGATTACTGAAGCAGCGCTCGGTGAAGGCGCAGAAATGCTTTCTGATCTGGTTAAAGCGGCTATGCTAGATGCCTACAACAAGTCCACAGCTACCATGCGCGAGCAAATGGAGGAGCTGACCGGCGGACTAAATCTACCGGGCATGTAAGCTTTCCCGGGTCAGTTGACGGCATCGCCCGGTCAGGTTTTGACAATACGCTTATGGTCACCCGTCTTCTCTTCGTCTGCTTGGGCAATATCTGCCGTTCTCCTTCAGCCGAAAACATTATGAACCACCTGATCGAGCAGCGGCAGCTGAGCGGTCAGATTGTCTGTGACTCAGCGGGTACCGCTAGCTATCATGTCGGTAGCGCCCCGGACCGTCGGATGAACGTAGCGGCGCAGCGGCAGGGTATAACACTCACCGGCAGCGCCCGGCAGTTTGTGATCGCAGATTTTGAAAAATTTGACCTGATTTTAGCGATGGACCGCAGCAACTATCAGGATATTTTGGCGCTGCTGCCGGGCGATCGCGCCATCGCTGACCTGTCTACTCGCTACGCCGACAAGGTTAGGCTAATGTGCGAATTTTGCCGTACCCACAGCGATACAGAAGTTCCTGACCCCTACTATGGGGGCGAAGCGGGCTTCGACTATGTTATTGACCTGCTGCGAGATGCCTGTGAGGGGCTGTTGACAACTATTGCTGCCGACCTAGGAGCGTAAGTAAAAGTACGACGATCAAAGTTGAAAGTTATACAGGCTTCTGGTTGATCCCACGATGTAAACACCTGTCTGTTTGGTTACACTAGCGGGAACTTTGTATTATGTGTGTAGCCAAAGGTGTACCGGGCACTTTTTGAACGCTTTACCCAATTGCTGATAGTACTGAGCGCTAATGCTACGCCTTGAATAGATTGAGACTCAGTAGAATCTCGTAGAAAGCTAGAAAGCTAGAAAGCTAGAAAGCAGGTCGCAGGTTAAGCAACTATAGCGTTGGTCACTTGGCTCCCCCAGCTTGTTTGGAGTTGATTGAAGCCGTTTGTTGGGCAGACAGTTCATTGAGCATAACGTTGTCAGATACTTTTACCATCCCGGCTGATGAGGTGACAGGCCGAATATTAGTTGTTGACGATACAGCGACTAATTTATACATACTGTCCAAGCTGCTAGCGCGAAGCGGCTATGAGGTTTACCAAGCACAAGATGGCGCTGCCGCTCTAGATATGGCTAGCGCCCACCAGCCCAGTCTGATCTTGCTTGATATTATGATGCCGGGTATGGATGGCTATGAGGTCTGTACTCGGCTGCGGGCGATGCCTGAAACTGCTCATATTCCGATTATCTTTCTCAGTGCGCTCGATTCATCTGTAGACAAAGTGCTGGCCTTCAGCCATGGCGCGGCTGACTATGTCACCAAGCCCTTTCAGCCAGAAGAAGTGCTAGCCCGGGTGCGTCACCAGATTAACTTGCAGCTAGCGCAGCGGCAGCAGCAGTATCTTAACGCCGAACTAGAGCGCCGGGTACAAGATCGTACCCATCAGCTAGAACTGGCTCACCAGCAGCTGCTAGAGGTTGCTATGAGCGATCGCCTCACCCGGCTGCCTAATCGACTGTCGTTTGTCAAACAGCTTGGCAATGTGATGGCCCAGGCCCAAATCGAGCCAGAGCAGCATTTTGCCGTTTTGTTTTTAGACTGCGATCGCTTCAAGCGCATTAACGATTCTCTCGGCCATCGAGTCGGCGATCAGTTACTCAAAGAGATTGCCAGCCGTCTTACCCGTATTCAGCACAGCCATTCGACCGTCGCCATCATCGCTCGCTTTGGCGGTGATGAATTTGCGCTGCTGCTCACCCCCCTAGCCGATAGACAAGCCGTCGTCCTTGTGGCTGATGAAGTTTTGACCGCGTTAGCTAAACCTTTTGCCCTCGCTGATCGCAAAATCTTTATGAGCGCTAGTCTGGGCATTGTCTGGGGCGATGCCAGCTATGCGGCTGCCGAACACCTGCTGCGCGACGCAGATGTGGCCATGTACCGAGCCAAAGACTGTAGCTACAGTCAGTATCTCTGGTTTGAGCCAGCGATGCATAACCGAGCGGTGCATTTGCTCCAGCTAGAGACTGATCTGAGGCTAGCGCTAGAGCGTAGAGAGCTGGAGATTTACTATCAGCCGATAGTCGAACTTTGTGGGCTGAGAATAGTCGGGTTTGAGGCGCTGGTGCGATGGCGGCATCCTACCCAAGGACTGGTTTTTCCTGGTCACTTCATTAGCTTTGCAGAAGAGTCGGGTCTGATTGTGCCGCTAGGTGAGCAGGTGCTCGAAATGACCTGCGCTGATATCGCTCGGTGGGAGCGCTCAGGTGCAATCAGCCCTGAGATTACGGTCAGCGTCAATATGGCAGCGCAGCAGCTTCTACAGCCTGATATTGTTGCCCGAATTCATCACTTTGTCGAGACGGCAGGCATTGCACCGCATCGTTTGCGCTTGGAGCTGACTGAGCGCTCGATTCTTAACAACCATGCTTTTATTGATGGGGTACTCAGAGCGCTGCAACACCGCAATATTCAGCTCAGTATTGACGACTTTGGTACGGGCTACTCGGCGCTGAGCTATTTGCATACCCTGCCGGTTGACTGCCTCAAGATAGATCGTTCGTTTGTGCAGCCGATGACCGCGCGGCCCGATAGTCTAGGGATTGTGCCGCTGATTATTAATATTGCTAAGACGATGAATATGCAGGTGATTGCGGAGGGCATTGAAACCATCACTCAGCTCAGACAGCTTCAGCAGCTTGGCTGTGAATATGGTCAGGGCTATCTGTTTCAAAAGGCGGTGCCTGCCGACGTGGCGATCGCTCTGCTCAAACGTCCTTTGATTGCCTGGACCCGTGAGGCGAGTGCCTGAGATTCGGGGCATTCACGGCTTAAAAACAAAATCGTAGCCGGCGTATTCTCCTGCCTGATAGTTCACTACTAGCCAAGCTTCGCGGTCAAAGGCTAGCGGATAGGCTTCGCGCTCCATTAGCCCGGTTGGCTGACCGTCGCCGTCAGTCGTGCCAGTTGGCAGTACGCAGTAGGGCTCATTGACTACCTGCCGAACGGCGGCCTGAGCCGATCCTTCTGGCACTGCTAGCAGCCGCGAGATTTGTCCGCGAGAAATTTCAGCGCCCGACTGCACAATGGCCTGACAGCTCGACTGAGAAATGGCTTTAGACCCCTGGTTGGGGACGACGGCCAGCAGCGCCAGGGTCGCCACCGAGCCACCTGCCCAGAGGGCTTTTTGAGAGACGCGATCGCCCATCAACCGGCTGACGATATGCAGACACTGAGCCAGCCCACGCCTTTTCTGGGGGGCCTTGCGCTGAGTTCGGGCGGGTGGCCTATCGACCAATTGAGCCGTTGCCCGGGAGCGGCCTGACCCCCGACCAGCGGTTCTAGCCTCCTGCATTGACAAAGTCTGAACCGCAGTCATTGACGGCGGCGAGCGATGCGGTGAATGAGATGCGCGAGGATATGACATCAGCTGTCTCCAAAATCTGCCAGTGGTACAATAATAGTACATATATAGTACAGGCAAACTGCTTTTAGAAAATTTTGCATACTTCGCAAATGCAGGTCTGTGAGCAAATCGCAGGGGCTAGCAATAGACCTGATGAGCAACAATCCTCACCGAATTGGCTGGCTGCAAGGGTGCCAGCTAACATTCAACTGATAGTTTGCGATCGCATAGTTTCCAACCGATGAGCCAGTTACTGTTCAGTTGCCTCTATGGGCTCGTGCTGAGTCGAGTTGGCTAGAGCAGTGGCGATCGCATCCACCACTCTCCCTACCTCAATTACCTCCATACCGATATCGCCTCGCTTCTGACCCTTGGGCACCAGCGCCCGCTTAAACCCTAGCTTAGCCGCCTCTTTGAGCCGCAGTTCCATCTGTGAGACCGGGCGAATCTGTCCGCCCAAGCCCACTTCACCGATGAGCACCAGCTCAGGGTCGATGATGCGATCGCGAAAGCTCGCCGCTACCGCCACCGCAATGCCCAAATCCGCCGCTGGTTCACCCACATTCAGCCCGCCCGAAGAGGCGACATAAGCATCTAGCTTGGAGAGCGGAATGCCGACTCGCTTTTCTAGCACCGCTAAAATCTGCAGCAATCTGTTGTACTCAATGCCCGTAGTTGAGCGGCGCGGTGAACTGTAGCTAGTCGGGCTGACCAGCGACTGCAATTCGACGACTAAAGGGCGCGTTCCCTCACAGGCGACAATGGTAGCGACACCCGGCACATTCTCTTCATGACTGCCCATAAACAGCTCGGAGGGATTCAGCACTTCTTCTAGGCCCTTGTCCACCATTTCAAAGACGCCTAGCTCGTGGGTCGCCCCAAAGCGGTTTTTTACCGAGCGCAGCAGCCGATGGCTGGCAAATCGGTCGCCTTCAAAATACAAGACGGTATCGACTAGATGCTCTAATACTTTGGGGCCAGCGATCGCCCCTTCCTTAGTCACATGACCGACAATAAATAGCGAAATATTCTCTTTTTTTGCCAGCTGCATCAGCGCCGACGTGCATTCTCTCACCTGCGCTACTGAGCCGGGAGCAGACGTTAGCGCCGAGTAAAAGAGCGCTTGAATACTGTCAATCACCGCTACTTTAGGCCGGAGTGATTCTAATTCTTCTAGAATTGTCTCCAAATTAGTTTCTGGCAGCAGATAGAGATTTTCATGAATGCTGGCCTCGGCCTCACCCATGCCAAGGCGCAGCGATCTGAGCTTGACTTGCTGCCCTGACTCCTCTGCGCAGACGTACAGAATCGGGGTTTCTCTCGCTAGCTGATTGGCCGTTTGCAGCAGCAGCGTCGATTTGCCGATGCCCGGATCGCCTCCGAGCAAAACCAGCGAACCCGGTACAATGCCGCCGCCAAGTACCCGGTCTAGCTCGTAATAGCCCGAGGGAATGCGCGACTGCGGATGGTCTTGAATTTGGTTAAAGGTCAGCGACAGGCGGGGCTGAGCCGGGGCTTTGCGCTTGCGGCTAGTGGTGGCGCGCGACTTCATGCTGGGCCGGGTGGTAGCGGTCTCTGTCGCTTCTATTTTTTGCTCTACCAGGCAGTTCCAGCTATTGCAGGTGGGGCATTTGCCAAAGTACTGGCGAGACTCAGCGCCGCAGGCATTGCAGACGTAGATAGATCGGGTTTTAGGCATGGGCTCTAGCACAACTCAAAGCAAACGTAAAATTCTCTTAATAGTATAAACGTACTCTGCTAAAGTCCTCTGCGCCATCGATGGTCTCGCTTCAGCGAGCCGTCTAATGAGCTATCTATAAACCCAACTTTTTAAAACCCAACTTTTTCCTGAGAAGCAGCCGCTGTCGCTACACAATTCTTTGCAAAAACAGCAGCCAAAAAACGAAGGCAAATAGCGGGAAAAGTCAGTAATTTACCCTCAGTTGGTAACTTTCCTTAATCTAAACGCTAGCGCTAGCCTGTGCTGTAGCGATTCGTATCAGTTTGCCTGAATATGTCAAAAACCTTAAGAAACCCTGAACGCCTCTTATGCGGGGCGCTTGAGATGGATTCGGCAACATATAATCAAGTATGAGACGATAGCTATCTGCGAATACGCACGCAAAATTGGGTTGTTAAACGTAATATCAGGTATTAACTCTTATTCGTTTATCTTGTACGTTTGTTTTAGCCACGACCTCAACCCAGCCACGACTTTATTAGGAGTATTAGAGAGCTTTGGAAAGCGCTAAAGAAAAAATTCTGGTTGTCGATGACGAAGCCAGCATTCGCCGGATTTTGGAAACTCGCCTCTCTATGATTGGCTACGATGTCGTGACGGCTGCCGATGGAGAAGAGGCGCTAGAAACATTTCGCAACACCGTTCCCGACCTGGTCGTACTCGATGTGATGATGCCGAAGCTCGATGGCTATGGCGTCTGTCAGGAGCTGCGCAAAGAGTCAGATATCCCCATCATCATGCTGACGGCGCTAGGCGATGTGGCTGATCGCATCACCGGCCTAGAGCTAGGCGCAGATGACTACGTTGTTAAGCCTTTTTCGCCCAAAGAGCTAGAAGCGCGCATTCGTTCTGTGCTGCGCCGGGTAGAGAAAACGGGAGCCTCCGGCATTCCTAGCTCCGGTGTGATCACGATCAACAATATTCGCATCGATACCAACAAGCGTCAGGTGTACAAAGGTGATGAGCGCATTCGCCTGACCGGGATGGAGTTTAGCCTGCTAGAGCTGCTGGTGAGCCGCTCGGGTGAGCCCTTCTCTCGCTCCGAAATTTTGCAGGAAGTGTGGGGCTACACCCCCGAGCGCCACGTTGATACCCGCGTCGTTGACGTGCATATCTCCAGGCTGCGGGCCAAGCTAGAAGATGACCCCAGTAACCCTGAGCTGATCTTGACAGCGCGAGGCACGGGCTACTTATTTCAGCGCATTGTCGAACCGGGCGAGGAGTAGTCAGGGCGTATTAACGGACGCAGGAAGATTAGTCTGATAGAATTCTTAAAGTTTCTATTGGCCCGGTCTGTGGGCCAGATTAAAGGACAGAGCTTTGATGAATTCACAGCCGGTACGCATTGCAATAGACGCAACAGGCGGCGACTATGCCCCTGCTGAGGTAGTCGCAGGTGCGATCAGGGCAAAAGAAGAGCTAGGCGTAGAAGTGCTGCTAGTGGGCGATCCAGAGCAGATCAAAGCCTCAGTCTCACAGAGTGACCTGCTGCGCCAAATCGAAATTGTGCCAGCTGAGGGCACCATCGAAATGCACGAGGAGCCGCTGAGTGCGCTGCGCCGTAAGCCCAACGCTTCGATCAATGTATCGATGGATCTAGTTAAGCAAGGGCGGGCCGATGGCGTGGTATCGGCGGGTCACTCCGGGGCGGCGATGGCGGCGGCGCTGCTGCGGCTAGGCCGGATTAAGGGCATCGTCCGGCCAGCGATCGGCGCGGTCTTTCCGACGGTGATTGCCGGTAAGCCGGTGCTGGTTTTAGATGTGGGCGCTAATGTTGACTGTCGGCCTAAGTATTTAGAGCAGTTTGCTGTAATGGGCAGCGTCTATTCTCGCTATGTGCTAGGCACCGAAAGCCCTAGAGTAGGGCTGCTCAATATTGGCGAAGAGAAGAGTAAGGGCAATGAAGTGGCCGTGCAGGTGTACAAAACCCTGGCTGCGCGCGAGTCGATTAATTTTGTCGGCAACGCTGAGGGCCGCGATGTGCTCTCTGGCGATTTTGATGTGATCGTGTGTGATGGCTTTGTCGGCAATGTGCTGCTCAAGTTTGCCGAGGCCGTGGGCGAATCGGTTTTGCAAATTTTGCGTGAAGAGCTGCCACAGGGCATCGCTGGAAAGGTAGGCTGTACTCTGCTCAAGGGAAACTTAAAGCGGATTAAGCAGCGGGTAGACCACGCTGAGCATGGCGGTGGTCTGCTGTTGGGCGTCGCTGGTATTGCGGTGATTAGTCACGGCAGCTCTCGGGCTCCCTCTATTTTTAACGCGATTCGGCTGGCCAAAGATGCGGTCGATAATCAGGTATTGGATCGGATTAAAGGGCAGTATCACAAGGTCGCAGCCACAGCTCAAGGTGAATAGCTTAAGGTGAATAGCTCAAGGTGAATAAATGATTCAGCAGATAGACGCCTCTGGCAAGCCTAGCCGTCAGCAGACCTTTGGGGTCGCGTTTGTAGGCAGTGGGTCTGCCCAGCTGAAAACCGTTCTCAGCAATGACCAGCTTGCAGCGGTGGTCGATACCTCCGATGAGTGGATTGCCACTCGTACCGGCATTCGCCAGCGCCATATTGCTGGGCCAGATGAGTCGGTGCGATCGCTCGGCGCACAGGCAGCAGCAGCAGCGATCGCCCAAGCCAATCTCGCCCCGGCAGATATTGACCTGATCTTACTGGCCACCTCCACACCCGATGACCTATTTGGCTCAGCCTGCCAGATTCAGCATGAGATCGGGGCGAGCCGGGCGGTTGCTTTCGATATCACAGCGGCCTGTTCGGGGTTTGTCTTTGCGCTGGTGACTGCCGCTCAGTTTATTCGCACTGGTGCCTATAAAAATGTGGTGGTGATTGGCGCAGATGTGCTTTCGCGGCTGACCGATTGGCGCGATCGCCGTACCTGCGTTCTCTTTGGCGACGGGGCCGGGGCGATGGTGATGCAGCGGTGTGAAGAGAGCGATCGCCTGCTCAGCTTTGAAATGCACAGCGACGGCAGCTTAAACGACTGCTTAAACGCGACCTACCAGCACGAATCGACGCCGCTGGCAGACGAGGTAACCACCCAAAAGGGCGGCTTTGTCCCGATTACGATGAATGGCCGTGAGGTCTACCGCTTTGCCGTCAAGCGAGTGCCCGAAGTGCTCGAAAAAGCGCTCTTTCATGCGGGGCTATCCACCAGCGACATCGACTGGCTGATTCTCCATCAGGCCAATCAGCGCATTCTCGATGCGGTCGCCCAACGCTTAGGCATCCCGGCTGAGCGCGTCGTCAGCAATATGGCCAAGCACGGCAACACTGACGCGGCTTCGATTCCGATTGCAATTGACGAATGGGTGCGCGCTGGCAAAATCAAGCCGGGCGACACATTAGCGCTATCTGGCTTTGGCGCGGGTTTGTCTTGGGGCGCTGCCATCTTAAAATGGGGTCAGTAAATCCTAGCGAGCCGATTAAACGCCGCTAGCTACCGGACAAAACTGCATCACAATGACAAAAACTGCATGGGTATTTCCGGGGCAAGGGTCACAGGCGGTCGGGATGGGCGTAGACCTGGCTGAGACCTGCCGCGACCAGCTAGCTCAGGCAACCGATATTTTGGGCTGGTCAGTGCTGGAAGTCTGCCAAAACGAAGACAAGCTGGCGAGCACGCTCTATACCCAACCGTGCCTTTATGTGGTTGAATGTGCGCTGGCAGATCTGCTGTTGGCTGCGAGCAACCCACCTGAGGTAGTGGCAGGCCACAGCCTGGGCGAATACTCCGCCCTCTACACAGCCAGCGTATTTGATTTTGCCGCTGGCCTGCGCTTGGTGAAACGCCGCGCTGAGCTAATGTCTCAAGCCTCATCCGGGGCGATGGCTGCACTGATGGGCTTCAAACGCGATGAGCTAGATGCCAAAATTGCCGAGACCGAAGGTGTCGTGCTTGCCAATGACAACAACCCCGGTCAGGTTGTTATTTCGGGCATACCCGCAGCGGTAGAAGCGGTGATGGAGAGCGTTAAATCTAAGCGAGCAGTGAAGCTAAACGTCAGCGGGGCCTTTCATTCGCCGCTGATGGCGGAAGCTGCCAGCGAATTTGAAACTGTGCTGGCCGAGGTGCCTTTTCGAGACGCCAAAATGCCTGTTATGTCTAACGTAGATCCGAGTCCACAGACGACAGCGGCGATCTTAAAGGAACGGCTAGCGCAGCAGATGACGGGCGCTGTGCGGTGGCGAGAAATTTCTTTGAATTTGCCTGAGCAAGGCATTGAGACCGTGGTGGAAGTTGGCCCTGGCAAGGTGCTGACGGGTCTGATTAAACGCACCTGTAAGGGACTAACTCTGAAGAACATCGATAGCGTTGAGGCGATCAATCAGTCTTGACATTTGCTTGAGCGTTGACGGGCAGTTTTCTCTGTTTCGCGCCATAGCGTATTGCCGTAACTTGAACCCAGTCGGCAATCAAGCTTAAATGGGTAGGTAAGATTCCTCAGGCAGATAGTATGACCGTTGACCAGCTCAATCAAGAATTTGGCATCCCTAACCAGCTTAAAATAATTGAAGGTAAAGGCGGATTCCCGGTCGTTGAAGTTGATAACAAAAGAGCTAAAGCCAGGATTTCTGTTTATTCGGCGCAGGTTCTGTCTTTTCAACCAAATGGAGAGACTGAAGATCTCTTATTTGTCAGTGAGAATGCTTATTATCAGACAGGGAAGGCGACGAAAGGGGGAATTCCTATCTGCTGGCCGTGGTTTGGCCCCGACCCGGAAGGGCTAGGCCGGGCTAGTCATGGGTTTGTTCGGAACCGGATGTGGTCGCTGCTGAGCGCTGAGGAAACGCCCGATGGCGAGACGAAAGTTAGGCTAGGGGTGACGGCTGACGAAGAGACTCTAGAAATCTGGCCGCATCGCTTTGAGCTGGTGATGGAGATTTTGGTGGGGACTCAGCTCAGGGTTACTTTGATTACTCAAAATACTGGCGACGAAGCCTTTTCCATTACTCAGGCATTTCATGCTTATTTCACGATTGGCGATGTCACTCAAGTGCGGGTGCTGGGTCTAGAAGATAAGACCTACCTGGATAAAGCAGACGGCGGCGCTCAAAAGACGCAGTCGGGGGCGATCGCAATCTCCGAAGAAACAGATCGAATCTATATGGATGTGCCGCCTGAGCTAATTGTGGATGATGGGGCATTAGGACGGCGCATTCGCATCGCTACGACCGGTAGCCACACGGCCATCGTCTGGAATCCGTGGAAAGAGATCTCTATGAAGATGGCTGACCTAGAAGAACAGGACTATCAGCGGTTTATTTGTGTAGAGACTGCAAATGCTGAGAACGAGGTGATTGAGGTATCACCGGGCAGTGACTACCGGCTACAGGCAGTTTACGCAGTGGAACGTGGCTAAAGCTGTCTCTTGTTGCGGGAGGCGATCGCCCCGCAATAGTCACCGGTAAAATTAGAAGAACCAGAGGCAAAGGGGGCACTCTTTCGTATGCCCCCTCTTTTGAATGCTTAGAGACAATCTCTATATAATCTAGGGGTAGCTGTTCTGTCGCCTGTAAAGCGCGCTGTGTCATGACTGTATCTTTATCTCCGGAGCGATCGCCCGATCTCCAAAAAAACTACACCGCTGAGGAATACCTGGCCTTGGAGGTAACGTCTGATATTCGCAGTGAGTTTCGAGATGGAGAAATTGTTGAGATGACCGGGGGAACACCAGCTCATAACGAAATTACGCGCATGTTGGTCGTTCTGCTAACAATGGCGCTGAGGAAACAGCCCTACAGCATTTTTGTG
This sequence comes from Leptolyngbya sp. BC1307, assembly GCF_002286735.1. GTDB lineage: Bacteria > Cyanobacteriota > Cyanobacteriia > Phormidesmidales > Phormidesmidaceae > Phormidesmis. Next base: position 180,068 of record NZ_NRTA01000005.1, read on the forward strand.
ACCGACCAGCGGCTCTGGATTCCTGAAGCTAATCTTCATACTTACCCAGATGTGATGATAACACCGCGACCCCCAGCGCTCAAACCGGGTCGTAAAGACACGGTGATGAACCCGATTTTTATTGCAGAAACGCTCTCCGACTCAACTGAGGGCTACGATCGGGGAGAGAAATTTGCGCACTATCGCACCATTGAAACGTTTCAGGAGTATCTGCTGGTCAGCCAGTATCAGCCACGGGTAGAGCACTATGTGAAGCAGGCGGAAAATCAATGGCTGTTTACAGAATATAGCGGGTTAGAGGCTCGCTTGAAGCTGTCGTCGGTGGCGGTAGAGATAACGCTAGCAGACCTGTATGAGGCGGTTGAGTTTGAGGCGTCATAACTAACTGGGGCGATCACCCTCAAGTAGATGAGGAGATGCGCAACTGATCGATTGGCGATAGATAGTCTGCTTCGGCTTCATTACCTACCTGGCAAGCCATTCGGTCTACTGCTAGCAAATCATCGCCCCAGATAATCTGGCCGATGTCGATAGTCTTACCCTTGTCGGGTTTCCAGTCGGGGCTGACAAACTTTTGGGTGCAGTCCACCACGCCGCCATCAAACAGGTGGCCGATAGTGAAGTAAATGTCTTGCAGGACAAGCGGGACCGAGGGGCGGTGGAGCTGACCGCGAGAATTTGGGCTGCGGGCCTTGTATTTAGCGCGCGGGAAGAGCCCGTAGAGATTTTTGAGAGAGGCAGAAATGAGAGAGCTACCTTTGAGATGCGTTTTTTTGAAAGCGCCAACAGAAATGCGACAGTCTACTTCTTGTAGCAGTTTGGGCGCTAGCATGGTTTTGAAGCGTACGGGTGCAGGCGACTGGTTCGGATATTCTACGCAGTCTAACTCGTCGGCATTGAGCAGGCGGATGCCTTCTGTTAGCAGGTGGGGGAGCCCGTGACGCTCGGCGATATCAGCTAAGGAAACTTTGGAGCAGACGCCTTCGACGATGAGGATTTCAGCGGTGGGGTTGGCCTGGCGTAAGCCTGCCAGCACTTTGCTCAGTACGGCCATGCTCACGGTGACCGGTGGCCCGACCGGATAGCCTAAATTGGGCTTGACCAGGATGCGTAGCGCATCTTTGGCGGTCTCAGGCGGTGTATAAATAAAGTCTGCTGCAGAGGAAAAATAAGCTGGAGCCATGGCTTTTAAAATAGTAACGCCCGGATTTGAGCAAACATTTGAACGATGGACGGACGCGCTAGAGACGGCGAATTCGATGAAGCCTTCGCTCAAAAGCTGGTTTAAAGACATTCGTATTTTAGAGGGCGGCAAACCGGTGTGGGTGTACGGTCGGCTGCGGGCTCACCCTGAGTATTTGGGGCCGGGTACCTATAACCGGCTGGCCAGGCTGTTTGTAGAAGAGGGGCAGGCTGAGGCGGCAGCGGCGCAGTCGTGGCAGATTAGAGACAAGCGGTTTGACTGGGGTAGCCGTACTTATTTAATGGGCGTGCTCAACGTTACCCCAGATAGCTTTAGCGATGGGGGCCAGTTTGACACGGTCGAGACGGCGCTGGCTCAGGCGCAGCAGCTAGTAGAAGCGGAGATGGACATTCTCGATATTGGCGGGCAGTCTAGCCGGCCCGGAGCCAGGCCAATTTCTGTAGAGGAGGAGTGCGATCGCCTCTTACCCATCATCAAAGCCATCCGCGCCACCAATCACGACTGGCTCAGAGAAATTCCGATATCGGTCGATACGACCCGGGCCGAAGTTGCCCGGCTAGCGCTAGAAGCGGGCGCTGACATGATTAACGATATCTCTGGCGGCACGTTTGAACCCGATATCTTCAAAGTGGCTGCCGGGTTCGACGCGCCGCTGATATTAATGCATCTGCGCGGCACGCCCGAAACCATGCAGCAGATGACAGACTACGAAGACCTCATGAGAGAGATCGTCAGTTTTTTGGCAGGACAGGCAGATCGGGCGATCGCGGCTGGTGTAGATCCGAAAAAGATTGCCATCGATCCGGGTATTGGCTTCGCGAAGACGGCAGCGCAAAATATCACTATTCTGCAGGAATTAGAGAAGCTGAAAATTCTGAACTGTCCGATTTTGGTGGGCACTTCGCGTAAAAGCTTTATCGGCAAAATTATCAATCAGCCGGAGGCTAACGCTAGAGCTTGGGGAACGGCGGCAACCTGCGACTGTGCGATCGCCCACGGGGCCGACATTTTGCGAGTACATGACGGGCCTCAAATGCGCGATGTCTGTCGGATGGCGGATGCTCTGTGGCGGCCTCTGGCTCCGTAGGCCGTTTGATCTAAAGACACTGTGATTTACACTGAGTAACGCAATCTTAGAATCGAGTACGAGGTTTTCCATGAGACCATATCGAGCCGTGGTAGGCGTTTTGCTAGCAGCGATCGCCACCCTTTTGGTGAGCTGCGGCGGCGGCCCAGCCGCTGAAGCCCCCACCTACACGCCCGAAAAAATTACCCAGTTGCAAAACTACGTCAACCGCATTGAGGCGACCCGCGAGCGATTGCCTGAATTGGCCAAGTACATTGAAAAAGACAACTGGATCAATGTAGATAATTTCACCCACGGGCCGCTAGGCCAACTGCGCTCTGAGCTGACGCGCTTGAGCAATCAGCTTTTGCCTGAAGATCAAGAAAAGGCCAAGTTCCTCACGGATGACATTTTGGGCCACCTGCAAAACCTGGATGAAGCCTCTCAAGCACGCAACTATGACAGCGCGATCGCTCAGTATGGCGAATTTGTAGACGACTTCGATGCGTTTTTCACGCTATTGCCTGAAGGGGCTCGCCAGCAAGCAGAAGAAACAAAGGAGCCCAGCGTTTACGAAATGACGACGGCCATTCCTGACCCTGAAGAAGTGCGAGCTGAGCCAGAAGACATGGTGCGTGCGCCAGTCCTGCTAGACGGCGGCTCAGACGAGTTTCAGGCAGAGGCCGAAAAACTGACGCCTAACGACATGAACGCAGCAAGTTAGCGCGAGTACCCCATCGAGGCTTCCTACTTAAACCAGGAAACCTGATGATGTGAAAGCTCATAATTATCAACAGAGGGTGGTTGTTCATTCTCTGTTTTTTATTCTCTAGATTCCAATGGTGACAAACCCTAAGATCGTAATTGTTGGCTGCGGTGTGGTAGGCGCTTTGGCAGCTTATGAGCTAAGCCATAAAGTCTCTGCAGACATTGTTGTCATAGACCGGCAGCTGTCAGCTCAGGGCTCTACAGGGGCGGCTTTGGGCGTGCTAATGGGCGTCATCAGCCATAAAACAAAAGGGCGTACCTGGCGACTGCGCGAGGCCAGTACTCGCCGCTATCGGGCGCTGATCGCGGAGCTAGCGCTGCAGGGATACCCCGTTCCGTTTAACACCGACGGGATTGTGAGTCTGTGCTTTGATCAGAGCAAGCTGCCTCGTTGGCAAGCGCTAAAAGAACAGCGTCACGCTCAGGGCTGGCCATTGGAAATTTGGAGCCCTGAAATGCTACAGGCCCGCTGTCCGCATATTGACATTGTTAGTCAGTCAGCGCTTGAGCTAGCCTCTGTGAAGGCAGCCATCTATTCACCCGCTGACGGGCAGGTGCATCCGGTAGCCCTGACACAGGCGCTAGTCGCGGCGGCGGCGGCCCGAGGCGTGGCCTTTCGCTGGAATACCGAAGTTACGCGGCTACAGATGGCAGGACTGCAGTGTAGAGGCGTTCAAACGGTGCAGGGCGATCTTGAGGCAGATTGGGTTGTGCTTTCAGCCGGGTTGGGTTCAGCAGCGTTGACTAAATTAACGGGAGATAGCAGAAAAGAGAATAGCGGAAAAGATGATGAGCCCCTAGAACTGATGCCGGTGCTGGGTCAGGCTATGGAGATTCAGCTGTCGCGGGTTTTAGGGAAAGCAGATTTTCAGCCAGTGGTTAATGGCGATGACGTACATCTGGTGCCGCTAGGAGAGGGACGCTACTGGCTAGGCGCGACGGTAGAATTCCCTCCCGAGCAAGGAGTGCTACTGCCCGAAGCTGAGCGGTTAGCGGCTGTACGACAGGGGGGAGAACGGTATTGCGGCGCGATCGCTCAAGCCGAAATCCTCAGAACTTGGAGCGGCCTGCGGCCTCGTCCGGTAGGCCAACCGGCCCCGGTCATTAAGCCGCTAGGCAATATCAGCAATGTCATCCTGGCAACCGGTCACTATCGCAACGGCGTTTTGCTTGCGCCAGCAACAGCGCAGCAGCTGTGTGAGCTGCTGGCGATCGCTTAGCCCAGTTCGTCTAGCCGATACTGTGTCCAGTAGCCGGCGGCTCTAGCCGGGTTTTGCTGTCTAAGCGGGCGTCGGTGCGGGTATCGGTCGTGGCTGAAAAGGTTTGCCAGTCGCTAATGCGATTGTTCGTAAGAACAGTTTGGGCGTTCTGAATATCAGCGGTGTCACCTTCAATCATGACCAGGTAGTCGCCTGATTTGTTGACGCGATCGCTATAGTACTGAGCCCTATCTTCAGGCAGACCCCAGCCGACTAGCGCTCCGACCAAGCCACCCCCAGCGGCACCAATCGCACCGCCCAGCACCGTATTTGCCAGCAATACGCCGAGTTCAGCGATCAGGCCAACCCCCGGAATCGCCAATATGCCGAGACTGCCGATCAGCCCAATGGTACCCCCGCCAATGCCGCCAATCTTAGCTCCTTTGCCGGCGGCCTCAGCGATCTTGTTATCTTTTTCTGATGTGACAGCCGCGCCATGCATGCTATCGGCTTCAGCATTTTTATTAACCACAGAGACTTTGTCCATATTAAAGCCGCTGTCTCTAAGCTGCATGAGCGCAGCCTCTGCATCTCGACGACTAGAAAACAGTCCAACGGCGCGGTGTAGTTCGGTAGGCATAAGGTTCTCCTAATATCTTTCAACAGCATTGAGAGAGATCTGTCTCTAAATCCAAATCTCTTGAGTCCTATATTTGATTGTTTGCTAATAATCTTCATCCCCAATTAGGGGGAACCCAATCGCACAGATCGGGCGACTATATAAACCCCCGACGGTCTGGTTATCTGAGCTTTCTGTTCATACGCAGATGATGACTGGTTGACTATCTGTCCCGATAGGAAGACCGCTTAGCGGGTTTAACTGACCTCAGCCGGCAGAGTAGAAATAGGAGAAAATAGCTCTTTAGATAGATGTCTACATTGTACGGTTTCGTACAAATTACTAGGTGGGATACTGCTCTGTTAGATGAATATACAAAAGTCATTTCACCAGATTGCACAACTCTATCTTAGGACGATACAGTATCAAGCATTACAATCGCCGTGGTAACAGCCCTGGGCACAGGTTTACTCCAGAGCTTGAAAATATCATGATAAATTCAACTTCTGCTGCTGCCCCTTCTCATGCTGAGCTGATTCTCCGAGCGGTGACGGAGAGTATGCCTGATATCGTATTTGTCAAAGACCTGCAGGGAAAATACATTCTGGCTAATGAGGCGGCGGCTAGCTGGCTGCACACCACTGTCGAGGCAATGGTCGGGCAAGACGATGAGGCGCTCTTCTCGCCGGAGATCGCCCGGCAGATTCAGGCAGACGATCAGCGGGTTTTGCGCTCGGGTCAGTCGGTTAGCTATGAAGAAGAGATTATTCAATCTGGAGAGGCGCGATCGCTCCTCACTACCAAATTTGTCTGGCGAGATAACAATGGCCAGGCGCTTGGCATTGCTGGCATCAGCCGGGACATTACCGAACGCAAGCAGTCAGAACGCGCTCTGCGTCGCAGTGAACAAAAGCTCCGCCAGGTAATCAACAGCCTCAATAGCTACGTCGGCGTCGTCACCCCTGACGGTATTTTGACTGAAGTTAACCAGCTAGCGCTGGACGCCGCTGACCTGAAACCTGAAGAGGTGCTGGGGTTACCGTTTGAAGAGACCCACTGGTGGGCACATTCGCCCGGGGCCCAAGCAAAGCTGCGCGCCGCCATCCAGCAGGCAATGCAGGGCAAAACCATTCGCTACGATACGCAAGTTCGAGTGGCTGATAATCAGCTCATGATTATCGACTTCAGCCTGACACCGGTTTTTAACGATGCTGGCAAGGTGGAATATTTGGTGCCTTCGGGGGTCGATATCACCGAACGTATGCAGACTGCTAACGCGCTGCGCCACAGCGAAGCTTTGAATCAGGCCATTCTTTCAGCGCTGCCCGATCTGATTATTCGGATGCGCGCAGACGGTACCTACCTTGATGTGAAAGCTGGCAATTTCCCGCTGAGCCAGACATCAGCGGAGATGATCGGTGAAAACGTTCGTGATATTCTCTCGCCACCAGTTGCTGAGCGGCGGTTGGCAGCAGCGGCAAAAGCGATCGCCACTGGAGAAATGCAGCGCTATGAATTTCAGCTAGAAATAGAGGATAAACCCTGCCGGCATGAGGTGCGAATTGTGCCTTTAGGGCTCAACGAAGTGCTGGTGAGCATTCGCGACTTTAGCGATCTGCATCAGGCGGAAGCGGCGCTTTCTAAAGCTTTGCAGGAAGAGCAAACGGCCAGGCAAGCGGCTGAGTACGCCAGTCGAGTAAAAGACGAGTTTTTGGCCGTACTCTCTCACGAGCTAAGAACGCCGCTAAACCCTATATTGGGCTGGGCCACGCTGCTCAGACGGGGAAAGCTGTCGCCTGAGAAAACAGAGATGGCAGCAGAAACGATTGAGCGCAATGCCAAATTGCAAACGCAGCTGATTGAGGATCTTCTCGATATCGCTCGTATGCTGCGAGGCAAGCTAGAGCTTGAGGCTGAACCGGTTGACTTAAAAGTCGTGGTTACTCAGACGCTAGAAACTGTGCAGCTAGCCGCGCAGTCTAAATCATTACAGGTCAAGACGGCGCTACAGTCAGGCGTGATGGTACAGGGCGATCCTACCCGCCTGCAGCAAATCGTTTGGAACTTGCTTTCTAACGCGGTCAAGTTTACCGCTGCCTGGGGGCGAATCACCGTTCGCTTAGCCGCCATTGACGACCAGGCCTGTATTCAGGTGAGTGATACGGGGGTGGGCATTCAGCCTAAGTTTTTACCCTATGTGTTTGAGCGTTTCCGTCAGGCAGATAGCACACTCACCCGGCAGTTTGGCGGGCTAGGACTAGGGCTAGCGATTGTGCGTCAGCTGAGCGAGCTACATGGGGGCACCGTTAGCGTAGAGAGCCCAGGAGAAAATCAGGGCACCGTGTTTACAGTGCGACTGCCTTTGATGCGGGGCGCTGCCGTTGCCCAAGCGGATGCGTTTGCAAGCTGTCAGACGGGCAGTTTGGCGCAGCTCAAAGTTTTGATCGTAGATGACGATCCTGATTCGCGCCTGATTGTCACTGAGATTTTGGCAGACAAACAGGCCAGGGTCATCCAGGCAAGCTCAGGGTTGGACTGTCTGCAACAGCTAGACCGGTCAATTCCAGACCTGCTGATCTGCGATATTGGTATGCCTGATTTAGATGGCTATGAGCTGATTCGGCAGATCCGCCAGCGGCCCGCTCAGCAGGGCGGTGAGATTCCGGCGATCGCCCTCACGGCCTATGCCAGCCCAGAGTACGAAAAGCAGGCGATCGCAGCGGGGTTTCAAGCCTATTTCGCTAAGCCAGTAGAGGTTGACCAGCTATTGACAGCGATTGTCTCTCTGGTTTGTTAGATGGGTTTGTTAGATGGCTTGTCAGTCTAGCCCGTAGCCCGTTGACCTATTCGACTTCTTCGCGACCCGGCAAAAAAATATTGAGCAGTAGTGCGGTGAGGCCACCCGTCGAGATACCCGAAGAAAATATGCTCTTCACCAGCGTTGGCATTTGCTCTAGGATGTCTGGTGCGTAGGTGACCCCAACGCCCAAGCCCAAAGAGGTTGCCAGGATGATAGCTGACCGCTTGGTAAAGGTAATCGTCGAGAGAATGCGAACACCGGCTGTAGCCACGCTGCCAAACATGATCAGCGTTGCGCCCCCGAGCACTGGCTGCGGTACCGCCTGAATCACACCGCCAATAATAGGAAAGAGTCCGGCCAGTAAAAAGAAGCCAGCAATAAACAACCCGACATAGCGACTACCGACACCCGTGAGCTGAATCACCCCATTGTTCTGGCTAAAAGTCGTGTTCGGAAAGGTATTAAAGCAGGCTGCGATCAGCGAGTTAACGCCGTCACCTAAAACGCCGCCCTTAATCCGGCGCATGTATACTTCGCCCGCAATCGGTTCGCCCGAAATCGCAGAGGTCGCCGTGAGGTCACCAATCGATTCGATAGTAGTAATCAAAAACAGAAAGGCAAAAGGAATAAAGGCAATGACATCAAACCCAAAGCCAAACCTGAAGGGAATCGGGAGAGAAAATAGAGAGGCCCCGCTGAGACTGCTGAGATTGACCATGCCCATAAACAGCGCGACGATATAGCCGGTGATCAGGGCGATCGCAATCGAAGCCATCCGCAAAAAGATATTTCTAGAGCTGTTGAGCACCACAATCATGATCAGCACCAAAAAGGCCAGTCCCAGATTCTGTGGGCTGCCAAAAGTGCCGTTTTCTCTAGCTAAAGGCCCGCCTCCCATCGCGGTGATGCCCGTATTAATCAGCGTTAAACCAATAAGAGAAACCACTGTGCCTGTGACTAGCGGCGTAATCACGCGAGAGGCAAACTGTAAACATTGGCTGAGAAACATTTCAATAAAAGAGCCGAGGAAGCACATGCCGAAGATGGTGCCCAAGGCTTGCTCTGGCGTTCCGCCAGCACCGGTCACCCCCAAACCTGTCGCGATGACTGGGCCAATAAAGGCAAAGCTAGTCCCCTGAATGCTCAGCAGCCCTGAACCAACAGGCCCCAACTTCTTGACCTGAATAAAAGTAGCAATACCCGAGACAAAAAGAGACGCGCTGACCAAATAGGCCACTGTCTCAGGGGGCAGCTGCAGAGCACCCCCGATAATCAAAGAAGGGGTAACAATGCCGACGAAGCAGGCCATCACATGCTGAAGTGCTGCAAAAATTGTTTCTCTCAGCGGCGGAACGGCCTCTAGTCCGTAGATCAAGTCTGACTTAGGGGGTGTCGTTGCTGTCGCTTCTTCTATGAGGGGCTCTCCAGACTGCATAGACACGTCTATTCTGAGATCCTCTGTAACTTCGTCTTTTTGTTTCATCGATTGTTTTACCTATCGCACCGAATAAGGTCTGCTCAATCCATTAGCTCTAACTTGAATGTAGCCGGATACTGCCGCTCAAGATATCAAGATACGAAGCCACCATAATGTTCAACATGAACAAACTCAGCCAGTGAAAACTCAATGCCTTTTGATGAATATCTTTTATGATGGAAAAATGAGCGATAGTTGCATAAGGGCTGATGGGCTTTTCAGTCAGCTTTTAAAACAGGATGATGCGGAGTAGGCAATGGATAATCTAAAGGTGGTAGTGATCGGTGCGGGGATGGGCGGGCTGGCGACGGCGATCGCCATGCGTCATGCGGGCTACGAAGTCGAAGTATATGACCGAGTGCAAGAACTCAAACCGGCAGGTGCAGGAATTTCTCTCTGGTCTAACGGCGTCAAAGTGATGAACCGGCTGGGCTTAGGAAAGGAGATCGCCCAGATCGGCGGGCCCATGAACCGCATGACCTACATCAACAAAGTAGGAGAAACGCTGACAGATTTTAGCCTGGCACCGCTGATAGAAGCCGTCGGACAACACCCTTATCCGGTTTCGCGCACCGACTTGCAGCAGATGCTGCTGACGGCTTTTGGAGAAGAAGATGTGCATCTAAGCTCCAAGTGCGTTGCTGTTGAACAAACTGAAGACAAGGCGACTGCAATTTTTGAAGATGGCAGTCGGGTTTCAGGCGATATTGTCGTCGGTGCGGATGGCACCCATTCGGTTGTTCGTGAGCATGTTTTGGGGCACGCGACACAGCGGCGATACGCGGGCTATGTGAACTGGAATGGCTTGGTGGAGGCAGATAAAAAACTGGCCGATAAAGAGAGCTGGGTGATTTACGTGGGCGACAGTCAGCGGGCCTCGATGATGCCAGTTGGGGGCGATCGCTTCTATTTTTTCTTTGACAAGCCGCTTGACTATGACATTGAGCCGCCAGCCGACCTACAGGCCGAACTCGCCGAACACTTTGAGGGCTGGGCTGAACCGGTACAGCGGCTGATTGCTCAGCTAGACCCGGATGCCACTAACCGCGTCAAAATTCACGATATCGACCCACTCAGCGCCTTTGTCAAAGGGCGGGTGGCGCTCATTGGCGATGCTGGCCATAGTGCTACGCCAGATTTGGGGCAGGGCGGCTGTCAGGCGTTTGAAGATGCCTGGGTGCTAGCGAATTCGCTGCTGACGACCAACTTGGGCGTGGCGGACGCGCTAAAGCGATATGAGGGCTTGAGACGCGATCGCACAGCCGAGGTTGTTCTCAAGGCTCGCAAACGCGCCGATATGATTCACGGCAAAGACCCTGATCGCACGCAAGAATGGTACGACAACCTGGCCAATGCGGATGGAGACACCATTATCGGTGCGATTTCGGGTTTGATTCTTCAAGGCCCCTTAAAGTAGAACAGCATCGCTGCTTCGGCCTAACCCAATACGCTTTTTCGCAGAACGCTTTTTCGCAGAACGCTTTTAAGAGAAATAGGAATGGTAGCGATGACCGGCAAACTGACAACGCATGTTTTAGATACCGCACATGGCTGTCCGGCGGCTGGGCTAGAGATTGAGCTGTGGCAGATCGACCCTTTGCAGGCAGCCAGCTTGATCAAGACGGTAACTACCAACTCAGATGGCCGTACCGATTCTCCTCTGCTGGCAGATACCGACCTTAAAGTAGGCATCTATGAGCTGCGGTTCGCCGTAAATGCCTACTTCAAGTCTAAAGTCTCTGAACTGCCCGATCCTCCTTTTTTGGAGGTAGTGCCCATCCGATTTGGTATTGCCGATGTCTCAGCGCACTACCATGTGCCGCTGCTGTGCTCGCCCTGGTCTTACAGCACCTACCGGGGCAGCTAATGCTAGCGCTTAAGGCAGACGTGAAGTCAGGTCAGGACTAACAGAAGCAGAAATTGTCTCTATCTACACGGATCTCTCACAGGGCAGAGAGATCCTCGTAACGCTGAACGCCTATCCCTTCAGCAAAAAATACAGATGGATCAATGACAGATATGGGGTCTCATGGCAGTTGATACTGGCTGACACTTGGTTGCTCTGTTGGTCGCTCTGGGGGTATCAGGACGAACTTTGGGTCGTCCCATGAAATCATTAAAATTTCTGTACGGGCTGTTGAAATTGGCGCAGCCAATGATAGGCGGGTAAAGTCTGGCGCTGTGAGTGCTTTGCTCAATTCATCACTGTCTGTTACAAGAGATACAACCTTGTAGAGAGGAACAAATAGAGCAGAGTTGCAAGAATTTGAGAAATTCCGTTTGTAAGGATGCTTCTCTCTTGTATCACTCGATCACGCCCGCACTTTCTGTTCATCAGCCCCGTTTAGAACTGTGCCCGGACAATCTCCCTCCTTTGACATCCACATCTCCGCTTCAAGATTGTCGCGTTTGTGTCATTGTTCCGGTTCGTAATGAGGCCGGTCACCTACCCGCGATGATCGAGGCGATCGCCCACCAAGTCAACGAGCAGGGCCAACCGATCAATCCCAACAGCTACGAACTCTTGGTACTGGCGAATAACTGTAGCGATGATTCGGCAGCGATCGCCCGTTCTCTCAGTAAAACCTACCCTGCCCTTCAGCTTCACGTTTTAGAAGTCAACCTGCCACCTGCTCAAGCTCACGTCGGTAAAGCTCGCCAAATGGTCATGAATGAAGCCTATCGGCGGCTCTCTACAATTGGACTGGATCGACGCATCATTGCTTCTACCGATGGAGATACAGAAGTTTCTCCTACCTGGATTAGTACTCTACTCAAGGAATTTGACAAGGGAGTAGATGCCGTAGGTGGGCGTATCCTGACGCAAAGAGCCGCCGCTGTAGAGATCAACCAGGATATTTCGCTTCACTATCTGCGTCGTTTGGCCCATCGGTATCTCACGTCTCAGATAGAGGCTTTCTTAGATCCGCAGCCTCACGACTGCTGGCCCCGGCACTTTCAATATTACGGCGCAAATATGTCAGTTTTAGCGGAGATGTACGGTCGGGTGGGGGGTCTGCCCTGCGTTAGAGAAGAAGAAGATGTTGCGCTGTATCGCCAGCTACAGCAGGCCGATGCCAAAATTCGTCATAGCATAGACGTGCGCGTGGTGACCAGCGCCCGGCGGACAGGCAGGGCCACTGGTGGCCTCGCGGAGCTGTTAGAAGAGTTGGCTCAGGCCAGTCGGCAGCACTACCGGGTCGAATCACCGCAACTGACTGAAGCCCGCATTTTAGTGCGCCGGCAGCTACGGCAGATTTGGGCGGCGCTACAGGGGGGCGGTCTCCACGGCCTCACCATCCGAACCTACGGGTACAATGCAAAACTACTGGCCAAAAGTTTGGGGCTTTCTGAGGCTCGGCTGCGCCAGGAGATCGAGGCTGCGCCCACGTTTGGGCTACTGGTAGAGGCAATCAGCGCTAAGCAAAAGCAAAATAGCAACTACGCAACCTCTCGGGCAGCTACCGAGATCAGTTTTGCCAACATGCACTTGCGTCAGCGATTACAGGTGCTACGCCAGCATCGGACAGGGGGGCAAACGCCGCTTTGGGCTCCCCAGGTCATTTTAGAGACGCTCCAGCAGGTCCAGTCGATACCGATCTTCTCGCTGACTGACTAAAGGACGCCAGAGAGTGCCCACCTGCGACAAAAAAGCCTCGTGAACCTGATCGCCCGTCAGCGGATACTCTTCTACATACGGCGTCCAGTGTACCAACAGTAAATGTCCGTTTGGTTCGAGCTGTTGGGCAATCTGCTGCTGCGCCTGAGGCAAATCATCCCATCCCCAGTAGTAGCCAACCTCTGATACCAGAGTCAGATCAAAGGTGCGAGGCGGATATTGATGAGGAACTTGCATGATCTCAAATTCGACATGAGATAGATCACAACAGCGTGCTTTAGCGCGCGCTTGCGCCTGCTCTGAGACATCTAGCGACAGCAAAGACTGACAGCGAGCTGCGAGCTTCTCGGTTAGAACGCCGATTGAGCCACCGATTTCTAGAGCAGAGCGGTAGTAGGCTTTGGGCAGAGCAGCCAGCGTTGCTGCGTATTTTTTGGCTTCGTATTCACTGGTTTCAAACTGCCACGGATCCGGATCGGCGGCATACATCTGCTCGAAGTAGCTCGGCGGCAGTGATTGCCCATCAGATTGCTGAGATAGCGACATTACTTGACCTCTAGATAGGTTTCCCACGGTTGAATGAGATTGTTTAACATGGCAGGCGTCAGCCGAAACCCGCTCGGATCGTCATTGATTAAGTCGGTTGTTTGTGATTGATGCGCCATCACAGCCTGACGTTTGACCGCTACGACGGCGCGAATATCGAGCCGCCACCCGGTTTCTCCTGGGGGTAATGCTGGTAAGCCGGCGGCGCGATCGCCCCAAATGGAATAAACAACCTGTCGGGGTGGCTGCGGCCAATTTGAAACAGCCTGCTGCACAATTTGCCAGGTAGCGCGGTGGTCGCAGTGCTGGTCGTGTTGCCACGGCACAAATAGCAGCGACGGCTGGCAGCGCTGAAGAGACTCGGAGCACAGGTCAACCGCTGTCGCAAAATCTTGATCGCCCAGGCCCGGTACCGCAGTATCAGGCCAGCGAAAAAAAGTGACTTTTGGTTCGGAGATTCCCAATCCTTTTAGGGCGGCGCAGGTTTCTTGTTCTCGCTGCACTCTGAGCCGATCAGCAGGATAGCTTTTTGAATCAGGATGAGACTGAGTGCCATCGCTCATGACCAGCACATGCACAGGGATAGAACGCTGTTGAAGCAGCGCGATCGCTCCCCCACATCCCAATGTTTCATCATCTGGATGAGGCGCGACGACAACCGCTCGCTGGCAGCCCAAAAACGCTTCATCTGCCGAACGCAGCGGCAAAGATTCGATAGCTGTCACCGTAGAGGAACCGCCCATGACTATGACCACAGCTCTCTAGCAGGCTCTGTCTGTACCAGTACATGCTCTCCCACCCCGGTCAAGGCAATATCGAACGCGGGTTGCCGCAGATATAGCGTCAAATCTCGAATAATGCGCTCCATCGGGTGTGGTGGCAGCAGCCCTCGGGTGCCAATACAGCGTTCGGCTAGCTGCATCATGTCTATGCAGATCTGTTCAATGGCGGTGCGCACCATATTGGCATAGCCCACTAGCTGCGCCGGATCTGTCTGTGATTTTCCTGGCAAGCCGCCAAAAACAGGTGCATAGCGTTCCACCTGAGCCGCGCCACCCTGCAGCCAGAGATGGCCTTGTTCGAGGGCGATCGCCATCTTCCCGAGCCGCGCCTGCTGATGCGGATGATCAATCCGTCCCATGTTCTGCAAATAAATGCGAGTCGCGTCAAACAGCGCTTCGGCCCCACCTAGCTGCACCGCCGCAAAGCGAATCACACCCGCCGTTAGCCAGGGCTGGCGAAAGTAGTCGCCGGGCTGACCAATCAGATCCCCCGCCGTTAGCTCCACCCCCGTAAAATCGACTTTATAGCTAGCCGAAGCCTTCATCCCCGGCGGCTGCCACCAGTCCGGGTCAACCTTTACACTCGCTTGCTCCATCGGCACAATAAACATTTGCCAGCCGCCATCTGGCAGAGTGCCATTGACAAAAGGCCGCTCTACATAGCCACAGCCCGAGCAAAATGTCTTGCTGCCTGTCAGCCGATAGCGGCCCTCTCCGGCGGGCAGCAGCTTAACGCCATCTTCAGCTTCAGCATTCCAAACACCAAAGATTTTGCGATCGCGGGCATCCTGAGCAAATTTCCGTACCTGCGGCAGCGAGCCAAAGGTTTGAACCAGCTGCAGCGCATTCACATGCCCCTCGTATACCCGGCCCAACGACAGATTACCGCGACCTATCTGCTTAAGAATTTGCAGCGTAATCCCGATTCGTTTGGACTGAAAGCCTAAACCGGAGCCGCCTCGATCTGAATGAAGCGGCGCTATGAGAAAGCCAGCCTCAGCCAGCCGCTCAAACTCTTTTGCCGGAAACCCACCCACACAGTCCACATCCGCCGCATGACTCGCTGCGTAGTTGGCAATATCAATAGCACCGTCCAGCAGATGAGCAGGTGCGTCTACCAGAGGATCAGATAGATCTCCAGAATACGAATAGCCCGCATTTGTTTGTTTGAGATGGGGCGAGATGACAGCCATAGCATCAACATAAAAACTAGATCTCATTGTCTGGTAGGGCATGACTGCTAGCCTCTGCCCTCTGTATGATTTGTGGCGTTGTCAGCGCGCTCCGTAGGCGGTTTCGCTCGACCGTATTCGTGATGGTGCCCTATTTTTACTCGCTTTATCGAGCCTGGCAACTTTACGAGGGGCTAGCGCCTGCTAGCGAAGTCGCCTGGTTGTAAGCGCTGCTGATAGCTGAGATAGTGCTGTGATCGCTCAACTACGCCTTAGCTCGACTTTATCCGTTAAGCCGCATAGCAAAGCAAGTCAGACCAGGCGTTGAATAGAGTCCGAGGGACTTCAACCATCTCGGTGTCAAGCCGTGA